>CAKZRU010000061.1 GCA_937146725.1 uncultured Myxococcales bacterium
ATCAGTTTCTACATCAAAACGTAAGATCACATCCAGTTTGCGACCACCCCACTTGAGCCCTGAAAGTGACACTTGGCTTGATCCTCCAAGCGTGTTTTGACGAGTGTATTCTGTGATCCATGGCTCAACTTCAAGCCCCTCAAGACTAGGCGTTAATCCAAAAATATGCTCATGAAATAGGCCAAGCGCACCGGCGACAGACCACAGCTGACGCCGAGAGTTAACAACCGGACCGCTCAACCATCCATCTTCAGCAAAAGCCAGTCCTGTACCGGCATCAAGATTCTCCATATTTGATAAATTAAGCCCCGCACCACTCAAAATACTTTCGATAAGTAGGTTGACGGCCGTCGGATGACCTACTTTACGAGCAGCTCTCAATCCATAAGCGGTGACAAAAGGCCAAATACCACGATTGTGGTAGATCGGTATTTCTCTCAGCTGTGGCCACTGAACCGCAGGACCATGTGGAAAAAGCGGATAAGAACTGATGATTCGACGTGCTTGAGCCTCGCTTGCTACACCTGTAGAGATTGCTAATGCACTGCCTAGCAAGTCGTAGCGATAAGCTGCAGTAGGGTCGAGAGTTGTTGGGATAAAGGTTGAGTATTGGCCAACATCATCTAACCATAAACGATCATTAATAGAAGTTTTAAGAGACTCTGCCCATTCACTGTATGTCGTATATTGTTCTACGTCCCCTGCTCGTTCTGCAAGCTCAGTGGCAAATGAGAGAAGTGCATAATGCCCAACATTTGTTGAGAGAGACTTTGACATTCCAAGATGAACGACATCATTAGCAACCCACTCTGGGTAACTCTGCTCACGCCAATCAAGGAAGCTCTGCTCCCCTCGATAAAGACCATCTCTTGGATCATAAATCATAATGCGATCATGTTCGATGGTATTTTTCATCGCTTCATAGGCTTCTAACTCAAAGCGACTACGCTCCTCACCCTTCAAAGTCGAGAGAGCAGCGCGAGCACCAAGTGCCCATACACTTCTATCGGTAGAGATAGGATAGCTTCCGCCTGATCCTGTATCTTGTATGATCTGAGGTGCACTTCCATCACGTCGAGCAGACAGCTTAAATCGCAAAGAGTTTGTAGCGCGAGTCGGGTCAGCAAGCGCAAGTCCAAGATCGACAGAATACGCAGTATCTCTTGTCCAAACGTAAGTCCAAAGAGCACCTGTTTCAAAGCAACCGCCTGGATCACAAGAAAGACCTGCGCCATTGAGAAAAGCACCATCCGAGATTGAATCTACCGAGCATTCTTCTGTCTCTGTAACCGCAAGAGCATAGAGGGCATCTGTGAGTGGGTTATGGCTATGAAGTGAGGAATGCGAAGCCTCGGTTAAACGTCTATTAAGAGCATCATTGGGGTCTCTTTGTGGCGCTGTGCTCTCTAAATTGAAAATACGCTCACAGCCTTCACCCTCAACACTTACTCTAAACTCTCCTCGGGAATCATTGTAGACTCCCTCGGTAGGTGAAGGCTCATCCTCTTTCACTGCGAGACAAGGATCAAGAGGAAGATAGGGCATGATCTCACCTGCTTCATTTCCCGCTGATTCTCCCGCTGATTCTCCCGCCACTATGCCAGCTTCGCTTCCACCGGCCTTTCCACCGGTCTCTGCTCCGGCTTCACCACCATTGATTGCAGTTCCTCCAACAGAATTACCGGCAGAATCACCTGCTGACTCTCCCGCAATCATTTGATTACCTGCTTCATTAGCGCTTTGCTCCGACGCCTGCTCTGACTCATCGCAAGCGATGAGAGCATGGCAACTCATAAGAACAATTAACGCGCGATTTACTGTTTGCATATGATTGATCCTTCACACGTCATTATTGGTTTGAGATGAATCAATATAAACGAGCGTTCGGTATTTTAGTAGAGCTAACTTGAGCCTTTATGAGAAACAAAGTTTCAAATAATAAGTCATTTCTTTAGATGTTTTGCTTGGATCTTTTCTTTTCTTATATGGGTGAATGCATTAGACTTTTGTCTTGATCTTCCATAGAGAAATAAAGGGGATCCCTATGATCTTTAAGATAAGAATATGCCTCATTATACTGATTCAAATAGTTGCTTTCATGTTCGTGAGTCAGGCCGTTGCTCAAGAACAAGTTTTTGATAATATTCAGTTCATTCAAATGAGTCCACAAAGCTATCAATTTGGCTCATTAGGTTCTCAAGCCGGCCGTACAATGTACGAGCGACATTTTGAAATGCCTATGTCGCATACTTTTTGGATGAGTAAATATGAAATTACCCAAGCACAATGGATGGCGATTATGGGCGGAAACCCAAGTACTCACCGTGGACTTGGTCCGGTTGAAAGTCATCCGGTAGAAACTGTATCTTGGCATGATGTGCAACTCTTTATTGATCGACTTAATACCATTGCCGGTGGAGATTACTATCGTTTACCCACAGAAGCAGAATGGGAATATGTTGCCAAAGCCAATAGTGAAAGCACTTGGTTTTTTGGTGATAACCCCTTAAATCTTAGTACCTATGCTCACCGAGATAACAATCCTTATCCACGTGCTAGGGGTGAGAAGCAGGCAAATATTTTTGGAGTACATGACCTGTATGGCAATATTTATGAATGGGTCGAGGATTGGTATGTGATAGAACGTGATCCCTTGTTAGAAGCCTGTCCTCCCAAAAGTGGGATTTACAAGGTTTTAAGAGGTGGAAGTAATAGTAGTGCTGATCGCTATCTTAGACCAGCAAGCCGAAACTTTTCTTTACCCGAACGACGTTCTTGGAAGGTGGGCTTTAGATTGGTAAGGATAGCTGACCCGGCTAGTGATTATTACCGAACCGGTGACTTGTGTTTCATGGGTGAAGGAGTAGATGAAACCGACGCTTTAATCTTTTTAGATAATCGTAATTATATTAAATGCTTTGGTGGTTTGACGATCGGGGCTGATTTTATGGAGTGTGCTTTTCCTCTATTCAACAGCCTGACTTATTCTCAACAAGCACAAAATAATAAGATGCTTGGTTTGCAAAGTACTGGTCCCGGAGATCAAGCTGGACATTCTTATATTCTTGATCAACTTGGTGCCTATCTTGGTTACACTGCTGATGCGTTAGTGACCACAAATGAGGGTGGTTTAGATAATATGTGGCAAGGTACGGGAACCGCTGATAATCAATATTGTTATATTGATGGTGAGATACGTAATTGGCAACAAACGCCTGCCTGTAACGGTGGCCTCAATGGTAGTTCAGAGGTCATTTCGACTTTCCGATTGGTCAAAAACCGAGCAAACAACGATTGTAATAATGGAGAAGAAGGCGTTTTTTATGTCGATGCTGACGGTGATGGTTTTGGGGATAGTAACCGCCAAACCAATCGTTGTACTCAACTGATCAGCTTATCTCGAGTATCAGGTGACTGTAATGACCGAGACCCATTGATTAAACCCAGTGCCGATGAGACTTGTAACAATGTAGATGATAACTGTGATGGGCAAGTTGATAATAACCCCATTGATGGCTCAACTTTTTATCAAGACTCTGATGGAGACAGTTTTGGTGCGGCCAATCAATCTGTTCAAGCCTGTATTCAACCCAACGGATATGTTTCTAACTCAAATGATTGTAACGACCAAGAAGCGAGCATTAAGCCAAATGCGAATGAACTGTGCAATGAGATCGATGACAACTGTGATGGTCAGATAGATAATAATCCAAGCAATGGCTCAAATTGGTATCGGGATGTTGATGGGGATGGTTTTGGTGATCTCAATAATAGTACAATCGCTTGTTTAGCGCCAAACGGCTATGTGCCAAGCTCCACTGATTGTAATGACCAAGATCGAACAGTTAAACCCAATGCGACAGAAACATGTAACGAAGTGGATGATAACTGTGATGGTCAGGTAGATAATGACTCCAGTGATGGCACGACTTGGTACCGTGATGCTGATGGTGATAGTTTTGGTAATGTAAATGTCCGTGTTTTAGCCTGTGTACAACCGAATGGATATGTAAATAACGCTGATGATTGTAACGACCAAAATGGGGGGATTAAGCCTAACGCAACCGAAACTTGCAATGAAATTGATGACAACTGTGATGGTCAAGTAGATAACAATCCCAGCGATGGCACGACTTGGTATCGTGATGCCGATGGGGATAGTTTTGGATTGATTACAGACAGCCAGGTAGCCTGTGCTGTTCCTAATGGCTATGTGGCTAACTTTAACGATTGTAACGATCAAAATGCGGCAATCAAACCTAATGCTAATGAAGTTTGCAATGCTGTAGATGATAACTGTGACGGGCTCATCGACAATGAGGCAACTGACGGTACAACTTGGTATCGTGATGCTGATGGAGATAGTTTTGGTACTTTAGGCACAACAAGTGTCGCCTGTAGCCAGCCCAATGGCTATGTTAATGATTCAAGCGACTGTAATGATAACAACCAATCCATTCGCTTCTGTTCCTCTTGTGCCGATATTATCGCTTCTGGAGCTGGAGCTGGCGTATATTCGCTTGATCCCTGCGGTTCCGGTACCGGTCGTGATTTTTGGTGCGATGCAGATGGTTGGACCTATGGTGGTAAACAACCCTCTTCGGGAACATTGTTTTTGGGGATAAGTAATAGTGGAGATGTCAGTGGTACTAATTGGTCTCGTGACTTGAGCTGTATCAACTTTAGCGAAATCAAGGTCTTTAATGAAAACAATGGCCAAGTCTATTCCAGAAACTACGGTGCGAATACTTGGCTTGTAGGCTTCCAGCGTTCAGGTAATAATATTGCGCTAGGAAGTAATGGAAACGCCTTTAAGC
Source organism: uncultured Myxococcales bacterium (assembly GCA_937146725.1). Lineage (GTDB taxonomy): Bacteria > Myxococcota_A > Bradymonadia > UBA7976 > VGTA01 > CAKZRU01. The sequence goes on from CAKZRU010000061.1 coordinate 4,818, forward strand.
TAGGCACCTATGGAGGGGGCGCCGTAATGGGCTGTGTTGATTACAGTTACTCAGGAGGTAATATAGTCAACTACGCTTGTGATAGCGATGGCCAAAGAAGCGCAAGAGGGCACTTTGCACAATATGCAGGTGAATATTGCAGTGGCGGACGACTAGATGGCACTTGGGCATGGACAAATGGGAATACCTGCTCTTTGCGAGGACAGAACTATATTTGGGGGATTGCGATTCGTTAAGTGATCACTTATCTGATTGAGTGACATAGATGATTTATTAGGGAAATAATATTAATCAAGTTTGAATGGTGGATATAATGAGAATAACTAAACTATTGCTTGTCATACTAATATTTAGCTTAAGTGGCTGTTTAGCACCACGCAGTAATTTACATTCTGGTAAGGTGACCCCACATAAGCACTTTAAAGTTGGCCATGAAACAACGGTTAATGTACCAAGCAGTACTTCAGAAATCGCTAGCAACCAGGCCTTAAAAGAACTGAAACAGGCTCAGGATGATGAGGGGAATTATGAAGAAAATACCATATATGAATACAGTCGTTTAGTTTTAGCTCAATCATTAGACCCAATTGGGCTAAGCTCTCAGTTTTATGTTCGGTATGGATTAATGAAAGATGTTGATTTCGGACTTGCATATGGGAGTGCAGGCTTTATTTATGATGGTGCCTATCAAATATTACATCATAATAAACATGGCTTAGATGGGTCTATTGGCGTTCAATATAGCAGTCAAAGTTATGAACTTCCTTCTCTTGCCGGAGATGTTCAAGAACTTCTTGGTTACACTTTTGATAGATCAGATATTCTATTACGTGCAACCTTGAGTGTACCTTTTGGACCGAATGAGGAATATGGAGCTTTTGGGTTTGGCTTGGCAATCAACCGAACTTCTTTGGAATATGGTTTTAGTCCAAGTGAGGTCAGCTATATAAGTGAAGGACAGAAATATCTACTTAGTGATGTGCCACAAGACCAAAATGATTTCATGGCGTATGGTGGCTTTGTAAATATAAAGGCAGGCTATCGTTATATATATGTAGTTGCTTCATTAAGTGTATATTATCAAGATTATGGACAGTACTCTCTTTTGGAAGAGCAAAAAGCTAGCCTAGACGGAGTGACCATAGTGCCTTCCTTAGGACTTCAAGGTTCATTTTAATTAGACCAGAGCTCTAAACTCGATTATTCCTTGGCATGTCTCTAAGAAGCTTGCCGATTGGAACATAAAAAAGCTACTCTCTTTGCCTATGATTTAATCTAGAAGTAAAGGTATCAATGAACATGAACTTAACTAAAGTTGAGCGTCTAAAGTCATTTAATACTTTTGTGACCTTTCTTGCTTTTTCTTTGTTGACTTTTTCGGGATGTTTTTCCGAAGAGCCACAAGGTTTGATGAAGGCGGATGAAGCAAAAGTGACCATTGTATATGACTTAATGCACAGACCACTTCCAAATCTGCCACTTCCTAATGATCTGGCAACACGCTATGATCCAAGTTCAGCAACAACTCGACGTGTCAATGCGTCTATGATTGCGCCCACTGAACTTGAAAGTCATATTCGTCGCAAGATTGACCAACTCGATGGTTGGGGCATGATGCAACCCATTACCATCCCTTTTAGTGATGAGATCGATGTGCAATCTATTTTAGATCGGCACCGAGATGTGGATTATAATCCCGAAGATGATGTCATTTATCTTATGGATATCACTTCTGATTCGCCGGAGTATGGCGAATTAAAAATGTTAGATCTTGGGCAAGGAAACTATCCTTTAGCGACCGAGAACCGTGATCGCTATTTCTCAAATGATCCTCGTCAATCTAATCTCACGATTTGGCTTGAAGAAGCTGATGAAGATCTTAATCAAAATGGCCTTCTTGATCCCGGTGAAGATACGGATGGTGATGGAATTTTGGATCGTCCTAACTATCTTCCGGCTTTTATCGACCCCGAAAACAGACCCGAAAATGATGATCTAGGGGCTCGCTATGACGCGATGATGACTTTTTATGAGCGTCAAACGAATACGCTTATGGCAATTCCGGTTGTTCCTTTGCGTCCAAGAACCACATATGCGGTATTGATTACTAAGCGTCTTAAAGATCTCAATGGAAACGCGGTTGGCTCTCCCTTTGAAATTATCAATCACAGTTCACAAAGTGTTGCACTTGAGCCGCTTCCCTCACTGCTAGATAAACTCCCTTTTCTTGGTCTAGATGATGTTGCTTTTGCCTTTACTTACACCACACAAAGCACTTCTAGTGACTTTGTGGCAATACGTGATGGCTTATATGGCATCGGTGTGCAGGAACATATTGGCAAAGAGTTTCCTCCGGAAATTAAAAGCCTAGAGCCCTTAAAAGATGCCGAGCGTTTTCAGGGTAAGCGACTATATTTATTATATGCAGAGGAGTTTGCTGCAGCCTTAAATCTACTCCACACCAGTCTTCGTGGACTAGGCAGTGATTCGGTAGCATTACAAGAGCTTCTCGAGGCCAATAAATATGTTGATTACTTTGTGATGGGAAGCTTTGAATCTCCCCAACTTTCTCCGATTGAGGATAAGGCGGGTAATCCGCTTAGAATGAACGATCAATCATGGCCTGCTG
>CAKZRU010000062.1 GCA_937146725.1 uncultured Myxococcales bacterium
ACTAAGAATGGCGAAGAATTTGATAACAGTGAGGGCAGAGAGCCCCTGACTTTTTTGGTTGGCCATAGACAAATGATTCCCGGTTTTGAAGCTGCTCTTATGGGTAAGGTTGCTGGAGATAAGGTCAATGTGAATCTTAGTCCTGAAGACGCTTATGGTGAGCGTGATGATAGCGCTGTACAAATTGTGCCTTTAACTCAGCTTCCTGATGGTATTAAAGTCGGAGATCGTCTTGCGGCTCAAACGCCAGATGGACATATGATTCCTTTATCGGTCACCGAGGTCAATGATGAGAGTGCAACCCTTGATATGAATCATGAGCTTGCGGGTGAGGCGCTTACTTTTGATATTGAGGTCATTGAAGTTAGACAGGCTAGTGAAGAAGAAATCGCTCATGGCCATGTGCATGGTCCCGGTGGACATCATCACTAATTTTGATGCTTAACCGCCATATTGATTCAATGAGTTAATGAGTCAATGAGTCAATGAGTCAATAGAGTAAAAAACTCGCTTGAATCTCAAAAAACGAATCTTAAAAATTAAACTCAAACCGATCGTTTTCCCCAATAAGCTTAGAAACATAAAAGCTCAGATTGAGTTTTTTTCGTTAATCAGTCTATTATATGTTTTTTTAGAGTGTATTCTAATCATCCATTTAATAAGTTTATTTAGAAAGCCTAAGTATGCGAACAAAGGTCGAGTTTTATCTATCCTTTTTGATCTTGACTCATTTCATCTTTGCCTGTGAAGATCAGCAAGCTCCCAATATGACAACCAACGTTGTGAGAGATGCCACTATTGAGAATATGGACATGTCGATCACTGCAGGGGAGCAAGCAGGGGAACAAGCAGGAGAACAAGCCGGTGAGCAAGCCGGTGAGCAAGCCGGTGAGCAAGCCGGTGAGCAAGCCGGTGAGCAAGCAGGAGAGCAGGCAGGAGAGCAGGCAGGAGAGCAAGCAGGGGAACAAGCCGGAATAGAAGAACCCATGGTCGATAGTGATGGGGATGGCATTGCTGATCAATATGATGCTTTTCCCAATGATCCAAATGAGTTTAGAGACACAGATCGTGATGGACTTGGGGACAATAGTGATGAGGATGATGATGGGGATGGTTTAAGCGATCTTGAAGAACAAGAATATGGAGAAGACTGTCGCTTATCCGATTACCTAAGCGCAGATAGTGATGGAGATGGGATTACAGATGATCAAGACCCATATCCACGAGATCCCTTTCCGGAGTTTGTCTTACGAACGCGAGGGGATGGTCTGATTGATCTGTTTCTAAGTAACCGAGATGGTAGCTTTAGGGATTCGGTGGTGATCGGTGATCCTATTATGCATAATGGACAAAACCTCAGTTATGAGCGCTTTTCTATCGGTGATTTTGATGGCGATGGCATCATGGATTTTATGGCTCATTCTACGCCTTTTAATACAGTAACCGGCGAACGCTACATGTACTTTTTTACTCGCAGCGTTAAAGCTGATGAGTTTATTCGACGTGATTTGGGGGTGGTGATTAAGGATATTTTTGGGATTACCACCGATGTGAATGAAGATCACCGCTTTGATATTATCAGTCGTCGCATTGTCCGACCGAGTGGGCAACATATTGTTTCGGGCGAAATCCAAGTATATCTAAATAACCATCAACCTCAGGCGACTTGTGCGAGCAGTCCTAACCCAGAGGATGGATGCTTTTTTGTCACTTTGCCGGCGCAGTCTTTAAACTCAACGGTGGTTGGTCAGTGGACGGCCCGTATTGCCGGTCAAGCGGTGAATCTTAATCCTCAAATTGATCAATTTATAGATCTAACTTTGGCCACTTACAGCACAGGAAGCAATGCACCTAGTCGTTTATATGTACTCAATGGTGATGGGCAAGGTGGCTTTTCGGAACCTAGACAATCCTTTGTGCACAATGCCAATGGTAATCAAGCGCCGGTGAACACCATTTTGTTTGCAGACTTTAATGCCGACAGTATTGGGGATGTTTTAATGGGCTTTGATGATGATGGACGAGCTGGTGAAGCATGGACTTATTTGGGCCTAGGTGATGGTTCATTTAGTAGCCAAGCCATTAGTGCGGTTGATATTAATCCCACCGATGCCAATGAGCAGGGAGGAAGTGGACAAGTTTTAGGGCGAGAAGCAAGTGGTAAAACCTTTGATTTTGACTTTGATGGCTTTATGGACCTAATTGTAGGTGTGCGTACAAGAAACTACCAATCACCGGGTGAAACTCGCTTTTATCGAGGCAATGGAGATGGAACTTTTGCCAACACTTATCAAGTGATCGGTGGTTTATCCAATGCCTATGGCTCCTTTGCTATCCCTGCACCCCTTTGCTCTAGATTCTCATATTAATAAGGAAAAAAATGTTCGGACGAATTATCTTTAAGGCCATTTCAGAGGCGATGAAGCCTCAAACCGGCTCTGTAGTACCAAGCCCAAAAAATGAGGCACTAGAAGCAGTGATAAATGATGACCCGATCGCTCAAAGAGTGGATTGGGGCCCATGTAAACGCGGTGGATCTAGCTATAAAACACGCGTATTAACAGAAATTGATCAAAACCACCTTGAATACAAGTCAAGTTTTATCAGCAAGCTCTTTCCGGGCATTTTTATGTTCCAAGGCGGGTCGGCTGTGATCGCTTTACTGCTTATGCCTAACTTAGTGGCAGGTGATACAATCTTTCCCATTATATTTGGTAGCTTTGCATTTGTTATGGGCTATTTCTTATGGACAAGGATGAACTATCCCATCATGTTTGATCTTTTGGATAGAGTATATTGGACAGGTAGTAAGGATCCACGATCTAGCAAGGTTAAAGTGGAGTTTGATGACATCTATGCGATTCAGCTTGTTTCTGAGCTGGTCACACAAAAGTCTCGCTCAAGAGGGCATACGTCTTACAGGCGCTTTAGAAGTGTTGAGCTTAACTTTATTTTTAAAGATGGAGAGCGCATCAACGTTATAGATCATGGCGACCTAAAAGTGATTAGAGAAGATGCACAACGCCTGAGCAAATTGATTGGTATACCGGTTTGGGACGCGGTTTAAGTGATTATTTCAGCACCGGAAACTTGGCAAGCTTTCTTTGTAAAGTTCTACGATGCATACCTAACTTTTGAGCGCTTTGCCTAATATTTCCATCACATTCGGTGAGCACCCGATTAATGTGTTCCCATTCCACTCGAGCCAAACTTGCAGTTTCAACATCATCTGCTTTTGTCTGCTCGGGAAGATAACTTTTATTTAGTAGGGCATTTTCTATTTCATCAATACTTACAGGCTTTTGTAAATAATTGAGTGCGCCTAATTTTAAAGCTTCGATGGCGGTGGCAATGCTGCCATAAGCGGTTAAAACAATAATAATCAATTGAGGCTGAATGGTGATCAGTTCTTCCACTACATTTAACCCCCATTCTCCGGCCAACTTTAAGTCCACAATCGCATATTTAATCGCTTGATCTTCTGTCTGTGTGCTTAAGTATTTGATCGCCTGCTGTCCTTCGGCAAAGGCAAGAACTTGATAGCCTCTTTTACTCATTGACAGAGCAAGGCGGTCTCTAAAGCGTTGATCATCATCAATAATCATTAAATGCGGCTGTGTATCTGTCATGACCTGACCTAACTAAGAGTGCTATGCTTTTATATGAATGGGCAGAGAAACTTCAACTGTTGTGCCAATGTTGGGTTGTGAACTCAAAGTAAAAGAGCCTTGTAGTCGTTCGATTAAGGATTTGGCAATAAACAGACCCAAGCCCATACCATCGTGAGTGCGTGTTGTAAAAAAAGGTTCTCCTGCTCTTGCTAAGACTTCATTAGACATTCCTTGTCCCTGATCAGTAATTCTAATTATTATCGATTGAGTTTTGGAGCTCACCGATAGTTTGATTAAGCCTTGTTTGGGACTTGCTTGGCATGCATTTCTTAATAATTGCACAAAAATCTGGGTACACGCTTCCTTTGGCCAAGTTAAATATGTGGGTAGATGGTCAGTTAGAGTCAATTCTATGTTTTGATCATTCTTAAATTGAATGAGTAAATCATTAAAAAAGGTCTGTGGTTTAAAGGGCAATATACTTTCACCATTTAATTCACCGGCTGAACTAGCCATCCGATTCACTACATTCCTAGCACGACTTAACTCATCGTTAATCAATGCAATATCCTCCAAAAGTTCAGTTTTTGGGTATTGCTTGGTCAAAAAGTCTTCTAAATCACTTGTAATCAGCCTAATCGTTCCTAAGGGATTCCCTATTTCATGGGCGGCACCAGCAGCTAAGGCCGCCAAAGCAATCAATTGCTCACCTTTTAAGCGCTTTTCTCTTTCGGATTTAAAGAGTTTAGTCAGTTCAGAAACAAAGGTCGCAATAATGATCGCTGACAGCGTATAAGCAAACCACATGCCCTGTAAGTGCAATGAAAAATGCTCATTGTTTTGATCAGAGCCATGATGATGCATAGACATGTTTGCCATAGATGCCGACTCGCCTGACGATTCAAACCAAAATAAACCGGCAAAGCCAAGACTAGACACTAGGACGGCTCCCCAAGTCCATCGTTGGTCACTCATAATGGCTGCAAGCATCACATGTACCAAATAAAATACCGAAAAAGGATTGGCGGGTCCACCGGTTAAATGAAGCATTAAAGTGAGGATGACTAAGTCAAAAAGCAATATGGCACCACATAAGTTCTGACTATTTATGTTCATCTTAGTTACGGTTAAATTGCTAATGACCAAACTTAAAATGAGTATTCCAATCGGTTGAAGTGCAAGCTTTAAGTCCCAATAGCTGACCCCTAAAACAATCAAAAGACTTTGGGCCAAAATGGCAAACCATCTTAATTGAAGTAATGTCTTTAAACGGTTTAATTGATCACTGTCTGAACTGAGTTCTGTGAGAATCGTTTTTACTTGCGGGGACTGATGAGGCAAAACAGAATCTCCACCGATTGACTGATTATTCATGTTTTAGCTCCTTAATGATGAAAGCTTTAGCAGCCGATTGATAGCCCAAAGGTTTTAAGTAGCTGTGGCACACGAATATTCTGCCAAACCGGAAGATCAAATTGCAATCTACAACGTCTTGTAGGCTTTAGTTGGGCCTCAAGTCCAAAGGGAATAAAAAGCTGTTGATATCCTCCAATGTTCACCATTTGCTTGCTTCCCTCAGCCACAGCAATTTGATCGGGCTGATGAAGCTGCAACAGTACGCCAGAGAACAGTGCAAGTCTATTAGTAAGCGTATAGTTTTGCACACTACGAAGATTTATATCAGCCCCCCATTGAATCCCATCACGAGTGTTTTCTAGCGGAAGATTCATCTCAATCTGTGTAAATGAAGACCAAAGTGGACTCAGTTTGACCGAAAAAGAACTACCGACTAGCAACTGCCAAACATCGGCACCTAAACTTGTTTGAGAAGAAAAAGAACTGAGTTCAATGCTACCATCAGTGCTTGCATTCAACTGTGAGTCGGTAAGAATTGTCTCTCGTCGATAGGCGCCACTAGGTACTAAAGTACCAACGGAAAAACGCCAGCTGTATTCCCAATCACGAGCTGTACTTTGAGATGCAGAGGATTTAGATTGAGCCAGCGCATAATCGACATTAAAACTTAGATCTCCTAAGCCATATATAGATTGATTTTGAGTGGGTTGATCTGCTGAAGAACTTGCTGTCGTGCTTGGTATCAGAAGACTAAATGGTAGATTCAGTGTGCTTTTGAGCTGATCTGTAAAGTGATAGCTCAAGCTTAAGCTGATTTGATACATTTGAAGCGTACCTAAATCTAACTCTGAATAGATGCTATCTGAGGGGCTTTGGCTATGCCATTGTGAAAAAGAGGCAGTGCTTGCAATAATCCAATCCAATGCTCGCTGACGACCGAAAGAGGATTGATTAAGAGTAGGCGAATTAGGTCTTGATACAACTGTACCATGATGAGCAAAAACCGAGTTAATTAGTGTTGATCCGCTCATTAAAGTCAATGGGATTAGGCACTTAAGTGTTAGATGCTTAAGCATTGGCCTATAATGACTTGGCTTGCGCTTATTTACAATCATTTGAGACCTTAGCTTGACTACCAAGGATTACTAAAAGCTGGATTTGTGACAAAGCTTTCATCGCTTAAGCTTTCCAAGAAATGAATGAGATCATTTCGTTCCTGATCAGTCAGTGTGAAGCCACTAATTAATGAACTTTTTAGCGGATGCTTACGGCCATCTCCTCGATATGGACCTTCTTTAATTTCACGCCCACCTGCTTCGTAAAAGCGAATCACTTCTTCTAAGCTCTGCATAGAACCATCATGCATATAAGGAGCAGTGAGAGCGATATTCCTAAGCGTGGGTGCTCTAAAACGTCCCATATCTTTTGGGTCACCGGTGACCGAAAATAAACCTTGGCTATGAATAGGATAAGTGCCTTGGTTATCGATATTGTATAAGCCGGTATTATGAAAGGGTGACACGCTAGCTGTTGAACCTAAGCTTGTGCCATGGCCAAGGCTTGCATTGCTAAAGTTAAATCCACCATGGCAGTGATGACATTCTAACTTTTCAGAAAAGAATAAGTTAAGACCTCTAATGGCCGAATCATCTAGACTTCTTTCTTGTTGATACAAATAACGATCAAAGTCAGAATCCCCCGAAATTAAAGAGCGACAAAAAGCCCCCAAAGCTTCAACGATTTCCTTAAAACTTGGGTTGTCTATTTCTGGGTAAGCTAGGCTAAATAGTTGTTGATAGCGTTCGTCTGCCAATAACTCATTCAATGTTTGTGTTTCTTGACCAGCTAGACCAAGTTCAATCGGTGATTCACCAAATAAAGGAATCACAATCTGCGCCTCGAGATGGGTTAAAGATGAGTTTGCCCAAGTGTAAAAACGATTATAAGCGACATTAACGAGTGCCATTGAGTTACGTGGTGTAGATTCACCCGTTGACCCAATCGACTGTTCTAGACCATCGGCAAAAGCATACTCTTGCCGGTGACAACTTGAACAACTTTGACTTTGATTCACAGATAAGCGCTGGTCATAAAAAAGATGTCGGCCTAACTCGATTTTTTCTGGAGTCATCTTATTTTCTATAGCAACAACGGGCTCCGGAAAGCCCTCTGGAAGCTCTCCGTACCAACCATTATCATCTTGCGGAGCAGATGAAGTCACGGATACAGGATCATCCATACAGGCAGTCGCTAATAAAGCAAAAAAGAAAAGTTGCTTCATTAGGCGTAAATGATGATTAAAGATAGATAAGTTAAGCATAAAAAAATCAGCGTTTGCGCCTATTCATGAGCAGCATGATCATCATGTTCATGCGTCATAAGTCGAAAGGGACCTGAACAATACTCTGCTTGGTTTTCTGAGGCATCACAAGCATCATCAGATAAAGCCTCACCGCTCTCAAAGTCTAGGCCAAACCGAGAAAATAACTGAGAGCATTCAAGCTGTTCTGCTGGCATCGACATACAACCCAATGGGGTTTCTGCTGTGTTTTCACTCAAGTCAATCTCACTGAGCAATAAGTTCAAATCGAGTAAGATTTCATCTTGTTTAGGGTCAAACTGAGCGATCGTAAACTGAGGAATATTGACTTTATTACAAGCTTCCGTTGGCGCGATTGTGGCCGCTTCTGACATACAGCCAACGCTTCCTAAATGAAATAACCATGAACTTTGAGTTTCATTATTATTTTCATCCAAAACGGTTTGTGTCAGCTCAAAGCGAGCAAACTTATATCCTCTTTGCCAGACCCAAAACATACTCGATTGATTGAACGGTGCTGAAGCCTGTGTGACATCTTGATGATTACTTGTAAAGGGAACACCCACCTTAAAGCGTATGGCTTGATAATCACCACTAGGGGCTTGCCCATTAAGAGTGTGGTTCATAAAAAGAGTGCCGCTTTCTTCACAATTTAAAGAGGCATCTTCAAAGTCGAGTAAAGTGGTTGTTCCATCGCTCCACTCTTCATCATTGGTCATTATAAACTGCTGCCATTCACCAGTGGTGGACATAAGCTCTACATCATGAATATAGAGTCGAAAATCCTTAAGATAAAACTCTTGATCAGAGTGAAGAGTGAAGGGTTCAGAGCAAGACAGCTGTTGGTCTTGCTGACTCAAATGAAAGGTAATACTCAAGTCCTGTGGAGTATTTTCATCATTGTCTTCCAATGAGTCACAGGCACTACACAGCGCTAAACTCATGATGATTAAGGCTACTATACCTAAACAACGGTTTTGATTGAGCTCGTTTTTCAAACTGAACATGATACATACTTTCTAATTTCAGATCATAGTAAATGACTTTGGCTGAAACTTAGCGAATATGCATAAAAATACGAGGTGGCATATTGTCGCCCCATATCTAAGTATTCTTATTTATTATTGTAAGTGAAAGATAGGCATCAATAATAAAGTACCTATTTAGTAACCTTAACCACTCTAAAGCCAATGCCTGTTGCAGCTCGATTGGACTTTGAGCGCATTGTTGCTGTCGCTCCGCTTGCCTTGGTCATGTAGCCTCCACCACGAATGACCCGTTCTAAATTAGGCCGAGCTGTACACGCCTGATCGATACAGACCGGAGAATCATCGGTCAGCTTATCATTATAGTTTGGGCGGTACTCATCAAGGGTCCATTCCCAAAGGTTGCCAATCATATCACATAAGCCCTGTTGACTCATGCCGGATGATTTGGAGCAGACCGGCCAAGCTTGACTCTTACCACAGCCTTTAGTTTTGGATTTGCGCATGATTGCTCGTTCACAACTGGCTTCGTGATCGCCCCAAGGATAGCGAGCATATTGGCCAGCACTACGGGCTGCATACTCCCATTGCGCTTCACTTGGTAACTCTCCACCTAGCCAATGCGCAAAGTCTTGCGCCTCTTGCCAAGAAGCGCAATTCATTGGCTGTTGACTGTTTTGACCCTTTTTAAAATAACAGCCCTTCTTATCCAAACTCACCGGCTTACAATGACCGGCAAGTACACAGGATTGATATTCTTTTACAGTCACTTCATTGGCGAGCATCTGAAAAGCTTTGACTTGGACGGTACGGGTCACTTTGGCATCGTCACCGCCTTTAAGATCACCCATCAGAAACTCTCCTGCAGGTAAACTCACCCATTTGAGTTGGGTTTGCGCTTGTTTTACTAACTCGGTTTCTAATGCTTCTAGCTTTTCAGAAAGCAGTACTTTGGCCTGCTCTCTGATTGACTTTTGCCGCGCTCGACTTGCTCTTTTTAGCAATTTTTGCGCTTTTTGATAAGCTTTGGCTTGCTGATGATCCTCTGTTTTGGCTTGGGCTAAATAATATTTTGCTAGTTCTAGCTGTGCTTTTGAACTCCCACCACTGGCAGCCATAACTAACCATGGTTTCGCTTGTTTAACTCCATCAGGCGTTGCTTTTTCAAAGGAACCGCTTAGATAAATGAGCGCTAAATTGTTAGCCGCAATCAAATTACCAAGATCAGCTGCTTTTTTATAATAGAGCTTGGCCTTTTCTAAATCGCTTTTGGTGCCTTTTCCACGGCGATAAAAGTATCCGGCCGCTAAATAAGCTTGCTCATGGCCTTGCTCGGCGGCTTTTAAATACCAAGATAATGCTTCGACATCACTTTGCTCAACGCCCTTCCCTTTTTCAAAGCGTTGACCAAGTTTAAATTGTGCATCTGCCTTACCTAATTCGGCTTCTTGTTGAAGCGTTGTTAAAGCACTTTCTTCGTCATACACCTCGGCCGCATTACTTAGCATGGTTTTAAGTTTTTGATCATCATCTCGATCAACCTGCATTTCATCAGCCAATGCCTGTAGTTTGATTCGTTCAACTAGGCTCGTCATTTCAGCTAAAGAACGATCTAGCAACTCTAAGTTTTGGTGAGCCTCACTCACTCTAGCTTCAACATCTTGCAAGAGCTGCGGACTGCTTTGTAGATCAGCCTGATACTTTGCTTCAAGCTTTTCAAGTTGTGTCACTTGAGCTTGTAATTTAGCTTGTTGCGTTTTGAGGACTTTAATGCGTTCTTCACCCTCACTGAGCCGTCTTCTTAAGGTGGCGGGTAAGCGGCTTAAATCAGGGCTAGGCATTTGTACTTCTTCATGAGGCTCACCCTGCTGTGGGGAACAAGCTGATAACAGGGAAGCAAAACATAAACTATGCAACAGTATGAAAGCCGCAAGCGATTTAGAATTACAGTAAGAATACATTTATAGTAACCTTTGTATGACAAAATAATGCGTGTATAATGAACAAATAAGTACAGAGAAGCTAGTTTCTAGACCAGACTATTTAGCTTTCTCTTTTTATCTTGAGTAAAGCACATTGAAAACAACTACATCTTCACTTTTTTTAGATCATTCTAGTCAAAGAAAACTTGTCTCCAAGGTGATGCAAGTGATTATGCCACTTTTGCTTCTATTTATCATGAGCGGGATCTTATTTAATGTTTTCGGAGTCTTTCACTATCGCCGATTTATATTAAATATTATTGGTTTAGTGATGGTAAGTATTGCTTGGGTCATTTGGAAGCAAGGTCGAGTAGTCACCTCAATTCAAATCATTCTTTATACGGCTTTAATTTTATTTGGGGCATCTGTTTTAGTGAATGGAGGGGTTAAAACACCAAATTATGTGGGTTTTTTAGCCATCTCTGTTTTAGCGAGCATCTTTTCTAAAACACGCGTCATTTGGGTGAGTTATATTGGGTTTATGTTCATTGGAGCCGCGACTCTCATTTACCCATTTTATGTTCCTGAAGAAATTACTTACCCACCAGATCATCGCTATTATACAATTTATGGTGTGCTTGGCTTAGTCATTTCCTTGTGCTTAGTGTTTACTAGAGAAGCTTTTAATGGAGTGGTAAAAAGGCTTGCTGAGCGAGAAAGCCTGCTTTCATCAGTATTTGAAGCGATTACAGATCCACTATTGGTTTTTGATGCAAAACAGCAACTAACCTACCGCAACCAAAGTGCAGAAACTCTTAATCAACGCTTAGAGCTTAGTGAATCTTGCACTCTTGAAGAAATGATCTTGTTTGATCTGTTATCCAAGCAAGAATGTAGCTTGAGTGAGTTGGTGTTTAAGTCATCTGTTGATACAGAAACTATAACTTATAAAACCCACACAACCTTTGAACAAAAAACAACTTGGTTCTCTATTTCGGTATCTCCATATAACTCATCTTTACTAAACGATGGAAAGCTAGTGGTGATTCGAGACATCACTGAGCAACAACGGCTTACTCAAGCACAAAAAATGCAGGCGGTAGGTCGTCTTGCTAATGGTGTTGCTCACGACTTTAATAATATGCTAGGTGCGATTAAAAGTGCGAATGATCTGCTCATGTTAGATCTAGATGAAGAACATCATGACTTATTAGAGATGATTGCCGAAGCAACCGATCGCTCGGCTAAATTGATTCGACAATTACGCCTGTTTTCTAAGCGAAATGATTCAGAAGAAGCAGTCATTAATTTGAATGAGCTTATCTCTGATGTAAAAGTTATGCTACAGAGTGTGAGTCAGCATAGTCATCAGGTTCAAATTCAATGTGATGAAAAAGTTATTCTTTTTAAGGGGATTAGGGAACAGCTTCATTCTATGTTAATGAATCTAGGACTAAACGGCTTACAGGCTATGGGTGAACAAGGAGATCTAATCATTGGTCTTAGAGTTCAAAGGAACCAAGATGACCATGATGCTTCTATTATCATTGAGGTGATTGACCAAGGCCATGGGATTAGTCCAGATCTACAAGAAAAGATTTTTGAGCCCTTCTTTACAACCCGTAAGCGAGGAGAGGGAATAGGCTTAGGTTTGTCCATTGCTCATGGGGCTGTACAGCGCCACCAAGGCCTTGTTGAAGTCGTTAGCATTCTTGGGCAAGGCACAACGATGAAAGTGATCCTACCGTATGATGCAAGTCTCATGATTAGCCATGCTGAACCCGAAACCAATATTAAGCTCAATTCACTTGCGGGTCTGTCAGTCCTGATCATTGATGATGAAGCTTTGATCCGTCAAAGTTTAGCCGCTATGCTCAAAAGTCTTGGCGTCCGAGTATCATTGGCCGCCAATGGTGATGTTGGCTTACAAATGGTGAGGGAACAGATTTCTCGTACTCAAGGACCAAACCTGTCATCGCCCAATACACACTATGATCTGATTATTTTGGATATGCTAATGCCTGGTAAAAATGGTCATGAAGTTTTCAATGAACTGCAAGTCTTTGCTTCCCGTATTCCGGTCATTCTTTCTTCGGGTTACTATCCAGAAGATGCCTTGGAAGATATGAATAAGCAGGGCCTAGCGGGTCAGCTACATAAACCTTATGGACTGAATGAAGTACACATAATGCTTTCTAAGGTGATGCATCAAGAGAGCTAAGTTTGCTCTCGCTAAAAAAATCTTTAAAGTTAATGTTTTTTAACCGATAAGTGATGAGCTTTTTAAATAAAGTTTCTTTCACTTAATAACTGGTCTTAATCTTTTTGAGCAGTAGAAATGGTTAAAAATAGATATGTTAAAGCATAAAAAACGATCTAAGCAGGGGAAAAGCATCATTTCTTTACCCTTAGTGAGTCTGAGCCTTGGTACAAGTCTACTTTGGGGCTGTTTTGATCCATCCAATGAGAATGGAAACTCTGAACCGGTAGAGCCACTGACCCATGAAAGCGCGCACGCAATCATTAGCTCTACAATGCAAAGCCAAAGTCAATCTTTGGAAGAACGCTTACGCTTTTTAGATGGTGATGAACGTCTAATGGAAGCCTTTGAGTCCATTTTTGGTGGGGCTGATGAAGAATGCTACTTCGACTATGATGAAGAGGGCAACGAATATGAAGTCTGTGAAAGCTATGAGGATCCTGAAAGCGGAGACAATCAAATTCGTATCGACTTTATGGAAGGTACCGAAGACATGATTTCCTCGATATTAGAGGAACTCGCTCCAGAACTCCAAATTGCAGAAGAAACCCAACTCACTTATCGACTGAATGTGAGTCGCTTGTGCGAGTCCACTGTTGAAGATGATTGGGAAGATGAAGAATACTATGATGGTTCAGAGCCACAAGTCCCTGATGAGGAAGGTTTTCAAGAAGCCCCAGCAGAAGATCCAGAAACTGAAATGTTTCCTGAAATGGAAGAACCGGTAGATCAAGAAGATGAAGAAACTCAAGTCGAAGTCGATCAAGACTGCTTACGCATTATGGAGCAGGAGGAACCAAGAGTTCGCTTACAAGCGTATGGTGATGGAATTCAAGCAGAGCTATTGTTAAATCAAGGCCAAGACACTTTGGTCACTGCCATTGTTGATACTAATCTTGCCAAAGTATCAGTAGATTTAGGTGTTCTTTCTCGAATCATTGAAAGCATAAGTTCTAGTTCAGAAGACCTTGAGGAGGACGAGTCTGAGAATAGCGAATCTAGTGACTTTGAGCTACAAATGAGTGGTGTGATCAGCCTAGAAATGAACACAGAGAATCCAACTCAAGCTATTTTTAGTGCTAATGTAGATCAGGCGATTCAAGTGATTGGACAAGTCGACGGTGTTGAGGAAATTAACTTTACCTTTCCTAGAGCGGCTAAGGTATTTGTAGTCAGTAGTGATAGCGAAGCACCGGCCTTTAATGTTGCACTGACCTTGCCTAAACTCATGCAAACCTTCAGCACTTCTTTGACCTCAGAATATGAATATGATGAGGAAACCGGAGAAGATGTATTGATTTCAGAAGGGCCTGTTCGTGAGATTTTAGCAACCTTAGGTGGTTTAAACATGGCCTTAAACTTGACCTTGGTTGATGAAGGAATTACTAGCATCATCGAACTTGGCTTGGGCCAAGAAAGTTCAAGCATTGCAATTGATGGTCAAGAAGTGATTACTGTTGACCTTAATCCTAATCATGGTCGTCTACTCTCTTTCAACTTTGATCATAGCTCGGTTCAAAACGAAAGCCTGTTGCTTAAGTTCGCCTCTGAACTACATGCTTTAAAAGTTGATTTAAAGCTCGGTTTGATCCCCGAGATTGAAGCCCCCTTGGGCTTTGCTGATGAATTATATCGCTTGGCCTTTACCTCACAAAATAACGCACTACCAGAGCTTGTTTTAGGTGGTGCCGATAGCTTTATTCAAATCCTTAATGGTCACTTTGAGCTTGAAGCTGAGCGGGGAGAGATCTTACATGAAGCTGAGGGGGGTATGTGCATCAATCCTGTGGAAGATTCAGAAGAGGGCATTTCGATTGATGAGCCCATCTTTGAGGAAGAAAGTGAGCCACAACACCCGCTTGCTAGCCTAGAAGTCAGTCAGTGTTCTGCACCAACAGAGGAATAGGATTAAAGCAGGATTATAGTAAAGTCGGATTTAATGGATTAAAGATCGTCGATTAGATCGACATCATCATTAGATAGGCCGTTATTGGCACCTTCATCAACGGGGCTTGGCTCGTTAAATACTTCGTCCATGTCCACATCAATGATGGAATCAAGCTCGGCAATGGTTTTATCCATTTCACTCAATAAGCCTTTGGCAAGCTCGCTGTTATACTCGCTTTTTAGCTTACGTTGTTCTTCCATGTCATTAAGCAATCCAATGTTGTTTTTTAAGATTTCAATTTTGCCTTGAAGCTTGGCAATCTTAAGATCAAGTTGCTCGCTGATGGCCGCATTACCCTGCGCTGACTTTTGTGAAACCAAAAGCGCTTTTTTTGAAGCATTCAGCTTGGCTTTAGCAACACTTAGTTTGGTATTCACCTTAACTTTTAGCGTATTTAGCTTAGACTTACTGATTTTTTTACCACTTGCTGTGGTGTAAGGGGGGCCCTTAGACTCTTTGGCTTCAATTTTAGCAAGTTTACCCTCAAGCTCTGTTACCGCGGCCTGCGCTTTGTCTACATTGCTTTGGTAGCTATCTCCATTTTTAGCACTCAGCTTTGAGTTAATTTTAGCCTTACGCTGTGCTTCCTTGAGCTTAACAAGCATTTTTTCAGCTGATTTGAGCTGGATGTCATACTTGCCAATCTGCTCATTAATTTTAGCAACGACTTTGTCGACCACAACTTCAGATTGGGTGCAGGCGATATTGGCCAAAGAAAAGGCGGTCAATAAACAAAGGGTTTTCATGAGTGTATTCAAAACTCTCTCCTGTGAGTTGATTTAACATTAAATCTTAAAGTATGAGGTATTCGCTATCCTAAAAGGACTGATCACTAAGATAAACACAAATATCAAATTGCATAGAGATTTCAACAGATTGATCATCAAATGTGAAGGAGCAGAGTGTAAGTCATTTAAAAGCTTTTTATCATTAGGTTCTCAATAACTTCGTACTCTATTGCTTTTATCTCTTAGTTGACATCAGTTCGTGAATTTTTCTACGCTGAATGCTCTATAACATATCTTTAAAAAGGAGATTCCCATGAGTGAGACAAAGTTAAGCTGTGCCTGTGGTCAAGTGACCGTAGAGGCGATTGATAATGCACCTTGTGCTTTTTCAGCGATTTGCCACTGTGCAGATTGTCGTTCCATTACCGGAGCCCCATTCTTTTGGGCAAATGGTTGGCCTTCAGATCAAATCAAAGTGACTGGCGAAACAATTTCACATGTGCATATCCAAAATATACGACATTCTTGTGCTAAGTGTGGCTCATTCATGTTTGAGCCGGTTCCGGGCTTTGGGATTACAATGCTCCCGGCAGCTCGTTTAAATAACCCTACTCCACCGATGATGCATGTTTTTGTTAAAAGCAAGGTGTATCAACTGCCCGAAGATGGTCTTCCACGCTTTGATGAAATGCCACCCATGGGTTAAAAGTTTGCGCTCATTTATGAGGTTTATGCCTTGTAATAGCGATAGCTTAATTTATGCTTCACACCTTCTTGATCAAAGTACTCAACTTCCGGCTTGATCTGAGTACAGAACTCATGAACTAATGAACGAATCTTGGCCGCATGCTCAAAGACATCTTGGTCTTGTGGGAAATAATCTAAATAGTTTTGACTACAAAGTAAGATCATCTTCGATTTAGCGCGTGAGGTGAGCACATTAAAGCGATTCAAGTCATAAATGAAAGCTTCTTCGCTTTGGAGCTGACTCTTGGCCGAAATCCCCATGCTGGCAATCATAATTCGTCGGTCTGAACCTTGGAACTTTTCCACGCTAAATATGGTGTTTCTTAAAGCTTTCATCAATTCAGAGTCACTGAGATGTGTTGTGCGCTGACCAGAAACTAACTCTTGGTAAATGCCTCTAATAATCAGCTTACCATGAGCATTATGAGGCGCAACAACCCCAACACCTTCAGCCCAAAACTCATGTTCGGCTTCAGCATCCTTAAGATCTGAAAGATGATAATAAGCCAAGACTAATTTTTGAGTAAGCTCAGCTTCTAAACTTGAAACAGCAGTATCAAAGGCCTGTGTGTGCGTAAGGCTGTGAATGATTCTGTCTTCGACAAAAATATCTTTAATCCAAGCTGGGTACTGACTTAGTTTTTGCTGGTTTACTGATAAGGTTTTGGTGGCATTTAGATGAAATGCATTCAATTCAGGATATAATCCCAAAGAACGGGTATAAGCCACCAAATCTTGATGAGAGCGATAGTTCACCTTGAGTTGAGTAAAGGGGATTTCTAATTGATTGACAAAGTATTCAAAAGCGCTGCCAAGAATTGACTTGAGTTGCTTGGGTGGCTCAAAGCTTTGAACCGGTGGCAGTTGATAGTGGTCACCCACTAAAATGACCTTGGTCAAATCTTGTGGATTTTGAGTACTGGTGATTTCAAGATCAAGGCTAGACAGGGACTCAGGCTCAGATTGCTCTAGCTCAAGCGGATTGGCTTTGAGCTTAAATTGCTGTGGTTTAAGCAGATGCGCTATGGGCAAGCATTGATCAACCGGTAGCTGTGAAGCCTCATCAACCAAAATCACATCAAAGCCAAAGCCAGAAGGAAATGGTGATAATTCTTGCGGATTTTTAGTTTTGCTCATCCACCGCATACCCAAGTGATAAGAAGGATTTGGTGGGGCAAAAATAATATAAGTGTCAGGTAAATGGTCGGCAAGGATAGACTTCAACGTGATAATCCCACCTTTACCATCAAGCTTCCATGTTCCACCTCTTTTACCAGTTAAATCACTAGCAAGATGTGCAGGCGCAGGATCTTGGCTATCAGAACGCATAAAGACTTTTTTACATTGTTTCACTAAGCTGGGGCGTCCATCGGCATAATCTAAGCTAGATGTTTTATCCAAAAGAACACGTAAGGCTTGATAAGAAAAAGCCGACACTAAAATCTTTAAGTTTTTTCCTTCTTGCTGGGCTTTGATCAGCATTTCATCAAGTAAGGCAGTAATGGTTTGTGACTTACCAGTACCCGGAGGTCCTTGAATGGCTGAAACACAGTGATTCATCGCCATTAAAATCGCTTCTTTTTGAGAAGAATCCGGTGGATATTTCACCGGACTTTGTAAACTTTGCACCGGATTCTGAACAGTTAAAGAATTAAAGCTTAGGGGGTTGTACATAAAGACTTCTGCTTCGTTATATACCTTAGGTTCTTGTGCTGCCTGATTTACTAAGCACTCAGTTCCCAACAGTCGTCTTGCACAATAATGACCAAGCCAAGAGTCGCCTAAAGAACGACGACTTAGTAAACCATCTTCCGGTTTATCACTATTTTCTAAACGCTTTGCCCAATATGTAATCGTTGTGGGATATAAATACCAAGTTTCATGCTTACAACGTTGTAAGGCCGCATAGAGAGGGTGAGGCAAACCTTTAGATAGTTTACCCTTCTTTTTCATAGTTACTGCAAAGCACGACTCATGGCCAAGCCATTCTATTTGCTCAATGGTGCTTTCATAAGAACTTGTTTTTGTTTCATATCGAAGGCTTTCGGGGACAAGGACGACACTATCATCCTCCTTGAATTTCATATTGGTAGAGATCCCATGAACCTTTAAAGAACAGCGGTAATACTTGTCATCAATATCAGTGATTTTTACTTCATTGCTTTGCGCTGCTCTTAATTTACCAATACTCCACTCCGGATAATTGAGGCGGATAAAGTCAGCCTCTAACTTAGCAGAGCTTTCATCTAATAAGGCATACAAATACCATGATTTGGCAAGCTTATGATAGCGATCGGGTAAGCCCTGCATTTCAAACTTTTTAGAGGGCAGAGTATGATGGCCTTTATAGGTGAGCTCACGATAATGACTTTGGAAGTGTGTCCGTAAGCGATTGATTGCAATGACCTTGAATAGGCAAGCATGATTTAGTTTTTCAAATAAACCTTTTTGTACATAATCGGCTTCTTCTTCAACGGCCTCATGCCAAGCCGCAAAATCGATATAGTTAAAGTGAGCTGTCCAATATTTTTGATTAATATTCACTTTGAAAAGCTCATGATAGATCTCATGCCAAGTATAGTTGAGGACAAAAGGTAGGCCGACTACATTCTCAACAAAGAGCTTCAGATCATAAATTTTAAAGGCATGCTGATCATTACTAATACTGCTATCACTTGGCGCTAACCAACGACTAATCCGTTCGATTTGGTTGGCAAGTTGTGGATCTACCAATACGTCTTTTAAATGTCTTTGCATTAAATCACCAAAGGTGGTGAGTGCATCATTTGCCCAATGGAAAATGGCCGTTTTGGGATGCAAAGTCCATGAATCTAGTTTACTTGGCTCATAAGGTACAGCCAAAATATTTTCAAGCAAGGTCGAAAGATTCAAGATTTGGTTTAACCAACCTAAAGAGTGCTTAAGCAGCTCAAACTCACTAGTCATTTCAAGATTAGGTGATAAGTATGAACCATTGATTGTGACCAAAACACCTTTGGCTTTTTCCTCAGGTGTAAAGGTTAAATCAAGCCCTGGCTCATTGAAAATGACCTCCAGTGCGTCCTTTAGCTCATTTAGGTTTTCTGCAGTAAAGTGCTTATGACCTAAACGACTTAAAGTAGTGATCACGTCAGCAAAGCTTTGTTCTTGGCTTTCTAAACACTGATACATATTGTGCCAAAGTGCTTTACTGATGGTATACAAGCCTTGATGTGAGTTTTGGGCTAAATAGAACGACCACTGAAAAGCGATATTAAAGACGCGATCACAAACCGGATCATGCTCTAAATTAAAGGTAAAAGTGATATCGCTGTAGCGCGGAATAGCCATCGACTTAAGGTGGTCAGCTTCGGCCGGATAGTGCTTGCGCTCTTGCAGTGCGTTGGCCTTGAGTTCAAGCAAGGGTTTTTCGGGATAAAGTGGATCGGGCGTATCACCGACAGCCTGCTGGGGTAAGAGTTTGACCACATCTCCCACAGTAGTCATGTTTTTTTCTTTAAGCTGTTCGGCAATAGAGGCACTTGTATTAGGAATCAAGCAGACATCATATTTGCTTGAATCGCTTTGATTCATGCCAAGTGACTCTTTACAATCATCTAAAAATTGGCAACGCCCACAGGCGGGTTGAATATGAACAGGAACATTTTCAACCGGGTTGGGCTTATTCTTAGCAAGCTCCGCAAATACCTCTTTGGCTTGCGAATATAAACGAAAGCTTTCTTTCCATTTTAACAAGGCGATATGCTCGGAAAGTTCCTGCCAAGAGCTGACTTCGGGAAAGAGGTTCTCATCAAAATATGGAAAAATACCATGTCCCTGAGTCACCACAGCAAAGTCTTGCTCCAACCCCTGTTCTTTTAAGTAAAAAGCTAAGCCATGAGCATAAAAGAACAGCTCCATCCAATATTTTTTACCGATCTTTTCTTTGTGGCTTGCCTTGACATCAACCACATTCAAAGCCACACGGCCTTGATCATGATGAGTCAAAGTTCTTAAATTGCCATCAGCTAGTAATTCTTGGCATTGACCTTTATTGAAGCCCAATAGCGAATTCACTTGCTGAAAAACTAAAATATCGGGACGCTGTTGCTTGGGTGCATGTTGTACTAATTGGCTAGCATCTTCTTGTGAAAAAATACTACTCATGAGTTGCGCAGAGGCTGGAAATGATGCTTCTAGCACCAAGTGAGCTTGCGAATCGGCTAAAACCTTGTTTTTTAGGTCATTTAAATGGCTTGCATCAAGAGGAAAGGGCCCAATGTCTAGCTGATTCATTCCGGGCTGACTAGATGCATTTCCCGTATGAGTGTTTGAACCGGTAATGGGTAGGTGTTTGACATGTACATTAGGCAAGGTTTGTTCGAGATAGGCAAAAACTGATTTTTCATAGATTTTACCGACTCTATGAGCGCCAAACTTACTCATTCTTGCACGATGCAAAGGGGTAAGCTTTCTAAAGGGCTTAATCCAATTTCGATCATCTTTAGCTAAATGTAAATAAATCTGTCGCTTACATTCATACTCAGCCCAAGACTTAAACACCTCTTTGTTAAACTCACCCATTCATTCACACTTTTCCTTGATTGAGACAGTACTTAATAACACAGACAACTGAATCTATTAAAAACAATGATAAAGTCTTCCATACTATCGGTCTAAAGTAAACTGAGTTACTGCATTGATGTTCAATACTATAAATCCATAAATATTTGTGACTTTTTGGATTATATTATAGTTTTAGTCTCTTTCTCGCTCATGCCTCATAGATAACTTAAAACGGACGAGTCAAGAAAAGAATCACTCTGGGGTCATTAAAGCACAGTTGATAAACATCTTTTGGACGCTTATCCTCACCCAACGAATGGCATGAGATTATACTGAGTTTATTGATGGGCTTGCAGTGCGTATGTTTAAAGTGCGCCTATTTAAAGATCTAAGCTCTTTCCATCTCAAAGGCTTTCCAAATATGTTGACCTGTATATTTAGCCTCTATGGAAAGTGCACCTAACATTGGAGCAGCACTTAGGTCACTGAGTGGGTTTTGGGTGACACGAGTGTATAAACCTTGACCAAGAGGCCAACGACTCTGTGAAGCGGTAATCGCATGTTGTAGTTCATGAACAATATTTAATACAGTACTCAAGGACTCAGAACGGGTTCCGGAGCTATATAAAATAATCTCTTCATAATCACGGTGAAGATTATTATACAATGCATGTAACCATTGGCTATCTTCAAAGGTAATATGCTTAATACTGGTTCGAATCGCACTTTGTAGCATAGGAAGATATAAGAAGTTATGCTCCATATTGATAATGGATCTTACCAAATTGCGGCTACGACTCCAATCCACCCGTGCAGTTATTGGTAAAATACAACCAACGATTGGAGCTTGAAACCTA
>CAKZRU010000063.1 GCA_937146725.1 uncultured Myxococcales bacterium
CTCAAGCTGCGCCACATCCCCCCCCAAACTTTCCAGCATTTGCCCCAAAGCCTCATCATTGGCCTCAGCTGCTTTATCCGCGCTATAATCACAAACCGCTTCCACCGCGCTGACCAACAAAGGCGCGCCCGGTATAAGCGCATGCGCCGCTACTTTAGCGATGGCGCCAACTTCGGTGCCGTGTTTAGTAATTAGGTTTTTAGCTTTGTCTTTAATGCCTTGCCACATGGATGAGGTGCTCCTGAAATGTGTTTGGGTACAAGTTAAGCGGAGATTTTAGAGGTTGCAACAAAATATTTAGCTCGGAAAAGTCGGTAAATTTAGACCAAAATTAGACTTTTTTCATAAATCCGCGCAACAAAATCCAATTTTTGGCGAGAGAGTATATGCCCTCAACTTTAACTTTTATATCCACCAAGGAGTATATACATGCCCGCCCATTTACGTTTTCAGTCCCAGGCTTGGGCCACTCACCATGTGGTATCACGCTGTATTCAAGGTTTTGCCTTTTTAAAACCCACTCGAGAGATCCGAGCCACCACTAAAGGTGTTTTGGCCTATGCCCTTGAGAAATACCAAGAGACAATACAGTTTCACCATTACGTGGTGTTAAGTAATCACTTTCACTTCCTACTCAGTGCCCAATCAAGCCAAGATTTAGCCGAGTTTATGTGCTTTTTTAAGGGCAATCTTGCCCGAGAACTCGCCCGTATTCACAACTGGCATGGAACCCTGTGGCAAAAACGATACTCAAGTGAAGAAATCCTTGATGAAAAGGGACTAGAAGAAGTCTTTAAGTACATTACGCAAAACTCGGTCAAAGAGGGCTTGGTTGATCACCCCAAAGATTGGACCGGACTTCATGGCTATAGGCAGCTTGTTATGGGTAAAAAAGTCAGTGGCCCATGGATTGATCGCACTGCTTATTATCATTCTCTACAACGTCGTGAGGGTAAGCTCATCAGTGAGTTTACCACTACACATCAAATCAAGTTAACAATCCCCCCAATGTGGGCGCACTTATCCAAAGCAGAGTACAAGCAAAAATGTATAAAACTAAGCGCTGAAGCCACTCGTGATGCGCTTATCAAGCGAGGTTCAAAGCCGTCATTGGGCATGAGAATGGTACTGAGCGAAAGCGTATGTAAAGTAAGACTTACCAAGCGAAGTACTCGTCCCTTATGCCGGACTAAATGCATTCAAAGGCTTAAGGCTTATCAAAAGCTATACTTTGAGTTTAAAGCCAAGTTCCAAGAGGTTTCAGCCGAATTAAGACAGGCAATTCGGCTCGGTTTTGATACCGCTTCTGTTTGCTTTCCGGCCGGTGGCGTGCCTTTATTTGGCGGTAAGTATTCACCTGATTGAGCTAAACTTAGCAATGACGTAGTGGCCTTTGATTTTTTGGTAATGGTAAGTTTAACAGCATAAGGATTTTAATACCCGATGGTGAGTTTTAGGGCTTTAACTTTGAGTTAAGGCATGGAAGAGGTGTGTTTAGAATCATTAAACATTAAACTAAAAGGGTATTTTCAAGAAAAGGCTGTATCTTTACAAGTACCTTATAAAAGGCTGTTTCTTTAAAAGTTTCTTTTAAAAAAAGTGCATTTTAGCGAATCAATACATCTTCCCAAGGTTGATCATCAAAGTAAAGCTGGCCTACCGAGAAACTACCATTATTATGCATAATTAAATTAACTGTAGTTTTGACCTGTCGATCTCGTAATTTTTTCTCTAACTGCCTAGCATAAGCTTCTGGGATAAAGTATTTTTGTCTGCTTTTGAGCTTATTCGCTTTAATGACTGAACTGCATTGCTCAGTGGAATCACCTTTATTAATTCTTATGATGTCATAGTCGGTCGGGCTTCTGTGTATAAAGCAGTACCTATTATACATGTCCTTACCCTTTACACGATCCTCAAGATCAAAGAGATAACGGAGATAGCGGCCCTTGAGTAAGTCTCTTGGGTCATATCCTCTTATGTTCATTCGATATGTCAAACCGGTTGTGGTTTGAAACTGAGTATGAGCCAAAAAAGATAGGATACCTACTAAAGGAAGTAAGGCAAAAAGCTTAAACAATGTGAGTTGCTGTTTCATTTGTTGCTTGCTCCTTGTTCGGCTGTATCTTGTTCAGTGTCTTTTTCCTCTTGTTCAACCTGAGTGGGTGTCACTTCTTTGATGAGTGCCGATGAGCGAAGATCACCGATAATACTCTGTTGCTTTGTATACCAAAAACGAGTCACAAGCAGGATAAGTAGTCCCCCCGATAAAAAGAGTAAACCTGTGTTCAATAAGGTACCTACCAACTCAAAATACATAATGATTAAGCGGGCGGCGACTGCAAAGGTAGCCAAGCGGAACAAGGTGATATGCCCCATATCAAATGAGGCTTTAGCAACGAGTGACCAATAGCCTAGAAAAAAGAGAATCGCAAATAGGTCTAAGCCTCTGCCATGTGGGATTAAGATCGGTACAAAAGTGCAAAGGACTGAAGCAAACAAAGCGAGCTGTAGACTGTTTGCTTTGGCCTTTAGCAAACTCCAAACCCATAATAATCCAGGTAGACTTAATAACAATGCCTCAATGATATAATTGAGATCTTTACCAGAGTATTTCGCATAAAAAGAGTTAGGGATTATAGTTGCTGCACCCAAGATGCTTAACACTGTTGCAAAACTAAAGACAGCGGCTATTTCTGGACGCTTTTTGGCCAAGGGTTGATAAATACTTAAACCCAAAATCCCCAAAGTTAGGCCTGGGATAATTGCTACCATATGCTTTGAATCACTATATTCAGCCCATGCCCCATAAGTCATGGAAAGGGCGCCCAACAGTATAACGCCACTTAGGGTACTTCGACCCTGCAACAACAAAGGTGTAACTAATATGGTCCACATGGTGATCGCTGATTTACCATCTCCGCTTAGTTGATAGATTTGGCCAATCAAGGCAATCGAAGCTAAGGTCCAACCGCACAAAAGAGCAATCAAAAGCTCGGTGACCCATTTGGGTGCAGTCTTACGAGTATTCAGCAAATACCCACTGAGTCCACAGCCCACTAAAATATCCAAAACGAGCTTTGTTGTGGGACTAATATTATGCCAATTGGCAGCCACAAGACTAATGAACCCCAAGCATAATGATAAAGCGCCGATACCACTGATTGCATACAGAAATAGTGGCCTACTATTGTGTTGTTCAAAGTGCCGAATTCGCTCAGCTGTCGCAAAGTCAATGAGCTCGGAATCAAGCCATTGTTTTAGTTTTTTATCAATGTTCATGATTACTCTTTTGGGTTAATATACTATAACTATTACAGTTTTCCTTATACTATAAAATCCTACTTTTTGGATACCTACAAGTAAATAAGGTTGAACTAAATCTCTAGTGCACTAATGCTTTGTTCTGTATAGCCATCTGCACTTCCAAAGCTTGGGAGATTAAGACCGGCTGCCCTAAGGGTAGTTAAGCCCGCTTGCGTAATGGACTCTTGCCCTGAGCCACGGTGATGAACATCCCCACGTAACCGGCCACCACCAAGTCCGGCAATAAGGAAAGGAAAATCTTCATAACGATGCAATCGGCCATCGGTATGCTCGGTTGTACAGGCGATGGCACAATGATCTAATAGTGTGCCAGATCCCACCGGACTTTGATCGAGTTTATCAAGGAAGATGGCAAGCTGAGACATCGTGTAAATCGTTGCGGCATGAACAATCGGTTGGGTGGCAGGATTACCGGACATTGGCTCATCATGAGTTGTACGATGCAGACCATCTGTGGCACCGGCTTCATGAACGATTACTCCCGAGCCACAGGTTGAAAATTGTATCGAAAAAACTCGAGTTAAATCACAGGCAAGCGCAAGGGCAACAAGTTCGCTCATTACCTCATTTTTAGCGTTAATCTGCTCCTGACCATTGAGATCAGGATAAGTATTAGGCTCATTTGGCAAAGCACAAACAATGGGCTCTGAAGCAAGGCGACGCTCAAGGGATCGAATCGACTCAAAATGCTGATCAAGACGACGGCGATCATTGGCGCCGAGTTTGGGTCTAAGTTTTGAAAACTGTCCCATTACCGCATCAAGAACCGAACGGCGAGTCTCAAGATCATTTACAGAGTTATTGCCTACAAATAAACGATTAAATACTGTGCGCGGATCATATTCTGAGGGATTCGGATTATTGGGGCCATTGTGGGAAAGATGCTGAAAAGTTGTCCCCTCATCAGTGCCCCTAAAACGAGTGACTCCCACCTCGAGTGAGCGAAACGGCGTTTGCCCCTCAAGCTGTGCTGCGGCAATCATATCTAGCGAAGGACCGTCAAAGGTAGAGACAATTGTGTCTCGAGTTACCCCAACTTGATGAAGTGGTTTACCGGTCATTACCCCTGTCATTCCGGCATGATGCGGATGAGTACCGGTCCGAATGGTATAGCCACTTAATGCCGAGAGCTTAGCTTTATGGTTTTGAAGCGGTAAGAGTTCTTCACTTAGTTGCCAAGCGGCTCCTTGACCTACGCCTTGAGGAATCCAATGTTCTGGTCGCACACCATTTCCCCAAAACCAAAGACCAAATCTAGTTGGGATCGCTTCACCCTGTGCAAAAGCTTCACCATGCTCATTCAACATGCCTTCTAAGATAGGCAAAGCAATCGTTATGGCACTTCCGCCGAGCATACCTCGAAGCATCTGACGACGATTAAGGGCTTTGCTAGGAAATAAGGGCGCTCGAAAAAATCTATTAGGTGTATGTTTCATGATATCCCTCTCTTATTCAACGCAAGCAATGACTGCAATATCACCCGAGTTTTCAAGTGGGCCCCAACCCGAACGAAAACCACGCATCATACAAAGCCTATGAATAGCTGCATTACAGTTGGGCCCAATCCTCTCCCCATTTTGCTGGCAGTCTCCATGTTGAGTAGACAGTTCTGAGTAGCTTGTCTGTATGACCGATGCACTTGGTACACAGCTGAGATAAGGACCGGCTTGGTTTCGTTCGATAGGCCCAAAGCCTGTTGTGCGTCCGGTTTGAGAACAATGGCGATGAATCGCTGCATTGCAGTTGGGCCCTAATCCCTCGCGCTGTCCATCGCAGACTTCATGTCGACTGGCAAGTGTAGCATAGCTGACTTGTTCAGTTTGCACATTTTGTGCGGGTAGACAAAGAACTGTCATAGATTGCCAACTACTCTCCATTGGGCCTACGCCTGTTCCGCCACACCCCAGATTTTGGCAATAGCGATTGATCGCCGCATTACAATGACTTACATCACGATTGTCACTACGACAGCCGTCATGAAACCCTGTTAGCGTGGTAAAGGGCACATCATGTATAGAATTACCAACGTCCTCATCCACCACACCATCACAGTCATTGTCTTGGCCATCACAAAGTTCAGTGACCTCGTTTATTTCTTCATCGACTTGGCCATCACAATCATTGTCTTGGCCATCACAAAGCTCAGGTGCAGGTTGACCAAGCTGACATGTATCCCATTGACCTTGATCACAGTAGCTCAGGCCTAGATCACCACAGTGATTTTCACAGACTTGAACTACATTTTCGTCAACTTGACCATCGCAGTCGTTATCCAAACCATCACAGCGCTCCACTCCCCCACAACCTTCAATGATCACATCCTGTCCATTTTCATCAACCGTTAGCTCTTGAGGGCTAAGATGTCTAAAGGCATCGCTCATCACGATCTCGATAATCAGTGCCTTAAAGCGAAAGTCATGATCTTGGCGAAAGCGCTCATTAAGTTGGGTGATTAAAGGATATTCCTCAAAGCCTTCCAAGTGACTCACAGCATAGCGATAAAGACGCTTGGTCATGCAACTGGTAAAATGAGGTGATTCCGAGACTGCCTGACCTAACTCCTCAGCCCCATTAAGAGCTATACCATCAAGCAACCCGGTACTATCGATGGGTAAGCCGTTATCTAGTTCTCGCCATTGTCCAACCGGATTAAAGTGCTCTAAAGGATAACCAAGTGGATCCATCAGTTGATGACAACCCATACACTGCGGATCAACCGCATGACGTTCCAAGCGTTCTCTTAGTGTTTGGCTTTCCCCATCACTTGCTGCTTCGAGTTCTGTGACAACGCCTTCAGGAGGAGGTGGTACATCTTGGCACAGCAGTCCGCTCCGTACAAACTTACCCCTAAAAGTTGGAGAGTTCACAGTTGCATGGGAAAAAAGAGTCAAAGGAGCGGCTCGCCCAAGTAAACCGCCTCTTGCTTGAGCAGCTGGCAAACTGACTGTTACTCTTTCACCGTCAGCAAGAGGTGCCTCTAAGGAGATTCCATAAAGTGCTGCAAGCTCATTATCCACACTGCTCTGCTGACTCGTTAATATTTCTCGAAAATCAGCTTCTCTTTCAAAAACAACAGAAGAAAACAGTGCTGTCATTTCCTTGCGCATTGAAGCACGAAGCGAATCGCTAAAATGTGGAAAGAGCTCAATGCTTTTATTCACGGTATTCAAGTATTCAAGTCCGATTAACTCATCAAAGTAATCACTAAAATGAGCGATTGCCCTTGAATCATTGACAAGTCTAGTCGCTTGTTCCCTCAGGGTGTCATCGTTAAGAATAGAGCCATCATCAGCAGTTTGTCTTAACGCTTCATCGGGTCCTGTACCCCAAATAAAATATGAAAGCCGAGAGGCTAATTCATCGCTTGTGTAGCGCCAAGTTACCTGTTCTTGGTCTATTGTGGCATTAGGATCGGGTTCCCCAACTTCAATTCTAAATGCAAAGTCCGGTGCTTGCAGTAAAGCTGCAACGATAGAAGAAGCTGCCTTTTGATGACTTTCCACAGTAAGTGAATGAGTAAGTGAGTCACCACGAAGCATTTGATAAAGTGTTACAAGCCGATTCATTTCCTCAGTATCTAGTGGCCTACGCCAAAGCGCATGTCCTAGCTTGAGAAAGCTTGCACCCATACACTGTAGACTTACAATATCTTCATTTGAAGAATCATCGAGAACGTGATTAAAGGCACAAGGGAAATATTTAGAAAAGGCCTCAGTATTATCCCTTAATTCATTGGCAACCGCCCAGCCAAAAGTCTCGAGTTGCTCGGTCAGCTGTGGAGAAATGGTCAACTCGGCATTCGCCACCCGCGACGAACCATGAAGCGTTGTTTCCTGCTCAAAATCTGTCATTGGTACAAAGCCGAAAACACTTTTGACGCTCGCTCGCCGTTCAGCAGTTGAAAGTCGATAAATTGTGGCGGGCGCAGGAACAAAGAGTCTTTGGTTTGGTGTCTCTATTTCACGGGGATCTCCACCCGTTTCTTCATCACCCATACTCACATTGCGATCTTCATTACCCGCCATCTGTGACTCTGTCTCATGACCTGCTATATTTGTTTGAGAATCCGTTGACTCAACCACTGGAGTACAGGAAATCGTCAAGCCCAAAGAGCTCAAAAAGAGTATATACCATAAGAGCGAGTAAGCACGTTTGTGCTCAAACTGAGCATTATCTGTCTTCATTATTCGTCACCATCTGCTCTTGAATAAGTGCCTAAAATTTATAACAAACTATCTTTCTAACATATACTTGCATGCTAAACATAAGCTTAGGCTAGCATTTACACCAATCCAATTGTAAATAACAGAATCCAATCATATTTAACCACAAGAAATGACCTTATTTTGGGGAAAACTCAAACTGGTGGCGAAACCGATTGGCTCGCCAAGGTAAATCGACTTTCGGATCACTATAAGTTTTCATATCTATCTGAAAAAAGTACCTTTAATCATAACCTGATCCCTATCAATAGAGCTCTTTGACTTATGAGAATGCCTAATATAGTCTAAATTTTAATTATTTACTTTCTTCTCCTTGTAGGCAAGTAAATCCATTTTTTATAAGAGGGGAGATCATCATGAAACCTCCGATTTGGCTCTGTGCTAGATCAAAACATAGAGTTTTTAATAGACCTTGGATTTTGATTCTTTTGATCAATATTTTGGCGAGCTACTTATCAGGCTGTGATACAGAAGTTAAAGGGATTATGGTACCTGAATTGAGCGTCCGCCCTTCGATGTTGTACATTGGTAATCCAGCAGGTGGAGAAAGTTTCTCAACGAATTCTTTAACCCTTACTAATATTTCAAACTTTAATATTATCATTACTGAATTGCGACTAGAAGAGGAAGATGAGCTCAAAGAACTCACTATTGTTGAAGCTGAACAATGGGATTCCACTGTGATGATAAGGGCTGGAGAAAGTCGTAATATTTCAATCATGTGGAGAAGCCAAGACGAACAAAGAGATTTAGCAACCTTGACGATTATATCTAATGCGGGGGAACAAACGATTGGTATCGAAACTGAACCACCAAGAGCAAGACTAGCAATCAGTAGTATGCCAGAAGTCATTGAAGTCATGGAGCAAAAGAGAATTAAGTTCGCTTCATCGGCTTTGGGTGGAAGTCAAAAAGCGGTAATCCGTATAAAGAGTTTGGGACTGTTACCGCTTCGTGTAAATGAGCTTTGTTTGTCTATTAATGAATCGACTTGCTTTAAAAGTTTAAATCATTTCAAGCTTTGTGAAGGTACAAATGCAACAAGCGATAACTGCTTACCCCTTTTGGAACGAGGCGGGCTAAACTTGGGCGAGGAAAGAGTTTTTTCAGTATTATTTGAGCCTAATGCAACTGAGTTAAAAACTTCGAAAGTTGACTTACGAGTGAGTACCAATGCCTACATGCAGCAAGCTGAAACAATAGCATTGGTAGGTATACCATGCATGCCAACAGCCGAAGATGAGTCGTGTAGACCATTTCATTATTTGGAAGCCGGAACACTGACAATAGGCTCTCAACAAATGACCTCTGAGAGCGGTCAAAAGCTTGATGGTGAATTATTACCAGCTAGCCATCTCTCCTATGATTCAAAACTAAATCTTTATTTAAAAGGAAATATTAGCCCATGAAATATGACAAGTTATCTAGTAATGCTTTTGTGAGTATTCGGCGCATGTATATAGTGCTTGTTTGCTTAGTGGGGTTGCTATTTTTGGAAAGCAAAACTCCTAAAGCATGGGCTCAAGACTCCGAACCTCAAGTGACCATGGCCTATCAAGGCAATTTATTTAATGATGAGGGTGAAGCAATCACAGGTCCAGTAGACTTAACATTTCGTCTATACACACAAAGTGAAGCTGGTACAGAGATTTGGGAAGAAGTCCACGAATCAGTACAAGTCATCAACGGTTATCTGAGCGTTGAT
>CAKZRU010000064.1 GCA_937146725.1 uncultured Myxococcales bacterium
CAGCAAGGCTTGGCGCATGTAAAGCTTGGTTACCTTCACCCTTTGCTCCATGACAAGCGGTACAAGTGGTATAAAGAGTTTTACCTTGAGCACTTAAGTCCTTTTCATCCCCTTGAGTGTCCTCTGCTTTCGCTTTGATGTTTTGCGTTTTGTTTTGCGCTTCCGCCTTTTGAGATCTTGTATCTACTGAAGCTTGAGGACTAAGACTTGGCTTAAGCGATTGAGCAGGCTCACCCTTTTGCTTAATACCAACTTTATCACCTTGCGGTGCCTTTGGGCTAGCCGGTTGAGTACCCCGTAGATTCATAACATGGATCACGACAGCATCAAGCTCTTTAGGTTTCAGAGTGCTTTCCCAAGCAAGCATACCCTTGCTGATTACGCCCTTACTAATGACCTTAACTGTATCTTCAATGCTTGATCCATGTAGGAAGTATTCATCACATAAATTAGGACCCACCAAGCCACCTCCATCACCTTGGTGACAAGCCGCACAGTTTTTAGCAAAAACTTGAGCACCAAGAGCGATGAGTTTCGGATCTTCTAATAAGTCATTTAGCTTACGTTTTTGGGGCGCATTTTTTGCATGAAGCTCCGCTCTAAGCTTGGTATTTTTTTGAGCTAAAGCCATCTCTGCTTGATAAGCATCTTTGGCCGCAACTCCCGGGCCAAGCCAAGCATAGGTTGCATAGCCAAAGGCCCAAATGACTGTCACATAAAACAGATTGACCCACCAGCTAGGTAAGGGGTTATCATATTCTTTGATACCATCATAATCGTGATCTAATAACTCATCAAACTGGCTTGAATTTTGCTGATCATTGGGTGAATTATTCATGACTATTCTCCTTTGGTGATTCATCTTCTAACACCAAGATGCTAAGTTTTTGGTACTGCTCTTCTGAGCCACTCCTAAAAACCCAAAGAACGACTAAGGAAAAAATCAATACAAACATCACCACGCTGATTAAAGGAAAGGTGAGAAGATCGGTTTGTGATAAAATTAAGCTTTTCATTTGTCTTTTTTCTCGCCTTTGATATCGGTGCCTAGGCGTTGTAAATAAGCAATCAGAGCCACGATTTTCTTATCATGAATATTTTGCTTGGCGCCTTGAGCAAGTAAGCCCTTAGCAATATCTTGAGCTTGATTCTGCGCGTCTTTAACCGCTGAAAGAACTTGCTCATCGCTATAAGGCGCATTGAACTTTTGAAAAGTTTTTAATTTTGCTTGGGTCAAGCTCAGATCAAGCTCATGTTCAAATAACCAAGCATAGGCGGGCATAATTGAGCCTTGAGAGGTGGATTGTGGGTCAAGCATATGATTGTAATGCCACATATCAGGGTATTTTCCTCCCACACGATGTAGATCGGGGCCAATTCGACGAGACCCAAACTGAAAGGGTCGATCATAGATGAACTCACCGGGCTTGCTGTATTCACCATAGCGGGCGGTTTCGGAGCGAAATGGTCGAATCATTTGTGAGTGACAGGTATAGCATCCCTCAGCAACATAGATATCGCGTCCCTCAAGCTCTAAAGGACTGTAAGGCTTTACCGAAGCAATGGTGGGTACATTAGACTCGATGGCTAGGCTGGGTACAATTTCAAAAAGTCCTCCCATCAAGACTGCGATGGTTGTCCATACGGTAAATTGTAAAGGACGACCTTCAAACTTACGGTGCCAGTGATCTCCCTCATGAATGAGCTCAGGCTTCATTGCTAAAGCCTTCGTTTTAACATTCACCGCTTGGCCGGACTGAGCTGTTTTATATAAGTTATAAGCAAATAAGCAGACACCAATAAAATACAAAGTTCCGCCCACTGCTCTGACTACATACATAGGCATCAGTGTGGGTAGCATATCGGTCCATACAGAATAAACTAAGCGTCCATCAGCATCGAATTCGCGCCACATTAAACCTTCTGATACACCAGCAATCCACATTGAGATCGCATACATCCCAATCCCAACGATTCCTAGCCAAAAGTGAGCACTCGCCAT
Source organism: uncultured Myxococcales bacterium (assembly GCA_937146725.1). Classification (GTDB taxonomy): domain Bacteria; phylum Myxococcota_A; class Bradymonadia; order UBA7976; family VGTA01; genus CAKZRU01. The sequence goes on from CAKZRU010000064.1 coordinate 2,003, forward strand.
TTTCTCACTATAAAGTTTTGTATTCCACAAACGTGGAAATAACCAATAGAGCATGCCAAAGGTTAAAAAGCCATTCCAACCCAAGGCGCCAGAATGTACATGACCGATAGTCCAATTTGTGTAGTGGCTTAAAGCATTTACCGAACGAATACTCATCATCGGCCCTTCAAAGGTCGACATGCCATAAAAGGTAATCGCACCCACAAAAAACTTAAGAATCGGATCGGTTCTTACCTTGTCCCAAACACCACGCAAAGTAAGAAGCCCATTGATCATTCCCCCCCAAGAAGGGGCTAACAGCATAATACTAAAGACCATGCCTAGGGTTTGAGCCCACTCGGGTAAAGCGGTATACAATAAATGGTGTGGTCCTGCCCAAATATAAAGAAAGACCAAAGACCAAAAGTGAATAATTGATAGGCGATAACTATAAACAGGCCTTTGCGCAGCCTTAGGAATATACATACGTGTTCGCTTAAGAAAATAACATGGATAATTCGGGGGTTAAAGAGCGAATACGATTTATGTTTGGATCAGGT
>CAKZRU010000065.1 GCA_937146725.1 uncultured Myxococcales bacterium
AGGTTCATGAGGCGCTCAAAGATACAGGGCTCCCAGCACAATACTGTGAGACTCTTGAAAAAGCATTGCATGAGGCCTATAACATAGCAGAACAAGGAGATTTAGTTTTGTTAAGTCCGGCAGCCTCATCTTTTGATCAGTTTAAAAGTTTTGAACACCGAGGTGCAACTTTTGACCGTCTAGTTGCTTCTCTTATGAGTAAATCTCTCAGTTAAATATAATCATTTATGATTATATTATCTTAGCCCTAATATGAAAGGACTCACCATGAAAAAAATGCTTTTTAGTCTTGTGACTTTAATGTGTGCCATTTCTCTGACAGCTTGTAATAAAGGTACTGAAGCCCCTAAAGCTGAGGCACCCAAAGCTGAAGCCCCTAAAGCTGAGGCCCCTAAAGCCGAAGCCCCTAAAGCTGAAGCCCCTAAAGCCGAAGCCCCTAAAGCCGAGGAAAAAGAGGAATCTGCTTCTCCAGTCATTGCCAAGCGAGTGTACTTTACCTCACCCAAGAACAATGCCGAGCTTAAAAGCCCTGTTAAATTGGTCTTTGGCGTTGATGGAATGAGTATTCGTCCGGCGGGCGAAGATGTGAATGATAAAACTTCAGGTCACCATCACCTTATCATTGATGCTGCAGGCATCCCAAGTGGACAACCGGTACCTATGGATAAGCAACATATTCACTATGGTAAGGGACAAACTTCAGCGACTGTTGAACTTGCACCGGGTAAGCATACTCTTCGCTTACAATTTGCTGATGGTGCACACCTGTCTTATGGTCCAGAAATGTCTTCTGAAATTACTGTTAATATCAGTAAATAAGTGGACTCACGGCTCTTATGGTTTGTTACGCTTTAGCTCTTGTTTGAGTTTGGCGGCTCTAAGACCTGCCGCTTGATCATAAGGCGCACTCAGCTTAGAGGTTGTTTTAGGTGGTGCACTAGACAGGCCACTCGTTCTTGGTGCTGCTTTAAGTCTAGGCTCTGGGGCTAACTCTTCGTCACCAGTTAGATCGACAATATCATCGGATTCATCCTCTACCGGAACTAAGTCTGGCAGTTGTGACTCAGGATAAGGATCTACACTTACAGAGCTTTGTACACCTCTTTCGCTAGAGTTCTCTTGAGCTTGAAGTACAAGTTCATCAATCTCACCACCCTGTACGGACATGCCTTCCACCAAAGAGATTGTTTCGATTGATGCTTCCGCGATTTGCTCATCTGAGAGTACCGCACTATGTGAGGCATCTTCTGTTGTGACTGACTCAGAATGATCACTAGTTTGCTCTTGATGACTTTGAGCTTGCTCAGTTTCTGTACTTATAGAATCACTGTTAAGAGTCTGAGTAGATGCTTTAATAACAGTAGGTACAGCTTGGTCAGTATCCTGACTTTGACTTCTTTGTTCCACCATTGCAACCGCCATAGCGGCACCCTCTTTAACAGCTTCATCAACAGAATTTCGGTTTCGGTTTAAATGGGTTTGTAACTTGAATAGATGTGGTTCAAGAGTTCCTAAACTATGGCGATATGGCATGCCCTCAGGACTCATCATCCAGCGTAAACCACCTGACCAACGCTTGAGTGTAGTATCAACAATGGGTTCTTTTAAACCTCGATTCACTAATACCAAAGCATCATTCACATCCGATACTTCAATGATTCGGCGAGCAGAAAGATGTGCACTTAAGCGCATTAAGGCATCACAAAGCTCTAAAATGAGCTGAAGATGGGCTAAGCCATAGATCAGATCTCCCTGTAAAAAGAGTCGATGACTATATACTCCTTCAAGAATGGTGAGATTCATGAGTTTATCAGCTTCATCACCACGCCACCTAGGCTTAGATAAAGGCCAACGACCAGACCACACTTCAACTGCTTCATATAAGCGCTCAAGACGCTTCATCTCTTGCCAACGGCCTTCACGTTGGTGTTGCATTGATGCTTCTAATAGAGCATGTTGAAGCTCGTCAACAAAGCTTAATTTAACTTCATGACGAGTTGGCAATGCGCTTTGAAACAGCCAAGTATCTGCAGACAGCCAATGTGACTCTTCAACGGTTTCATCAACGCGTAAAAGCCATTCATGAACATATTGAGTGAGTTGTTGCATGACATGACGCCAATGTTCAGTCACCGAATATTCAAAGCTTTTTAGTTCCAAGTCACTGAGGGCTTGCTCAATCACTTTAACCGCCCACTTCCACCACTCATCAACGGCGGTATCAGGCACATAATTGCCCGCACTTAAGGGGGCCGGAGCGGGCAAGGTAAAGGTTTGTCCACCGGACATCACAATGGGCGCAAGGCGTTGGGCGATTTCTGTGGGCCGATAACTTGAACCCGCTTTAAGGCTTTGAGGCAGGCTTCGGCAGGTCATTTGTAAGCCAACATATACACCCTTGGTAGTCCTAATCATGGTGTAGGGATATTGTTGACACGCTAAAGGTTTAAGCTTATGGCCGGAAGTTGCATGAATTGTACAGCCTCGTTCATGGGTCCAAACCGCACAATGTCCATCGACTTGCTTGAGCATCAAAACTGATTTTTTTTGGACTTCAGCAGAAAATAAAATATCTTCGGCTTGGGTAGCATTGGGATCAGAGCGCCATAAGTCATTACTCTTAATCGAAGCGACCGTAAGTGGTGAAATAGGACCGACATGAATTTCTTGGCATGATGAACCACACTTTACACATTCATGAGCTAAGCGAGGATGAACGTAAAGTGGTGAATCAACCGCCTTGGCTCGAGCATGAAAAAGGTGCTCTTGTCGACGCCAACGAGGAGAGACTAACAATAAGGCTTGATCGAGCTGCATGAGCCTAACAAAGCGTTGGGCATCACTTAATTCTGGCGTCGCATTAATCAGTGCAGAAGCACTCCCGGTCCCTTCGGATAAAACATCCCACAAAAGAGTAGATTCCGGTCCCAAAAGAACGCGTAAACCGGTATGAGGATCGTAAACGATAAGGCCTCTCGGGTCGACAAAGGTCTGCACATCAGGGCGTAACAGAGGGACCATATTTACTCCAAAAACACTTAAGGGTCATCTTGGCTCGCTTAATTATTTTAGCATAAACCAAGTCAAGCCTTAGCTCAATCCTCATGAAAGTCAGAGGCCTTATTTAGTTGTTTCACGCATAGACTTGAGTAACTTTGTAGCAACATCAGCCTTTACCTGTCCTGAGTTTACTAAAGCTTGGGCAAGAGCATCAACTTCATGGGCTTCGGCTCCCACTGCCAAGGCAACGGAGCGTGAATGCAAGCTCATGTGTCCTCTTTGGATGCCTTCGGTCGCTAAAGCTTTTAAGGCTCCGATATTTTGAGCCAATCCAACTGCGGCACACACTTGCGCAAGCTCACGGGCATGATTGACATTAAGGATTTGACGGAGTGTTTTAACCGTAGGGTGTACTTGAGTCGAGCCACCGACTGTGGCAACAGCCATGGGGAGCTCAATTGAAGCACATAAAAAGCCTTCTTCACGCCAAAACTTAGTCAAAGAGCGATAACGACCACTTTGGGCTGCATAAGCATGTGCACCGGCTTCTACCCCACGCCAATCATTACCGGTGGCGATCACGACCGCGTCAATGCCATTCATAATGCCCTTGTTATGGGTTGCGGCTCGATAGGGATCGAGGTCAGCAAATTGATAAGCATAAACAATGCCCTTGGCAACTTCGGCACCGCTCATGATAACCTGTCCATTGCGACAAAGCTTTAAATCATCCTCAGCTATTTTCACTTGAGCACGAGCTAAACGTTGATCGGCAAGGTTGCTTAAAATGCGAAGATAGACTTTGCCGCCGGTGATTTTTTCAATTTCTGGCGCAATCCCCTCGGCAATACTATTCACCGCATTGGCTCCCATAGCATCGATGCAATCGACATGGCAATGTAAGATAAGCATTGGATGTTCGCCATCTAATACTCGTACCTTAAAGCCCTTAACACCACCGCCACGTACTTTAAGATTAGGATGAACTTGATCGGCTAGTTCCACTAAATAATCATGTGCTTCAGCAAGTTTGTGGGCTGCATGTTGCAGGTCTAAACACTCAACAACTTGGATTTGCGCAATCATAATGCTTGGGTCACTCGATGCACTAAAGCCACCACTTGGTCGGGCAAGTCTTGCAATATGGCTGACCGCAGCAAGCACCGAAGGCTCTTCTACCACCATAGGAACCACATAATCTTTTTGATTAATGGTGAAATTAAGTCCAAGACCGATGGGAAGTGAAAATAGCCCAATGCAATTTTCTACCATTTTGTCAGCACGCTCAACACTGAGTTTCTGTAGGTGACATGGCTCATTAGACGCAGCATCTGAGTTGTAATCTACAACTTGAAGTAAGCCTTGAATCTGTTGAGTGCTCAAGTCAAACTGCTCTTTAAGCCATTGCATACGCTGAGTGATAGACCATTTGTAAAAGCCAGGTACTCTTGAACTAAAGCTTGTTTGGCAGCTTGGCTCCATTGTTTGGGCTGTCTGATTGGGCTGCTGAGATACAGAAACTGTGTCTAGGTCTGCTTGATTACTTGTACTCATCGTTTATGTACACTTTCATCTTGAGAGTTCAGATGGCCTTATAAACCATTCGAAATGAGACTCAAGTAGATTTATAGCTTGGCCCAATCCCTTAAACGTCCACTGATTACTTTTTCTTGGTGCTTGAGATGGCGGACATGCTTAACACCATGTAATGCTGTAATCGCACGAATCCCATAAATGATTTCATCTAAGGCTTCGATCGTAGCAGTAATGGCATGGTCTTCACCCTGGGCTTCGTAGGCATCCAGAAAGACTTGCAACGCCGGTCGAGCCATTCCGACGATATCAGCGCCAAGCACCAAAGCTTTACTCGCTTCTAGGGCATTACTAATACCACCGGAAGCAATCACCTTAACCGGATAGGGGGCGGCAAGCATAACTGCGGCTGCGGTGGGTATCCCCCAATCAGCAAGTAAAAGACCCAAGCGGGCTTCTCGTGAGTATTCCTTCATATTGAGGGCCCGCTGGGCTTCAAGTTTTACCCAACTTGTACCCCCTACCCCGCTGACATCAACAAACTTAACTCCAGCATTTGCAAGTCGAGAAACCACCTTCTCAGATAAACCACAGCCACATTCTTTGACGATTACAGGACGTTCTAATGTTTCGACAAGATCATGTAAAATATTGATGCCCCCACTGAAATCTCGATCGGCATCAGAACCGGGTTGAATAAATTCCATGGCGGGATTTAAATGTATGGCTAAGGCATCGGATTCAACAGCATCACAGAGCGCTCTCACCGCATCTACCCCAAGGTCGCGAGCTTGATTGATGCCAAGGTTTGAAACCAAGTTCAGCTTTGGAGCAAACTCTTTAACCTTAAAAGTATCGGTCAAACTTGGGTCTTGGCTCATAATACGCTGACTACCCAAACCAAAAGGAATCCCTAACGCTTCACACACTTGGGCGAGCCCTCGATTAATCATAGCGGCTTTTTCTGTACCACCGGTCATACCGGTTAACATCAAAGGTGCTTTGAGTTTTAGCGCTGACCAAGCCTCTGTCTCTAGTGATATGTCAGAAAGCTTGAGTTCCGGTAGAGCGTTATGAATGAGTGATACATCAGACCACAGGCCACGATCTCCTGAGAGGGTCACATTTCCACGGTGACAAAGTTCAATATGATCATCTTTTCGTATTTGTGATGGAGAAGGCGTACTTGGATTGCCTTGAGTCATAATTTAAGTCCTCTTCAGTCCTGTTTAAAAACAGACACACTGAGCCTAGTTTGTGATTCGAATGACTTCTGAAATCCCACTGATTTGTTTGAGTTGGGTAATCACATCTTTAAGTTGACTAATATCTTTGACCATGATGGTAAAATCATTAATGGCACTATTTTCGTCTGATGTTTGACAGTTAACCGCACTAATATTAATGCCAGACTTACGGAAGGTTTGGCTAATACTTGCCAAAAGACCTTGAGTGTCATCAGAAAGGATTCTGAGTTCCACAGGTCGATTTTGAGAACGACTTTGGTTCCAAGCCACCGGCACTTTGCGGAGTGGATCATAATCATAGCAATGTGGACAATCACTACGATGGATTGTGACGCCTCTTCCCAAGGTGACAAAGCCTACAACCTCATCACCGCTAATCGGCGAACAGCATTTTGGATAATGAATGGCTAAGCCATCTTCACCATCAACCAAAATTGCATTTTGTGAGTGATTGGCTATAGGAGCTTGATTAAACTCTTGGGTGGGTACTTCATCAAAGGATTGAACTTCTGCGACTTCAGAGGGAAACAGGAATTCGATGACCTTATCCGGACTAAGTTTTCCATAGCCAATCGAAATTAGAAGGTCTTTTTCTGAAGACATACGGAAATGTTCAACTAACTCTTTAAGACGGCCCTCCTTATTTAGGCGAGAAAGGCTGTATTTATGGCTTCGTAAAACTTTTTCTAAGACCTCTTGTCCGGCAATATAGCTTTGCTCATTCGCTTCACTGCGGTGATGGGCACGAATTTTAGTTTCGGCTCGACCGGTTTTCACAAACTTGAGCCAATCATGCTTGGGATGACTCCCACGGGTTCGGATAATCTCTACCACATCTCCATTTTGGACTTCATATCTTAATGGAATAATTCGTCCATTCACCTTTGCGCCTGTACATTCATGGCCAAGATCAGTGTGAATCGAATAAGCTAAGTCGACCGGAGTTGCTCCTCTTGGTAAGGGTTTTACTTCACCAGCAGGCGTAAATACATATACTTCTTCCTCAAAAAGGTCGACTCGCACTGCCTGTAAAAAATCATTAGGGTCTTTTAGATCTCGTTGCCACTCTAGTAGCTGGCGCAACCAAACAAAGGTCTCATCGGGGCTCATCGGTTGTCGACGGCGCTTTTGACTACTCCCTTGTTCTTTATATACCCAGTGGGCGGCCACACCAAGTTCGGCAGAGCGATGCATGTCGGCAGTACGGATTTGAACTTCAATTCGCTCATTATCGGGTCCAAAAACAGCTGTATGCAGTGATTGATATCCATTTTGTTTAGGCAGCGCGATATAGTCTTTAAAGCGACCTGGAATAGGACGCCAAAGGCTATGAATATGACCTAAAACCTCGTAGCAAAGTGCTGAGCGTGGAACTAATACGCGAAAGGCTAAAACATCATAGAGAGTTTCTAGGCCACCACCAGTTCGTTTAAGTTTCTGTCTAATGGACCATAAATGCTTTGGTCGTCCACTGACCTCTGCTTCTATATTAAACTTTTTAAAGTGGGACTCTAATTCAGAAATGACTTTTTCGATATATTCTTCGCGTTGAGCACGCGTTTGGGCGATCATATCAGCCACCTGCTTATACTCATCAGAATAAATATACTTAAAGCAAAGATCTTCGAGTTCTACCTTGATTCCATACAAGCCTAAACGACTTGCCAAAGGAGAATAAATCTCCATTGTTTCTCTAGAAATACGGCTCTTTTTTTCGGCAGGCATATTTCCTAAAGTGCGCATATTATGGAGTCGATCAGAAAGCTTGATTAAGATGACTCGTAAGTCCTTGCTCATAGCAATCAACATTTTTCTAAAGTTGGCTGCCTGAGCTTCTTGACGATTTTGAAAGTTAATCTTGTTGAGCTTGGTTAAGCTTTCTACCAATGAGGCAATTTCGGCCCCAAATTGATAGCGAACAGTTTCGATCGTGGCCTCGGTATCTTCTACTGTGTCATGAAGCAAACCCGCACACACTGAAGGTGCATCTAAGTTATGCTTAGCCACAATATTAGCAACCTCTAAAGGATGCATAATATAAGGATCACCACTTTTTCTGAGTTGACCTCGATGCATACGAGCCGCAAAAACATAGGCTCTTTTTACTAAATTAAGGTCAGCATCAGGATGATGGGAGAGCAACTCATTCTCAATAGTTTGCAATGTGATCATAGTTGGCTTCTCTGACTCCTCTAGTTTGGTTAGAATTGATGGCCTATGTCTTTGAATTAGATCTATTAAATTAAGGTAGGTTTTTCAGTTTTTGCTTTGCTTCTTGTAAAAGAGGATGATCTCTACCGGATCCTGCATTAAAGCTTGCAATAAATCGTCTGAGTTCTAGTTTCAAGCGACTATCTGTGATTTGTGATATTTGATTAAGTCTATTCCAAGCCTTTTCGATTTTTACACTGACAGTGTTGAAAGCTTTTGCTCTTTGCTCAGCATAAAGTTGCTGTCGTTCTTCCTTTATACGCTCTCGTTCCTGTTCACGTCTAAAATCTAGTTGCTCGCGATTTAGCTCTTTGACATCAAACTTAGCTTTGTTGAGCTTAAGTTGAAACTCCATTTCATAATCAGAACTTGCGCCTTCTAATTCGAGTTCCGCGTCTTGGCTATATGCTCCAGATTCAAATTGAGATTCACTAGAGTTTGTAGATTCATCAAGTAGCGGAGCAAAGATTTCTTCCATTACATATTTCTGTTGAGTAGCACTGAGCATCGGAAGAATACGAGACAGATTCTCCAAAGCAGCTTGGCGATTACTTAGCTTATCACCACTTTCAACCATAGACTTTAAAGCGAGAATCCCTGTCGAAATCTCTGACAGCTTTTCAAGCTCAGTTAATCGCTTATGGATATTAAGAGATTGTAGCTGACTGTTAATAAATAGGCCCATTGAGGACTTTGACTCCCAATTATACTAGCATAGAGAACGTATTCCTTTTCTAGACTAATCTGAGCGGAATAAAAGATCAACAGCAAGTCAAAGCAATCGTAAAACAGATATGACTTTAAATACGGGTCTTAGCTAAGTTTTGTGACTTAAACCCTTGAGCCAGAATGTTTTTTACCGTCTCAAGGCTTAAAGACTTAACCTAATCAAAGAGTGATTTAATCAGTTTGCTACGCGCACCAAGCGGAAACCAATTAG
>CAKZRU010000066.1 GCA_937146725.1 uncultured Myxococcales bacterium
CGCTTAATAAATCCTAAACTTATACTTAAAGCTAGGTTACATAAGCGCATCCTTAACCATCACCAAGCTCCTAATTAAATTAATTATTTAGGCTTATATATCTAGGGTTGGCGTTTATGTATAGCATGTTACAGCTCAATGACTTACAAGAAAATGTCTTACAAAGAGCTCTCCAGTTTTCAGATGAGCTTTTGGCACCTGAAGCCGCCGAGCGTGACCAAACAGAAAGCTTTGCCGCCGATCATTTAAAGTCAATGGGCCGAGCAGGCCTATTAGGCGTTAACGTCTCACAAGAATACGGTGGTTTAGGTGCAGGTGTAGTCGCTTATGCTGTTGGTGTCCGAGCTTTAGCTCAAGGGTGTGCCGGCACTACTGTGGCTATGATGGTGACTAATATGGTTGCGGAAGCGATTGAAAAGTTTGGAAGCGAAGCACATAAAAAGCAGTATCTTACCCATTTGTGTAGTGGTAAGTGGCCTGCTGCAGGATTTTGCCTAAGTGAACCTGGCAGTGGAAGTGATGCTGCCTCAATGAAGGCGACCGCGATTAAAGAACTGGATGATGAACAAATAAGCTATCGTTTAAATGGAACCAAGGCGTGGGTCACTAGCGGTGGTGAGGCCGGTGTTTATTTGGTGACTGCCAAAACTGATCCAAGTCAAGGCGCACGGGGTGTATCAGCCTTTTTAATTCCTTCAGGTACAGAGGGCTTTAATCCAACAGCTCCAGAGAAAAAAGTTGGCCTTCGAACAAGTAAAACCACTCAAATGGTTTTGGAAGACTGTGTCATTGATGCAGATGCTTTACTTGGGGAAGAAGGACGTGGTTTTAGCGTCATGATGAATGCTCTGGATGGTGGCCGTATTGGAGTGAGTGCTCAAGCGGTTGGTGTTGCTGATGCCGCACTTAAGTTAATGCGACGTCAATATGATCTAAGGCAAGACTCTGAATTAGGACGCTTAATCGCTCAATCTCAAGCCGAAAGAGATGCAGCTTGGTTATTATGTTTGAGAGCAGCGAGTTTAAAGGATCAAGGAAAGCGATTGACGCAACAAGCTTCAATGTCCAAGGTATATTGTACTGAAATGGCCGGGCGAGTGACTCAGCGAGCAGTACGAGGTCTTGGTTCAGCCGGTCACCAAGCTCATGGAGAAGCAGAGCGTCTTATGCGTGACGTACGCGTCATGAGAATCTATGAGGGAACAAGCGAAATACAACGATTTGTGATCGCTAGAGAAGAACTCAAAAAGCATAGAAGTGCTCGCTAAATTATAAAGTTGGCTTAGGGAAATATAATGCAAGAACAGCTAGCCACAGAAGATATAGTAGCGAATGTAAAGGTTTATGAGGTTGGCCCAAGAGATGGCCTACAAAATGAAGCGACTTTTATCAGCACTGAAGATAAGTTAAAATTGATTCATGCCTTGCTTGATGCCAACTTACCCCTAGTTGAAATGACCAGCTTTGTTCATCCGCGTTGGATACCAGCACTTGCTGATGCCGATCAAATTGCCCATGCTTTTGTGGGAAGCGAGCAGTCACAACGAGTAAGCGCCTTAGTTCCAAATGCTAGAGGTTTAGATCGAGCCTTGAATGCTGAGTGCAAAGAGATCGCGGTTTTCATGTCAGCCAGCGAGACGCATAATCAGCGCAACATCAATAAAACAAAAGCGGAGACTTATTTGGCCTTTGAGCCTGTTTTTAAGGCTTGTCACGAAAAAAATATTAAAGTGAGAGCTTACGTAAGTGTAGTATGGGGCTGCCCTTACGAAGGTCAAGTCTCACCCAACGCTAGTATTGAAGTCTGTCAAAGGCTGTTAGATATGGGCGCTTATGAAGTGAGCTTAGGTGATACGATTGGTATTGGTAATCCTCAGCAAACCAAAAAAATCCTAGATGCCATGAGCAAGCATATCTCATTGGATAAGCTAGCTATGCATATGCATGACACTTGGGGACGAGCCTTAGCTAACTGCTTGGCGGGCTTAGAAATGGGAATTCGAACATTTGACGCCAGCATTGGAGGGTTGGGGGGTTGCCCTTATGCGCCAGGTGCAAGCGGGAATTTAGCGACCGAAGATCTAGTGTCGATGCTCCATGAGATGGGCTATCATACGGGCATATCATGGCCCAAATTAATCAAGGCTGGTCGTATCGCCCAAGACCTGATTGGTCGACCTTTACCTAGTCGAGCATTACAGGCCGCTTTAGCGAGTCAAAAAAACTTGGATTGTTAATTGAAGTCACTTAGGGGGAATGATGAATCAACATATACATGATCACGAGCAATGGCCAGCACGGCTAAAAAAAACATTTACCGGTAACTATCGACCAGCGCCTTTAGCGTTTAGTCATGGAGAAGGCGCATATTTATATACTCATGATGGCACCCGCTATTTGGATTTTGCGGCTGGTATTGCGGTTAACTCTATTGGACACAATCACCCTGATTTAACCCGTGCGCTTAGTGACCAAGCTCGTAAGCTACTTCATGTCAGTAACCTTTTTATCAATACACCGGCGGTTGAGCTTGCCGAGATGCTCACTGAGCGTTGCTTTGCCGACCAAGTATACTTTGCAAATAGTGGGGCAGAGGCCAATGAAGCAGCTCTAAAAATGGCTCGACGCTATATGCAAGCTGTACGGGGTGAAGACCGCTTTGAGTTTATCTGTGCTCTCAAAAGCTTTCATGGCCGAACATGGGCTGCGATTAGTGCAACCGGCCAAGAAAAGTATCACCAAGGTTTTGCCCCTCTTGTCCCCGGATTTAAACATGTCCCTTACAATGATTTAGATGCAATTCGGGCGGCTTTAAGTCCGCAAACCTGTGCAATCTTAGTAGAACCACTACAAGGTGAAGGTGGCGTTGTTGAAGCTGAAAAAGGCTACTTAGCCGGTCTACGTGAAATCTGTGACCAAGAGGGAATCTTACTGATCTTTGATGAAGTTCAAACCGGTGTAGGTCGTACAGGAACTTGGTTTGCCCACCAGTATGATGGTGTGCAGCCAGATATTATGGCCTTGGCCAAGGGACTTGGTGGTGGTGTACCGATTGGGGCAACTCTCTGTACAGCGGAAGCCGGTCAAGGTTTTGTACCCGGTGTACATGCTAGCACCTTTGGTGGTAATCCCTTAGCTTGTCGGGCAGGTAAAACCGTTATAGAAGTGATCGAACGTGAAAACCTTGTGGAAAGAGCAAAGGTTTTAGGTCAAGGCTTAGCGCAGCGCTTTGAGCAATTAATCAGTGAACATGACATGCTGATTGGCCAACGAGGTAGAGGTTTACTTAGAGGATTGATTACGCCAACCGATTATGATCGCAGTCAAATTGTTGCAGCAGCCCGAGCTCAAGGGCTTTTGATTACCACGGCTGGTGCGGACGCTCTTAGAGTATGCCCGCCGCTTATTATTGGCGAGGGTCATTTAGATGAAGCGGTTGAAAAGTTGGATAAGGCGATTCGATCACTAGACTAGCAGAATCGTCTATTTTTTGTTATGAAGAAGCCAACTTTCAACATTACAGTGGAGAATAATCGATGAGAATGATCTTTATTGGGCCTCCAGGCGCCGGAAAAGGAACACAAGCAGCACGTCTTGTGAATCAGTTCACAATTCCTCATATTTCAACAGGCGACATGTTCAGAGCAGCAGTGAAAGCTGGTACTCCTATGGGACAAGAAGCCGATCGCTATATGAAAGCCGGACAATTGGTACCCGATGAAGTCACCATTGGCCTTGTACGCGAGCGCTTTGCAGAGCCGGATACTCAAGCCGGCTTTATGCTTGATGGCTTTCCTCGCACAGTGCCTCAAGCAGAAGCATTGGCTGAGGCCCTTAAAACCGACGGGGTTAACCTTGATGTGGTTTTATTGCTTGAAGTTCCAGATGAGCTGATTGTTGAGCGTATCATTGGTCGTCGCAGTGACCCTGAAACCGGTGCTATTTATCACTTGACCTTTAATCCTCCACCGGCCGAGATTGCTGACCGTCTGGTACATCGTAAAGACGATACTGAAGATGCAGTTCGTTCTCGACTTGAAGCATATCACAAGATGACAGCCCCCATTATTCCGTTTTATGAGTCTTTGGGTTTACTCAAACGAGTAAATGGCGTTGGAACACCCGACGAGGTGACCGCAGCGATCAATGAAGCTCTTAAGTAAGATCGTTCTTGAGCTTTAAAAGATGAGCAAAAGCCAATCTCTAAATGCTGAAATCTATCAAGCACTGCATACCGGTACCTTTGGAGATTGGCAGTTTTACAAGTCGTTGGTTCAAAAAAAACTTAAGCTGAAAAAAGTTAAGGATAAAAAAGCCCAAGATCACGCCACACTCAATGTGCTTGAATTAGGCTGTGGCAGTGGTCGAATCTTATGTGAACTTGCCGAGCTTAGGATCAAATTAACAGGGTTTGAGCTCAATGATGAACTCTTGGCCTTATGTAAAGCAAACATAAGCCAACGATTCGATAAGACGGCTACTGCAGAAATTGACTATATTCTTGGTGATTTTTCTAAGCTTGAAGCCTGTTTTGATCAGCAAGGTCACCAGCAAAAAAAGTATTTCGACTTAATTATACTTCCCTATAATGGCATTTACTGTTTGCGGAATGAAGAAGAACAGGTTCAGTTGATTCGGGAAGCAATCAACTTACTCGCTCCCCAAGGTGAGCTTTGGTTTGATGGGTATGCATTGCCGGATCCTAGTGAGTATGCTTATGAAAGTGCAGATGAGTATTCTCCACTGACAGTGATTGATCTTGGTGCAAGTAAAAAAAGACCCGAGCGAGTCTTAGGTGTTGAAGAACTTGATGTTTTTCAGATCGAACAACAAAGGTTTACAGCGCATTATCGTTTTGTTGCTCCGGAAGAGGAAATCATAAATGAGCCTTTACATGGCCGGATTGAGCAGATTGAGCATCGTTATCTATACCCTTGGCAACTGCCCAAGCTTTGTCAGCAAGCGGGTGCTAAAATTATTAAGTTAATGGCCGACTTTGGTGGGCAAGATATGACAGCAACAACCGATCTTCGTACTGCCTGTGAGTGGGGGATAGATGCTGAACACTGGGTGATTGGCATAACCAAAGCTTAGTTCAAATATAGAATTATGTTCACTCTGTATTTCACCAAATATAACCATTGTTGTTTAAATCAGCGATCATCGGTAGCAGGTTATAATCGGTAACAAATGAATCAGGAAAGCATGAGGAAAAGTAGGTTGGGATTAACAGCAAAACAGCTTAATGAAATCTTATGTAATGGACTACCCCGAGCCGCTGAACTACAGTTAAAAGTTGAGCAGGCTAATCAAGGGACTTGTAAATTACGGTTACCATATAGTGAGCAAAGCTTAAGACCCGGTGGAACGATTTCAGGGCCAACGATGATGGGCTTAGCTGATGCTGCGATGTGGATTTCAGTGATGAGTCAGTTAGGTGATGTTCAGCTTGCAGTGACGACTCAGTTTAACATTAATTTTTTACGCAAGCCTCCACCAACCGATTTACTAGCGCATGGCCAAGTTTTAAAGTTAGGGCGTCGTCTAGCCATTCTTGAAGTCTCGATTTATTCAGAACAAGATGAAACATTGATCTTGGCGCATGCGACCGGTACTTATTCAATCCCGTAACTTTGAGCGATATATCATAAATCTAGCAGACAAATGAGATCCTTAATCTACTGTTAATCTTTAATATAAAATTGGTTAACGGATCTAAGCATGGGCTCATTTGTGTCTTTTAATGCTTGTAAATGTTCTACCGCATGTTCACGATCCTGTCTAAAAATCAACTCTACTAGGCCCATATAACCGATTGTTGAGGCATGTTGGGATTCTGTTTTTAAAAGGGGATTAAAAACAGAGCTAAACTCAATATCAGCATCCCATATCGCATCAGAGAGATGTTCATAAACGGCGTAGCGAACGCCTTCAAAAACATGATATTGCTCAGCGATTGAGCTGATTTGGTCAATAAGCTTTTTGGAGTGTGGATAGCGATTAAGTAATCTTAAACTCGCCCCGACTTGGCAAATATCAGTTTGAGCTAAGCCGACCAATATATCACGATAATCATGTCCTATGTCATTTGGGTCAAATTGATGATATGATCGTCTACGAATCGCATTTAAAAGCTTTTTGGACCAAGATCGCCATAAATCAGGACTCATTGTTTGTTTGATTTGCTCTAAACCTTGTTGCTTGGCCTGTTCTAACTGAGCAAGTCCGGATTGATTTAAGAATTTTTCATATAGCTTCTGAATCACATGCCATTGCTTGTCTAGAAGCTCTTTTTGTTCTTGTTCACTTTCTCGATCAGTTTCCTGTTCAGTTTTCTGATCAAGACTATAAGAATACAGTGCCTTAAGTTCTTTTTGCATAGCCAAGACTAAGTTTTCAATCTTAAAGAGTAATAAGTCATATTTACGCTTTGATTTTCTTGAGATTCTTGAGCCTAACCATCCTTCGTAATACAGACCGTTCTGCTTTTTAAATAGAGGAATAATCGTATATAAATAGTACTCTTGTATCGTAAAGAGCTCCTTGATCATCTGAAGACTTAAATCGGCTTTGGGATGATCATTTAGACCTTGTATTATAGCGCTAACGAGTTGATTGAGATCGTGTATAGATATACTGGTCTTAATTTTGATCTTTTCAACCGCTAAAGGATTCTTGCTGGTGCTTGACTGCTTTCTTACTTTTAGATCAAACTGATAAAAAGGGAGTAATTCACCTTTTTCGAGACCATTAAATCTTTTGGCGAGTTCATGATAGTAAAGTTGCTTTTGCAGGTTTTTTTTGTAGATTTCATCGCATTCCTCTTTTGTTTTCTGACTCACATGATCCGGCCTAGGCTTTAGCGCTACTGTGCTTAA
Organism: uncultured Myxococcales bacterium; assembly: GCA_937146725.1. Taxonomy (GTDB): domain Bacteria; phylum Myxococcota_A; class Bradymonadia; order UBA7976; family VGTA01; genus CAKZRU01. Next base: position 6,879 of record CAKZRU010000066.1, read on the forward strand.
TTTGGATTGATTTAGGTGTAAACCAAGGGCTCTTGCGTAATGCGAAAGTTTGTTGGTCACATGATTTAAGCCATCGATCCCTTGAGAGGCTGTCGCTTTTGTTGCTGTAATCACAGCAACATCATCTACATAGCGTCTGATTAAATAACCGGTGTGAGCCAAGTCTTTCATCGCAAGATCAAAGGGATAAAGGTAGCATTCTGACAGTAAGGATGAAGCCAAATAGCCCTGTGGTAATCCAATTCCGGGTAAGAGATCTTGGTCGACTTTTTGCCATTGATAAAAGCCTACTTTTAGTGCGGTACAAATCTCTTGAGAGATCTCAAACTGCTCTTGTAAAATCTGAAAAAGACGCTCGTGATTAATACAGTCATAAAAGGCTGTAAAATCAGCTTTGAGTAAATAGCGTTCTTTGAGTTTTGGACTACCGGTTTCACCCTTGTAGAAAGACTCATATTTTTGCCAATGTGGATAATAATCTTGGAAGCAGTGGTAGGTAAACTTCTTAAAATACTTTTGAGAACCTGTATCCAATAGCTTGGCCCCCAATTTAGCAACCGGCTCTAAATGATTGCTTAACACTCGATAAACAGGTTCGGACTTAGGCTCTGCAAATGAATCATTTTTAGGCTCGAGAGGGTAGTCTTCATAGGCAAGATCCATGAGTTTACCCAATTTATCATAGACTTTGGGGATCATCACATTGGCCAACGCTTGATAAACCACCGCATCATCTAAGGTCAGTCTCACTTTAATCCGTTCAGTATAATTTGCTTTGGGTTCGGCAATACTGATTGAACCTTGAGGTACCCAAGGCTTTTGTAAATCTTGATGTAGTCTTGTCACATAGCTATGGACCGCTTGGTTGACTTGGCGCTGTAGACTTTTAAAGACCCCAAGAGCAATCTTATTGTGCTCACCAGTAGGGAATTCTTCATCCATCGCTTTAATACAGAGATAGCGATATTGCCCTAGGCTTAAATTATGTTTAGCCATCAAAGCTCTACCTTGAGCCTTATCGATGTTTAAGTGATCAATGATTAAATCATCATTGATCTTAAGAGTTCTTTTAAACGCCAATTTAAGGTTGTTAAAAGAAATCACATCTGCCGGAAGCTGTATGCTATTCTTAATGTCCATGTACTCAATCTCTCTATTGGTTTAGATGAATTAATGATTTACTAATCAATTCTTTAAACGCCTTTGAGAGATAAACTAAGACAAGTTTTATTTGGGATTTTCATTTTTAGCCCTAAAAGCTCTCATCTTAATGATGTATCTATGTATATGGCCAAGTGCATGGCCAAGATCACTAACGTGGTGCAGGTAAAAGAGTGGTCCGTGGGCAATCTTGTCTAACTTGACCTTTGGGGTTTCTCTTTGCTGAAACTTTGGTAAGCTCAAGAGGATAAGATAAACCTAAAACCCCTCGTAACACGCTGTCACTGGCATAGGCCTTACTGTGCCAATTTAAGCCCTTCCACAATGTGGGGCCTTCAAAACCTACAAGCATCACAGAGCCTAAGCTAAAGTAGTCATTGACAAGTTGGCCAAGCAAACCAAAGTTTGCTTGAATATCCGAATACTCAAGTCTGAGGCGATAACCATGTCGGGCAATGACCAAGGTTAAATCATGAGCAGGTTGAGAAGCATCGATATTATAAAGAATCTCTCCACTAATTTCTCCCACAAGATCATATTTGGTTTCAAAGTGGTATCGCGCTTCTGAGCGAACAATTCGTTGATGGTCCAAAGAGACTGCACCTAGTTCTGTGCGCCAACGTTGCTTCCAAAGATGAGTCCACTCAAACTCTTGATAATTCCACTCAGAAGGGATTTGAAACACACTTGGCGCAGTCAGATGATCAACTGAACCGGTCACTAATTCGATGACCCCACTACGACCTACGTTGATCACAGAACGAATCCCACGAATCCAGCCATCACTATCCATACTTGTGTGTGAAACAACCTCTTTGACCGGTGGAATGACTCCAAGTGATAAGCGACCATATTGG
>CAKZRU010000067.1 GCA_937146725.1 uncultured Myxococcales bacterium
TGTAATTCTGTGATAGAACCGGGAAATGATTCTACCTCGCCAGTCACAAAATTGACCGCATGGTAAGTGTTATTAAAGAAGAAAAGGACTTCTCCATATCCCGAAAAAATACCATTTGTATCTTTGGTGGTCACTGTCTTGCTTAAGGTCAATATATCATTGGTTGGATTGAGGTTGGCATCAAGCTTAATCAGCTGGTTAAAGTTGGTATTTCTACCGGCGACCAATGAACCATTCATACCCAAGTGATAGACTTCTTCGGTAGCCAAATTGGAGAGTAATCCATCACGCTGAGTGATTCCGGTTGGATTTCCAAGTGTGGTACTCGCCTTTACAGTTCGGGTGTCACCTGTGTAATAAACATGGTCATATCCATAAGCAATACCGCCACGATCATCGCCTGTAATCCCATTGTGATCATAGGCCGAACAGGTTGTCGTCATGGAGTCGACAAAGAAATCTACACCTGGGACACCACGCTTACATCTTTCGCCCGATCTAAAGAGATCATCAGCTGGATTTGTTACTCGAACAAGACGGAAACCAATTTGCCAAGAACGTCGATCTGGATGTGCAAAATTACGGCTCGTTGAACGAGTATACTTTAGATTTGATGAGTTACTGCCACCGCGCAAGACCTTGAAAATTCCTGATTCAGGAGGACAAGCGGCAAAATCAGAATCACGATCAAGCACATACCAATCTTCAACCCACTCATATACATTTCCATATAAATCATGCACTCCATAAGAGTTGGCCTGACGGCCACCGATCGAACGGGGTAATGGGCTGCCATCAACATAAGTATAAGCACCAAGTTGATTCGCTGAATCGCCAAAGGACCAACGAGTATTGGTGTTCGCTTTAGCGACAAACTCCCATTCAGCCTCTGTAGGTAAGCGATAATATTCACCACCGGCTTGGGCATTGAGTCGATTCACAAAAAGCTGAATATCATTCCAAGATACGGTTTCAACCGGCTGAGTCACGACCGGACCTAAGGCCTTATGAGTGCTTGGGTTATAGCCCATAACCGCTTCCCACTGTGCTTGGGTAATCTCATATTTACTCATCCAAAAAGTATGAGACATCAACAAGTTATATTGCTTTTCGAAATAGGTATTGCCTTCTTGGTTATCAGGGGAACCAAATTGATAATCCAAGCCGGTTACCTGAACAAAGTCAATGCCATCAAAAATCTGATTTTGCGCAAAAGCAGGCGTGGTTAAGCCTAAACTTAAGAGGCACAATACAACCTTAATCGAACGAGAAAGGGTAAAGCGATTCATATTTCATCCTTTTATTAAAAACTAGAGATAGTTTAAGTACCTAAAGGACTAGATTGCAATCACTTATTTCTTATAAGTTATGGTTCAAAACGATAAGAGACTAGTCTAAACGCTGTTTGATTATCACCAATTGATGCGACTAGATAGTATGTTTGTCCAAGTGGTACGTTGGTAGCAAGGCCCTGAGAAACCCCATTTCTTACAAACACAAGAGCTCCATTTCTTAAGTTTAGCTCAACTCTTACACGTGAAGCGGTCCGATATTCTTGACCATAAGCAACGCTCTGACCTGAGTTAACAGCAAGTTTACCTATTTCCATAATGTAACCATATCCGTTTGCTGTAAAGTAACTCGTTCCTCTAGATCTATTATTCGCTACACCAATAATCGCTTCCCAGAAGTTTGCTGAACTATTGCCGCCTCTAGCGATTTCAATTTCCCAAATATGCTTACCAGCCGCAGAAACACCATCTGTACTATATGCACTATTCCAAGAGTGCGAGGTATTAGCACTCGTTAAGAATAGGCCGTTTTCTGAGATTCTCATCTGTGGCCCTGCGCTTCCCTGATGCCAAGTTGTTGAGTTGACAACTACTTGACAGTTATTGTCACAGTCATCCTCATTGTTGTTATTACCATCATCACAAGCCTCATTACCCTCAAGACGCCCATTACCACACTGCTCAATCAAGCAATTAGCATCACAGCCATCACCATGATTATTATTGCTATCATCACATTCTTCTGCGCTATTCGCCCTTAAGAAGCCGTCTCCACAAGTTGCCACTACACAAGCATTGGTACATTCATCAAGATTGCTATTATTCCCATCATCGCAGGCCTCATTACCTTCAACTCTACCGCTCCCACATTGTTCGATTAAACAGTTTGCATCACAGCCATCACCATTGACATTGTTACCATCATCGCACTCTTCGTTGCTGTTCCCACGTAAAAAGCCATCTCCACAGACCGCAACCTTACAATCAGCTGTACAGCCATCTAAACTACTCCGATTGCCATCATCACAGAATTCACCAAGATTCAAATCTCCATTCCCACAGATTTTAGGATCAACCCGAACTTGAATATTAGCGTTACAGCTACCGATGACCTCGCTACCATTGCCCAATTGTGCGCTTCCCTCATAGTGGAAAAACCATTTCTGAGCACTTGGTGATACAGTGATTGAACACATATCGTTGACATCGTTGAAAGAAGCGATCGTAAATATATCACCTGTCTCAATATCATAACGAACCACTGTTTGATTACCACTACGACGATAAGTTACATATCGGATTCCATCAATACGTTCTGCAAAGCCCCATGCAGCCCAATTTTCACAACCATTTAATGCGGTAATTGTGCCTGGGAAAGATTCTACCTCGCCGGTCACGAAATTAACAGCATGGTAAGTATCATTGAAGAAGAAAAGGACCTCGCCATATCCCGAAAAAATACCATTTGTATCTTTGGTGGTCACTGTCTTGCTTAAGTTTAAGATCTCATGAGTAGGATTTAGGTTAGCATCAAGCTTGATCAGCTGATTAAAGTTCACATTTCTACCTGCAACTAAAGAGCCATTCATACCTAGGTGATATATTTCTTCAGAAGCTAAGTTGGAAAGTAAGCCATCGCGTTGAGTGATTCCGGTTGGGTTTCCAAGTGTGGTACTTGCCTTTACTGTTCGAGTATCTCCAGTGTAGTAAACATGATCATAACCGTAGGCAATACCACCACGGTCATCGCCGGTGATTCCATTATGGTCATAAGCTGAGCAAGCTGTAGTCATGGAATCAACAAAGAAATCGACTCCTGGTACACCACGCTTGCATCTCTCGCCGGATCTGAAAAAATCATCAGCGGGATTGGCTACTCGAACAAGGCGGAAACCAACCTGCCAAGAACGTCGATCGGGATGCGCAAAGTTACGGCTAGTTGAGCGAGTAAATCTAAGAATTGACGAGTTACTACCGCCACGTAAGACCTTAAAAGCTCCTGATTCAGGAGGACAAGCAGCAAAGTCAGGATCACGATCAAGTACATACCAATCTTCCACCCATTCATAAACGTTACCGTATAAATCGTGAATACCATAAGGGTTAGCCTGACGACCACCAATTGAGCGTGGTAATGGACTGCCGTCAGTATAGGTATATGCCCCTAATTGATTGGCCGAGTCGCCAAAGGACCAACGAGTATTAGTGTTCGCTTTAGCCACAAACTCCCATTCAGCCTCTGTAGGTAAGCGATAATATTCACCACCTGCTTGGGTGTTCAGTCGGTCTACAAAAAGTTGCACATCATTCCAAGAAACAGTTTCAACCGGTTGAGTGGCTACCGGTCCCAAGGCCTTATGAGTGCTTGGGTTATAGCCCATAACCGCTTCCCACTGTGCTTGGGTAATCTCATATTTACTCATCCAAAAAGTATGAGGCATCAACAAGTTATATTGCTTTTCGAAATAGGTATTGCCTTCTTGGTTATCAGGGGAGCCAAATTGATAATCAGCTCCAGTGATTTGTACAAAGTCAATGCCATCAAAAATTTGGTTTTGAGCAAAGCTTTGTGTGCTAAAGCCAAAACTTAAAAAGCACAAAGTGAGCTTCAATATGTTATAGAGAGTGATATTTTGCATGTCTTATCCCTTTTATAAATCAACACTTTTTAGTGTAAAGGTCAAAAAGCTCAGATTGCAATCACTTATTTTATCATCAGCTATGGCTCAAAGCGATAAGCAACACTTTAGACCTGAGTTCACAGCAAGTTGACCGCTTTCCATAGTATAACCATAGTTTCATATAGATATCTCAATGAATCTTCAACTATCTCAAAGTCAATTGTTCAACAGTCTTGAGGAAATGGCTTGAGTCCTTTAGGCTACTTGCAATTCATTTTTCAGAACTCATATCAACACTTAATTTTATAAGGCACTAAGATGAAGGCAAAACAGCTTGTTTATCTACTTTACAGCTTATCGCTGACCCTTGTACTCACCTACGGATGTCAACCTCCACCGGAAGAAGAAGAACCGATGGGCGGAGAAGTTGCAGCTGGCAATACTGGTGGCGAGGTCTTTGCGGGAGAGGTTTTTGCCGGTGAAATGCCTGCCGGTGAAACGCCCGCCGGTGAAATGCCTGCCGGTGAAATGCCTGCCGGTGAAATGCCTGCCGGTGAAGTGCCTGCCGGTGAGATGCCTGCCGG
>CAKZRU010000068.1 GCA_937146725.1 uncultured Myxococcales bacterium
CAGCAAAGAGTTCTTTGGGATCTTGTCGCACATGAAAAACCTAGGGGTCTTATATCTCAAATCAAATTATTGGAATCGCTTACCTGCCGACATTAAGCACATGACCAAACTCGAAGAACTGTATCTCGACTATAACAGGATCAAGTCCTTGCCACAGGTCATTTCTACCCTAGATAATTTAAAGGTCATTTCCATGTACCATACCGGGGTAAAAACGATTCCGGAAGACTTCAAAGGAGAGGTCAAAAGAGAGACCAAAAAAGTCGATTTCATCTTTGATGATGCTTAGAGGGTAGGTAGGAGAGTTATGGTTAAAGCAGACTAACTCCTAGCCACTTTCAAAACCTTTGTGAGGGTCAGCAAGGCCAAGGGTCAATCCAAATATATAAGCAATTTGCTTACATTTCATCAGGATTGTTCATACTCTCAGCCGGAAAAGTCACTTCTTCGTTGATGACTTGCTCACCAAAGGTAACAGTGAGCATACAAGATTCGGCTCCATTGCTTGCGATCCATACATTCTGAGCATCACTCATACTTAATAAAGTACAGGCGGAACCTTCTTCAAAGGTATAGCTTGGCATAAAAGCCTCACCGGCGGCTAAGACCTTTTGTCCATCTTGATCATGTAAGTCTAGTAAATACACTGCAGCCTCGGGACCACTGAGGAAACGGTTTAGACTCATTTGCACACTGCTTAATTCAATCACAGAAATGGCATTACTCATTCCAGCAAGTTCTACACTTTGTGCACCCAATTCTTGGGCTGTGATCGTAACGCCATTGGTATCATCAGCCGTTACTTCGAGTCCGGCAGAGGCACTAAGGGCTTCAGACCAATTTTTAGCGCCGAGCAAAGCAGTATTATTAGCCCTCATTTTCACAAAGGTAGAAAACGAAGCGCCAAGCACGATTGATTTATTATTGATCGCATCCACAAATTGAACAGTATTTGGCTCTTTGACAAAAATCTCAAAGCTAACCTCATCAGCATTAGCCCGGCTAATCGTGATTACTGCAGTCCCAACAGAATGGGCTGTAACTCTCACGACCTGAGTCTCAACGGACATACTTTCATTAGCTTCAGGGTCAATGGACTCAGTCATGCGAGTCACAATTTCAGCGCTCAGAACGCTTGGATCATCCACTTGCACAGCAGTTGGAACAGCATCACCGGTCACATCCTCACAGGAACTAAAGCGAAGATCGGCAACGCTATCAAGTCCCACATGGCCATCAAAGCTAACAAAAGCCCCATGGCTTTCATACGCATCCAAATAGCACAAAGACCCCAATCCTAAGAATCCACCTCTTTGCAAGGAGCCCTGTCCACAGGCCAAGGTCAAAGAAGAAAGCAATAAAGTAAATACAAGTTGTTTTAATCGTAACATAGGTCTTTTCCTTTAATCGGTGTTTTATACATTAAGAATGATTAACATTGTTGCAGACAAAAAAAGCATAGGCTGTGCCAAGTTCTGTTTGGTTGTTAAGTGAATGTATTTATTTGGGTTTTGTTGGTTTTTTTGTTTGTGCCTAAGCCAACTAGAGAAGCAAATATAAACGCCCATTCATGGTTGTGAACTTTGGTTTACTTTGGGGGGGCTGTGCTTGGCTTGATGCTTGACTTGGTGCTTGGCTTGATGCTTGACTTGATGCTTGGCTTGATGCTTGACTAGGATGTTGCTGTATCTTTTGAGTCATCTTTAGCTTTATCTTTTGTGTCATCCTCAAGCATGGGAATCTCCTCACCCAAAAAGATATTGTGATAAGGCTTATTTTGCACATAGCTCCGCATTAGTTGATCCAGTGGGATACCTAATAGATATAAAGCTTGCCTTAGGCTTTTTGGTGTACCATTGATTGATTCGCCCTGTAAGCTTACTTTACCCAAGCGCTGAAAGGGGATTATTTCACCATTTATGCTTAAAGAGGTTGATTCGAGATCGGCTTCGACTCCATAAGTTGGAAATAAAAAAGCATTACCAATGATCTCCTTATGGGGCAAAGTTGCTGTGAGCCAAGCCTGATAAGCATATTGCTTACGAATATCATCAAGCTTGGGTAAGTGACCGATGTGATCAGAATGAGCAACTGTACCTATAAAGTCGTAATACTTAGCATCAAGAATAAGTAGGTTTTCACTACCCTCTTTGGGTAAGTGATAGTGAATTAGCTTGGATTGCTCAGTAGGTTCTTCCTCTGTTTCTGAATTATGACTGTCAGTTTTTGTTTGAACTT
>CAKZRU010000069.1 GCA_937146725.1 uncultured Myxococcales bacterium
GGAGACGGTTGTGATGACTGTGTAAATGGCAGTTATGATCCAGCCAATGATGGTACAGACTTTGATGCCGATGGGTTATGTGACTTAGGTGATCCAGATGACGACAACGACGGTGTGCTTGATGTTTCTGATAACGAGCCACTAAATGAGTTTGCCTGCTCAGACACAGACAACGACACTTGCGACGACTGCTCAAGCGGTACCTTTGACATTGCCAATGATGGCGTCGACTTTGATACGGATGGACTCTGTGATGATGGTGATGATGACGATGACAATGACGGAGCATTAGACGCTGATGACAGCGATGATAATGATGCAACTGTTTGTTCTGATACCGATAATGATCTTTGTGATGACTGTGCTTCAGGTACATTTAATACGGCTGATGATGGACTCGATGCCGATGCAGATGGCATTTGTGATTTGGGTGATCTTTGTGTGAATGTCTTTGATCCAGCACAGGTTGATACAGATGGTGATGGCGAAGGTGATGAGTGTGACTGCGGTGATGGCGTGATTGCCGGTGTTGAAGAATGTGATGATGCCGGTGATAGTGCAAACTGCGATATTGATTGTACCTTTGTTGTGTGTGGTGATGGCCATATTAACGTAGCAGCGGGAGAGACTTGTGATGATGGTAATCAAACCAATGGTGATCTCTGTCCGGATGGTATAGGTGGTACCTGTCAAGACTCAATCTGTGGTGATGGCTTTGTACAAGTAGGCTTAGAGCTATGCGATGACGGTAATGGCGATAATACCGATGACTGTCCTGATGGGATTGGCGGTACATGTCAGCCTTCTTACTGTGGTGATGGCTTTGTTAATGCACTGACTGAGGCCTGTGATGATGCCAATGATATTGAAACAGACGGTTGTACCAATGTTTGTGAGGTCCCTGCTTGTGGTGATGGGGTACTTCAAGGTGGAGAAGCTTGTGATGATGGTAATCTAATGAACGGCGATGGCTGTGATGATACCTGTCAGACAAGTGACGATATTCTTTGGATTGATATTACAGCTGGTGCTTATGACCGCGGAAACAATGCTGATCGCTATGCTCGTCCGGTGAAGAATGTTCAAATGGTAGACTTTAAGATGTTGCGATCAGAAGTGACCGTTAAGCAGTATCGAGCATGTGTTGAAGCTGGGGCATGTTCAATGCCTGGTGTGACTAAATACTGCAACTATAATGTGCCAGGACGTGATTGGCACCCAGTAAACTGTGTTTCTCAAGTTCAAGCCAAGGAGTATGCTGCTTACATGGATGCTCTTGATCCAGCTGTACATATTCGCTTACCTTCAGAAGCCGAATGGGAATATGCAGCCCGTAGTTTAGGTACTGAGCCTGTCTATCCGTGGGGAGCCGACTCAGTTTCATGTGACTTTGCGACATTTAAGGAGGGTGGTTATGGCTGTGGTCAGGTTAGTACTGCACCTGTATGTACTCAATCGACCACCAATACACCACGCTTTATACCGGTACCTAATGGTGATACAGTGCAAGGCTTGTGTGATATGGTAGGTAATGTTTCAGAATGGACTTTGGATGTTTATCGTTCAAACTACAGTGACTCATATACAGACTCTCGTATGTATCCGGGCTTCACTACATTTGAAGTACTTGCAACTGCTCGTATTCCGAATACGCGTGTTTTAAGAGGCGGTTCATGGATTATGGGACAAAGCGGTCTATCGGTCACCAAAAGACATTATGGTTCATATTCAATTGGTGCAATCGATCATGGTATTCGTCTAGTGTCTACCCTTTGTGGTAATGGCATTGTTGAGGGGAATGAAGTTTGTGATGATGGTAATTCAGAGCTGTTTGATGGATGTAACTTCCTTTGCCAAGAAGGTGACCTGTAAGCTGTTTTATGAACTCAACGCTTGGTTCTAAGAGTTCAAATTCTGCTTAGAGCAAAGCTGAGTACATAATAAGAAAACGACCTTGATGAGCCATGCTATTTGCTTTTAGCTTGGTCACAAGGTATGTATTTGATATTTAACTGAGCGATTAAATGTTATTCGGTTAATCTGACTACTTTGAATATTGAGTTTCACGTTCTGCCGAGGTTTTTGTGGCTGGTTTTATTTATCAAGATGCGTATTTAGTTTGGAATACCCTTCGAATTATCGCTGAGTCGATTGAGCTACAACAGGCGTCTACCTTGCGCTTTGAACTTGACGAGATTGTCCAAGGTGCACTGTCTCAAGAAGAAAAAAACTTAGTGACTCAACTTAGCGTTGATGATCTTGTGATCATTTCAGATATTCAAGGAACAGTTGCAAAGTATCTGAGCGAGCGCGAAGCCCAAGAGCAATGGCAAAAGGATCTTAAAATTAATGGTGCTCGCCGTAAAACCCTAGAACTCAAAGCTAAAAACTTGGATCAAGAGCTATCTAAAGGCGGACTTTTTAGAGGGAAAAAACAGCAGGTACTTGCTGTAGAGCGAGACCGAGTCGCTACGCAACTTACGCAAGTGGTTGGTGAGATCTCTGGGCTCAGCCAACGTTTACAAAGCTTGGAACAGCAACGTCGTGCACTTAGTGAGCGAATTAGTACCGAAGAGGCTCTGCGAGAAATGCGTTGGGTTTTTGGACCACAGCAAAATAGTGGTTTAGCTCTTGTTTTAACGAATTCGGGTCACTTTCTTCTCAATTATCTTTCTCAAATGAGTCCCACGGTGCTCAAGGGCCGATCTCTACCTCAAGTCCTAGTATACGGAATGGCTTGGTCCATTGCCGAACGTAATCAGCAGACATCTTAAAGAAGGATAGACTGCGACTTTACTTTGGCTCATTCATCTTTAAAGAGTCATAAAAGGTGATGAGGTAGACTATGAAAGCACACAGTGAACATGATGCTCAAGACTCTTGGGCCGATCAAGAAGCGCAGGCTGTTCAAACCGGCCGTTTTCAGCGTGCATGGAAGCTCAGCAAGCTTGGCGCAAAGATGACCGGTTCCTTTATCAAGGATCATCTTAAAAACAAGATCAGCCAAGAGGAAAGCAATTCAGCCCTACAAAGTGCAGCCTTAAAAAATGCCCAAGAGATGGTGCAGGTTATGGGACAACTTAAAGGCGCTGCTATGAAACTTGGGCAAATGTTGAGCAGTGATCCGGAATTGATTGATCCGGAGTTTGCAGAAGCATTATCCGTATTACAAAGACAAGCGCCTCCTATGCCTTTTAGTCAACTTAAGGCAAGTGTTGAAGCTGAAATCGGTTGCGGACTTTATGACTTGTTTGAGCAGTTTGACCCTAAACCACTGGGGGCGGCTTCTATTGGACAGGTACATCGGGCGATCTTGCATAGTGGTGAAGAAGTTGCAGTCAAAATCCAATACCCGGGTATAAGAGATTCACTAGAGAGCGATCTATCTAATATTGAAAAGTTTCTGTTCTTGGGAAGGGCCTTACTACCCAAGCAAAGGGCTAAAGAGTTTATTGCAGAGCTTAAAATAGCCTTTGAGCAAGAGGCAGATTACTTGGGCGAAGCGCATAAGCTTAAAGAGTTTAATGAGCACTTTGCTGATTGGCCTTTGGTCAGAGTGCCTAAGCCTTTTATGGAACTATGCACCCCCAATCTATTAGTGATGGAGTTTATTAAGGGTAAGCCACTGACAACTGCGGCCAATACGCAGTTAAACCAAGTCGAACGCAATACAATCATGGAAACCTTTATCAAGGTGTTTGTCTATATGTTCCATGAGATTCATCGTCTACATGCCGATCCTCATCCAGGTAATTTCTTGCTTGATGATGCTGGCCGATTGGTCTTACTCGACTTTGGTTGTGTCAAAAGCTTTCAGCCTGATCTTGCTGACAATGTACTTAAAGTTTTACCCGCTTTTTGGAGTGGTGATCCTCAACGTCAACTTGATTCATTGCTAACCATTGGCTTTGGGAAAGAGGGCGCTAAACTCCCCAAACTCGAATCCATTGCCCGACATCAAGAATTGGTCTTAGCCCCCATGGCACATAAAAAGCCCTTTAGTTTTTATGAGTGGAAAGTATCCGATGATTTAAGGACTTTACTGACCGAAGATCTACTTTTTATCAACCTAATTCCTCCAGCAGAACTCATTATGTATTTAAGAGTGATCTCGGGTATTAAAGGCACGCTGACCCAAATTGATGCCGAATGCGATATACGAACCTTAGCCGAAGAAGCTTGCCTTAAGCGTGGGATTGCTTTGAGTTAAAGCCGCAAAATATTTTGTTAGTGTGACTTGAAGTCATGTAAAACTTGAAGTCATGTAAAACTTGAAGTCATGCAAGACTTGGAGTCATGCAAAACTTAATATATATGTTGTT
>CAKZRU010000070.1 GCA_937146725.1 uncultured Myxococcales bacterium
TGAGCTTGATCTCATATTCGGTGATAAAGTCATCCAAACTGACTTCCCCACGACGTTGCTTTGCCCAATAATGCCCGGTTCGGTCTATCCATGGGCCACTGACAGTTTTCTTCATCACCAATTGATGATAACCATGCAGCCCCTTCCACTGTCTTGGATGATCAACTAGGCCTTCTTTGACTGAGTTTTTAGTCACATACTTAAAGATATCTTGTAACCCAGCCTCATCCAAAATCTCCTCACTTGAATAGCGCTTTTGCCACAAAGTGCCATGCCAATCATGGATTCGGGCTAGCTCTCTGGCGAGATTCCCTTTAAAAAAGCACATAAACTCCGCAAGATCTCGACTTGTTTTAGCACTGAGAATCAGGTGAAAGTGATTGCTCAAAAAGACATAATGATGAAGCTGAATGACTTCTTCATACTTGTTCAAAGCAAACCCAAGCACACCTTTGGTGGTACTTCGGATTTCTTTGGTGGGTTTAAGAAAGGCAAAGCCTTGAAGACAGCGAGAGACCACATGATGAGTCGCCCAAGTTTGGGACTGAAAGCGTAAATGCGCTGGCATGAGTAAACTCCTTGGTGAAAGTGAAGGACGTATACTCTCTCGCTAAAAATTGAGTTTTGTTGCGCGTTTTAGGGAAAAAAGTTTAAATCTAGTCAAATTTGACCTGTTTTTAGGGACAAAATATTTTGTTGCTTCCTTGATTGCTTCCTTGATTGTGACCTGTTTTTAGGGACAAAATATTTTGTTGCTTCCTTGATTCTTGATTGCCTTAATTGTGATTGTTGCTTCCTTGATTATAGACTAGGCATTCAAGACTACTGTCGATTCTAGTGGGTCTGTGGATCGGTCTGTGGATCAGGTCACGAATCAGCTTTAAGAAAGAATGCTTGAAGAAGACTGTGTAGCGACGTTTTGATGTAATCCTCTCTATGAGTGAAACAATCGCTTGATAGACTGGTCAAGCGTGTGAACTCTCATAGAGTGATCGAGTCAAAGCAGGTCATTTGCAAAACCTCTTTAATCTATCCACCCAATGTAGCGATCAACTCAGTAGTGATCAAGTCAGCAACGACCAGTACACCAACACTTTTATAAAAACATTTCTTCTCAATGTTCGTAACGCAAACACCTTAGCGAAGAAAATAAAGCCAAGCAGCCCTTGGCAAGAAGCCTACGTTTAGTCTTCTTCAAGCCATTCAAACTTATTAATGCCGCACCCGATAGTCAATGACTTTTTGAGTATAAAGAGAACTTTACCTGAGGCTTATATACATTACTCTTTAGTTGCGGATGAACCAAGTAGAGCTTTTCGAGCGGTTTACTTAGGCGATTTGGTATACAGCCATATACCATATTCACAAAAGATAAAGTGCCTTTTAGCTTTTTAATCTCACTTTCGGAGAGCGTTTCTTTGAAGGTGAGCTTACGAATCATACTCCGATAAGCCTTAAGCTTTTTAGGTGGGATTCTTGGCTGTTCTGCATCCACTAGCAAGCCACAGACTTCTAGTGTGCCTTTTTTGCTCAAGCTCTGATTAAAACTACTTTGCTTGAAGCTATTTCTTATCCAGTTTGGGAACTCTTCACATATTTTGAGCTCGCTTAGGTCCTGCTTCAGTTGGTCCATTTTCTCTTATAATAATTCTTTCTCCGTTTTCGGTTACTCCAAGGCGTTTTCTTGAATGACCATCGATGGGAGTCTTGAGGACTTTTTCTTCTTTGGTACCTCCTTCTTTACCTTTTCAGTAACTACTAACTTCAT
>CAKZRU010000071.1 GCA_937146725.1 uncultured Myxococcales bacterium
TAGTTGACACCGAACCTTGGGCAACAGGCTTGGGGTTAAATACCGCTGGAGTCAAGACTAGGCCACCCATGATCGAGTTCATATGGCCATTACCATATCGACAAGATGGTGCTGTTCTTTCACAATAGCCTTCATTGATCTGACCATTACTACCATAGTTCCATCTAGGATCATTATTGCGTGCATATCGTCCCATCGCACGAATAAAATAGATACTAAACATACGGTACCAATCATAGTTACCAAGACGAGACAACTCCGGTGAGCCCGTACGATACGCTTTTTGATGTGAGTATAATGAATAAGTATTTCCGCAACGACCTGCATTATACACGGCATTACGATTACCACACAGATAATCGCCATGCTGCCACATACCATCTTGCCATCCGTGAGACCCAGTCAACTTACGACGAGTAAACCACCCTCGAATATATTCATAATAGCGATCATGTGATCGCCTTAGCTCTTTATAAGAACGACCAGATTGAGCGGGAAAAGGATCAGAGTTTGAATTGGAATTCATATTTTGGGTGCCTAACCAACGGGCAGCTAATAAGCTACCACCAGTGATCATTAAGTTAGACCCACTTTCAGCAGTCCGGTATGCTCCACCCCCATCGCTACGTTGATTACTGATTAAGTTATCGGCAATACGGTACTTGTGACGATTGTTCACAAAAACGCCATAAGGGGCCCCCGCAACCTCGGCACTTTCAAGACCAATATATGCCCATTGAGTGGTTGAAAGATCCATATCCCAACAACCGTAACTTCCATTACGAGCGCTGTAAATCCAACCGCCCTTTGCACACCCACCATCGATTTGCTGATAGCCCACATAGTCAACAGCTTGTTGGACTAACCAATTCCACTGTTGACCTGCGGCACGTCCTACTTTAACTCTTGTGCCAAATAAGGCCGGTAAGATTGTTGCTAAGGCACCAGTTTGCATGCCAGTGCGATAAACATTACTAGATCTCTGTGAAATCCCTGTACGGTCGGTTGTTCCTGCAACACGATTACATGAAACTTGGTTATTGCCTCTGTAGCCACAAGTGCTTTCTTCTTCTCCGTTTACTAAGCCATGGTAATCAACAGCAGCCACATTATAGTTGAGTAAGCGCATGGCGCTTTCGGCATACGGATCAACATTCCACCGGCGAGCATTTTCATCTAACCACCCCTCTGGTGAAGGTTCATTGGCCGCCAAGGAGTTTGGTGGATATGCCGGCAGGTGATTATTGATTACAAACAGCCACATACCCATGGCACTTGACTCGCTATAATTTGCATGTGCTTGGATGCCTGCACTGTCTTTGCCAGAAAAGCCCCCCATGTTGCGATGAGTATGCCACAGGCTTTCTTGGATGGCCATCGCAGTTAAGATTTCCAATTGCTCACTGGTCCAATTTCGGGGATCACTGGATGGAGTAAAGTCATAGACAAAGAGCTTGTAAGTACCGAACTTATCACCATGCCCACAGTTAGAACGAGCTCTCACATTAATGTTGAATGGCTTATCTCGGTCTACATTGGGTACAACAAAGCCTCGACCTATATCGCGTACGGTTCTCGTTGTTCCTTCGCGACTAGCTGTAAAGGCAGCATCGTCATTAAAGTTACCATTGCGGTTTATATCCCAACGAATTTCATAACTACTACATTGAGCATTACGAATAATGGCTTTCAATGTAATCGGTGCCCCTTCGTGAGCCGGATGGGGGAGTTGAGTGTTTTGCTGAGAGAATGGAACAACGATCAATTGGTCATTCTCAGCATAGGCAATGCTAGTACCAAACAGCGAAACTATATAAATCACTGAAAGCATACGTAAAGTAGACATGAAATTCATTACTAAGAACCTTAGGTCTAATGGTAAAAAGGACTTCGTTTATTATTCAAATAGTGAGGTAGAGAATTGACTAAGCTTAGCTTTGTAAACTCTACCTGAGAAAAGAATAGCTGATCTGTAATGAGTCGTCTAGCAGATGACTAAAAAATCTATATTTTTTAGACAGATCTTTAGTCTCAGCCAAACCTTGACCATCAAAATACCGAATAGTGATTACCTAAATCATTTGTTATTTGGTTTAGAAGCCATATTCAGCATAAAGGTTTAAAACACTTACTGACTGCTCATAAGTACCTGCAGCCGATGGTCCACTTGAAACACCTTTATACCCATTACTAGGAACACCTGCATCATTATTTATGGGTTCTATTGTACGAGTCATATAAAAGACTTGGGTCAAAGTCATCCCAAGACGTAAAGAAGACATGTTCAATCTTACGCCCAAAGCAGCCGAAAACTTATCCATATCGAATAAACTTGGGTCCACACCTAAATCAGGAGCTGCATTGGAATCATAGCCTGTACCCACATACATTTCAGCTCGCTCAGATAACCAATAAGATCCACCTAATCTAACGCCAAAGGCATTTTGCCAATTTTTATTGATGTTTAGGGTAATTGGAGCAGTTGGACTTTCAAGATCACACTCTCCCTCTGGATCACTTAAGACACACTGTCGATCAAATACACTCCAGCTTACATAATCCACAAACAAGCGTACTTCCCATCCTTGAGTCATGCCACCATACTGAACACCCAAACGATGTATGTCCGGTAAACTCATCACCAAGGCACTTTCTTGAGGCGCATTGACACTAAGATGGTCAGTGACTTCAAGACTACCCTTAAGTCTGATTTCACCAAACCCAGGCTGACTTTGGTAAGAGTATCCCATTCTAAATAAAGCGCTTGGTTGATATAGTATACCCAAACCTACAGAAAAGTCATCAGAGCTGGCACTGAGATAGCTTCGACCTTCAACCGGAACTTCGTTTTTATTAACAATATCATCGGTATCTGGTGCGGGGACCGTTCTAGCACGTACCGTATCAATTGAGGTACTGACACGGTTTACAGATAAACCAAAGCTAAATTGCTCACTCAACTTATAAGCAAGGCCAAGGGTCATATAAATCGATTTAAGCGAGCTATCTATGCTCCACCAACGCTGTTGACCATCCTGTGCTCCGGGATAGAGTAAACTTTGAGCATCACTCACTTGTGAGTTTTTATCCCAAGATGCACCGCCTCCAAAGGGAGCATAAACGCCAAAAGCAACCGCTAGATTGGGTACGCCAAAGTCAGAAGCAAAAGAGATAAATGGTGCAGTGGCAAAATTACTAAGGTTTGCTGTACCAGCATTAGCAAAAGCAATATCATTAGGAGTGCCTGAACCAAGATTAGAAATGGCAGCTTCGGGTCGAGTATAAGTCACTCCACGATGCGCAAAGGTGCCGTCAATCATTAAACGGGTACCACTCCCTAAGGTCAAGGCCGCCGGATTGTAATAAATCGCCGACAGATTATCACTTGTTGGATGACCATGTTCTCCACCAAAGCGAGCGACAACAAAGCCACTGGCATTAGCTTTTTGCTCGCCATGATTGATACATGACAGTGCGAGAAGAAAAATAATGTATTTGAAATACATAGAAATTTTAAGATCTAAGCTTTTCATCAATCCTCACTTAGCTATATGATAAACTAATTAATTATCATGCACATTTGTGAAAAGATGTCTAAATATATTCAAGCACACTCTATAGTTAGTATTTAAAGAGGATCATATCATGCAATTTCTACTTAGACCCTTCCGTTTGAGATTATCGAGTAAACTCAAGTATTTTTTACCACTATTCAGTCTGGTTTCAGTGGTTGCCTGTGTAGACAGTATACCTCCAGATTTTAATATTGAAGAAGCCATCCTAAGGGAAGAAATATGTGGAGATGGCGTTTTAACTCGTAGTGAACAATGTGAAGATGGAAATCTTATCAATGGTGATGGATGTTCAAGTCTGTGCATGATTGAAAGTTTACCCATTGATGAAATGCCCGCAGGTGAAATGCCCGCAGGTGAAATGCCCGCAGGTGAAATGCCCGCCGGGGAAATGCTTGCCGGGGAAATGCTTGCCGGGGAAATGCTTGCCGGGGAAATGCTTGCCGGGGAAATGCCCGCCGGGGAAATGCCCGCCGGGGAAATGCCCGCCGGGGAAATACCCGCTGGGGAAATGACCGCTGGAAGCAGTGATGGTCTACTTTGTGGAGATGGAATCATTGGTCTGGGAGAAACCTGCGATGATGGAAATCAGTTAGACGGCGATGGTTGCTCTGCTGCTTGTCAAGTCGAAGGCGCTGCTTGTATGGATGATACCTTTGAGCCAAATAACGATCTAGCAAGCTCAAATATACAGCAAGTCATAGAAGGGCAATCTACACAAGATATGATGCTTTGCTTGGGTGATGTAGATTATTTTGAATTACAGGGTTGCTTAGGCGGTGATTTAGAAGTGATTGTAGACTTTGATACCGCCCAAATGGATATTGATATTCGCTTGACCGACCAAGAAGGTCGCTTACTAGATAATTCGGCTTTGGCCAACGAAATTGAGCGGGTTAATTATTATTATAGCAATGAAGAAAGCATCTTTTTGGAGGTCGTCGGTTATCTTGATAACAGCGAAGGTTCCTATCGTATTACAACAATATTGACCGGGTGTGATGATCGCCCTTCTACTTCATGTGTTGATGATAGTGAATGCCTACTGGGTGAACAATGTATTGATCAAAACTGTGTTCCAATACCTAACAATTGTTCCATTGATGCCGACTGTGAGCCTACGGAAAGTTGTGTCTCCGGCCAGTGTTTACCCACAAGCAACCGCTGTGACTTTGATTTTGACTGTTTGAGTGGGCAAGTTTGTGAAGCGGGTCAATGTGTGACGGATAGCGCACCCGAATGTGACTTTGACTTTGAATGTGCGAGCAATCAAGAGTGTCAAGCAGGACGTTGCATAGATTTGGTGCCGCTTGAAGATGACCGTTTTGAAGATAATGATACACGAGAGACCTCAAGTAATCTTGAGCCAAGCACATATAATGATTTGATGATTATCTCTGATGATGATGACTATTATGCTGTTGAAGTGTGTGCGGGTGGTACACTAGACGCAAGCATCAGCTTCATTCATGATAGCGGTGATTTAGAACTAAGTATTGAAGATGGTCTTGGTAGTGAGTGGGATAGTTCAACAAGTGCGAGCAATAGCGAAGCAGTATCAGCGACAAACCGTGGTAGTTCACCCATGACTATGTACATCAGGGTTTACGGCTTTTTAGGAGACCAAGGTGCATATAGCCTTAACTTTAGTTTAAGAAACTGTGATGAAGTCCCTGTTGATCCACTTGGTGATGATGTTTATGAGGAAAATGATGTTTTCCAAGAGGCAAGCTCAATCCCTGCTGGTACCTATAATAATCTTACTCTGACCTCTGGCGATGATGACTGGTATGCGATTGAGGTTTGTGAGGGTGGTACT
This sequence comes from uncultured Myxococcales bacterium, assembly GCA_937146725.1. Lineage (GTDB taxonomy): Bacteria > Myxococcota_A > Bradymonadia > UBA7976 > VGTA01 > CAKZRU01. Next base: position 5,392 of record CAKZRU010000071.1, read on the forward strand.
TTAGATATAGATATTCTCTTTAGTCATACTCAGGGTGATCTGAATATGTGGCTCTATGATGAAGCGCTCTTATATTTGGCTGGCTCATCAAGCTCTACCGATAACGAGTCATTGACCCGTAGAGTCATTTCTCCCGAAACCCTATATATCAAAGTCTTTAGCTTTGGTGATGAAGCGGATTATAGCATGAACGTCAGTATCTCTGGTTGTGTGGAAGCTTTGGAAGACGATCGCCTTGAGGAAAACGATACGCGTGAAACAGGTGAGCTCTTAACGCCTAACTTATATGGAGACTTAACGATTACTTCTGGAGATGAAGATTGGATTCTATTTGATGTCTGTGAGGGAGGCACCATTGATATAACCATTACCTTTACTGATGATCAGGGTGATCTTGATGCAACTCTTTATAGTCCAAGTGGAAGTACTGTTCGAACAGCCAGTTCTAGCTCTGATAATGAAACATTAAATTATTCTAATGCCAGTGCCGGTCAATATGCGCTTAGAGTTTATGGCTGGAGTAGTGCGACAAATATGTATGATCTACAATTCTCTATCACTGATTGCGCTCCTCCTCCTCCACCACCACCATCTGCTCTTGAGGATGATCGCCTTGAAGACAATGATACCCGTGAAACCGGTGAGCTTTTAACGCCAAATCTATATAGCAACCTCACCATTACCGATGGAGATGAAGATTGGATTCTGTTTGATGTATGTGAGGGTGGTAACATCACCATCGATTTAACTTTTACCCATGCAGACGGTGATCTTGATACTTATTTATATGACCCCGACGACTTTGTAGCAGGCAGTAGTACAAGTGGTAGTGATAATGAGCAAATCGTGGTGAGCAATGCGGATGCCGGGCGTTATGCACTTAAGGTTTATGGCTTTTTGAGCGATCAAAATCGTTATGATTTACGCTTGAGTATCAGTGGTTGTGATGGGGGTGGGTCAACCGGTAGTGGCCTAAGCCCTGACCGCCTTGAGAACAACGATACTTTAGAAACTGCGGAAGTCTTAACGCCTAACTATTATAGCAATCTCAACCTAATTGGAGAAGATGAGGATTGGATTGCAATCGATGTTTGCCAAGGTGGAGACTTAACCATAGATGTTTTATTTTCACATAGTGATGCCGATATTGATTTACGCTTACGCACAGCTGATGACAGTTATCTTGCTGCCGCCACTGGTAGCTCAGATGATGAGCAAATCAATGTGAGTAATTTAGATGCGGGCCGGGTATATCTCAACATCTACTCATATGGCAGTGTTGAGGTTGTTTATGATCTACGTATTACTTTGGCCTGCCCGTAATTTTTGTCTTGATCAATCTATCCAAGTATTAAAGCTCATTATGTGTAAGCTTAAAACCTAAGTTATATACACCCTTTAGAAATTACTTATTCCTCTTGATTCATTGGGCTTTCTGTTGACGAACTTTTTGTATTTTCTTCAGTTTTATGGCTCGTTTCTTGGTCTTGTAAAAGTCTTTGTTCTTCAAGTACAGCTTGATCAAAGAGTGTAAAAACCTGATCCAAATGCCCTTCGGCTCTTAGTTCCTCAGCCAAACTTGGTTGGCAATTTAAACATTGCTGGAGAAGAACCAAAGCCTGTTCATAGCTTGCTTCTTCCTCAAGTAAGCCTTCCTGATCTAAGCTCGCACCTTCAACAAGGGCAGAAATCACACAGGCTTCATAATAAAGAGCAAAGGCATTTTTGGGGTTAAGAGCCGAGGCCTTACGCGCCGCTTTTAAAGCTGTAGAATAGTCACCCATTAAAAAGTGAGCAGTCGCCATTTGTTGCCATGAGTAATCATCGTGCTGATCTAAGCGGATATCCCAGCGAATCGCCTCTCGAGCACAGCGAGTCATCTGTTCATAATCCTCAAGATGATAATAGCTAAAGCACATTGCTTTCCAAGCATGATGTCGGGCAATAAAGGTTTGTAAATAAGTTTCAAAGGCTTGAATGGCTTCTTGATGTCGGCCTAAGGCCTGTAGAGTGTAGCCAACATTCGCCAAGAGCTTTTGATCTTCTAAAGTTGTGACTAGCTTTTGAAACCCGGCCAAAGCTTCTTCATAAGCCCCTTGATAATATAACCGATTGCAATGTTCTAGCTCCCGAACCGCTTTGAGCTTAACCAAGGTTAAGTGATCAGATGAGCCTGTATGTTCTGTTTGTTCTGTATCTGCTTCTTGTTCATGATTGCTGGGCTCTTGATCATTAGTTGGCTCTTGGTCATTTAAAGCGCTTTCATCATTAATATCAGTCTTTTGAACAATCTCTTGTTGCACAGACTCAAGCGCTTGCTTTGAAGAATCATCACCTGACATACTCAAAGTTTCCCTTAGGCTTAGTGACCTAACTCAAATTGATGAGAGCCTGCACCGGCACGTCCAGCAGACCATTGTATATGGAGCATTGTAGGGGATTTTACCTCAATAATCCACTCAAAGAGAGCTCGATGCCCCTTTGCATTCAAAGAGGGACTTAAACCCCCTAAGCCTAAGCTTGCTTCCCCCCAACCGGATAGATGTTGTTGCTCTTGAGCCTCTGAACCACTAACAAGCTTAACCTGTGTAGACTCTATTTCTAATTTAGCACTCACTTTAGGACAAGATACCCATGTTTCTCCATGTTCAAGCGCTGAACTTGACAAGAAGCCTAGATTTTCGAGCATAAGCTGAACTTTAAAAAGTGAGGAATCATTTGAGTTTATTTGTGCTTTTAAACATTCGACCTTTAGTTGAGATTCGGCTCTTGGTAAAACTTTACGCATACGCTCGGCGACTAAGTGTGACCTTTTTACCTCGGCGCTTAGTTCAGCCAAAGGTGGATTTCGAATCGTCATCATAAAATCGAGACCACCTAATTCAACTGCACCAAGCTGAGGATGGTCATAACTTTGCCAATCACTCCAAGCGCCAGATGTTTCCTTAAAGCCAAGAATAAGGCCCTTGAGCACTTCAGGGTCTGGGTCACTAAAAAACTTGGCTGGTTTTGGGTTTTCTAAGCCGTTACGTTTAAAGGGATCCCATAACTCAAGGGTATATCCTGGTACCCCAAAAATAGTAGACAGCGTATCCGACCAAACGCCAACCACATCTGCATCTTCATCATAAACAAAGTCTGGAAAGATTTTAATTACTCGATAATCCGTGCCTTCAACCGCTTGGGTACCAATCGCTTGCATTAAACGGATATCATTTTGCTTGAGAGGCGTTTGCTTACGATAAGGCTGAGTTAATAAAGCACCAGTAAAAGTGTGATAGGTTAAGGCAGCGGCAATTCTAGGTCTTGCTGCAAAGGCATCAACCACAGCACGGCTTTCCACTTCACTTAGTGGAAACTCACCACCGTCCATACCAAACATCTTAAAGTTTTGCCAATGTGCCGGAAAATTACGATTTAAGTCTAGTCCTTCAACCCATGGACGAGGGGCTTCTTCCCAGCGCCAACCATCCCACAGCTGAAAGTCTCCTTCCATACACATAAAATAGGCTTCTTCTGGAGCATCATCCAAGCGTCTACCTCGCATAAGCCCTAGATGTTCTGTATCTTCTACAAAAGGGCCTGCCGGATGTTTCCAACGCATCCAACGAGCGACTCCATCACCATCCATATCTTTTGGTCGCATACCGCATTCAACAAGATCACCACGAGAATCTCTTAATGTAGATCTTAAATAAGGTTGCTCACCCCATAAAGCCTCATAGCCATCTGGGCAAATTAAGGGAATCATATAAATGGCATGTTGGCTAAACCATTGGCTTTCTTTTTGCTTGGCTTCATCTCCTAAGTCGCCGTTTAAAGCGGCTAACCAAAGCTCAACATCATACAAGGCACCACTTACACCGGCCCATTCTGCGGCATGTGTACCTGCATCAATCCATAAAGCGGGTCTTGCCAATAGCTCACTATGGCTCAAGTCTTGCCCTTGCTCATTAGATAACTCGGTCAAAGTTATAAGAAAAATAGGATGCCCTGCTCGAGTATGAGCAATGGTCTCTAAACGCATCCACTGAGGATAAGCTTGAGCTAAGTTTTGATAGATTTCATATAACTCGGATAGCTTTAAGTATGTTTCACCACGATATTGTGTCTTCATCTTGACCTCGGCACGGATTTAAGGCGTACAAACCACAAGATCATAACGATCTTATCGTCTAATTAAAATAGTTCTTGTACTTAGCTTGTGAACTCTGTTCTGTCCTAAGCAACTTTTATCATGATATATCAACTTAACTGAGTGAAATGATTATGAGCCAACTCGACTTATTTCCAAAGCCAAAACAGCTTTTAAGACACGAAGCCATTGAGCTTCTAAAGAGCTATTTAAATCAAGACCTTAGACCGATTGCTGATCAATTAGGCTTAACGCAAAAAAAACAAGCAATCTCCAATTATGGTTGGGCTGGACATACGGTCGAATGGTTATTAGGGAGTGCGCCTAATAATCAACAAGCTGCTGACTTTGGAGATTGGGAGCTTAAAGTGACCTGCTTGGAACGTTTAAACAAAGAAGATCAAAATCCTTTTGCTTGGCGAGTTCGAAATCATATCGCTCTTACCGGAGTTCAAGCAGCAGATTTAATCAAAACGCCTTTTGAGCACAGCCATTTGTATGAAAAATGCCGTCACTTACTAATCGCCGGACGTGAATATATAGACTTTGAAGATCAAAGTTCACCTTTAATGGTTCTTTGCGAATATGACCTAAGTGATCATATCTTTGCTCAAGTGAAGCAAGAATATGAAAATATCCAATGGGCCCTAAGAGAGTTTGGATTAATGGGGTTAAAGGATACCCAAGGTGAGTATCTTGGTCTACAACAGGGTAGTGGCACCCGTGGTAATGCACGATTTATCGCCCGTAAAGCTTGGGTACGAGAGATGTTCATGAATGGGCTTAGACACGAGCTCAAAGAAACTGTATAAGCCTAGCGAATGATGCTAAACTGAAGTGAGAACCAATATGCAACAACAAGCAGAATCAAAGTCTATTAGTCTGAGCTCAATCTGGATGATTGTTTTTAGCATGTTACAAATCGTTGGTCTTTATCTGAGTGATAAACTGACAATGGAACATATCGGACTTAAACTTGGAGACAAAACCGATAGTGGTTTGTGTGGAGCAAGTGAGTTGTTTTCTTGTAAGGCCGCGGCGGCAAGTTCATATAGCCAAATCGGAAGCTTACCCATCGCTGTGATTGGTGAAGCCTATTATTTATGGGCGCTCGTCATGGTGATCATTATTCGTTTTATGCCTGAAAGATTTAGAAGTACAATTTGGCAAACCTTGGGGTTAAGCTCAATTTTAGGTGCTTTATACGCTTTATTCTTAGGTACTGTCAGCTTATTTGATCTTGGGTTTCTCTGCCCATTGTGTATGGGTCTTTATGTCGTGAACTTTAGTACTTTGGCCCTGTTGTGGTGGCAGGGAGCAGTACAAATCAGTGCGATTACAAAAACGCTCACTACGCCGCTTCCTTGGGCCATGTCTATTTTGATGGTGTTTTCTTTAATTGGTGCACAATCCATATATGCAATGCGTTATAAAAATGAGTATCGCATTGCAAAACAGCGAATCAAAAAGCAAGAGAAGCCAGTTTTTCAAAAAGTAGAACTCGGTCAATCTCCAATCAAAGGTGAAAGCAGTGCGGCTTTAGTTATCGAGTTTAGTGATTTTCAATGCCCTTATTGTAAACGCTTTACCAAATATCTAAAAGAGGCCTACGAACAAAGTCATATTGATCGTCCTTTCTCGGTCGCCTTTAAACATTTCCCACTGAGTTCACAATGCAATCCACATATCAAAAGAGATTTGCACCCTAGAGCTTGTTATGCAGCAATGGCTTCAATTTGCGCTCAAGAACAAGGTCAATTTTGGGCGATGCATGATGTTCTGTTTGAGCATCAACACGAATTGGAAGATGAGGATCTTAAAAATTATGCTCAAAGCCTAAACTTGGATATTCCTAAATTTATTGAATGTTTAAGCAGTGAAAGAGCTCAACAAAGACTAAGTAATGATATCAAACAAGGCGCTTCGGTAGGTGTCAGAGGTACACCCGCCTTTTTTGTGAATGGTTGGAACTTTAAAGGTGCTAAAAAGCCTCAAGCCATTAGAGAGGCTGTGGCAGAATATGCCTATGGGATTAAAACGACCTCAAAAGCAGAGGGTACTCCAAAAACTGAGACTCCTGCTCCACAAAAATAAAACAAATCGTGGATTTATACTCAATAGAGTACTGATTTAATCCAATTGAGCTAAGTCATCTCTTTTTGAGTTTGACCACTCAATAGAACAACAAGCAGAAAGAGTCATATGCAAACTCAAGCTATACAGTGGGAAGCGGATTTAGCCATCGCTAGACAGATCGCCGAAGGCGCCGGAGAAATCATTAAATCATATTGGGGTCAAGATTTTAATATTGAGCATAAGGGTGTGGTAGATTTGGTGAGTGAAGTAGATCTTGCTGCCGAAGCCTATATCTTGCAAAAGCTCGCTCAATATCGGCCGCAAGATCTGATTATGGCCGAAGAAAGTGCCCATGATCTAAGCTATATCCAAAAGCATTTACAAAGCGATGCCGAACGTATTTGGTGTATTGATCCTTTAGATGGCACCACTAACTTTAGTCATGGCTTTCCACATTTTTGTGTCTCAATTGCTCTTTTAAAAGAAGGGTTACCAAAGGTTGGGGTCATTCATGATCCCATCAAGTCATTTACATTTTATGCCATCAAGGGACAAGGTGCCTACCTTAATGGTAAAAGGCTGCAAGTGAGCCAACAAACTCAACTTGAAAAAGCTCTTTTAGCTACCGGCTTTCCTTATGACCGGCATACAAGCGAACAAGATAACACCCAACAAACTCGAGCTTTTTTAAAGCGCTGTCAGGGTTTAAGACGAGCCGGAGCCGCTGCTTTGGATCTAGCTTATGTAGCGGCCGGATGGCTTGATGGCTATTGGGAGTATAAGCTTAAGCCTTGGGATATTGCGGCAGGCTGTCTCATGGTTGAAGAAGCTGGCGGGACTATCAGTGATGCCTCTCAAGGCCAAAATTACCTAATCCAGGGGACAATGGTCAGTGCAGCAAGTCCTAGTTTACATCAAAAAATGCATAGTTGCTTGGAGAGCTGCTCATGAACCTAATAAAGCAAAGCATTAAAAGAGCGGGTCTAAGTGACCACTTAAGTGAGTCCTTAAGCGAGCAACAAATCGAAAGGATCGAAAGCTTTTTAGCTTTACGTGATACATGGGCTCAAACTCATAATCTAAGCGGTCCTAGAGCTTTACAATTACACAGTACCGACATCGTAGATGCACTTGCTGTTTATCTATCAATCGATACTCAATATCCACTGATCGATATTGGCAGTGGTAGTGGTGTACCAGGTTTAATGCTTGCTTGCCTACTGCCCGACTTGGAGATTCATCTGGTTGAACCCATTGCTAAACGCTGTGCCTTTATGAAAACCGTTTTATATAAGCTTGGCTTAAAAAATGTTAAAGTTCATCGAGGTCGTTGGCCAGAGCAAGCCTCAGCGATCGCCGTTAGTTCACAAGCCATGATGATTTCAAGAGCTGTGGTTTCACCCGAAGAATGGCCCTTATTAGCCCATAAGGCTCAACCGGCCGGTATCATGCAGATGCTCGCTCAACACCGTCCAGAATGGCCCTTAGAACAATACACACTCAAGCATGAACTTAAGTATTTTGATCCCGAAGGCGGTGAGCGCTTAATTCGGCGTTGGGTCCTCAACTAGAGCAAGCTTAATTCAAATGCTCAGTTTAAGTTTATGCGCCGATGAGTCAGCTTAGATTTCCATTGTAGACAGGAACTTAAGATCAGGATTTTGCTCAGCCGCATAATCAAGAGCCCACTGACTTTGTACTAAGTAAGCAAGATTTCCGGCTATATCAAGATATAGGCGATGACGATTCTCACGCTTGAATTTTTCTAATACCAAAGGATCTTCTGCCGTAATCCACCGAGCTGCCCCTAGTGAAACCGGTTCAAAAATGGCTCTTACCTTATATTCAACCTCCAAGCGAGAACGAATCACATCAAACTGAAGATCACCCAAAGCACCAAGAATATAGTCAGAGCCATCTAATGGTCTAAAAAACTGTGCAGCACCTTCTTCTGATAACTGCTCAAGACCCTTGACCAAAGACTTAGACTTCATAGGGTCAAGTAAGCGAGCCCGACGGAAAAGTTCAGGGGCAAAGGCTGGAATCCCTGTAAACTTAAGCTGTTCTCCTTGAGTGAGCGTATCACCTACTTTCAGCCCACTATGAGTATGTAAGCCAATAATATCACCGGCAAAGGCCTCTTCGGTGACCACTCGATCTTGGGCCAAGAATGTAGTTGCATTATTGACAGTAAAATCTCGACCTAAGCGTACATGGCGCAGCTTCATTCGTCTTTGATAGCGACCCGAAGTAATACGCACAAAGGCCATACGATCATGATGTGCCTTATCTAAGTTTGCTTGAATCTTAAATACAAAACCGGTGAAGTTTTCCTCATCTGGCTCAACTGTCCGGGTGAGGGTATCACGAGCTTGAGGTTTGGGGGCAATCTCTACAAAAGCATCAAGTAGCTCTTGTACCCCAAAGTTATTGATCGCACTTCCAAAAAAGAAAGGCGTTTGCTCTCCTCGGGCAAAAGCTTCCGGATCAAAAGGATCAAGCGCCCCTAAAAGCTCAAGTTCATCTCTAAGCGTATCAGCTTTTTCTTTGCCAATATGATCGTCTAAAGTACCGTCATACAGGTCATCAATATACACTTGTTTATTCGCTTTGCCTCTAGCGGCTGCTTGATAAAAAACAACTCGCTTATTGAGCAGGTCATATACACCTTCAAAAGTACGTCCCATCCCGATAGGCCATGTAAAAGGAATACAGCTAATATTCAGCTTTTCTTCGACATTTTCCATCAGCTCAAAAGGATCTAAAGCCTCTCGGTCTAGCTTATTCGCAAAGCTGACCACTGGTGTAGTTCGCAACCGACATACATCCATGAGAGCTTGAGTACGCGCCTCCACACCTTTAGCAGCATCAAGTACCATTAAAGCAGAGTCTACCGCTGTTAATACACGGTAAGTGTCTTCACTAAAGTCTTCGTGACCCGGTGTATCCAAAAGATTTACCGCTCGATCTTTATAGTCAAAGCTCATCACTGCACTACTGACCGAAATCCCACGTTCTTGCTCAACCTTTAAAAAGTCACTGGTCGTACTTCTATCCTTACTACGACCACGAACGGCACCGGCCATTTGAATCGCTCCTCCAAAAAGTAGGAGTTTTTCTGTAATTGTCGTTTTACCTGCATCGGGGTGACTAATGATCGCAAAGGTGCGTCGACGATTAATCTCTTGTTGAGGGTCTAGACTCATGTTTTACTCCTTATCATTGGCAAAGCAAGCGATGACGTGACTTTATGCTGATAGTCATAGAAAATGGCAAGAGTCCTGCGCTTAAATCTTACTTTTTCTCTAGAAACTCACCCTTGATGCATCATGACTTGAGTCATTTTAGGCGGATTATCCTTTGTCCCACCAAAGCTCAATAAAAGTCCCAAAAAGCCTCTAAGTCTTGAATCGTTAATGGTATTTACCTTAAGCTCAGCTGGGCAATTGTCATCGCTTGGGCAGTGCCCGGCATTTGATCAATAAAATATAGTTTATCTAGTTGATAGGCTTGATCTTCTGCTAAATCCCTAGCCAATGAAGGTGCAGAGGGAGCTAAATAACAGATTCTTTTAATATTTTTATGGGCTGCCAAAGTTAAAAGCCCGCTCAAAGGCCGACGCATGGCATGTATAATTAAAGATGAGATCACTTCGGGTGTTTCGGCCAAAGCCCTTCGGCCGTCTTGGGCGATAAACTTAACTTGATCTTCGACTTGGTTTAAATGAGCACTTTCTTGAGCACAGTCTATAGCCTCAGCCTCTAAATCAACTCCAATCCATTTAAGTTGAGGATATTCAAGCATAAGAGCAATGCTTAAAACTCCAATGCCACAGCCCAATTCAAAGATAGTCTGGGCATCTTGAGTGTTTTTGGCGGCAGGCTTGTTCTCGCTTTGTATCTCTCTTGTTAAACCTAAGCAGTAAACTACAGTTTTACGTAAGCTTTCAAGAGTGCTTGGGCTCTGTGGTAGCCAAGCCGGTGGACGAGCAACAAACTTTAGCTTTCGGTCACATACCCATAACTGGGGTGGTGGGCCTGATAGATGTTGAAGGTCCAAGGCACTTTGAGCTTGATCTTGAAGTTTTGCGTCCGCATAAACCGTTAAATTTGGATAAGCATCCAATAAGTCCTTAAAGCAAAGTTGGCTTAGTACATCTTGGGCTTGTTTTAAGCGTTTTTGTCGCTCACTCGCCTTTAGACTTCCTCGATGAGTAAAGTCCTCAAAGTGCAAAATAAGCCACCGAGGAAGCCCGCCTCCCGCCTGTATACTCACTCTAGACAAGTAAAAACGGCTTCTTTTTTGATCTTGAGCTAAGTTTAAACGCAGTGCATGTTGATTGATCCACTGTGCGCATGTGGCAACTAAACTGCGTAAGACTTGTGGGTGATTGGGACATAAAGCCAAGTCAATCGGTTGGCCCCAACGAGATCTCAGGGCAATCTGATACGTATCATGAGAAAGCGCAACGACCTTAGCTGTCACTCGTACTCGATAGCCCAAACGATCAGCGCTTTTAAGCCAAGAGACTGATATTTTGGATAAGTCACGACCACTTAACCGCTGTAAAGCGCCTAAATGACTTTGTTCTTGGCCCTCTTGCTGCTCTGCTTCAGACAGATGTCTTAGGCTACATCCTGTACATCGACGAGCTTGCTCACAGTTTAGCTGCTCATCTAAGACTTTGATTGTGTGTTCATCATCAAGACGCTCACCAATCCACCGCCCCCAACCGGCATCATGCCAGCGTACAGCAACTTGCTCGTTAGGCTTGGTTAAAGGTACACAACGTACCTTGTTATTTACTTTGACAACCCCTAAGCCTGCCCAATTAAGACCTTCGATTGTGTAAAGGTCATGCTCTTGGCTCATGAAATAATACTTAGGTGATATAAACTGTTTGGTTGGCTAAAAAGGCGCTGTATAGCGTAAGCGCTTACCAAGGAGCAATCGCATAGAAACGATCGATCTCTTGTACTCGAGTTTCAGCATTGGTCCAAATCACGCCGGCCACTTCCCAGAAGTTCTCAGTACTTTGAAGAACCCGACTATAAGTTCCGGCTAAACTACCACCAAGATAAATACGAATTGTCGCTTCAGATGCGCCATAATCAGCGGTAAATAGACCACCGGAACTGTAGTAGTGTACACCCACCAAGTATGGCCCAGGAATTGATGTTTGATCAGTAAACTCAGGATCATTTAAGTTGATATTTTCTGGACCTGCACCATTTACATCGTCAATATCAAGCGACGGATTACCTACTGGACCTGTGGGTCCCCAATCGGGGTTTGGATTAGCAAAATAACAATCATATGGAGATTGATTCCAAACTTGAGCATTAGGGTGACGGAAGTGTAAGTCAACGTCTGTACCTTCGGTGTCTGTCTCATTTGGATCTCCCGGAGTGGTCCAAGTCAATTCTACGTGAATATCCTCATCAGGTAAGGAGTTTACGACAACCTCAACTTCTTGCTGTGGACAAGTATTGCTTGGTGCTGAGAAGCCAAGATCATCAGTCACCACTAGACCAAATACATATTCACCGGCAAGATCTACAAAGAATTGTGCGGTTGGGGTACTTGGATTATCTACCTCACCACCATCAGCCGGACGTAAAGGATTAAAGAAGCGCTCAACGGGTTGTGCTGTTGAACCATCAGGACGAGAGATGACGACCCATTCGTAGCTAATTGGGCGACCACTTGGACCATCAGAGTCTGTCGAAGCGGAAGCGTCCAAAGTAATAATCTCAAGAGGTAGTACATCAAGTCGAGTATTGTTCACTGCAGCAACCGGACAGGCATTAAGAGTACCACGGCCAATCACAGGAATACGTAATTCGGGTTGCTTAGCGGGATCATTGCTCACAATGATTAAAGTGCCTTCATATACATCGGCTTCAGTTGGACTAAAGTTAATGGTAAAACTGTTTGAAGGACGCACTGCCGCTGCCGCAGGTAATTCAAAAGGCATTGCATCTTCAGCCAAAGCAAAGGCCGGAGAGCCTTCGTAACGGATGCTTGATACATTAAGGGCTTCGCCACCACAACTTTCTACAATGATCTCAGAAGGAGTGGTTGCCCCAATAAGGGCCGGTCCAAACTGTAAGGTAGATGTATCGCTTGAGCTTGAATCTGGGAAGAGAAGGTTTAGACATGGTGCAGCACCGTTGGCTACAATATTCACAGTCAAATTATCTTGAATCGCACCATTCAGAGCAAAAACAACTTCACCAGAGTCTGGGCCTTCTGTAGGTGGTGCATAAGTCACTTGGAAAGTAACCGATTGCTGAGGGGATAACCCAGGCGTTCCATCATTATCGGGATCTAAAAGTGTGGTCACTGTGTCCGATGACCCAACTACATTTTCGTTACGTAACTGAATAGAAAAGTCTTCGTTGGTATTGAGGAAAACCTCAGTAAACATAACTGCTGCTGTACCTACATTGGTCAAAGTAAGGTCAAGAGTTTGCATCTCGCCGGCATTGACTCGTCCAAAATCCAAGGTCGTTGGGTTGGCTGCAATATCACCTGCAGAAATCACGCCTTGAATGGGAATGGTTAATTCACGAGGATCAGCGTTTGTCTGAATAATAACCGATCCCCCAGCGCCGACTGCATCAGGCGTATAACGTAGTTTCAGTGCTAAAGCCTGATCCGGTTCAACGGTGATTGTTGCCGGAAAAAGATTACCTTGAGCGGGATCAATCCCCACAAAAAAGTCACCATTACTTGCGTCACTTTCTTCAGGATTAAAGGGTCTATAATCCAACTGATAAGACTCGCTATTTGCAAAGCTCCCGAGGAAGTCAGCTAAGAGTAAGTCACCCTCACCAATATTGCGAATGACCACGATCTGATCGATGGGAGCATCACCTGGTTGAGTCGCTGGAAAACGAAATGTATCAGGAATAACTTCAATGACAGCACTGTCTCGCCCTGTAATTGTATCGTCACAGGCAATCAATGTCGAAAATAAGCCCATTAAAGTGACGAGAGCAAGCTTTCTCGTTAAAGCAAAATAGTTCATAAATGTCCCCCTTTGAGAGAGCGCTTGAGATAATATTAACTAAAGAACATTCAAGCTAAAGGAGACTCATCATTAACAGTGCAAATTTCTACCCTTTGCTAAGTATTCATCAATCTGAATACAAAAAGCAGACAAGTTGCCTCACTTTATTGCTTCAATAAATGGGCTGATGTACTCGCTGTTAGCGTTTAACTCTTCGGAGAGAAACCCGACCCGCAGCAATGGTTTGTACAAAGGTCTTTTCTTCGCCTGATTGATAGCGAAGCTTAATTCGATGACGACCTTCTGATAGTTTGTGGTTAATTAAAGGAGTCCAACCCACTGACTTTCCATCAATAAAAGCTTCTGCTGGAGGAATCGCGATTAGCTTTAAGAAGCCAGGTTGAGTATTTTTTAATTTTCTTGGCTTTACTTGAACTCTTGGCTTGGGTTTTCGAGTATATTTAGGCTTTATCTTCCGTTTTTTTGCTGTCCGTTTTTTTATTTTTTTACTTTGAGTATTTGAATTAAAACTCACTGAAGTGGGTATTTCTTGAACAGCTTCCTTTTGCGTTCTTATCGTTTGTCGCTTTTGATTGGTGCTTTGATTTACTTGTGTAGATTCATATAAATCCAATGCACCTTTTAAGCGGTAGGTCGTTAAATCGGGTTTTAAGGCAATCCATTTCTCACTAAAAGCCTTGGCAGAAGGAGCCAAACTCAGCACGCGGGATTCATAGCCTGTAGCCTGTATTCTCACAGTATTATTGACTGTGTTATTTAGAGTAATAGTCGCTTTCTGACGTCCCTGATTCATCCATTGCTTGCTATCCTTAAGGTCCTTAAGTGAAATGACAGCATCTTCAATGTTTGTTTGTAGCGAAAGCGTTCTATATTGAGGCAGTAACTTGATATGACGGCTGGTTACTTGTTGAGAATCCGCCTGTAATAACAGCTCTTGAGTTTGATAACCATCTGCCTGCAAAAGTACTGTATGTTTCTGTTGGCCAATATGAATCTTCAGTGGGGTTTGACCAATAAACTTTTGATCTACAAAAACTTTGGTCCCACGTGGTTCTGAACTTAAATAAAGAATTTGATTACTAAGCTCTTTTTCTCCAAAAGCCGAGACTTTGATTATTTGTCCAGACTCTAAATCTAATTGCTGTGATACCTGCTTTTGCTTAGCGAGTGATAACTCCAAAAGATAAGAGCCGGCCTCTTCAATTTTAACTAAATCTGGAGCTTGACCCTCAAACTGTTTCTGTTCTCCAATTAAGCGATAATTTGGATTTAAACCTTGAGGATCCTCAAAGATGACAGCACTGAGCAAAGGTTTCTTAATCCAAGTGGTTGCCGCAATTAAGCTACCGGTCAAAATCGCGAGTAAGACCAATAGAAAAAGCCTATCTCGAGAAGGGAAAATTGACTGTTGATCTTGGTATATGCTCTGGGCTGGGTCGGTAAGCTTGTGTGCCTCTAAATGTAGATCGGCACTTGTCGAATGAGGTTGTAACGACAGTTTAATCTCATTATCAAGAGCAAAACGCGGTCGCTGTTGTTCATGAATATGCGGATGAGCATCATGATTAAAACGATTGGTTTCAATCGATTTTTGAGCTTCCGGTATATGTTGGCTTGCATATGCCCTAAAATCGGCAAAACGATTTTGCTCACTTTGGATTTCTTGGGCAAAGATTGAGCTCATATAGGTAGAAATCTGTGCTCTACTTCGTTGTAATTGGTGAGTTCTAACAAACACTCTCAGTGCTTCCTGAAAGTCAGCTGCACTCTGAAAGCGATCATTTGGGTCTTTAGCGAGTGACTTTCTGACAATTTTTTCAAGCTGAGCCGGAATCTCACGTCTAATTTTACGAGGAAGCTTATACTCAGTATTTCTAACTCGTTCTATAGTAGAAAAATCAGTTTGTCCTAAAAAACACCGCTCAAGAGTAATCAGCTCATACAGCACAGCCCCCAAACCAAAAAGATCAGAGCGAGCATCGATCTTATAGCCACGTGCTTGCTCTGGACTCATATAACTGAACTTACCCTTTAAAATACCAGCTTGAGTTTGGTTGATTTGCCCAACGGCTTTAGCAATGCCAAAATCAATCAGCTTTACTGAGCCATCATAACTAATGATTATGTTTTGTGGTGATACATCGCGGTGAATCAGATGGAGAGGTTCTTGGTGGGCATTTGTTTTGCGGTGGGCATAGTCAAGTGCATCGCAAACCTCCATGACAATATTAGCACAGACTCCTAGATCTAGCTTTATCCCTTGTGCCTTAGCTCGATCAAAGACAGAACGAACATCCTGTCCGGAAATGAACTCCATTGAGATAAAATACTGATCCTCATGCTTACCAAGATGGTACACTTGTGGAATATTAGGATGCTGTAATTGAGAAACTAATTTAGCTTCATCAATAAACATTTCAATAAAGTCTTTATCTTCAGCGATATGAGGCAAGACTCTTTTAACCGCCATTTGGCGTTCAAAGCCCTCATCACTATAAGTGACACCTTTAAAAACTTCTGCCATACCTCCGACGGCAATCCGCTCAACGAGGTAATACTCATCAAAGCGAATGGGAGTTTTCATCGGGTCAAGGCCTCTGCCGGCTCCTGATGAGCGGCTGAACGTGCTGGAAAATAGGCACCAATAATGCAAAAGAGCATAGCAACCAAAATACCTGCTCCCCAAACCCACCAAGGAAAGATAAAGAAAGAATCTGGTTTATATGGAAAACGAGGCAGTTGAGCCGCTAAAAAGTCGGTTAAACGACTCGCTAAGTAACCTATCAATGCCCCAAATACACCACCAAATAAACCAATCAAAGCAGCTTCACCTAAAATAATCTTTTGGATATCACTAGGAGAAGCGCCTAAAGCCCTAAATAGGCCAATTTCTCTTCTTCTTTGGGTAATCATCATAAAGAACATTTGACTAATATTAAGCGAAGCAATCCCAACGATCACCAAAGAAATCAAAGTAAAAATGGCCTCAATGCTCAATATAATTTGAGCAGCTTGTACAGCATTACTTGTTTTATCGGCTAAGGCAAGACCTCTTTCCTTAACGGCTTCCACGATTTCTGGAAAGCGCTTTTGTTCTGAGACCTTCAAGATAATGCTATGATAGCGCTTACCTGCTTTTTTGGAGGTAAAGCGAGTATTCATTCGCTTCACATATGAAATGGGCAGAGTGACCCCTACACTGATAGCCTTATCGCTAAAGCCAGCGATCTGAAACTTACGTCTTAGGGACTTTCCTTTTTGTCTCATCAGTGCTGAACGGTTCAGTTCTACATTAAACACAAAACGTTGAATTAAAGACTGGTCAATTTTTGGTAAGGAACGCCCTCGACCTAAGGCCACCGCTAAACCACCATTATATAATTCTAATAATTGTGGATTAAGTAATATAGGTATAGGCCTTAAACATTGGTTCAGATCTCGGGCACAATAGCTTTCACCCGGACAGGGGTCATTGACCGGCTCACCTCGACGCTTTTTGGGTAATTGACAGCTCATAGGTTGGCAAGTACCAGCCACACAGGTCATTCCTACATCACAGCTCTGCTCGGCTTGGCTTTCATCGCAACTGATCTGTGCTTCACGATCGACAAATAAAGCGCCCTTTCCTAGTTCTTCGCTGACAAGTTGAGGTTCTATTCCATCGGCGATCAGCTCACCTCTGATATCACGGCCCAAAAACTCTTTACCGCCAAAACCAAAGGCTGGAAAGGTAAACTTCATTTTAGGATAAACCCCTGAAACTCCGTCAATATCTTTAAAGCTCTGACTTAAGGAGTCATTGAGTAGTTCGTTGTCGGCCGATGCTCCAAAAAGAGCGCCAAGAGCTTGGGCACCCAGGCCAAGTTTAGGTGGCGTAACCTCAACTTGGTCAATCAAAAAGATTCTTCCTAAAACAACCTGCTTAATCCCTTCGCTAAGGCCAATAAAAAATACTAGAGCAGCGATACCAACAATAATCCCAACGCTACTCATCGCCACATTTTTTTTACTGCGAGCCAAATTGGTCCAAATTAAACTTGATAAGCCTTTGCCTAATTGAGACTGCTTACTCATGATTGAACACCGCCTTTGGATTCTAGGTCATGATGATAGTCATTGATCACTTTACCATCCTCTAATTCGATGACTCTGCGAGCAGCTAACGAGACTCTGTCCTCGTGGGTAATCATCACAACCGTATAGCCCTCTGCATGCAACTCTTGAAAAAGTTCAATGATTTGCTGACCCGTTTTACTATCTAAGCTACCGGTTGGTTCATCACAGAGCAGTAAGGGGGGCTCAAAGAATAAGGCTCTAGCGATCGCAACTCTTTGTTTTTGCCCACCACTGAGCTCATTGGGCGTGACCAAGCTTTTATCGCTTAAGCCTACTCTTGCCAACAATTCCAAGGCCCGTTTTTGAGGTTCTTTGATAATCTCTTGGGCCCGCTTTCTTTCAAGCTTTGGTGGAGCAAGGGTTGCGGGCAACATCACGTTATCAAGCACGGTTAGATGATCTAATAAACTAAAATGCTGAAAAACAAAGCCTATTTCTTGATTCCTAGCCCAAGACCTAGCTCTTTCATCCTGCTGCGAGCGACTTTTACCATTGATATGTACTTCGCCCTCAAACTGATGATCAAGCCCACCAATAATATTAAGCAAGGTGGTTTTGCCTGAGCCTGATGTACCTCTAATCGCCACCATTTCTCCACGATTAATCTGCAAGGAAACATCACTTAGGGCCCATTCATTTTGAACTGCAGTAGAATATTTTTTAGAAAGTTTTTCAACTGTGATTAAAGCAGTCTTAGCTTGAACATCACTCATGTTCTTGCTCCATGTTTGTTTTTTCACTTTGCTCTTCACCCAGTGCAGTGGGTTCAGAGACCGCCAAGTCAGATGAAGACTCATCTAAAAACAAGTCAGTGCTTTGATCACTCTCACGACTCGTATTAGAATCGGTCGCTTTATCTTGCTCTTGAGCTTCTGTTTCTGTAACCACCGGCAAGTCATCACTTGAATTACGATGTTCATCGGTTTCAATCTTATGATCTTGTAGGTGCTTTAAAGGCGATAAATGTGGTGGGGGCCCATCGGGTAGGTCAGCAATTGTCTTAGCCAAAGTGGTAAAGAAGTCCTCAAAGGCTTCCGGATCCATGACTTGATAGGTCTTTTTGCGTTTACGTCCTTCAGTGATGCTTTCTTCTTTCACCCAACCTTGACGCACAAACCATTGTAAGGCATTTGCTAAGGCAACTGAAGAAGCCGCCTCTGCTCGTCTGATCTCGCCTTGCAAAGCGGCTAAACCTGCCTGTTCAACCGCTGATTTAACCCATTCTTTACCCTCGATGGGTCTTTCAAAAGTAGACTTAAGCGTATGGGCTGCTACCCAGTAACATTCTAGGAAATGCCTTAAACTACTAGATAAAAGCATCGCTTCTTCTTGGAGGCCGATATAAAGCAAATCTTGTTCTTCAACAATGACACCAACACTCTTCAGTCTTTCCAAAAGATCATTTACAATCTCTTCAAAAGGAGCATCATTGCGGTAGATAAACTCCAGCTTCAAAAGTTCGCTTAACCAACGAGCCTTTTTTAAAAATTCGGCTCGAGAAACCCCACGGCGATGGCTTGCCACCACTGAACAAATAATCGCTTCAGGTGCAAATACCCCCAAAATACTATTTCGGTAATAATCAAGTTCAATACGATGTTTTTCAGTGACCACATAAAGAGTCTGTCCACTTCTTTCGACTCGATCCACCAGCTTTTTAAGTAAGTTAAGAGACTCATCTATCAAAAACCGTAGCGCTTCTCCACGAGCCACAAAGGCTTGGCTCAATCCTTCTCGAGTCTTTTTCTCAATGCGAGCGGTATTGCGGCTTAATGCATTACTGATACTTGTTGATAGACGAGCATTGCGATGTAACGCAAGCGTTGTAATAAAGCCAATCAATGACTTTAGACGAGCTCTAGGTAATGCTCGGCGTTCGTGACTTAAGAGTACCATACCGACTAAAGAAGAAGGGGCAATCACTGTTACCTCTTGAATCCGATGCATGATATGGAACGCTAAACGCTCGGTGGCCACTCGGAAAGCTTCATTTCCTTGTGGAATAGACACCAAACCTCTTTGCTTTAGATAGTCACTAAGACGAATAGGAGACTCAAAGTCTACATAAATACGACCATAACGCGATCTAAAGACTTTACTCGCATTCAGAACGCCGCGAACACTCTCGCTTTCCTTTTCTCCTCCGGTGAGTTCCTTACGATAACTCGCTGTTTCTACAACTCGTTCATAACTAAGGTTAATCGGAATAAACTGTAAATCCTTATATTCTCCACGCTGAACCCCTTCAAGGATAATGGAGAGTAAGCCCATTTTAGGGGAAAGCAATTTTCCGGTGCGAGTTCGTCCACCTTCGATAAAGAACTCTACCGGATAGCCTTCACGTACTAATTTCCAAACATAGTGTTTAAAGACCATTTTGTATAGGTCTTGGCCGACAAAACTACGACGTAAAAAGAAAGCACCAGCATTTCTAAGCAGTGTACCCAAGGGGAAAAAACTTAGGTTAGCCCCCGCCGCAATATGTGGAACAATAAACTCATACCGTAAGAAAACCCATGATACGACCAAATAATCAATATGGCTTTTATGTGAGGGAATCAAAACTAAGGGGGCATCTCGACTATCTTTAGCAGCATCCTTAACTTTTTTAAGACCTGCTTCATCCACCTCGACGCCATTGAATACTCGAAAAAAGAGCGAGTCTAAAAAACGAGCAATTAACATTTGCACCATATATTTGGGTTTAGATGCAATCTCTCTTAAATAATGACTTGCTTTGGCACGAGAGTCATCCAAAGATGCCCCCGACACTTTCATATATTCTTCGAGTTCTAACTTAAAAGAGCGTCTTTCTAGTATTTCATGTCGGATTTGCTCTGGAGGCTTCATTGGAGGACCGTGAATTGTCATCGCTTCTCGGCCAAGCTGAACCAACATTAAGCGCCCAATATGTCTAGCCACTCGTTCATCCGTCCAATTAGGATGATCAGCAATCAGCTGCTTTAAGTTAATTGGATTTCCAATACGGACCGAGGCTTTTTTGGAATAACGTAAAAAATGAAGTAATTTACGAATTCTTCCGGCATCTCCACTATCCCCAAATAAGATATCAGTGAGACTTTTTTGCCGAGATGGTGGTGCCGAAGGCCAATGAATTAACTGAGGCACTAAAAACAGCGCTTTTTCACTTGTTCTCTGAAATGAGACTACTTTTTGCAGATAAGCGGGACTGGTTCTTTTGGATACACCCCAAGTTCGCTCTCTTAAAAAGATTAAAGTGGCATCCCCATGTGCTAAAGGCAGATCTAAACCACGATCTGGTGGAGAAAGTTGCCGAGAGAACAAGTTGACAACCCACTCTCTAAAGCCTCTAAAAATACTAAGATTTACCCCATTTGCAAAGCGAGCTAAGGGCAGTTCATGTCGAACAAAAAGCTGATTAAATGCTAAATAATCAAGTAAGCTTCGCGAGCGCATGACATAAATAATTTGTCCGGTCTCGGCGAGTTCACTAATTTCATCAACTGTCTGATCATGCAAGGTAAGATGCTTGAAGAAGCGATCACTTAAGCGACTCCAAAAAGGTGTTGGCTCTTGAAGCATAGCACTTTGATGTGCAGAAGCAGGGCTCTTCATAAGAATCTCTCTTGACCATTAAAAAACATTAATTTGCTCATAACAAG
Organism: uncultured Myxococcales bacterium; assembly: GCA_937146725.1. Taxonomy (GTDB): domain Bacteria; phylum Myxococcota_A; class Bradymonadia; order UBA7976; family VGTA01; genus CAKZRU01. The sequence continues at coordinate 26,399 of CAKZRU010000071.1, forward strand.
TAATTCACCACACCTGTACTTGTAAAGCAGAAGCATCATTTTGCCAAGCCTGTGGTCCAATAATCACACCGGTTTGCATAGTGCTTAAGTCTCCACCGACAATCCAAAACTTACCCTCAGTATTTGGCCAAATCGAATGTAGAGTCATACTTTCTGCCCCTTGTACCCATTGCTGTTCTATGGATTGGCTTAACTGACCACTCGCTTTATTGGGCCAAGCCAATACTAGGCCTTGCTGTCCACTAGCCACAATAAGGTCTTGACTCACCGCGATACCATTCAGTGAGGGTACTTGAGGTAAGTCGAGTTGCTTCCATTGATTCTGCCCCCAATACCACGCTTTGCCTTGAGCATACCCACCAACAATCCATGGAGAAAGCTCTGACCCTGCTTGCTCTGTGCTAGGCATGCCACTAATGGTAAATAAAAGTTCAGGACGTTCTGAGTCAAGTGTCTGCTTTTCCCAATCCACTAAATCAAGACCGGTCTCACTTACTTGTAAGTGTGCTTTAAGCACTAAACTGCCCTCACCAATGAGCCATACTTCATTTTGAGTCCCCCAGATTTTATACAGATTAGTCCCTTGCAATGGGTCATCAGCTGATTCAATGGGTAAAAAGTTATTAAGGACTCGAGTCCATTGGCCTTGTTGATTGCGCTTAAGCAAAACACCTTTAGGTCCTCCGCGACGTACACTGCCTCCCACAGCCCAAACCTGAGTATATGCCTCATCATTCTCTTTTTCTACTTGAGTGCCCCAAAGACCCCAAATGATTAGCTTTTCTTTAGCTTCATCAGCCATCATTAAGCTTTCTTGAGTCCATTGACTCAAGTCTGTGCTTTGTGTCGCTCGCAATATCGTTCCTTGCTCTCCGGCCGCCCAAACTTGATCTTTTTGATCTCCCCAAGCCCACCATAAAACGCCACCGACCTGCTCATGCTCTAATTGTAATATGCCTTGAGGAATGGCTGAGTTTTGGGTGTAACTTGCAATGAGACTATGGCTTTCATTAGCACTTTGAACTTCACCTCCCACAAACCATACCTTTTCAGAGTTTGGGTTAAAATTCCGCCCCCATACGCCTAAAAAAGCACCACGATGCTCATGATTTATGCTCAGTGGCGGAATGAGTTCACTATCGCTTGCCAAAGTTTTTGGGTCAGTACAACTCATGAAAAGAGCCAAGCACATCCCGCATACATACAGGACGACTAAGTTACAAACATGATTAGAAAAAGCGAAATTGTTTTGCTGATTAACTAACATCGCTTCTCCAGAGGTTTACTTACCTTTTTACGACTAAAATTCTACAACGAGAGCAAACTTATTGGACCAACCAAGTTTCACCACTATCAAGTAAAGATTGTACACTTGGCTTAGGGGGTAATTCGGCCTCAGCATCAACCTTTGCATATAAACGGCGGGCGTAATCAAGTTGCTCACTCATGGCTTGATCATAACTAGGTCGCTGCACTTGATGTAGAACACCCATCGGGATTGGAGATTCGGGAAAGCTTAACTCGGCCAAAAGTTGAGCCGCGACTTGATTTTCAGGCTGATGCTTATAAATCGCATCTAGTCCAACTTCTTCCACTAAAGCTGTTTCAAAGCAAAGTTTTTGGTGATTTAAAACAAGGCCTCGTTCACGCTTAGCTCCAAATAATAAAGGCTCACCAGCTTGTAAAACGACTTGACGATCTGCTCGTGTTTTACGTTGGGTAACCGGCTCAAAGGCACCATCATTAAAGATATTACAGTTTTGGAAGATCTCAATTAAAGCGGTTCCCTTATGAGCTGCCGCTGCTTTAAGAGTGGTTTGCAAATGCTTAGGGTCCACATCAACTGAGCGAGCCACAAAGCTTGCTCCAGCTGCTAAGGCTAAGCGCAAGGGATTAAAGGGTTCTTCTAATGAGCCTAAAGGAGTGGATTTAGTCCGCTTACCTTGCTCTGAGGTTGGGCTATATTGGCCTTTGGTTAAGCCATAAATACGGTTATTAAAAAGAAGAACCTTGATATCCATGTTTCGGCGTAGCAAGTGAATCAAATGATTACCACCGATCGAAAGAGCATCTCCATCACCAGTAATCATCCATACGCTTAGTTCTGGCCGTAAACTTTTAATGCCTGATACAACCGCTGGTGCTCGCCCATGAATTGTATGTAAGCCAAAGGTATTCATGTAATAGGGAAAGCGACTTGAGCAACCAATGCCACTGACGACAACGATGTCTTCCTTAGGAACACCAAGCGTTGGTAAAACGGACTGAACTTGCTTTAAAATCGAATAATCACCGCAACCAGGACACCAACGAATATCTTGATCGCTTTGAAAGTCTTTTTTATCGAGTTGACTTGGATCACTTGCAGGCATGATTTGATAAAGAGGATTAGGAGTCATAATCACAGCCCTTCCTGTAGTTGGATGAGTTTTTCAGGCGAAATCGGTGTACACACCTGTTCAAAAAAGGCTTCAAGCTCGGACACTTTAAAGGGTTTGCCCTTTACTTTGGTAAAAGCAGTGGTTTTCACCAAAAAGCGACTTCTTAAAATCAGGTTAAGCTGGCCTAAGTTCAGCTCAGGCACAATGATATGCTCATAGTGATCAAACAGGGTCTCAAGATCTTTGGGTAAAGGATTTAAATGCTTAAGGTGAATATGACCAACGGATCTGCCTTGAGCATTTAAGTGAGTACAGGCTGCTCTAACTGAGCCAAAGGTACTGCCCCAACTCACAAAAAGAGCTTCTCCCTGATTTGAGCCAAAGACTTCCAAAGAAGGTATAAACCGAGTGACCCGATTTACTTTTTCTGCGCGTAATTCGACCATAAATTGGTGGTTATCAGGATCATAGGACACATTACCGGTTTCATGTTGTTTTTCTAAACCACCTAAACGATGTTCTAGACCAGCAGTGCCGGGAATAGCCCAAGGACGGCCTAAGTTTTCGTCTCGCTTATAAGGTAAGAAGGTTTGAGCGGTCCCATCTTCATTTAATTGAGGCTTATGAAAGTCTTTACGAATGGGTTCTATTTCACTCATGTTTGGAATCAGCCAAGGCTCTGCCCCATTGGCTAAATAACCATCTGAAAGCAATAAAACGGGGGTCATGTGTCTCAAGGCAATACGCGTTGCTTCAATCGCTGCCCAAAAACAATCGCTTGGACTTTGAGCAGCCACAATGGGTAAAGGACATTCTCCATTACGTCCAAATAAGCCTTGCAGAAGATCAGACTGTTCGGTTTTGGTTGGTAAACCTGTACTTGGGCCACCTCGTTGTACATTCACAACAACCATCGGCAATTCCATCATCGCGGCAAGACCAATCGCTTCGGCCTTGAGTGCCATTCCAGGACCACTGGTTGAGGTCACACCCAAACCTCCTGCAAAAGATGCTCCTAAAGCGGCACATACAGCAGCAATTTCATCCTCTGCTTGATAAGTTTTTACCCCAAAATGCTTTTGCTTGGATAAAAAGTGCAATAGATCTGAGGCTGGTGTAATCGGATAAGACCCTAAGAAAAGCTCTAAGCCACTTAATTCAGCAGCCGCCATTAAGCCTAAGCCTAAAGCTTCATTACCAGTGATATTTCGGTAACGTCCTGGTGGAATTTCAGCCTTTTCGACCACAAAACTATGGGTAAATAGACCTGCTGTTTCACCAAAATAATAACCCGCTTTTAGTGCCTTTAAATTAGCATCGGCCACCAAAGCATCACGCTGTCTAAACTTATCTTCAATCCAACGTTCGGTGTGACTAATATCACGATTAAACAGCCAATAAATTAAACCCAGTGCAAAAAAGTTCTTAGACCGAGTGGCTGCTCTTTGGTTTAAACCAAGCTCTGAAATGGCATTAAGAGTCATGGTGGTGATATCGATTTTATATACCTTGTAAGCGGAGAGGGTATCACCATCAAGAGGATTGCTTTCATACCCTGCTTTTTCAAGATTTTTATCGACAAAAAGATGGGTATTTACGATTAATACACCACCGTTTTTAAGGTCTGCTAAGTTTGCTTTGAGAGCCGCTGGATTCATCGCCACTAAAACATCAGGAGTATCACCATGAGTAAACACCGATGAGGATGAAAAATGAATCTGAAAGCCGGATACACCCGCTAAAGTACCAGCAGGCGCTCTGATTTCTGCAGGAAAGTCAGGAAAAGTCGCAAGGTCATTTCCAGCAATCGCTGAAGTTTGAGTAAATTGGGTACCCGTAAGCTGTATACCATCACCGGAATCACCCGCAAAACGAATGGTTACACGCTCTCGTCTTTCGACACTCCCTAAATCTTTGGCCATGTGATGAGCCCCTCTCAACAAAACTTATCGGTCATTGATCTGTGATAAGCTATATCATATCCAATGCTTTCTAGCGTTTTTCCTTACTCTTTAATCCACTAAAATGCAATCTTTGCTTCATGCATACTGCGAATTAAAGCGAAAGTTCTAGCAACGCTATCTGCTAATTTGTCACAAACTAAACTGCTTGCAAATAAAATCTAACTGCCTCAGCTGTTTACTTCATTGCCTCTAAACGACGCACAAGCCAGTCGGTAGGTATGCCCTGCATGGGCTCCTCAGCTTCATTAATCAATGTATCAGAACTCTGACTTTTGTCATTCAAATCCACCACTTGCGTCTGACTCTCATCTGACTCTTGAGTGCTGTCATGCTCTTCCATATTGTGCGCGACAGCTTCACTCGAAGAAGTTGATGAGCTTGAAATAGAATGAGAATCATCGCTGTCTGAACCGTATAAGCGCTGTGACTTAAGTTCAGCTTCTTCTAAGAGTCTTAAACGCTCATACATGACGGCTTCAAGCCCTTCACGCATTTCGTTTTCACTGTGCGCAAGACCCGGCTCAATCTCACCCATAGTATCTCTAAAAACAGCCAAGCGATCAGCTAATTTTTGTTGGGTGCTCCCTAGGCTTCTAAACCGAAGGCCTCCTCGCTCATAGCGATTAATTCTGGGAAGCAAAGCAATATCAACAGTATCAGGAGGGACTTCAACAAACCAAGGAGGTCGCTTACTATTTTTCCCCTTACGTCGAATCAACGAAGGCCCTAAGATCCCTAAACTTTGGTTAATCTTCATATATTTCTCCTCACCAACTTGCTTGTTAAGGTAGACTTTAATATGTCCTTAAATCAAGTTTATTTAGGGACTTTATCGTGCAAAACACTCTAAATTAGACTTTTGATCAATTGCATCTGCTGCTCACTTACGCCTCGAGCAGAGTCCAATGCATTTGCCTGTACACCTACTATCGCCTTGCTTTGATTTTGAAGTGTTTGAGCACAAGAGAACGCATCTTTCCAAGAAAGCACCGAATAGGTACCCTGTGCCGAGATGAACTCAAGCTGAGCTCGTTGCTTAGTTATATTAGGCCCATGAATCACCGCACAACCTGCTTGCGCTGCTTCTAATAAGTTTTGGCCATGATTATAAAAAGTTCCACCGATGATAGCGCTATGAGCATATTTATACATACCACTTAACTCACCATAAGTATTAAGAATCCAAACTTGAGCAGGCTCATGTTTTACTCTTTGTTCGATCCATGTTTTATGACTGTCAACATTAACCCTAGCAACATTGACCCTAGCAACATTGACCCTCGTAAAATCGGCCTCGGTCAGGATGCTATAAGTTAAGTTAGCCTGCTTAAGTCGTTTGATTAGGCGAGAAGTCGTTTCTAAATGTCGGGGAGCGATTAATACTCGATCAGTTTTTCTCTGATTCAAATATTGGGTTAAAGGCTTAACAAGTTTTTTTTCATCTTTGGTGCGTGTACACCCTAAAATGAGATTAAAAAGGCAATGATCGACTTTTGAGGGTAGTTGAGTTTGAGTCATTAACAAACTATCGAGCTTAGCATCACCACAAACATGAACCCTTTCCGGCAAGCATCCCATATATGTGGCCCGCTCGGCATCCAGTTTGGTTTGAGCTAAAAATAAGCTTAGTCGGCTAAAACAAGACTTTAAATAAAATCGAGCTTTAAGAGTTCGCGCTGAAATTCGCCCATCAACCACAATAATGGGTATGCCTGCTTTTGACCATGTCTTAATCCATGAAGGCCAAAGCTCTAATAACTCTAAAATGAGTAGATCCGGATTTTCTTGCTCAATATATGTTTGGGCATGAAAATGAGACCATAAAGGCGCAGGTAAAAGCTTAATATTGGTATTGATCGGTAAATCTGTCGAGCTTAATAGTGATTGCCATGCCTCTTTCCCACTTTTTGTACACGCGGAAACAACGAGTGAATGACCTTGTTGAGCAAAGGCTAAAGTAAGAGCTCGTAAAGCATATATATCGCCCAAAGATGAACCATGTAACCATACCTTCATATGAGCAAACGAACGCTTAGCGATTGACTAAACTTAGCGATTGACTAAACCGCTTACGCCAAAGGCAAGCTGACTACACGCTTCAATCACCTCAATAAGACTCAATTCCGTCGCATCAACAACTTGAGCATCATCAGCACACTTAAGAGGCGCAATCTCTCGATTTTGATCTTGTTGATCTCGTAATACGATCTCGGCGCGTGTTTGCTGAAAGTCTGCTTCAACTCCCTGTTGCTTAAGCTCAGCCAAACGCCTTTCAGCTCTAGCATCTGCGCTAGCGGTTAAATATATTTTGAGAGGAGCATTGGGAAAGACAACGGTGCCTATATCTCGACCATCAACAATACACGGTGCGCTTTGTCCAATCATTCTCTGTAAGTCTAAAAGCTTTGCTCTCACCGAAGGCAAAGTGGCAAAATCACTGGCAGCCCGACTCACCTCTGGTGCTCTCAGACTATCGGTTTCTGCTTGACCGTTGAGCATAATGGTTTCGCCTTGAAGCGATAAATCTAGGCGAGCAAGTAACTGAGTCAAGCCCTCGCTTTCTTTGGCTTCCACTCCTGCTCTTAAGGCCGCTAGACCAATGGCTCGATATAAAGCACCAGTATCTAAACGAATAAAACCGATCGCCTTAGCAAGACCCTTACTTACACTACTCTTTCCAGCTCCTGCGGGTCCATCGATTGCAATGACCCTTAAAAAAGCTTGATCATGGCTAGGTTTTGCATTGGTTATTGAATGACTCATAATGGACTCCTAACTATAACTGAGCGCGAACTCATTACCGACTGTAAGCAACAAGTTGTTGTGGAAATTCTGGATAAGATACAGCAATGCACTCAAGATCATTAATCTTAAGTTTGGTCCCTTTTATACACTTTAGTTGTGCAATTAAAAGGCACATTGCAATACGATGATCTCCATAACTGTTTAATTCATCGGTGGCTTGGAAGACTAAGTTTGGATTCCCGTTGATCACCCACCCATCAGTTAAGGTTTCTATTTGAGCTCCTAAACTTGCTAGGGCTTGCCCCATCGCCTCTAAGCGATCACTTTCTTTAACGCGCAACTCTTGAGCGTGGCGAATCTCCGTTCGACCATCTGCAAAGCAAGCCAAAAGGGCCAATAAAGGTAATTCATCCAAAGCATCAAGAACCTCTTGAGCGCTTGGTTGGATGGGTTTTAAACTTTGATTTAGGTCAAGTGCTTCGATCAAGATAGAGCCTATCGGTTCACCAAGTACCTCGGCTTTATGTTGAATGTTAATTTGAACACCCATTTGCTGAGCAAGTTTGATGAGTCCCATTCGGCTAGGATTTAAGTTGACCTCTTCAAGCTTAATACTTGAATACTTTGAATCGGCTAAAACAGCTACAGCCACCCAAAAACTGGCACTAGATAAGTCTCCGGGACTGAAAAAGTCAAAGGCAGTAAAACTTGGTTTACTCGCTGGTATTTCAAGAGTGAGCTCTGACTTAATTAATGATGTAGACCATAAAGCACCCAGCATACGTTCACTATGGTCTCGGCTTTGAGCATCTTCAATGATCTGAACGGGCCTATGATCACTTAATGCGGCAAGTAGAGCCGCACTTTTTAATTGTGCACTTCCTGAAGCTGTTAGAATCCTGATGTTTTGATGATTGGACAGCTCATCCGTCTTTTGGCTCAAGTCGCCCCCCACTTGAATCGGTGCGGAGCCATGTTCAGCGCAGTCAACGGTACGACCAAAAGGCTCAAGGACTCTTGCTAAGCGGCGCATTGGTCGGCGTCTTAATGAAGCATCTCCATCGAGAGTAACCCTGTGCTTTAAGCCTGAAAACAAGCCCGCTAACAGACGCATCGTTGTGCCACTATTTCCACAATCTAGAGTTTCTTGACTACGATGAAAGTTATGGATTCCCCCTAGACCTTGCACCCGCCAAGTGTCATTCGATAGGGCTTCAATGCTCACCCCCATCTGCCTTAAAACTTGTCGGGTACTCGCTAAATCTTCTCCGGACCCAACATTACGAATGATTGATTCTCCCGAAGCCAAAGCTGCAAAAATAAAAGCTCGATGAGTAATCGACTTATCACCATGTAAACGAACAATAAACTCAGACATACTCAGTTTTAACCCTATTTCATTAACTCATCTGTATCTAAGATTAAAGTGACTGGCCCATCATTGATTAAGCTGACTTCCATGTGATGTCCAAACTTACCAATTTCACAATCAATCCCCTCAAGTTGAATTAAGTCAACAAAGCGATTAAATAAGGGTAAAGCTAAATCAGGATGAGCTGCCCCCACAAATGATGGTCTTCGGCCGCGTTTACAATCCCCATAAAGCGTGAACTGGCTCACGGCTAAGATCGCACCTTGAATATCTTTTACACTCAAGTTCATTTTACCTGCTTCATCTTCAAAGATCCGTAAGCCGGTGATCTTTTTTGCAAGCCACTGAGCTTGAGCTTCACTGTCATTCGGGCCAACGCCAAGTAAAACAAGTAGGCCGGCATGAATCGCGCCTGTGATCTGCTCGCGACCTGTTTCTGGATCTTGAACTGTCACTTTGGCGGACTTAACTCTTTGAATCACAGCTTTCATGATGAGCCTCCTTTGTGTTTATGGCGCTCATCTTGTAACTGATCTTGTTTTAGTTGTTCAAGAGCAAGTCTAAAAAACAAACTAAAAACTTAAGCTTTCGAAGCCTTAGGAGATTCGACGAGAAAACCCAATCTTTGCTTTCTTCATCTTACCGTTAACCATGGCCTTAACTTCACTTTCAAGAAGATCATGGGTAATCACTTCATTAGAAGCAGCTGCACTTGTGGCCGCACGCAAGATCGCCACTCTAATCTCTGCTCCGCTCAAGTCATAGTTTTCCGCAAGATCCTCAAGCTTAAGTTCTGACACACCCGGTGCATCCTTAGGCAACATGGATGACCATAAGCGAAGACGAGTTTCACTTTCCGGACGCTTTAAGTGGACTTGGTGAGTAATTCGACGTTCTAAAGCCATATCTAACTGATCTCTATGGTTGGTCGCCAATAAAACTAAACCGTTATGACGCTCAATCAAGGATAACAATAGATTAACCATAGAACGAGTATGTGAGTTGGTCGCTCCTTCACGCTTTTCAATCAATGAGTCCGCTTCATCAATAAACAAGACCGCATTATGAGCTCGAGCATCTTTAAAGATCTTCTCAAGATTACGTTCACTTTCACCAACCCATTTAGATAAGATCGTACTGCTACGAGCAATCTTCAAAGGACGATTAAGTTCTCCCGCAATGGCTTCAGCACACAGAGTTTTACCGGTACCCGGAGGGCCATGGAACAAGGATACAATGCCACCTCGATCTCCAGTATTCCCACCGATTTTCCAACGATGAAGTACACCGGGTAAATAACGCACAGCATCGATGATTCGTTGGATATGTGTTGACGCTTCCTCTTCAAGAATCACATCATCAAGACGGACTTTAGGTACATAGATCCCTTCTGCATCCAAGTCCTCGATCAAGTGAAGCTGATGACGAGCAGCATTCTCGAACATTTGCATGGTGATCACTGGGCTTTCTGTATCTTGGCAACTATGCACTGCATCTGCGAGAGCGGCTAATACAGCGTTTTTGATATAACCACCGGTGATCTCAAAACGAGCCCCCAAAAGCCCAAAGTCAACATCATCAGCAATGGGTGCTTCACTTGGGATCAAGTTGCGCCAAATCTCAGCACGACTTTGCAAATCGGGCTCTGGGAAGTTGACACGTACCAACACTCTACGTTGAAAGGCCTCATCAAGGATTCTAGGAATATTTGTTGCAAAGATCGCAACACCTTCAAACTGCTCAAGCTCAGTCAGTAGAAGCGTAACCAAAGCATTCCCTCCACGACGATCGGCAAAGAGCATTTCGCACTCGTCAAAAAAGAGAATTGCATTTTGGATTTTTGCTTCACGGAAGAGTCCCGGCAGAAAGCGTTGGGCATCTCGATGAGCAATAAAAGTGGGGATATCCACATTAAGCACTCGCTTTTCCAAGTGCGAAGCCACAGCATGAGCTGTCATGGTCTTACCTGTACCCGGCTTGCCGTAGAACAGCATCATTGAGCCTCGACCATAGCTAATACGCTCATCAAAGCCCCATTCATGTCGATAGGCCAAATAGCGATCATGATCATCAACAATAGACAGGATGCGTTGCTTATCCTCATCTGGCAGTACCACTTGATCCATACTAGCAAGAGGCTCTTGCACTGACGAGAACTCTAGAAACTCATCGGTGAGTTCATCACGACCAATCAAATAACTAAAGGTACGATTATCGATTTCGATCGTAGCATCTAATAGGTCTCTAGCACCTTCATAACGACGTCTAAAATCTAGATCTAAGAGCTCATTGCTTACGATTGGACTAGAGTTTGCAAACTCTGAACGATATTCAATACGCTCAAAGAAGGAAAACTCAAAATAAGTGAAGATGGTTTCTACACTTAAGCCAGAGTAACGATCTCCTACATGCTCAAAACACTCGCCAAACTGCTTGGAAAAGCAAGGCGCAATCGCCAAAATAAGGGTTGTACGATGAAAGTCATTTAAGGTGCACTTTTTAGCTAGGGTATCAATGCGTAACTCTGGTCGATCACTCATACGATGCGCCTGTAAGCGTCGATTGATTTCATTACGAATCTTGAGTTCTGCACTCTTTTTCGTTTTGACCATTTGCTTGAGGCGACTCGGGGTCATCATTTCATCATCATCATCCATCCAATGACGACGTGAGCGAGTTGATGACACAGTTCGATCCTTGTAGCTAAACCAATCACAGCGTGCCTTGATCCACTCTAACTCCATTTCGATATATTCAAGATCACTATCAAAACCCTGAGCACGACCCCAAGAACGCTTATCAAGAGAACTGGTGTCATTTGGACTCATCAAGAGATTTAGTTTAGTGGCGTGATCGTTTTGCTTTGAAGTAGGTGTTGTAGCAGGTGTTGCAGTAGTTTCGTCCGGAAGATTTGACAACTTTACCAACTTTCTTTGAGGATGAATATTTTTCCTGACCATGTATCAAGTGATAAACAAGGAACAGTAAACTAATATTAAAAAGGTTTAACGAAGTAGACATTACCTTAACGCTGAAATCTTTCATCTTTACGACAAAAGACTTCAAAAAAACATACACCCGACAGATATAGTTCTTTATTTTCAAATACATACGACCAAGAAAAACACATAATTTATTATAAGTCCCCAAACTAAAAGCTAAAAAATATCATATTGATAAGACTTTTGTCTTAAGCTTTAAGTCTCAGCATGCTTATGGTAAATTTGGAATTATACTCTAATATCATTGTTATTTCTCAGTGTACCGCCATCTAAAAGAGATCCTTAATTATGCTGATCATTCGTTCAAACTTAGCTTCTCTTAAAGCTCAAGCTAAGCTCAATAGTGCTTCTCGACAACTTTCTCGAGGCTTTGAAAGACTTTCTAGCGGCCTAAGGATTAACGCAGCTAAGGATGATGCGGCCGGTTTACAGATTTCAACAAGAATGACCTCTCAAATCCGTGGTGCACGCCAATCGGTACGTAATGCAGGTGATGGTTTATCTTACCTACAGACGGCCGAGGGCGCCTTAGAAGAAACGACTAACATTTTACAAAGAATGAGAGAGTTGGTGGTTCAGTCCGGAAATGAAATCCTTGGCGAGGCAGATCGACAATCCATTCAAGGTGAGCTCAATCAGCTACGGAGTGAACTTGACCGAATCAATGAGGCGACTCAATTTAATAATCAACAGGTATTTAGTCAGCATAAAACTGTTTCAGTAAAACAAAGCTTGGCCAATGGGGGTAAGCTCAATGGATATAAACTGCAGTATGAGCTTGATCTTGAGGCAGGTGCTCCTGCTGACTTTACCCAGCGTCGAGATGCTGTACTTGCTAACCTAAAATCAAGTTGGCTTCAAGAAGCCGAAAGCTTGGTTGAAGAAAAGTTTGGCTTAATTGGCAATGGTGACACAATCAGAGTGACTTTTGATCCAGAGGCCGGTGACCCAGCCGGAGCAAATGCCCCCGGAGATATTGTGGCCTTTGTCGCTAGCTCTGATCCACAGCGCTTACACATTGATCTTAATGACTTCTCAACCGACAATCAGCCTAATGGTGGTAATCCTCCACAATATAGCGATCGGGTTATCGCTCATGAGTTTGTACATATTGCCATGAACGCTACCGGTACTCGTCAAGCCAGTAATAGTGATAGCGCTTGGTTTAATGAGGGAGCCGCTGAGCTCTTGCATGGTGCCGCTGATACAAGACTCCGTGGTCAAACAGATGCGGCCATTGCTGATATGGTGACTCATGCTTTTGATGCTCAAGGTTTTAATGGGAACGCCATTGATTATGGTGGAGCTTATATTGCAGCAGCTTACTTACATGATCAAGTGATACAAAATGGTGGCCAAGGCATTAAAGATGTTTTTGATGCCTTGCAATCCGGTAGTAGTTTTAACCAAACCTTAAGCTTAGCTGGCTATAATAATCGGGCTGACTTCGATGCTGACTTTATGGCCAATGGTGCAAGCTTTGGTCAATCCTTACGAGATCAATCTTTAGCCACTGGAGATACCGGCTCATCTCATGGGTCCATTCTGGGAGGCGGACAAGTATTCAACCAAGAATCGATCTTGGCCAATGAGGTGTATTCTGGCGAAGAAAAGAATGGTGGCGTTGCACTTAACCTACAAATCGGTGGTGATGCTGGTGATGAACTCAGTACTTACATTGCCTCGTTTAATAGCCATGCCTTAGGCTTGGCCGAGCTTGATGTCACAGACTTTGATAATGTGGAAGCCGCGCTATATGGTATGGATGATGCATTAAACTTTGTGTCTAAACAGCGTTCGCACATGGGGGCTTTACAAAATCGCTTAGAAAGTACGATGAATTCTTTAGAAATCTTTGAAGAAAAAACGACCGGAAGCCGCTCACGAATTATGGATGCTGATTTTGCGTCAGAAACCGCCGAACTCACCCGAGCACAAATCCTGCAACAAGCTTCTACCTCGATTTTGGCTCAAGCCAACGGAAGCTCACAGTTGGTACTCTCGCTCCTATAGCCTTACTCAAGCTTATTGGGACGGGTGAACAACAATAGATAAGTCCAAGAGATGAGTAAATCCACCAAAGCCACATAAGTAGGAAGATTGGCTTGATAGACTTCAACAGTTATTCCTAACGCCGAGGCGATGCTTAAGCTCATTGTTGCTGAAAAGCTTGTGAGTTGTAAGCAGGCTAGTATCAAGGCTATCCACCAAAGACCTGCTGATAAAGAGGCTAAGCCAAAGCCAAGAAACATACATAAAAACAAGGCAATTCCTAGTTTTTTACCCGTTTCATTAAAGAGTAACCAGTTACGCTCACCTTGTAATTCTTCCTCGCTAGGTGGCATAAAGCTTTCATCATCTCTTTGCTGATGATAGCTATTTAATAAGCTTAAACCATCATCTTTACGGGCTTTGGGTACAAGAACGCGTAACTGAATATGGCCACCAATAAATCCGAGCATACGGCGGTGATTACGCCCTTGAATTAATACCGGAATATCTTGGCTATCAAACAAGGAACTGACAATTTCAGCATCTCCATCATAGCTTAAATGGCCAATCATGATCCATTCTTCACGCTCTAACTCTGCCTCTTTGTCTTTTAACATCTTCACCTCTCTATTTGTCTCACTAAGAAATCAAAAAATAATCGCTATTTTGTGAGGGTTTAGAACTTTAACAATCCCTTTTAATAAGTGACAGGCATATAGCCATGTCTCTAACCAAAGTGCCCAGCTTTGATCTTTTTCTAAATTACGTGCTATCCCCAAGGAATGATTAGAGTCAAAACTTAATACCTTCCAATGTTTGAGGACTTGATCAAAGTCTACATCCTGTGCTTCATCAAAACAAAGACTTAAACAGTATTGGGCTTGATCGGGCAATAAGCGACCGCAATCACCATGTAAGAGTTCATTGAGATTAATTTGTGCCTGATCAAGTGGCTGTAGGGTGCAAGAGATCGGCTTGGCTTGCGCCTTTTTCAGCTGACTTGCCTTGAGTAAATGCTTATTGAGTGAACTCAAATACAACAGGGACCATTCAAGCCCTAAAAAACACACTTTCTTTGCAAACTGATCGCTCTGTTCCGCTTCTCGAACAAATGCTTGTGAACACTCAAACTGATATAAAGTGCTTAAAGAGTTGAGCTGACTCATTTCATCAAACCCATCGAATAGGCTTTGGGTGTTGGTATACCAAGTTAAAGGAATGCTCTCAGAATATTTTGGGGCCAGTCGTTCTTCTAAAAAGCTCATTAAGTTTGGTAATTCCGCAAGCACATCATTTAAAAGTTCATGTGGCTCTGCAAAGTCCAACATTTGAGGAAGGGCTTTAAATAAAAACATCCGATTAGCTAAATCATGCTTTAGACCAAAACGAGTCGTGTTCTGAGATACATATAAGGCCTGCTTAAAACGTTCTTCTACTCTCCGACAGCGTAAGCGATAAAAGGACTTAGATTCACCAGAAGCGGATCCAGTTTGACTGTGATTTATACTATTTATACTCGCTTCTTGATTAGTCGAAGATCTTTTTTGAGCTAGCTCGGCATTAAACTGCTCTCTTAAAGTATTACTAAGCCAATTAGGTAGTATACTTAACTCTGAAAAAACCCATAAGTCTTCATTACTTAAGCCAAACCCCTCATACGTAGACCCAATGGATAATCTGCATGGGAAGCTTATCGTAATAGACTGACTAAGTCTTTCTCTTAAAGAGGGTAAACTTTTTAAAAACCACTGCTGAAAGCTTTTTTCATACCCTTGAGTCAGCGCTTGCTGAAATAGGCATTGTTTATCTGAGATAAGAATATCATTGCTCAATGTACCTATAAAATGGCCTTGATGATCTAAAAGAATATCAACACAGGGTAGCGCTAATCCCGACTGCACCGACAAAGACTCCATAGCTTGTGCTAAGGTCAAAGTATTTAAGGCTTTACTCATGGGATTACTCTTCTTCTTGAATCAAGGTCAAAAAGGCGCTCAAGATTACCTTATCACTATGAGGAAAGCGTACTCGAGCGGCTTCACCACGGCTTTTACGTTCAACAGAGATCACCTCACCCAAGCCATAGGTTTTATGCGAGACCTTCATACCAACTTGCAAGCTTTGCTGTGCTTGAGCCTTATAAGCAGAGTTGATCTGTTGCTCGGTTTGACGCTTGATTTGATGATCGGTTTGATGCTCGTTTCTTTTGGCAGCCGGCGTACGGACTTGAGGTCTATGAGTTTGAGTAGAAGTTAAGCGAGTATTAGTTTGCGTTCTTGGTCGGCTTGAGGACTTTTTGGGTGTGTATTCTTTAACCGTTTGCCCCCCTTGTGCCCAAGCCCTAAGTCCGCTTTGAGGACGGATTTTTCTAAGTAAACTCTGATCTATCTCACTCAGAAATTGACTCATCATTTGAGGTTGATTACGTCCATGTATGCTACGGCGTTCAGCATGGCTCAAGACCAGCATTTTTTCTGCTCGAGTCACCGCCACATAAAATAAACGTCTTTCTTCTTCGAGTTCAGCATGACCACCACGGCGGGCATTAGGGAATAAATCTTCTTCAAGGCCAATCAAAAAGACAACCGGAAACTCTAAGCCCTTTGCTGCATGCACTGTCATTAAGCTTACAGCGCCTTGTTGGGCATCCGCTGACTCATCGCTATTTGCTTCATCTTCGCTGACTAACTTAACCTGCTCAAGAAAGGCAAACCAGCTCGGATCTGAACTTCGGTCATCAAAGTCACGAATCAGCTCGATCAACCGAGAAATATTTTCTGCTTTTGCTCGACGTGTCTCATCAACCATGTCCTTAAGATATTCTGGATGATAGAGTTGAGCTTGCTTTAATAAGGCTTCAGCTTGTTCAGCCAAACGATCATGATCAAGATAATCTCCCTCGGTATAAAGCTTGTGAAATTCCTGTAAACCTGCCTGCGCTTTACCCCGTATTACCCCCATTCGTCCTGCTTCTTGAGCGGCAGCAAATAAATGAATATTTAGCTCAGCTGCAATTTGAATGACACGGGATAAACTAGTCTTGCCGACACCTCTTGCTTCACTCGCAATCGCTCGTTGATAGGCAATCACATCATGAGGGTTAATGAGTAAACGAAGATAAGCAAGGGCATCTTTGATTTCAGCTCGTTCAAAAAAATGACGTCCACGCACAATCACATATGGAATGGAATAAGCCGAGCCAACAAAGGTATTCTCCAGGGTTAAAGATAAAGAGTTTGCTCGATATAAGATGGCAATATCC
Organism: uncultured Myxococcales bacterium; assembly: GCA_937146725.1. Lineage (GTDB taxonomy): Bacteria > Myxococcota_A > Bradymonadia > UBA7976 > VGTA01 > CAKZRU01. The sequence continues at coordinate 43,117 of CAKZRU010000071.1, forward strand.
GAATATTTATAGCGCTTGCTTGCGACCAAGTTGGTAATTTGCCTTGCCACAAAATCAGCTTCATCATAGTCGCTACTCGCGGTGTAAAGAGTAATTTTTTGACCTTGATCCTGCTCTGTCCATAATTGCTTACCCAGTCGATTTGAATTGTAACGAATGACTCCATTGGCTGCACTTAAGATATTGCCTTGGCTGCGATAGTTTTGCTGAAGCTTATAGGTTTTAGCGCTTGGGAAATACTGATTAAAGCCAAGTATATTATTTACTTCTGCACCACGCCAAGCATAGATCGATTGATCATCATCTCCCACTACAAACAAATCGGCATCTGGTGGGCATAATGCCTGTAATAACATCAGTTGAGATTTATTTGTATCTTGGAACTCATCGACTAAAACCCAAGCAAAAAGTTGGCGATAATGACTCTTTAAGGCTTCATCTTCTAAAAGGAGCTTTAAGGGCTTAACGATCAAGTCGCCAAAATCAAAAGCATCAGCACGCTTGAGTGCTTCTTCATAGGCCCATCCAAGTCTTTTTACATCTACACCCGGACGGCTATCTAAAGGAGGACAATAAGCTGCTGTCGCATGTTCACCAAGTTGCTTGGCTGTATCAAAAGCCGCACATAAATCTAACAAGGCTTCACGTTCTAGCTCAACTTTTTGCTGTTTCAGAACCTCTTTGATTAATTTAAGTTGATCATCTCGATCATAGATCAAAAACTGTTCACTGCGGTCAGCCAAACTTGCATGCCGTCTCAAAAAAGAAGCACCAAAAGCGTGAAAAGTTTGAAGAGTCACCTGACCTTGAGTCGGAATATTGGCAGTTTGTAATGTGGAGGCAACTCGCTCTTTCATTTCTCGAGCGGCCTTATTGGTAAAGGTTAAAGCAAGAATATTAGTTGCTGATACCCCTACAGAAATTAATCCTGCAATACGTTGAGTGAGTACTCTTGTTTTTCCGCTTCCGGCCCCTGCCAAGACGAGTGCTGGTCCTCTGCCGTGCAAAACCGCAGCAGTTTGCTCTTTATTTAGACCAGCAATCAAAGCATCAGGAATGGGAGGTGCATCTACCGGACGCATGTTACTCAACCGTTACACTCTTTGCCAAATTACGTGGTTGATCAACATCAGTCCCCTTGAGGTCGGCAACATCATAGGCTAAGAGTTGCAAGGGCAAGGTACTTAAAAGAGCAAGAAGGCTTTCTGGCGCATCCGGAATCCATAACTGCTCATCGGATTGATCGATGATCTCTGTATCGCTTGCCGAAGCTAAGGCAATCACTCTGCCACCTCGTGCCCGAACCTCTTGCAAGTTGGATAAGGTTTTTTCGTAATGAGAGTCCTTGGGACAAATCACAATCACAGGCATTTCCTCATCAATCAAGGCAATCGGTCCGTGTTTCATTTCTCCAGCTGCATATCCCTCTGCATGTATATAACTGATTTCTTTGAGTTTTAGTGCTCCTTCCAATGCGATTGAATGCTGCTCTCCACGACCTAAGTACAAGCAGTGTCGGGTATTCATTATCCCCTTAGCCACTTCGCGCACTTGGTCACGACTCTTCAGGATTTCCTCAAGTAAACGAGGTAATTGTGCAATCGCTTCTACTTCTGCTTGTGCTTGCTCAGAACTGACTCGATTTAATAGGCGACCTAAATGAATGGCCAAAAGCTTGAGAGCGACCACTTGCGTAGAGAATGCTTTAGTACTTGCCACACTGATTTCTGGTCCTGCATGAGTATAAATGACATCATCACAGGCTCTTGCAATACTGCTTTCCATCACATTACAAATACTCATGGTATAAGCACCACGACGTTTGGCTTCAAGTAAAGCGGCATAGGTATCAGCCGTTTCTCCCGACTGACTCACTACAATCATAAGAGTATTTTCATCCACAACCGGATCGCGATACCTAAACTCACTGGCTAAATCAACTTCAACCGGAATGCGCAGTTTCTTTTCTAGATCACGTTTGGCGACTAAGCCCGCATGCCAAGCTGTTCCACAAGCACAAATATAGATTCTATTAATGTGTGCCAAGCGCTCTGCATCAAGTTGGACTTCACTTAAACTCACTTCACCGCTCGCAAGCAATAGTCTACCGGCACAGGTGTCAATAATGGCACGAGGTTGCTCAAAGATTTCTTTAAGCATAAAGTGCTTATAACCACCTTTTTCAGCTTGAGCCGGACTCCAATTAATTCGCTTAACCGGACGCTCTACAAAAGCCCCATGATCATCCAAAAGCTGTATTTCATCGCTTTTGACCAATACGCGATCACCTTCTTCTAAGAAGATGACTTCTCGAGTATAGCTTAAAAGAGCGGAGACATCACTTGCAATAAAGGTTTCATCTTCACCAATCCCCACCACCATAGGACTTCCTTGTCTAGCCGCAAAGATCTGATCTGGGAAGTCGGCAGAAATAACGACAAAAGCATAAGAACCTTCAATGACAGTTAAAGCGGATTGACAAGCATTTAGAAGACCATCAGGATCACTCGTATCAAGTCGTTCTGCAATGAGATGGCTAAAGACTTCAGTATCGGTTTCAGAATGAAACTCTACTCCTTTTTTCATAAGGGTAGCCTTTAGCTCGAGATGATTTTCAATAATCCCATTATGAACGACAGTCACTGAACCCACTGTATGCGGATGAGCATTCGCTTCCGATGGACGTCCATGAGTGGCCCAACGCGTATGACCAATTCCAATTTGACCATTGACCGGTTCACTCTGCAATCGAGATTGTAAGTTTCTGAGTTTACCCACCGATCGACGCACTTGTAAGCTTGCTGAAGCTCGATCTAATACCGCAATCCCTGCCGAGTCATAGCCTCTATATTCAAGCTTAGATAGGCCACTTAGTAATACTTCTGAGGCCTCATGCTGACCTACATACCCAACGATCCCACACATTAGCGCTTACCTCACTCTTCACAAGGAGCAATTGGAGCTGTCATCACCACAGTCTCACTAGAAAATAAACCGGTTGGTTGTGGATTTAAGTCAGCTGTAAATAGCGCTCTTAAAGCCGATGCATTCCCTCTTAAACTCAGTTCTGTATAAAGGTGTTCTTCATGGTTAACGATCACAGAAGGAAGCACTTGACCGAGTTGATTGATGCGCGAAACTCCAAGAATAGACTCCGCACCACCTAAAGGAGACTGAGACCAAGAGATCGCAAATAAGCTAGGAGGTACCCATGAAACTTCATGTAAGGTCAGGTCAGTTGTACCGTCCATCACAAAGAAACGACCAATTTCATTCAGTGTTTCATCAAGTAGGCGCATACCAATGATTTGTCGTGGTAGCGGATCAAGAGAAGTCGGATCTGGGAAGGTCCAAGCCATAGAGTAAATCCCATTGCCATAAGCCAAACTCAGTTTACCACTTGCCTTAACTTCAGAAAAGGTACGCACTTCTGAAATCGCTTCACCTTGATCATTAAGAGTTGCAACAGAAATATCATACTCACGACTGTCAGCACTTGGGCGGGTTAACCAAGCAACACTCCAGCCGCCACCAGTAAATGCCACAACAGGAGATCTATTATTACTTTGTGCAAGAACTTCAGGAGCCGAAGCTAGGCCCATTTGATTGAAGGTAATCGCTGAGATCTTTTGTGCTTCACTCATCACCAAGATTCCACCAAAGCCATCGGCCCATGCAGAGTGTATTGAGGTCACATTAAAGCTTTGATTCACGCCTAAGGGTTCATTTTGAGCTACGCCCATTTCATCAAAGGTCTGTAAATAAACTCCTTCGTTATTTAACAGCTCGCTGCGTTGATTCACCCATACAAGAACGACTCCATTAGATGTACCATGAAGCTTATATTGACCTCCTTTGGCTCGTGCGACTTGAACGGCCTCACCTTGTGCTTGGAAGTCGGCATCCAAGTGTTGCAAATGTAAGTAATTAATATCACTTGGACTTTCGTCTATGGCAGTCAACCAAGAGATCATCCAAGTCCCATCACTCAGTTCTACCATTTGTGGTGCGGTAAAAGGGCCGGCTCCTGATAAGCTTAAAGTGGAGAAATCCTCGGTGTAGCCATAATTTTGTCCACCACGACAAATAGGACCGGTCATCATGTCACCAGCCATCATATCACCGGCCATCATGTCACCGGCCATCATGTCACCAGCCACCATATCACCGGCCACCATGTCACCGGCCATCACTTCACCGGCCATCATGTCACCAGCCATCATTTCACCGGCAACCATATCACCAGCCATCATTTCACCGGCCATGGTTGGACTTGGGTCATCACTATCACACCCCAAAATGTAAAAGCTATATGACAGAATTAACATCGCTCTGATGCATGATAAGGGGATTGAATTAACCTTCATATTTAACCTACGTATTCTTATTTTAACTTATAAAACAATATTATTTTTTGAGTGATCCTCTTTGGACATGTACCAAAATGGCTTATTTCATAAAAGAAGCAAGCTCATAAAGATACAGATAAGCGATAAGTCCGCCAAAAACTAAACACAGTAGACTCACTAAAACGATTTTTTGCCAAGGCTTAGATCGCTGTGGCTTTAATGCTGCCGGTGTCAAGGCAACATGAAGATCGGGATCAAAGTTTTTGGAATCGATTTTTAAGGATTGCTTGGACGCGCCCCCCTGAACTTGAGTAATAAACTCATCTTCATCTAAATTATAAATCTCATCTAAAGACTGTGGAATAGAAGAGTCTGGCTCTTCACGACTTGACGTTTGAGTATCACTAGCTTGACTCTTTTGTAGACGCTCCATAAAGGGGACAAAAGGTTCGATATCAATATGAGTTTCACTAGATTCAGTAGTAGGAACTGACTTTGGCTCTGTCACAGTCACGAGATCTTGATGACGATCGGATACAACAGCTATATCTTGATGAATATTAGGTAGACCAGCTAAACCATCATCTTCTACTTGCTCAGAAGTATCTAAAGACTGAATCAGTTCAGCGCTCTGTTTATCAATCACTTGAGGTAAGATCTCGGTTGCAATCGCATCTTGATCAAGTTCATCTTCATGGTTCAACTCTGCACTATCGATCTCAGATTCAGGTCCCTTGTTATCTAGGTTATCTACATATTCGCTCGTAGCATTTGAGTCCACAACACTTGGCAATGGCGTAAAGCCTTCTCGGTTCCATAGAAAAGCTGATGAAGCCTGTTTGGAAGCAGAAGACTGTTTATGAGGACTGAAATGAGAGTTTAGACGAGATGCTTGAGTTTGCTCTTGCTGATGAGTTTGCTCTTGCTGATGAGTTTCAAGTCTCAAGTGGTGCTGCTCAAGTTCTTCATCCACCTTAACTTTTTGAGTTTGGTAATGTTGATGAAGAGGATTCAATACTGATTGAATCTGCTGATTAAATCCAAGTAAAAGCAGCATATCATCTACTCTTAAATCATCATTAGATGCCAAAGATTCAGACTCATTCATGACTATTTTTCCTCTTGTGGAGCTAAATATAGATGAGAGAAAACGAGTGCTCTAATACTAGAGTGGTCAAGCCTTGAGTCTTCTCCTAATGCCAAGCCTTTTTTGACTTGCTGTGGTGAAGTTGGTCTTAAAACGATTTGTGATTTGGCTGTTACTTTACGCGCATCATGACCATTTTCAACCAATGCAATTTCAGTCACACTCTCTCCATAAGTTCCCGTCACCAAGGCGATTTCACCAGTATTTAATAATACGGGGCTTGCAAAAGGAATTTTACCAAGAACTAAATAAAAAATCTCTTTAATTTCTTTAGATAAGCTTGCTTTTTCAAAATGTTGCCAAAGTTCATTTAGACCATATTCTCTTCGCAAGTATACATATAAGTGTGCTCCATAAACAAGATCACTTAAAAAGCCTCTAGTGAGCCCACCGGCATATAGTCTTGTTTTTGATATCGCCCGAGATGGTCGCGCTTTCTTGGTTGCATTAAAACCTTCATACCATTGGCTTTTTAGTGATCTCTGTGCTTCAAAGGTAATAATAATTCTTTGGATCACTGATTCACTGATGCCTCCAAGATCAAGAAGCTCTCTAATCATTTGATTACGGAGCTCTTTAATCTCTTGCAGAGGGGACTCTAAATACTCAAAAACTTTATGGGTTGAGTCTTGCTCATAGTATTTCACATCCTCTTTTAAAAGGGACCACCCTTGAAAAAGCTGTAAGGCTGAGGTGGCTAATGCTAAACGTATGTCTGCATCCAAGTCCATACTTTCCGAGATAAGTGCAACCACACCGGTTGCCTCAACAGAATGAATAAAGAGGGCGCCGCCACGCTTAGGGTCATCCAATAATAAATCCAAGCGTCCAAATAATGGCAGTAGTCGCTGTGGCATCTCGATCAAGCTCAAAATCATACGCTTCAGTTGCGCATGCTGTGGAGAACGTTCTTCGCTACAGTCTTTATAAAAACTTTGGGTTACAAAACAAGCTGTCGCATACCAAGCAGCTACACGTTCCGTATCTGTTTCAGCTTTAAGCAAGGGATGGATTTCACCGATTTTGAGTTTGCGAGCTTCAATATTAGGGAGTTTAATATCTCTAAAGTTGTTCTTTTTTTCTCGAACGATTCTTACAAAAGCAGTCAATAATTGCTTTAGATCAGAACGGGTAATCTTTGGTTCAAAGCACAGCTCATTTACATCAAGAAAGTCAAAGATCTTGATTAGATAGCGAGTATTCTGAAAAGTTGAAAAGTCTACCTTTACCAAACGACGATTTACAAAAAAATTACCATCGTTTAAGCGGATTACAATAGATGTTTTCATCAGGTCATAAAGACCACTTATACTTTGCAATAAGGCGCTAAATGATTGATCAAGTGCCTGGTTATCCAGATCATATAAGCCTGCAGCTCGAAGGAGAATAAATAGGTTATTGGTCAGATCTCGCGAGAGTTGATCAAAGATTTCCTCGCGTCCCTCTAAATCTTGAAAGGCATTAAGTTTTTCAGCTACAGAGCGAAGTTTTTGCTGACTTTGCATGGAGTCGTGGCTCATCTCTGTCTTCCTTTGGGTAGCGAGAGTTGATTTCTAAAAAAGAGCTCATAAATCATTTGATCTTGGGCACCTTGATTGCTCTCAAGATAGGCAAGTCCCCATTGGGCTGCTTCTATAAAAGAAGCCCCTCCTAATTTACGATTGGTCGCCTTTTCAAGAACTGCTCGATATTCAGTGGCTTGTGATGAAAGTGCCAAAGCAATCAAAGCACAATGACCCTCATCTCGCCCTTTACCCGAAAAGGCCGAAAAGCTAATACCACTACTATGTTGTGACCAATATTCTGCAAAGTAAGCACTTGCTTCACCCATAAGAGCTAAGGCGGCAAAAAGCTTACGTAAATCGATCAATGCAAGATCTTTAACACCAGCATCTAAATACTGCTTTAATGTCGCTCTCGATTCAGAGTCTTTAAGCTTACTTAAACGGAAAGAAGACAGAGTTCTAATCTTTGAGTAGCTATCTTGTAGACCTTCAATTAAAGCTTTAGTGAGTATATGAGAGTTATATAGACGCTCCGGCAAGCTCAACAAGACTTCATAACGAACACCTTGATCTTGATGTTTCCAGCCCGTTTGAAAAACTTGCAAGCAGAGTTCATCACTCTGACTCGAGTAAAGTAAAGGAATCAGTCGTTTATTATGTAAAAAGTCAGCGGTTCGAACCACACGACAAAGCTCGATGGGGTGTTGTTCGATAAAAGGTAAAATGAGCTGATTCAACACCTCAATATGCGCCTCAGCGACCTCACCTAAAGCACGAGCAATATGTGGAGTAGCCGCTGAACCTAATAGCTTCACACAAGCTAAGGCTGATATAGCTTGGGGGTGATCACTACTCTTTAATGGAAACATCACTTGTTGCATAAAAACAGGCACAGCCCAACAACTCACTAGTTGCTCTAATTGCTTAGGCGTAGCAATAAACATGGCCTGTCGCATTAAGCGCTCTAAATCACCAACTTCTGCCTCTTGAGCAAATAGCTGGGCAAGTTTATCAAGTAGCTGTACAAAGCGATCCTGTCCAGCCACTTGTAAACGCTGGCTTTGTGTTTCATGACTAAGCGAAATCAGTTTTTCTAATAATTCACGCTTATTCATCTTTTTAAGATGTTCTAGATTTTGACTTTGCTCAGCAGCCAAACTTAATTTGATAGGTGCAGGACGCACATAACTTTGAGCAGTATGACAATAATCTGAAAGTCGATTAAGTTCATCTGTAAAGTTAAATAAATACTCATCTGCTTCTTGAGTATCCTCATTATATTGTGTCGCTACCGCATAGGTAATGTGTTCAAACTTTTGACTCCACATCATGGTCACTGCATCATCTTCAAACAAGGAAGGAGCCGTCCAATCTAGAAGGAATATATTAAGTAATTGGTCTACTTCTTCTGAGCGGATTCCCTGTTTAAATCTAAGTTCTCGTATGCCATCGGTATAAAAACGATAAATAAAGTTTCCCTCAACCTTTGAGTCCTCATAGATGACTTGATCTGAGATCACTAGGGCATATGTTTGTACTTCAATCACAAGATCATCGCCCTTAGCTAGAGCTTCGGTCATCACTTCAAAAAAGCGTGCCCTAAAGTTTAGGCTACTCTGATGATCGGCACCGTAGAGAGTGATACTTTTTATGAGTCTAACTAATTCATTAAAAACATTCTTGGCTGAATGAATTAGCCTTTGGACGTGGTCATCCAATAACTCTAAGCTGAGAGGCTCAAACTCTTTGAGCAGATCATTCGCTTGCTCATTTTCACTCATTATTGCTCATCCTCATGACTTTAATCTCTACGATAAAGCACTTTTTATACGATTACACAAACTCGCGTCGTGTCTATGATAAATAATAACACACTATCTAAACATGACTATACCACTAAGCACAACACTAAGCACAACACTAAGCACAACACTAAATACAACACTTAAGGTCAGTAAGAGTATACGATAAATAAAAGAACGCTTTTGTGATTTAAGCGATCAGTCGACTAACTACACATCTTGCTAGAGCTCTTAAACAAAAAAAGGCATTTTGGTCAAACCAAAATGCCCTTTAAAGTTGGATATAAACTAAGCATTAAGCTTAGTTAGACTGAAAAAGGATTACTCCTCAGTAGTCTCACCAGCAGCTTCTTCAGCAGGAGCGTCAGCAGCAGGAGCCTCCCAAGAGAACTCGCTTGCGCCACCGTCAGTACCAGAACCAAGAACAGTACAGCTGTCGCCGAACATCATCTCGCTGTAGTTGAGGTTAGCCGCATCATCACAAAGAGCTACGATATAGCTCTCTTCGTTGTTGCCGTCTTTCTCAGTTACAGTTACACCAACGTTGGCACAGTCTGCAAGACCGTCAATTTCAAGAGAAACAAAGCCGTCGATACCAAGTGAAGACCAGTTATCACCTTCACAGCTTGCATCACCGTCAAAGATCCACTCAGCGTTTCCGCGGTCAATTCCTGTTGAACAAGGTGCGTCCATAGTGCTGCCATCACATACACAGTTGTCAGCGTTGCTACCATCACAAGCAGGGCTACCAGAAGTGATGTTAACGTTAGCTGTGTCAACAGCAGTACCGTCACAAGCTACATCAACTTCACAGATGTCAGCACCTGGAGTACCATCATCATTGATGTCAGTAGTTGTGTCTTGAACAACAACAAAGTTGTAAGTTGTCACTTCAACTTCAGTACCAGCCTCGGTGCCTGCTTCAGTACCAGCCTCGGTGCCTGCCTCAGTACCGGCCTCAGTACCTGCCTCTTCGCAAGAATCGCTTGAATCCTCACCAGCTGTTTCTTCTGAACCAGCCTCTGCGCCAGCATCATCGCTACAGTCATCGTCTGGACAAGCTGTCATCATAAGACCCACCAAAAGAGTGAGTAAGTAAGTCATTAGAGTTTTGCCATTAAGCATAATGTATACTCCTTGATTTTAAGTTATGCTCTCAAATAGAGAGTAAGTAAAAATGAATAGATTTATCAGTAGAATCCGTTAACAGAATTTATCTTATTCTGCAAAACATATATTTGTCTTAACTTAAGCTTCTTATTCAAGTTTTTTATGGCGTCTTTTGACGATCACCACGTTTAAGCTCGACCAAAACTTGCTTGGCGACCGCTTTAAGAGTGTCAAATACGCCTTGGCCTGTTGGTGCAACGGCTTCAAATGATTGAACTCCTCTTGGATTAAAGACTTCTTCCAAATAACTTAAATCTACAGCATTTGGGAGGTCTCGTTTATTATATTGGATCACAAAAGGCAGCTTTTCGAGGTCTTCACCATGCTCTTTGAGATTATTCACTAAAGACTCAAAGCTCTCAATATTTGCATCTAGCCTTTCAACTTGAGAATCAGCAACAAATACAACCCCATCTACACCCTTGAGGATTAATTTACGACTTGCATCATAAAACACCTGACCAGGAACAGTGAACAAGTGAAAACGAGTCTTAAAACCTCTTATTTCCCCCAAAGAGATTGGAAGAAAATCAAAGAGTAAGGTACGCTCTGTTCCTGTTTCTAAAGAAATCATTTTTCCTTTAGCTTCGGGATTGGTTTTTGAATAAATATATTGAAGATTTGTGGTTTTTCCACACAAACCAGGCCCGTAGTAGACGATCTTACAGTTGATCTCTCTAGAAGAATAATTGATGAAAGACATGTTGAGTTAATACTCTCTATAATATCGGTGTTAAACAGTAAAAGCGATCTGTAAAATATAAGCGGTGCATAACGCTTAGTCGAGTCCAAAGAAATCATCGATATCATCATCTGTAATTTCAGAGAAGACCGATTTCATTTCTTCTTTTGGTTTATCAAAAATATCCTGAGAGATCTCAAGAATATCTTGATAAGCATGCTTGAGTTTTAAACGGATCAATCCCAAAGATGAGCGTTGGTCAAATAAGATGACCAATATTAAGCGCTCTCCAATCAGTGAGATATGAATACTTTCCTTATCTCCCTCATGAACTTGAACCGGAAACTCTTTTTCTCCGAGAAGTTTGGCTAAACCACCTGTCGCTGCTATATTACCTGCAGTCAAACTAGCGAGCGAAGTTGTATCCAAGCCGTCAATTTCACCTTCGTTAGCCAATAATTGTCCATCTTTATCTAGCAAAAATACAGCGCGAGCATAGGCTTCCTGCTGTAAGTTTAGACAAGCTTGACTTAATCGCTTTGAGTCTTCTTCAAATAATACGGTTTGAGTATTCACAGCAGGGTGATCTCCTATGATTAAAGAAGCCTAGTATGTCATGATAGGCGAAATACATTATAGTAATAACCTAGCCTTGCCCACAACTCAAGAGACACAAGTAGGAAAAACTCAAACATGAAAATTAAAATACTTATAACTTGCGACGACTCACCAAGGCTTGAGCTAAGGAAAGCTGATCAGCATATTGTAAATGACTTCCCATTGGAATACCGCTAGCAATCCGTGAAATATTTACCCCTAAAGGTTTTAACAACTCTGATAAATACAAAGAAGTTGCCTCACCATCTACACTTGGATTTGTGGCAATAATGACTTCTACTTCACTCAAAGCTTGCTTAGAAGATAATTTTTGTAGACGTCGGATGAGTGCTGCAATCTTTAGGTCATCAGGACCAATCCCCTCAAAAGGAGAAATTACGCCGTGTAATACATGGTATAAACCACGGTATTCTCCAGTTTTTTCGATGGCCATAAGAGCTGAGACATCCTCTACAACACAAATGGTTAGTGAGTCTCTTTTTTCACTATTACAAAAGCGACAAGGATCTTGGGCACTTAAGTGTGCACATTCTGAGCAAAACTTAACCGCACTATGCAGTGCTGACAAAGCATCAGCAATCTCCTCGGCGATCTCTGGAGATCGATTAAGTAGGTAAAAAGTAAACCGTGAAGCAGTCTTTTCACCAACGCTTGGTAGCTTAGAAAAAGCGAGGATAAGCCTTTGTATTGGATCGATGCTTGGCATGAGTAAAGGGCTTAAAGCATGCCGGGTAATGCTAGACCACCGGTGATTTTTTTCATTTCAGATTTGGAATGGCTCAAACTTGCTTGTACAGCCATATTCACTGCTGCTGTGACCAGGTCGGCAAGTTCTCCCAAATCATCTGGGTCAATTGCCTCGGGATTAATATCAATCTTACGGATTTTTTGTCGCCCGTCTGCAATGACCTTAACCAATCCTCCACCTGCACCACCTTCAAAGGTTTGCTCGCTGAGTTCTTCTTGTAATTGTTGAATCTGTGATTGCATGCGTCGAGCTTGCAACATGATATTTGCTTTAGCCATCGTTAACTCTCCCTATATTTCAAAGCTGGACTAGATTGCCAAACTCACTTTAAACATTCATCAATCATTATGACAAATGAGATCATGACTTTCTTGCTTCATTGAATCTTTGTCAAGTCTACAAACTTATTATCTTGATTCTTGATTCAAAACTTGAGGAACAACATATACAACTTGACCACCAAAAGTATCTAAATGTTCTTGTACAAATTGTGCTTCAACCGCTTGATCAATCTGCTGAATTGCCTGTCTGGCACGCTTGCGTTTAGCATATTCGGTGAGCGACTCTAAGGTGTAACTTTCATCTTGTTCTTCTAAACCAACCAACTCTAATTGCAGCGCATTAGGTCTTAGTTCAAAGCTTAGGTCTAAGCCCGTTTTTATATGGTGAACAAGCTGTGTGATCACAATGTCTTTTTGATGATCAAACATTTGTATAAGATCAGTAGGTCCACCCCATACAAAGGTAAGGCTTTGCTGATTATGATTCACTTCAAGCTTTATGTAACGTAACTTGATACGCATCTCGGCGCCTATAAATGAATCTTGCTGGCTAAGCCATTGGTTAAAGCCAACCAAACACTCATAAACTTGATCATTTAGGCCTTGTCCATGCTTAGGGCTTTGTTCCGGATCGGCAGGCAAAGTCGGATGTTTTGGGCGTCCATGTGCTCCGCTGTTGATAAAGGCAGGAATCTCGTCCAATTCATCTGCCTCGACCGGCCTTTGTCCTACTTGATTATGCTGATGATTCGGTTCAACAGGAGTAGACTGTATCTGTCCTTGCTCGACATGCTCTTTATGCACTTTCTGTTGACTTATATGGCTTATAGCTTCGTGCATGGAAGCACTCTGAAAAGAAGAACCGGCCTGCTGTTCTGAACTGAGTTGAGGATCAATCATGCGACTTGGATCAGATGGTTGTGAATCTGAAGATGGCGCAAGCTCTGTCGCAGTAGCTTGCGCCTGACTAAAACCCGGGTTTGACTCTATTTGTTCAGCTTGAGTCTTAGGGCTTGATTCGATTGTATTTAAGTTTGCTGATGCTTGATCCATTTGTGTATTTGATGGATTTTGTATACTTGGTGCTTTCTGTATACTTGGTGCTTTCTGTATACTTGGTGCTTTCTGTATACTTGGAGGCCTAAAGCTTGGTGGCGGTGCTAATGGAGGTAACCCTGCATCTAAGCCCACTTGATTTAAATGTTGTTCAAGCGATAATAAACCACTCATTACTTCGCTCACCGTAGCTGTATCTGCTTGGTGACACATCTGCATTAAGCACATCTCAAGTAATAGTTTAGGATGAGCTGAACGCTGAATCTCGTCAGCCCTGAGGATTAAGGTCTGAAAAACTTGATGAATGGCACCTACTTGAAACTCTTGTGCAGCCTGCTGAGCAAGCTCAAGCTCAGAAGGCGGTAGACTTAAGATTTTTTCTGGTTCTGGATGCACCTTGATGACCATTAAATCTCTTAATAATTCTAAAAGATCTGCACTTAAGCGCTTAAGGTCGGCACCTTCTCCTGCATGACTACTGAGTAGGGTGATGACTTCGGCCGCATCCTGTCGTAATACCGCAGAAATCAAGCTCAACATCATTTCTCTTGAGGTTAAGCCAAAGATATCTCTTGTTTTACGTTCGGTAATCGTTTCACCACAAAAGGAAATAAGCTGATCTAGTAAAGACAAAGAGTCTCTCATACCACCTTGGGCTTCTCGTGCAACATGCTCTAAAGCTGCTGATTCAACAGTAATTCCTTCGGCATGACAGATACGATCTAAAGCACCTACAATATCTTTGGAACTAATCCGTTTAAAATCAAAGCGTTGACATCTTGAGATAATCGTATCAGGAATCTTGTGAGGCTCGGTTGTCGCAAAAATAAACTTAACATGTGGTGGTGGTTCTTCTAGCGTTTTAAGAAGCGCATTAAAGGCACCAACTGACAACATATGCACTTCATCTATTATATAGATTTTGAAACGACTTATGCTTGGACTAAAGCGAGTTGATTCTCGGAGTTCTCTAACTTGTTCTACACCGTTATTGCTAGCTCCGTCGATTTCAAAAACATCAACAGCATTCCCCTGATTGACACTTAAACAGGAGTTACATTGCTCGCAGGGAGTAGGGACCGGTTGTGCTTCACTTAAGCAATTCAGTGCTTTAGCAAAAATGCGAGCGCATGATGTTTTGCCAACACCACGGCTACCGATAAAAAGTAAAGCATGTGGTACTCGGTCGCGCCGAATCGCATTTTGTAAAGTTTGAGTAATATGTCCCTGCCCAACAACATCATCAAAGCGGGTAGGTCTCCATTTTCGAGCGAGAACTAAATAAGACACAAGCATTCCTCTTTCAGTGAGTGCTCAGTAAGCAAAAGCGCTTTGTGAGTAGACTCATCTTCTTAACGAGACTCAAGAACAAAAATGAAAGTATAATGTCAGATATTTTTTGGAGATACATTTTTATGTTAATCAGTACTTATCCAAATAAACAAATCTACAAAAAAGGAAGGGCTTCCCACTGACACCCTGGAGGTCTGCTACCGTTGCTGCATTCCTGCTCTGGCGGAGTTCACAGTTCTCAGTCATCAGTGTTCAGCCCAGCGGAGAGAGTGGGATTCGAACCCACGGTGCCCTTTTGAGGCACACACGATTTCCAATCGTGCTCCTTAGACCAACTCGGTCACCTCTCCGTGTGTGAGAGTTATTCTCACACTGTGTGTCTCGCGTCAAGTACGAGTTTTTAAGAATAGGTGATTCTTGTCTTTTAATAAATCTGTATAAAACACTTTTTATATGATTCGTCAAGTAGTTAAAGCTCATCATTAGGAATTGATATGAGAGAATTTTTTTTAAGTACTTGGTATGTATTCTGTTTTTGGCGCTTAGATTTTTGCTTATTTTCTAAACGACGAGCCCTAAAGAAGTCTTTGAGTAGCTTTGCACATCGTTTTGCCTCAAGACCAGCGATAAAGCTTGTACGATGATTGAGTCGCTCATCACTTAAAATATTATAAATAGAACGGACGGCCCCTGCTTTGGGGTCATCACAACCATAAACAATATGTTTTACACGAGCATTAATAATAGCGCCGGCACACATAATGCAAGGTTCAAGTGTGACATATAAAATGCATTCATGAAGTCGCCAATACCCCAGAGCTTGTGCCGCCCTTTGCATGGCAATGACTTCAGCATGAGCACAGGGGTCATGCTTGGTTTCACGTAAATTATATGCTTGAGCGATGATTTGCTTTTCTTGGGAGCTTGGATCTTCGTATACAATCACAGCGCCAACCGGCACTTCACCTTGTTTGGCTGCTTGCTCGGCTTGATTTATGGCTATGTCCATATAAAACTTATCAGACTCAGCAGTCGAAAAGTCATTACCATTATCTAATGGTAACTTTTCTTGTTCTTTATCTTGCTCTCTATCTTGCCCTAAGTTTTTTTCTTGCTTGCTAAGAATCATTTTTGAATCTTGCTTTGAAATCTAGGAAGATAAAAAGGAGCGGAGAGGGTGGGATTCGAACCCACGGTAGGGATTAACCTACGGCGGTTTTCAAGACCGCTGCCTTAAACCACTCGGCCACCTCTCCAAACCAAAAGAAAATTAACCGAGCTTTGCCCTAAGGTCAAGCTTTTTTTTAGTAGAAAATAGACAAAGTGATTTTCTAAAGGAAGATCAAAAACTTAGCGTTATTTAATCTCTGTTAGTCCTCTCATATATGGAACTAGAACTTCAGGAACAGTAATACTGCCATCTTCATTTTGATAGTTTTCAAGAATAGCCACCAAGGTGCGACCAACAGCCAACCCAGAACCATTAAGAGTATGACAAAGTTGAGGCTTGCTATTGGGCTCAGGGCGATAACGAATACTTGCTCGACGAGCCTGAAAGTCTCTAAAGTTTGAACAAGAGCTGATTTCCCGATACGCCTGTTGTCCGGGTAACCATACCTCTAAATCATAAGTTTTAGCAGCTGAGAACCCTAGGTCTCCTGTACAAAGAATCATGGTTCTGAAGTGTAAGCCCAAACGCTTTAAAATGGTTTCGGCATGGCCTGTCAGCTGTTCTAGACCTGCATCGCTGTCTTCTGGACGTACAAATTGGACAAGCTCGACTTTTTGAAATTGGTGTTGACGAATCAAACCTCGCGTATCTCTACCATAGCTTCCGGCTTCTCGTCTAAAGCAAGGCGTATAGGCTGTATAACGCACAGGAAGTTCACTGCCATCGATAATTTCGTCACGATGTAAGTTGGTCACCGGTACTTCTGCTGTTGGAATTAAGGCAAGGTTATCACGTTCTAAGATAAATGAATCATCTTTGAACTTAGGGAACTGTCCTGTGCCTTGCATTGAGTCATAATTCACCAAAAAAGGAGGCAATACCTCAGTGTAGCCATGCTCCTCGGTGTGAACATCAAGCATAAACTGAATGAGTGCTCTTTCCAAGCGAGCTAGGGGGCCTTTGAGCACAGAAAAGCGAGAGTGAGCCACCTTTACCGCTCGCTCAAAATCGAGATAACCTAAGTTTTCACCTAACTCCCAGTGCTCTTTTGGAGTAAAGCCAAAGCTTGGTTTTTCACCATAAGTTCTCAAAACTCGGTTATCTGTTTCACTACAACCAACCGGTAAATCCTCATCGGGTAGATTAGGGATTTGAAGGACTTCTGCATTCAGCAGTTCTTCTGTCTCTTTTAAGCTTTGCGCCAAAGTTTTAATTTCTTGAGAAAGTGCGCGCATCTGATCTCTAAAGCTTGCAAACTCTGGTCCCTTTTTGTCCGCTGTCTTCATAGAAGCTTCAGTAACTGATTTTTGATGACGCAGTTCTTCGGTACGTACAATGAGTTCACGTCGTCGCTTACTTAACTCAACGACCTCAGCAAATGAGATATCTGAACCACGACGGGCTAAGCGTTCTTGAAAAGTCTCAGGGTCTTGGTCAATCTTTCTTATATCAAGCATAATGTCGGCTCCTCACCGGTCAGCATTCTATGATTTGAGCTGTTTATGGTGAGGCTTACCGCAAGCTGAGATTTGTTTCAACCTTGTTTATGTTGATTTACAAGAGAAAGACCAGAAAACTTAATTGCTAGGCATGAACTAAGTAATTCATTAAAGGCTGTATCACTGGCTTATAGCGATCGTACAATCTCTCTAGCCGATTCGGCAAACTCACCTTTGGGCTGTACTTTTAGATAGCTTTTACAGTACTTTTTGGCCTTACGTCTTGAAAGGGGCTGATATAAGGTACAATAACGATATAGGGCCTCTGGATGTCGTCTATTCTTCTTTAAAATCTTATCCAAAGCTTTACGGGCTAATTTTGTTTGTGGCGGAATTTGATTTAAATACTCTCTGGCAGTACCAATCAGAGCCGGAGTATAGTTTGGATTATGTTTTAAAGCCTTTTTGAAATGCTTCATCACTGCTTTTTGATCGCCAAGCTTACGATATAAGCTCGCTAAGTTTGACCATACATCAGCTCGCTTTGGTGCACACTTACTCGCTTTAGTAAAGTCTTCAAGAGCTAAGCTTAATTCCTTGTTCTGCTGTGAGTGAATACGACCTACACGATAATGAATATCACACACATCTGGATTAGAATCTTGGCCGTCTTTAATCAATAAAGCTGCGCTTTCATAAGCGTTACGAAGTTCACTTGAATCAAGTTGGTCGCCATTTGCTTCCAATGCTCGCCCGTGCCAATAGTGCAATTTAGGATCTTGTTGCTTAATTTCAGCTGCAACTTTTAAGTTTTCAACTGCTTCTTGAGCATTCTTTTGCTTAAGCAACAGCTTACCCATTGCAAAACGAGTGTCTGCATCTCTTGGGTTAACCGCAAGGGCTTGCTCATAATATTGCTTTGCTTTGGCCTTATCCTTCATTGACTCCATCACCATCCCCATAGAACGCAAAGCGTCTAAATGCTCTCGATCCTGATCCAAAACTTTCTGATAATAGCCTTGAGCTTCTTTGAGTTCACCAAGTGATTGCTGCGCTCGCCCAAACTCAAAGTTAAGATCTCCATAATACCCTTGCTGCTTGAGCCATCTTAAATCCTTAAGCGCTTCTTGGGGTTGCTTGAGGGCCAAGGAAGCTCGTGCTCTTTGAGCTCGTGCTTTATGATTACTTGGATCAATCATCAAGGCTTGATCATAAGATTCTTTCGCTTGCATAAAGAACTTCTCTTGACCGCTTGTTTGAGCGATTTTGAGTTTAATATCTCCAAAGCCGTTATGTAATGCAGATGACCAAGGGCGTTGATTAATTTGCCCTTGTAAGTAACTTTGAGCTTCTTTTACTCGAGCTTCTTTGATCAAAAGATCAGTCATCGCCAAAATTGGTTCTGGTGCATCAGGTTTGAGCTGATGGGCTTTTTCAAAGGCCGATCGAGCCTTTGTGTAATCATGCTGTTTCAGTAATTCTTTACCAAAGGCAATTCTTGGGCGAGGGTCATTTGGATACTTGTCCATGGTTTGCTTGAGCTTTTCTAAGGCCTTATCCTTACGCTCTAGCTTTTGTAATAAGTCATACTCTTTAAGATCCAAGCTCACAGAGCCACCAGACTTTTTATTGAGACTTTCCACTTCTTGTAAAGCAAGTTTCCAATTACGTGTCTTACGAGGCCCTTCTAGTAAGCGTGCTAAGGCTTCTTCTTGATCTGGAGTTTTACTAAGAGCAGAGCGTAATGCTTCAAGCTTAGCCTGTTCCTGATTCATCAATAGTGATTGATCTGTTTCAGATAGGGTACTTGACTTTGACTTAAGCTTTTCAATTTCATTTTGCATTACATGGGCAAAAGTATCCATTGTTTGTGCTTTATCTTCTTCTGAAAACCGTTCTGGTGGTGCTTCAAACAGATTGTTTATCCAACCAAAAGCAGCGCCATCATTACCCTCTTTCAGATTTACCTCGGCAAGTGCTCGATGCAAAGCCGGACTTCCATTTCCGTCCTTGACTAACTTTTGCAAAGCTGCTTTAGCTTGACTTAAGTCGCCATTTCTTATCGCTAATTCTGCATATTTCTGTTGAGCTGATTCACGTTGTGGATCTAATTTCCT
The DNA here is from genome assembly GCA_937146725.1 of uncultured Myxococcales bacterium. Classification (GTDB taxonomy): domain Bacteria; phylum Myxococcota_A; class Bradymonadia; order UBA7976; family VGTA01; genus CAKZRU01. The sequence goes on from CAKZRU010000071.1 coordinate 62,495, forward strand.
TGCTTGGTCAAAAGCATTTTGAGCCCGCTTTGTTTGGCCTCTTTGTAAGTAAGCATGTGCCATAAGCTCTTGAGCACTCGCATCTTTAGGTCGTGCTAAACCAAAGGCAATTGCTCGCTCTTGTGCTCCATCTAACTGGTGAATTAAATGACTAGCGGTTAATGCGCGTTCACCTTCGATACTTTGAGCTTCTTTTGAGTCAAGTTGACTACTTAAAACATTTGCATCTCTTGCCCACACTGCTTGAGGACGATTAAAATGTAATGCGCCCATAGCCAGTTTTTCGATTTTTTCGGTTTTAGGAGTATTCTTACTCGCCTTCATTGTTTGAATGATCTTATGAAAGCCTTCTGCATCAAGAGGAGAGGGATTTTTCAAAGTTTCGGCATATGCACCCGCTTTATTAAGATCACTAGGTTTAAATGCAGACTTCAAACCTTTACTCATTGTAAACCATGAGGCTTTATTGCTTTGAGACGCTTGAGATGCTTGAGGCTTTTGCCCTGCTTTCACAGTTGATGTGGTTAAAGTGTTTTGAGTCCCAGCTTTAACGCTCTCAGAGCTTTGAGGCACTTTCTGCTCTTGACTTGCTTGTCCTTTAGCTGCTTGTGAAATACTCCGAAGTTGTGATGAGGTCTCTTCACTATTTCCTAAGGGACGTTGGTTTGCCTTAACATTGGCTTCTTGTTTTGTTGTATCAACCGAGTCAGAGCTAATCCCAAAGTTCTGTAACTGTGCTGTCATTTGATCAACAAGCTCAGGTTTTTGCGTAAAGATATAAGTTCCCGAAACAATAAGTAATAGAGCGATCCAAAGTAGGGCTCTATTCGATGATTTTGGTTGGGCTTTTGTGGAAGTATTTGACTCTTGTGGCTCTCCTTTTTCTTCAAGCTCTAATTCGGCTTGCTCAGCCTTAGGATTAGAGGTTTCATCTTCCTCGAATTCATCCTCCACACCGATCGACATCAATTCATCATTAACATTATCTTCAATGTCTGCCGACTTGCTTTCTTCGTTACTTCCCATATCAAATACGATCGCTGAAGCATCAATAGGGAGTTCTTCTTGATTCTGTATATCAGTGCTTATGTCATTGATAAACTCATCTTGCGCTTCTGCCTGCTGTGAAGATTGCGTAGAGCCTCCAAAGTCAAAATCACGACTTACACCAAAGTCAAAACCATGATCAAAAGCTGATTGTTCTGATGAAAAAATAGCCTGTTGTACAGAGGATTCTGGATCGATTTGACTGGAGAAGCTTGCTTGTGCTTCTAAAATAGCATTCTTCCCCTGTGGTGATGCATCAAACAAGGTTTCGATGTCTTCTTCACCTTGATCAAAAAGGTCGCTTAAACCACCAAACTCAATTTGACCGACTGTACCTTGCGCTTTGAGCTCCGGTGATTCGGCGGGCGCTGATTGAACGGCAAATAACTCCGGTGATTCGGCGGGCGCTGATTGAACGGCAAATAACTCCGGTGACTCGGCGGGCGCTGATTGAACGGCAAATAACTCCGGTGACTCTAAAGCCGGTGGAGGCGGAGGAGTCATCAACGGTGGTGGCGGAGGAGTCATCACCGGTGGTGGCGGAGGAGTCATCACCGGTGGTGGCGGAGGAGTCATCACCGGTGGAGGCGGAGGGGTCATCATCGGTGGCGGTGGAGGAGTCATCACCGGTGGAGGTGGAGGTGCTATGACCGGTGGCGGTGGCGGAGTAATCTTTTGAGGTGAATCAAAAGTTTTTAATTTTGCTTTTCGCCCACTTACTAAACCAGGTAAGTCCTCAACTGTTTGAGTTATATTTGTATTAGCCCGTTGAGTAGAGCTAGATGTTGATCTCATATCAGAAGGCAAGGGTTTTGAAACTGAGTTTACTGATGAACTGACCTCATCTAAATCAAAACCAAAGCCATCTTGACGATCAAAAAGGCCGGCCATGGAGTTTGCCATAGAGTTTGCTTGAGTCTCGGATCCAAGCGATGACTCTTGTCCAAAGTCATTAGAGTTAGTAGCCTCACCCGCTCCAAGGGGAACATGGAACTCGTTAAAGCAATTAAAACATTGTAGATCTATGCCTTGAGGAGGAATTACACTTTGATCAAGCTCTTTAGCAGTGCCGCAGTGAGGGCAATTATACTTCATGTCGCTTCCTTTGTATGATACTCGCTATGCATTTAGGTCGTAAACCTTAAACGATTATCTGCTTTGCGATGAGTCGCTCTAAATAGTTTTATTGATTTTCTTTGTTAGTATTGTCAATTTTTCGATGATTCTCAACTATAGCTTTGAATCAATCCTCTTGGATGAGAGCACTTGACTGACGAGTTTACTCAATTTATGAGCTAAAAGTCTTAAAAAGTAGATCTTGGGAGCATAAAGATATGTTTACAATTCGTACAAAAAACACTGAGTCGGAAGATGAAATGGCTCAAATGCAACCCAACCCAAAAGATCATCATAAGCGCTCAAAGCTCAAACTAGTCCTTATTATATTTGCAGTACTCACCACAGTGTCTTTAGTTGGTCTAATTTTAGTTCTTTCGCATATGAGTAAAGATTTACCCGATTATCGTTCTCTTAATGAATATACTCCACCTCAAATGAGTCGCGTTCTTGATCGGCAAGGTCAACAATTAGGTCGTTTTTTTGAGGTTAGAAGAACCATTGTACCTTTTGAAGAAATATCTCCTCACATGGTACATGCACTTTTATCTGCAGAAGACGCTGATTTTTATGAGCACCAAGGCCTAGATTATTGGGGTATACTTCGCGCGATTTATAATAGTTTAAAAGCCGGTCGCCTTAAGGGAAGTGGAAGCACGATTACCCAACAAACTGTTAAAAATATACTACTTAGTCAAGAAAAGACACTTAGGCGAAAGATTAAAGAAGTCATTCTTACTCGTCGTATTGAAAGCCGTTTTTCTAAAGATGATATTTTGAGTATGTATCTCAATACAATCTATTTTGGTCATGGCCGTTATGGCATAGAAGAAGCGGCTAAGTATTACTTTGGGATTAGAGCCAAAGATCTAAATATTAACCAATCGGCCATTATTGCGGGTCTTATTCAGTCGCCAGAGCGCCATTCACCAAGGCGTCATCCTAAATCAGCTCTAAGGCGACGAACTTATGTTTTGAGAGAGATGCTACAAAATGGGTATTTAAGCGAAGATGAACACCAAAAAATCAGTGCCTTAGAGTTGGGCATTGCTCCTCGTGCCCGAGTCAGTGTTGAGAATGCGCAGTGGTGGGTTCAGTTAATTGGTGAGTATTTAAGTGTTCAATATGGGAAACAAGGTTTAAAAAGTGGTGGTCTCACCATTAAAAGCACCCTTGATCTCAAACTACAAGAAGCGGCTCAAAAAGCGGTTAAAGACGGCTTAAAAGCATTAGACAAACGACAAAAACTAAACCGACCTTTAAAACAACTAAAAACGACTAAAGCCATTCAAACTTGGCTGAACAAACAACAAAAAAACTATGCTGATGATAAAGGTCCACCGCTTAATCGTAAGCTTAAGGGTGTAGTGAGCGAAATTGATGCCAAAGGGCGAGTCATCATCAGTTTTGGTTTAGGCAAGGCTTATATCCATAAGATCGGTTTAGAGCGACTCAAGGATAAGCCTAAAGTTGGAGATATATATCCAGTATATCTCAGCTATGATGGACCACGTTATCCTAAGCTTATGCGAGCACATTTATACTTACCACAGGCCGCTTTTGTAGCCTTAGATCCACATACCCGAGAAGTTTTGGCGATGGTGGGTGGATATAGTTTTGATGAGAGCTCCTTTAACCGAGCAGTGCAAGCTCGACGCCAAGCCGGTAGTGCATTCAAACCTTTTGTTTATGGCGCTGCCCTTGAATCGAGGCGTTTTACGCTGACAACACAATTATTGGACGCACCTGAAACTTGGCCTTTAGGTGGTGGTAAGCGTTGGACACCGAAAAACTATAATGGAAAATTTATGGGGCCTGTCCTCTTGAAAACAGCCTTGGCTAAATCAATTAACAGTGTTGCAGTTCGCTTGGCTGATGCAGTGGGCTTAGACCAAGTGAAAGAGTTTGCCAAACGCAGTGGTCTACAAAATGTTGAACTTGGAGATAGCCTCACTATGGCTTTAGGCTCAAGTGAACTAAGTTTATTAGATTTGGTCAATGCTTATGCTAGCTTTGCTGCTGATGGTGGCTATGCTGATCCTGTCATGATTACCGGTGTTGATGTGAATCCGGTCAGTGCTTTAAGGGGAACTAAAACAGCGCTTGATTGGCCAGTCGCTCCTGCATTAACACCTGCTTTAAGTGAGGATGTAGCTTGGTTAATCCAACGCTTACTAAGAGGAGTTGTGACCGAAGGAAGCGGGCGTCGCTTAGCGTCATTTAAAGGTGAAGTCATCGGCAAAACGGGAACAACCAATGATGCAAAAGACGCTTGGTTTATTGCGGCATTACCTAATTTAAGCTTTGGTGTATGGGTTGGTTATGACTCCCCGGAAAACCTTGGACGCAAAGAAGGAGGGGGCCGAACTGCTGCACCCATCGCCTTAAGCTTTTTAAATGAAGCCAAATGGGAAGCTGGTCGCTGGCGCCCACAACCAGAAGGGATTACAATGCATCATATTGATCCTAAAAATGGGCTATTGGACTCGTCAGCCAACAAAAATTCGGTTGAGTCCTACTTTTTGAAGGGTACTGAACCCAAAAAGCATTCCCATGATCAGAGGTCTCGTCAATCAGGGCAAAATTCCGCCGATAGTTTCTTATTTGGTGGTGGACTTTAAAGTCATAATTTGGTCGAATTTTAGCCTCTATTCAGCCTTAATCACGTTTTCTATATGTCACACTTTGTTACGACAAAGAAAGTAAGCCACTCATGCCTTTATTGCCAACACATTTGGTGTATCCAAGCCTTTCAGCTCTGCACAATGCACTCGCTCAAAACCAAGCTCTTAATGGCTTATGCAAATCTGAACTTAATCAAACTAGCCCAACTAGCTTACGTATTCAACTTCTGCTTCCTCAAGCTCAAACGATCGATCATTGTCATTTTGATCTATATGCCTATCAATATTTGCTAGTGTCTGCCCTTAAAGTTCTACCGGTCTCACCTATCACAGAAGCCCGCTATCTTACTCATAAAGATGGTAGTCTTGATTTAAGCTGGCAAAGTGAAGACTGGACTTTAAGTATAACGATCATAAGTTCTGCCTTAGACAGTACAGAAGCATTGTTGCTTAATGGTGAAGTACAAGCGATAACTCGTGATTCAGAAGCATCTAAATTAATAAGTATTTCTTCTGAGTTAGCCCATTATTGTTTGAATGCGATGAGTCTGAGTCAGCGAGCGCAACGATTTGGTATTGCTACACAAAGCGCCCAAGCCCAAATTCATGAAACTGCAATAATTCATCCCACTGTTGATATCAATGGGGCGGTCACGGTTGGTGCGAACACTAAAATTTGGCATTTTAGTAAGTTGCTTGGTCCGGTCAATATTGGTGAAGATTGTAGTTTTGGGCAAAATGTTGTGATCGAAAGAGGGGTTGAGATCGGTCGTAATGTTAAGGTGCAAAATAATGTTTCCATATATGCCGGCGTGATTTTAGAAGATGACGTATTTTGTGGTCCATCAATGGTGTTTACCAATGTGGGTACACCACGTAGTCATTATCCTAGACGAAACGCCTATTCGGTGACTCGTATCGGGAAGGGTGCAAGCATTGGTGCAAATGCAACAATTGTTTGTGGACATTCTTTAGGTCGGTATGCATTTGTGGGTGCCGGTGCTGTGGTGACCAAAGATATCCCTGATTTTGCCTTAGTCTATGGTAATCCCGCCCGTATTCATGGCTGGGCCTGCTATTGTGGGGTTAGGCTTCAATTTCATCAAAGCGACGAGAGTTCAGAAGAGCATCAATTTGCCAAATGTACTGAATGTTCACGTGAATATAAACTTAAAGACGAACAAATAATCCCTTTGTCTCCACTTGATCAATCATGACTCTGTGGTATGTGATTCCCCTGAGCTTATAATTGCCTTTTTAAAGAATAAAGGCCCCATAAGTTCATTCATCACAATGACTGCAATCATCAAGGTCGCTAAACTTGGCCCCCATGACGGGAACTCGGTAGCCACTCGCTTAGCAAGCCCTAAGCCAACGCCTGCTTGAGTCACAAAGCCCATCCAACGAAAAGCATGTTGCTGTTTAGGTTCACCGGCAATCGCACCACCCAAGGTTGAGCCAATGGCTAAACCAACTAAGCGAATTGTAAAAAAGAGTAGGGCAAGTGGCCATACCTGGGTGAGAAGGTCAAGTTTTAAGCTAGCGCCGGTGATAGTGAAAAAAGCTAAGTAAATCCAAGGGGATAAGCTTGATACCTGTGTTTCAAATCGTTCTGAACATTCTGGGCTGATCGCTTCATGATTACTCATCAAAACACCAGCAAGTAAACATGTCAGTAGTGGATCAAAATGTAAGGTCAGGTTAATAAACGGTATTTGCTCACCGAGGTGGGCTAGATAATATACGCTTGTGCTTAAGCAAACCATAAGTATAGGGCTCAAAGCACTTGATAGACGGGCATTAAGTAATCCGCGTATAGCAAGATAAAGAAGCCATGCAATGAATCCAGAACTCACTAACTCAATGCAAATCTCTTTGATAAAGCCAACCGATAGGGCTTGACCAGCACTCAGGCTATGGGCAACCGAAAGTCCAGCGGCAAACAAAGTAATCACAACCACATCCATAAGGACTGTCACCCCTAAAATAAGCTGGGTAAAGCTTCCTTTCGCTTTTAATTCATTGATCATGGCAATCGCTGCTGATGGTGAACGAGCCACCATAATGACGCCTAGTAAGATTGCAGCGCTTAGTGCTTGTTGTGATGATAGGTCACTTAAAGCAGGGATCCATGAGCTCAATAGATATGTGCTGAAGGCGGTCAGGGTAAAAGTAGCTAGGGTCAGCCCAAACATTACTGATAAAATAGAATAAAGCTGTGACCTTAGTGCAGACAATCTCAGCTCACTTCCTGCGACTAAGGCAATAAAGCTAAGGGCAATATGGTCAATCGCTTGTAAACTTGTCACTTGCTCAGCATTTAAGACCCCTAACATTGAGGGACCGGCAATTAGACCCGTAATTAAAAAGCCTGTAATTGCTGGGAGTTTAAACTTTTGAGCAATACGTCCATTACTCAGGGCCGCGCTTAGAATAAATCCAAACGAGACAAAGGTTTTGAATTGTGCCACATGCATCATCTTCTCTCCATAGTCTAAAGGGCTTTCTGCTTGTTAGATTTTACTTTAGCTAGCCATCAAGCATTCCATAAAACAGAATCATATGCATAAATAATTCCACAAAACAGAACATTGTTCAAATTTTAAGCTTGAAAAAAATAATTGGGCATTAAAAACAGATGCCAGACTTGAATCCTAGTGATGTTGTAACTAAGGCAGATGATGCTTAGTCTGTGTTCGCTTAGTCATCAGTCATAAAGTTTAGAATGGCTGAGGTTAATCACCCTCAAACTTAAACTGATGGATCGAACCTACAAGTCAAGAAAGTGATATTTGAAAAGCAAAAACCATTTAAAAAACGATGACTAAGCTTAAATAAATCTTATAAATAAAGCTTACTTAGAGATTAGCTTAGAACTGACCGCCTACTCCCATGATTGTTTGTTGGCCATCATATTGGAAAGTAGGTCTTAGTTTAGCCTGATTCGGCTGAAAGCTTGGATTTGCTTGAGCACTTGTTGATTCAATGCGCTTACGAAGTTCATGGTTTTGATCACTGATTTCTACTGCCGACCAGATTGCACTCAAGACTGTGGTAGCCGCGTAAGTACCCGCAATAATCGCCAAGCCTGTGCTTGTTCCATCGTAATCACTCCCTCGCTTTTGCTCTTGATATAACTCGCTAACTTCAGAGTAAAAAGGGACTCGATAAGAGCCAGACAGCATTTTATCCTTTCGTAAAATAATACGCTGAGCCGGATCGCTAGCGTTTTCATCTTTATAAAGATAAGGATCGTAAGCAGGCATTGTTGCGTTTTTATTAGTGGGGTGAATGCTACTGGCCGGATTACAGTAAGCGCTTTCTACGTTAATGCTCTCTTTTGATGAGTCAGTCAAAACACAAGCTCGTTCAGCCTGTTCGTCAAAAACGCCTAATACATAAGCTGTACCCATTGCATACCCAATGCTTGCTCCCAGAATCATTAATACACCTTGAGCACGTCGATTTGCATACATCAAAGACCAGCCACCACCAGGAATCAAACTGAGCAGAATACCTCTGTTGATCGATAAAGCCTCACGACTATATTCAATATCTTGTAGGTCTTCTAAGCTTTCTTCTTGCTCAAGTTCACGCATCAAAGTTGGATCATCCATCATTTGACCTTGTGAACCTTGATTAAGCGTAAACAGAGGCGAACTTTGTTGTAAAAGAGAAAGCGGTGGTGGAGAGCTTAACGCCGGAGTCGCAAAACTAGTATTTACCACGGCCAATACTGCGATGATGGCTATGATAGACAAAAAAGAGGTTTGAGTGAATCGCATATAAAGCTCCCAAAACTTAAGTTGATGATTAAAATATCAAACAGTTTAACCTAATGAATGAAGACTCAATAGGCTTTAATGTAATCTAGCTATAAGAAAGTCGCAAGCTTAGAGAACATAGAAGAAATTAAAGTGATAAGCGAGCTTTTGAGAACTAAAGGCCGTTTCACGTAAAGGATATGCAATATCAAGTCTTAAGGGCACTTGACCGGGCAAGAGATAGCGAATACCAGCGCCTATGCTTGGATAAAATAACTGAGCCTCGAACTGACTGATATTTTCACTCACCGCTCCAATATCAGCAAAGGTAGCAAGCCATAGCTGATTCATTAAGAAACTTGGAAACCTAGCTTCAACATTCATATTCATGACAGCCCGACCTGAAAAGTTTACTAAATCAGAAGGGCTAGGGGTAAACTCATTACTCACTGTCTGACATTGATTTTGTGCACGTTTAGCAACTGTACATGTATTAATGACTGCAGCCGGATAACCTCTTACCGGATAAATCACCCCGTCTCCACCTGCGGTGAATAAGAAGTCCGCATTGCTCATGGTGAGTTGGGCATCACTCAGCTGACTTTGTACTGCACCAAACTTAAAAGAAGGTACAAATAATAATTGCTTTTTAAACCATGCTCCCACCCATTGAGCATTCAAAGTTTCCTTATATGAAACAACACCATTAAATAGTTCTTGGCTACCTAAAAAGTCTACACCCGCTGTTAAATAAAATCCTCGCGTGGGATGAATTGGGTTGTCTCTTTGGTCATATACTAAGGTAGGTGCTATGTTGAACGAAGGTGTTGCCTCAGTAAAGGCTCGGCGTTCACTATATCTTGAAAGTGGCCTTTGGCGTTCGAGTTTAGCCTCAAGCTCAAGCTCAAAAGTTAGACCCTGTCCCCATCTTTGTGGAAAAGACAGATTATAAAAATTATAACTTAAGGTTCCTTTACCTCTAAGTCTTTGTAAATAAGAAGTCCGCTGCCCACTTAGACCTTGTTCAAAAACAAACTCTGTAAAGAGCTGTGCATAGCTGTCAAATAATCTGGGATTCTTAAAGAATGGACCCACTGCCCAAGAGGCATTATCTCCTTCAGTATCGGTTGGATTGAGTACTAAATTATCATGGCTAACACCACCACCTAGCTCCCAACCTTTGCCTTGTATGTTTCGATGACGAATCGTGAGAGCACTTGTGTATAACAAATTAAGATTTTGATCACTTGTAATCGTTTGGTCTGTCAGGCGTAACCCCAAATAACTATCAAGTAACCAAGGTTGATTTTCCTCAACATTAAGAACTAAGGTCACCGGTTCAACCAAAGCATCTTGTGGCATCATTCCTAAGCCAATGGTTTTAATATTGACCGAGCGGAATAAACCTAGACCACGAAGATTACTTTGGCTTAATAAAATGGCATCCGCGCTTAAAGGACTACCTGAACGTAAAAGAATTTCTCGCCTTAACAATTCTTCTTTGGTCAGTAGCTGTCCATGAATAATCAAGGCATTCACTTCGGCTTTTGGGCCTAGTTCGGCCTTAAAAGACAAGCGTTCAATGACTTCACCATAGAGGCTTTCTAAATCACAAAGTTCTTCATGAGTTAATGAGGCCTTTCCCTGTTTTTTTTGGCAGTAAGGCTTAATCTTTGCTCTGAGATAGCCTTGTCCCTTTAGGAATGACAGTAGAAAATTACTGATCAAATTAAGCTTGTCTTGACTAAAGCCAGCATGCGTGATGGGAAGTCCCAAGTCATCAATCAACTCTAAACCTTTTAAAAGATTTAACCTTTCATCTTGAGTCTGCTCATCCATTGTTTGATCAAAGGGGTAAAAGTCGACAAAATTAAGACGAGTTCGCTTGCCCAAGTTAACTTCAATTAAGACCGTTAAAAGTTGTCTTTTGCTACGTTCCTTATGATCAGGAATCACTCTAAAGCAGGTGTAGCGATTTATGTCTGTAGACCAAATATCTAAGCGTTTACTTGAGTCTAATCGGTCGGTTTGTACGAAAAGTGCTTGTTTTTGAACCGGAGAACACCGAATGCTCACCTGCGAATAACCTAAGGATTGAAGACGTTGTATCAGTTTGTTTAAATCCTGATTTAATTTAGCCTCTTGTAAAATCCCTGAAGCTGATCTTAAGGTGCTAATCACCCGATTCGCAGCCACTCCTTTGGTATCAATCACTGCGTTAACCTCTGCTTGTATATGCTTAGGTAGGCCTCGGAGGACTAATTCACCAATATATACCTGTGGCCCCTCATCAACAGTAAAAATAACCTCAGATTTTTTTGAATCTAATGTTTTAATCTTAGCTTTAACATCCACATAATAATACGAAGCTGATTTATATCTTTTAATGATATTTTGACGGCTGGCCTCTAGCTCTATTTCATCAATGACCCCACTCTCTTTAAAAGTCAGTTCTTTTTCTAAATCCTCAGACGAAATCGTAAGATTACCTTGAAAAAAATGACTCAATTTTGGACCACGGCGAATAGAAATAACCGGACTCATTTTCCCATTATACAATTCATCTGCAATGACCTTAACCCTAGCCGAAACCCATCCCTCATTGCGAAGATCTGCTTCAAGTTGGTCTGCTCGCTGTCGAGTGGCTCGACGGTCATAATGGCCCAATCCAAAAAAGGAAAAGAAATCCTCAAAGGCATCAAAAAACAAATCAGGCGTGATAGAACGGGCAATTCGTAGGGTATTTTCTTCGATCACTTCTTGCTCAAGCTCTTGATCTAAGATCTCTATAATCGGCGAACCTAGCTTAGGACGGTTTCCCTCTCGGATTCTAATTTCGATCGTGACTCTTTGCTGATCTTTAGATGGGAAAATTGGGATGATTTGAACCGTTACCCCATGATAACCTAAGCGTTTATATGAAGCGATTAACTGAGACTCTAACTCCCTAAGATAAGAGTTATCTCTTGGTAAATAACCGCCTCTTTTTAAGTTTAGACGCTTATAGATTTCACTGAGGAACTGCTTAGGGTAAAAAGTGCTAGATTGATAGCGTACCCTAATCGATTCGATGATCGGTGGTGAAGAAGCACAAATGCTGAGCTTGAGTTCTTCTTGAGCTTTGATTGATTGATTTCCCTTTATTGCTTGAGCTTGTGAATTGATCACAAAAAATGAGTGAGTCTCAAACAGACCAAGAGCCATTAAGCGCGTCCATAACTCAAGTATATTATTAGAGGAAATCGCTTGATACACTGGTACTTGTAATGCTCTTAATATTTCAGATTTAGCTATAGAGTCATGGCATTGCTTAAGTTGGCAGTTGAGCTCAACTTGACTTAATCTATTCCCTTGATACTGATCAAAAAGTGCTTGCGATTGGGGCTCAAGTCCCCATTTGTTTACTTGCTTAATAAACTTAAGACGATCTAAAGCTTTGTTTTCACAATCACTTTTAGGAAGAGAGTCTAAACTAGAATCTTGAGCATAAGCGATCGCTCCCATAAAGCTTTCAGTAAAGCATTTGCTGAGCGGAACGCTTAAAAAAACAAACCCAAGATAAAACCATGATACCGAAGAAAAATAACGCAAAAAGACTTTCCTTAGCTTTTGCTGTCTTTTGCATACCTGTTGTAAAACAATCATGGCTTTATCAATCCCAACTCAAACGTAGTCTTACACGACCGCTACCGGTTGAAATATCACCTCTTTGCTCTGCAGTCACCTCACCGGCTAACCAATTATTGATTTTATACTCCAAAAAGATTGATTGAGGTGTATTTGGATCTACCTCCCCAATTTGGGTACGTAAATTAAATCTCAAACGTCTGGAAAAAGCCTTGTCTATATCAATAAAAAGACTACTACTATCGGGTGTTAGGCTTAAGTTATCAAGGCCTAATGAGTCAGCAATGGGTCGTTCTATAAAGTTTAGTACAGGAGACAAAAGTAAGCCGGTTGCCGGTTGAGTATTATTCAGTACACTTGCTCCGGTTGGATAGCTTCCGAATAATACTAAGTTCAAAACTTCAATACGACTTCGGCCACTTTGACTCATTAGATCAAAGTCTACTTGAAAAGGACTTTCTTGAGTCGGCATCTTAAGTTGTCCACTTAAAGTCACTTCCTCATCGACTAGATCAGTACTTAGAGTTTGATCAAAGTTAATCTGACGATTATTCAGTCCGGTAGGTGGAATACGAAAGGTATGAGTGGCCACTAAATCTGCAAATAAAAAGTCACTGCTTTGAATATCTTCACCCACTAATCCTCCAAAAAGCACCTTGGCATGAGAAATCTCAAATGGATTCTTGGAAATCGTTAAGGTAGAGCCTTCTAAAGCATCAACAGCGCCACTTAAACTTAATCTTGAAGCAATAGGATCCCCCTGTTCTGAAATCAATTTTCCCTTCATTTTTAGATCAAGATTTAGCTCAAGATCTAAAGCGGTCAAGTTGGCGATTTTAGTTTTTACGAGAATCTCATTATCTCCCTGCAACCTTAGGTCTAAGTATAATTTTTTGAGTAAGGGCGTTTTATCAAATAAACTTAGGCTCTCTACTGCCGAACGACCGGATAAAGCATTTATCCCCCCCTGATAAAAAGTCTTATCAATACTCAATATATCAGTGTGATATAAGGCTCTTATAACTTTTACATCACCGGATAAAGTGAGCTTAGGTTCCTGCCTAACTAACGCCTGTTTTTGATCTTTAGTGCTTGTTTTTTTGGTTTGAGTATTGGTTTGAGTCTCATCTAAGTCTGTAGATGGTGCTTGCGCATTTTCACTAGGTAAATACATTTCAAAATTCATATTTCTCAAGTTTACCGAGCTTCTCAACATTTGAGGGATCAAAACATCAAATTGAGGCGCTGAAAAATCAACCGAGAGCTTTTCAAATAAAAACTTTGGTAGATCTACTGTCAACTTTTGAATCCGTATATCACCCTCATTACGCTTTACTGAAAAGTCATTTAGACTTTTTAGATTGAGTTGGGTGCCACCTTGCTGCAAAGCTGTCAATTTAAACCAAACCGCCTCATTTAACTGTAGGTCTCCCAACAGCTTTACTCGCGGAGAATTGAAATTCATTTTTTGCGCTTCAAGTTCGCCACTCAAGGCAAGTCGCTCTAGTGGACCATTAAAATAAGTATTAAGATATATCAAGCCATCAATCTGTTGATAGAAATCTCTTAAAAAGGGTGTCAAAAGCTTTAATTGCAATAAACCACTGAGACAGCCTTGTACTCGCCCGTTTTGAAGCCCAAAGCGTAATTCAAGTTCCTGTCCACCACTTTCTAAGCGAATCGGCATCAACAAAACCTGTTCTTGGGCAATCGTTCCTTGAAACCTTAGTTGAGGACATATTGCAGTCGAGTCTTGTTGGGCTTGTTTATCTGCTTTTTTCTGAGAGATTTCCTCATTCGGCTGTGGTATTTTATTATGCTTATTAAGCATTTCTGTATGATCTTTTTGCTTTGTCCAAATTCTTTTAGGATTCAGCCACAAACGTTCACCAAAATATTGCTGACCACTCAGTTCCATATGATAGGCAATAGGTGTATGAAGACTTAAAGTTGGACAGTAATTTGGCTGTTTAGTCTTTGCAGTACTCGCTCTTTGTGTTGATAAAGTTGAGCATGATTGTTTACAAGAGTCTTGTTCTTGATCACGTATAACCTCTCCACCAATATCTCTTAGCCAATAGTCAATTTGGGTATGGTCTAAATCAATATCAATCTTGGGAAATGACTCTTGCTCCAAATGCCAAATGAGTTGACCTCTGCCTTGTAAGGTTAGTTTAATCAACTGTGAATAAGGTAAATCTCGAATTTTCCAATCACAGGCAACCGGCTCACCCAAACCAATTATTTTGATTGAACGACTTTGGTCATTCAATAAGAGAGGTGCAAGTCCAACCTGCGAAAGAGGTAATTTTTCAAAGCTTGTCTTAAGCGCTGTGACTAGCTTTTTATATTGAGATTCACTTTCTAAAGGAGCGGTTAGGAAACTTGTACTCAGTGCATGAAAGTCTGTCCCAATACTTAAAAGTTTTTCATCAAAGACAAACTCTCCATCCACCCACAACTGCTTACCAATATGGCCCTGTGCAGTGATTCTCTCCTTTAAAAGTTCAAAGTTTAAAAAAGCTTCTCCAAGTGCAAGCTTTAAGGCCTCATTTTGACCTTGATCAATACGAGTACTCAATCTATTGAGTGAAAGTGTACCTTGCCCTTCAGGTTGACTTAACTGACCTGATAAAGAAAACTCGGAGTTAACTGTCCCATAAAGCGTTTTAATGGGTAATGTCGGATTTTTAATAAACTTTTGAGCAAGTTGTAATGGAATATTAATCAGCTTGATAGAGCTATTAAGTGTTGCTTGTTTCTGAAGTGGATTTTCAATTTGGCCTTGAAAGTCGAGAAGTAATCTTTGGCCTTTCCACAAGCGACCACGACGAAGCTTAAATAATTTAGGCGTCAAAGACGCGTTAATCTCAAATTCCTTAAACTCAACCCCCTTCAGTTTAAGTTTTTTAAAGGACAAGCAAGCTTCACTTTGCTCTCTTTTTGATACTTTAGTGTTAAATAAAGAACGTAAACAAGAGTCTTTGGATATTTTTGCAGAGCTTGGTGAGACCTTTTGCAATGTTTTACAGGCTTGTTGACGATGTGTACATAAAACACCATCGACCTGAGTTTGAATGGGTAAGCCAAATGGTTCTAAATCCATATCTAGGTGGTCTATTTTGGCCCAAAAAGTCGCATCCAATGGTTTTTCCCATGGTAGATTTAGCTCAAGCATAGCCTGTCCCTGCTTGGTTTTGACCAAGCTCTGGGTTAGTACTAACTTTTGTTGATCTAGATTAAAATCTAAGTGAATTCGATCAACTTTTCCTGGATATTTCTTGAGCTTACTTTGAATCTGCCTTGCCTTGATTACACCAGCAAGTTTGGGGTGCTTCATGGAGCCTTGAGCATTCACTCTTAAGTCAATTTGAGCACTCAAGGGTAAGCGTAAGGGAGGCAAACTATAAGGAGTAAGCTTACCCTTTAAACTTAAATCACTCTTAAACTTTTGCGTTGTCAAATCTAACTGACCTTGAGCTTTAAGCTTTTGTCGTGGCGGAGCATACAAACCATCGCTGGGGCGATGAAGTTCTAACTGACCTTCATGTATCGAAAGCAAATCTCCACTTAAACTAGCACGCCCTCTGAGATGAACACGCTTGGGGCCTTGTGCTGACAAGTCAAGCTCTAGTCCCACCGAATAAGGTTTCTCTACGCCTTTGGAGTCTTGCTGATAATCTGGACGTATCTTTAAATAGATATCACCATAAGCACTTTGCTCCCATGCTTTCCATTCCGGTGGAAGTTGTCCAAGAGACGACCAAATGAGTTCATTGGCTTTTAGGGTCAGTAGACCTAACTGCTTAGGTAAGTTAAACTCGGCCTTGATCCCTAAATCTCCCAAGATGCTCCAAATACGCCCTTGAGACACTTGTACCTGACCTAAACGTGATTTATTGCCATCAAGTAAAAATCGAATGCTACCTAGCACAGGAACAAAGATCTGACCCTCACTATGTAAGTTTCGACTCGCGGGATCATCAAGCGGTCCATTTAAGTCTCCCTGAAGTTTAAGCTCTCCTCGAACATATTGGTCTAAGCCCCATGGTTTAATGTAGCGATCAAATGAACGTAGATGAGCATCTACTTGAGCTCGGGCATGAGGCACTCCCTGTGTTGAAAGGTCTAAGATCCATTCTTGTAAGCTTATTTTATCATATAGATAAGAGTTGGCCTCTAGATCTTGGCCACCAAAAGCATCATCTAACCACCATAAATGATGACTGTTCAAGCGAGTTAAACGATAACTTAGAATCTTATCTATAGGCGCTTGAGCCTTAGCTTTTTCCGACATTTGATCATCACTATGTCGTAGGAATATATCGGTATCTACTTGCTTTACTTTAAGCTCATCGGCACGTATACGCATCACTTTATTGGTCGTATCAAGCTCAAAAAAACCGTTCTGAACTGCAGCGCCGGACAGGTTAACATCCACAACACCCATTTTTACTCGACCGCGAATATCCTCTAAATCACAGCGCTCTATTTGCACTAAAATCGGAGGAGTTTTCTCTCCATCATCGGGTTTATAAATACTGTTTTTAGGTTGAAATAGTTCGGCGATATTCCAAATGAGTCGTTCGGGATCTTCACTGTGTTCACGCTCGGCAATACTGACATGACCATCAAAGAGTCCCACATATCCTGCACCATATGTAAACTCCAATAAGCCTAGTAAGTTATAATCTTTGATAATGAGTTTTGAAAAACGAGCTAATTCATTATTTTGGGCATCAATCAGTCGTGGATCTTTGATTCTTATATCCCAAGGTTTTGGTCCCCATGACACCCTTTCCCACTGGATTTCTCCTGAAAAGATTGGATTGACAAATAAATCAAAGATTTGGCTACTCCACATGGAGTTTAGGGTCATCACTAAGCATGCATATATACAAATGACATGCGCGGTCATACGCATCAGGGCTCTTGCTACTCTTGCGCCTGTCAATATACTCACGGCTTAGGCCCAAAGATCATCCATTTGATATAAGCCAGGACTTTGTTTTAGGCACCATTGGGCAGCTCTAAGCGCGCCGTCTGCAAACACTGAGCGATTCAAAGCAGAATGCTTTAGTTCAATTCTTTCATGTTCGCTCAAAAAGAATACACTATGATCACCAAAAACTCCGCCGCCTCGTCCTGCGCTAATATGTATTTCTGAATCCTTACGTAGATAATTGACGGCGTCTGTATTGATCTGTGCCTGTTGGCCAATCGTTTGTTTTCCCTCAACAATCGCCTCTGCCAAAGCATATGCTGTTCCGCTTGGCGAATCCTGTTTATGGCGGTGATGTAGCTCAAAGATCTCAGTATCAAAACCTTGATCTAAACTCTGAGCACTTAAGCGACTTAAACGCTTGAGTAGGGCAATGCCAATACTAAAGTTGGCAGCCTGTAAAACTGGCGCCTGTTGTGCATAAAGGTTAATTACACTTTGTACTTTGGCACTTAAGCCGGTGACTCCAGTAATCATTGGTAAATAAATGCTGTGTTTTTGTAAAAAAGTATAAATCGTAAGCTGTGCATCAGCGTGACTAAAATCAATGAATGCTTTGCACTCTTTCAAGCTTGCAACACATTCTTCCTCTGCTTGTAATTCTTGGCGTCCGATCTTAGCACCTAGCATAAGTTTAGGGTGCTTATCTAAAGCGTCTATCGTGACTTGACCCATTCTTCCCTGATAGCCAATCACTGCAACTTTTATTCTTTTTGCTTGCATGCTGAACTGCTCAAACTTTCTTTAAGGTTGGATTAAGTACTGGTGCAGGGCTTTAATCAAGCTATCTTGAGACTCGGATTGTAACTGACTTAAGGGTAAACGAACACTAGGATTGAGTGGAGATACCTTAGCTAATAAGCCTTGCTGGCTCAGCTGAGCAAGCGCGGCTTTGAGAGGGCTTGGATTGGTTTCAATGAATAAGGCTCTAATCAAAGGATGTAGCTTCATAAATAACTTTTGAGCTTCAGCTAAAGCCCCTTGGTTAAATAATTTCCACAAGCGCATCATTTCTGCAGGAAATAAGTTACTCCCAACAGAAATGGAACCACGAGCACCAATTGCCCATGATGCCAAAGCTGTGGGATCATCGCCAGATAGAACGGTTGCTCGACCTTCACAACAAGCAATAAGCTCTGCACAATAGCTTAGATCTGCACTCGCATCTTTGATGGAAATAATTTGTGGGCAAGCGCTTAATAATCGGTCGACTGTTTCAATCTCAAGGGTGATACCCGTTCGGCTTGGCACCACATATAGAACAAGTGGCCAATCCGCTACTGACTCTGCTACTTTAAGGCAATGTTGGTACAGGCCTTCTTGACTTGGACGATTATAGTAGGGTGTCACCAAAAGCCCAGCATCCGCTCCCCAATCTCGAGCTTGCTGAGCATTTTCTATAGTGCTTTTCGTTGAGTTTGTACCAATCCCGGCAATCATCACACTTTGAGGGAAGTGCTCTTTAGCCAAAGATGTAATTTGCTCTTTTTCTGAAGCGCTTAAACACGGTGCTTCTCCGGTTGTGCCATACAGTACAAAGCCGCTGACTGAGTCACCCAAGCCCTGAACGCCTTGAGATAAGTGATTACCCAAATGAGCATCACTCAAATGAGCATCAAGAGACTTAGGCAGAAACTGATCAAGATGATGTGGCTTTAGTTGCCATGCCATCAACTGTAATAAAGCACTTACATCAACTGCTTCATCATCATCAAAAAAAGTAGGTACTGCGCTAAAAATACCTTCAAGAGGTTTAAGAGACTCCATAAAATCGTGCTCCAAGTGTGCCTTTATTAATGCACATATTTAATAACTCACTTCACACTACAAGCGAAACTTAGCTATGATTTCAAGGGCAATCGACCAATTGGGCATTTTATCTACTAAATTTAGACATTTTTAAGGGAATTTGAGCCTGGTCAAAGCAAACTCTTTGTCCCATGTACTCACTCCCCCATGCTTCAAGATGTAGTTTTTGCTCTGCAAGATAAATGTATAAATAATGCGCTCTACTACTAAAGACCTGTCTTTGACGATCATTTTCTTGTTTGGATGATGTGCTTTGTTTCCACGAAAGATTGGGAAAAGGTACTGTTACAGTCGCCCCTCCACCACTTACAACATAGGTAATTCCATGAGGGTCACAGCGTCGCAAGTGATCAACACCTTTACTTGGACAAAATCTCTCATAGTCGTGATCATGCCCAGCCAAAACTAAATCAATCTTAAGCTGTTCTAACTTGGGTACTAGCCAATGGCGCCATCCTCGTTCATCTGAGCCATGATTACCACTCGACCATATTGGTCGATGTTGTACCCACAATCTTGCAGAACTTGCCTGAAGTAAGGTTTTGACTTGCGCTTTCACCTGCCCTCGCTCAAACAGGTTCTCTACACTTGCTTGAGCCTGTTCTGTTCTTACTTCACTATCAAATAGGAATATAAGCATATCTCCCACCTTACTGATGCGTAAGGGTGCACTTGGTACATCACTCAAGCCCAAAGTTTCAAAGAGTCCGCCTCGGTCATGATTACCTTTCACGGTCAATAAGGCCAAAGGGTCAAGTAAGCTTAAGCTCTGTAAGCTCTGCTGCCATTGATGTATACTTTGGCCCTCTTGTACCCAATCTCCAAGATGCAGTAAAACTTTGGCGTTATGGTGCTTAAAAGAATGAGCTAAGCTGGGCCAACGAGATGATGGACCAAGCCCAGAAGCACTCGCTCGTGTATCACCGACAACAAGCAGAGAACTGTGTTGCGCTTGTTCTTGTGCAAAGTGTTGAGTAAGCCTGTCTAGACTTAAAGGATCTGAACTAGGCCATGACTGCCAAAGCTTTGGCTTAGCTAATTCAGAAGGCAGAAGGTTCTGAGTTTTTATCTTGGGAAAAGGTTTACTTAATGGTTCAGTCAAAAGAACAAAGCTCCAAGCCCAAAGCATGGGTAGTCCGATTAACATGAACCAATTTTCAACCTTTAACTTATGCAAAAACAACCCCTCTTTTCATACCGAAAGTCATTCAGGTTTTTAAAAACTAAAAACTCTCCAAAAATGTTCATCTCTTTATTCGGCACTTAAGTCTACTTTGTCTTGGGGGTGTTTCTTTTTTTCTAGAAGCTTATCAGTCACACTTTTGGGTAGATGTAAATCTTTGGGGGTGATCAAAGAATTGATCCAGCTATTGTCTTGCTCTTGAGCAGTAGAACCTTGCTCACAGCGACTTGCCAAAATAACACATAAACCGATCACTAAAATAAAGCTATTTACAACACCTACTAAAGGGCTTGTTTTAGGTGTACGAGAAAGTGGCCGGCGCTCCCGTCTTTTTCGAGGATACGAATTTTGCACTGCTGATACTTGTTTTTCGGTGTGTTCAGCCAAACCAGACTCTATAGAACTTTGTTCTTGGGCATCACTCATCGCGGACTTGATCTACTTTCATGATTAGCTAAGTGTGGAAGGTACTTGTTCAATCGGTTGAGGATCATGCGCTCGAATCCCCTTAAGCATCAAGACGATTTTTCGTACATTTCTAAAAGTATCCCATTTGGCTTGATAGCAAATATCGACTAAGCCTTTACATAAATGTTCCTGCTTACCCATGCCCCAGCCGATCGCTTCAGCGGGCATGTTGGGGGGAAGATTGAAATGAAGCTTTAGGTGTTTACCATGACTCATTGTGCTGCTCCGAGCTTGAATGCCGCGAGTTAAAAAGATAGGTGCTGGATTGCCGTGCCCGACTGGCTCTAAATAAGCAAGCTGCTCAAGAAGATCTGCATTAACATCTTGAAGACTAAGCTCGGCATCAGCGAGTAAGGGAGGTAATGACCTAAGCTCTGGTGATGAGTCATTAATCACTCGATTTAACTCATCACGAAAGGCTTCTAGATTTTCAGATTTTAAACTCATTCCGGCTGCTGCAGCGTGTCCCCCATACGTTAATAAATGTTGAGAACATTGATCTAAGGCAGCCTTTAAATTCAGTTTAGGAATACTACGTGCGCTTCCTTTAAGCCTAAAGTCACCATGTGTATCATCACCTCCCAATACAATCGTTGGACGGTGAAAACGATCCACAATTCGAGAAGCCACAATGCCCACAACACCATGATGCCAATGTGGATCATAGACAATAATCACCGCATCTTGAGCATATTGTTCTGCCTGCTTAAGCGCTTCCCGCTGAATCTCCTCTTGAATCGCACGTCTTTCTTGGTTGTATTGTTCAACATGCGCCGCTAGTTGACGAGTTTCATAGGCTTCATCACTAATCAATAGCTTAAAGCCACAGCGCGCATCATCAATGCGACCGGCAGCATTCAAACGAGGACCGAGCTGATGACCAATATTATAGGCACTCAGTTCTTCAAGCTTGCACTTGCTAGTTTGGCATAAAGAAACAATCCCTGCTTTGCGACTTGCTTTAGCTGTATTTAGCCCCGCTTTAACCAAAGCTCGATTAATGCCTTGTAGCTGGGCTACATCGGCAACCGTACCCAAAGCAACAATATCCAAAAGCTTTGAAAGATCGACATGTTGAGCGCTACTAAAGCGTGAATCTTCACGAACTAAACGACGGATGTGGATTAAAAGCATAAAAGCAACCCCAACCGCAGCTAACTTTTTATCAGGATAAGGACAGTCTTTTCGATGAGGATTTAAGTGCGCAAAAGCAGGTGGTTCGGGATTTGAAACGGTATGATGGTCAACAATAATCACATCAATCCCTAGTGTTTGGGCATGCTTAATTTCTTCCACTGCCGATGAGCCATTGTCTACAGTGACAATCAGTTGCGCTCCCCTTTGTGCTAATAAGCTAATCGCCTCTTTATTTAAGCCGTAGCCCTCTTTAAGCCGCTGCGGAATATACACATTTAATTCTGTATTGAAGGCCTGTTTAACATAGCGCCAAATGATCGAAGAACTTGTGACACCATCTACATCATAATCTCCATAAATTACGATATTCTCTTGCTGTTCTAAGGCATCTAAAAGTCGATGAGCCGCTTTATCGCAGTCTAACATTAAGCTAGGATCGGGCAGATCTTTGAGAGAGGCTGTGAGAAAACCTTGCATTTCAGCTAGGGTCTTAAACCCACGTTGAATCAGCAAATGAGCTAATAATGGATGCACTCCTAAGTCTTTACCAAACTGCATCGCTTGAGTAATTTCATCCTTATTGGCTGACTTTACTTGCCAGTGTTGATCTATTTCATTCGCTTGTTTAGGCTTTAGCTCGGTGTTACTCATTATCTGTCCAACTTACTTTAAGAACCGATTCGGTTTGGTTTACTTAATATAAACTACATATCACAGTCATTCTGACAATAGAGGTTAAAATGTTTGCGGTTAACATGTTCCAAGCAGCTCCCCCTTTTTACCTAATTTGCTTGAGCCTTATGATAAGTGCTTGTGCATCAACCCCACCCAAAAAAGTAAGTAAAGCCCCTAAATTGTGGTCTAATTTAACCAAGCCAATTGAAGCTGTCAGTGATGGTTCTTTAGCCCCAAAGAAAACAGTGACTCATCATGAGTTTTGGACAGAAAGTACCGAGGGCTTTCCCTTAAGTCGTTTGGAAGCAACCTTAGCTGAAAGTGGCGTATTGGCTGAAAGCTATGGGTCGGATAATCAATACGAAATCACAGTCGGACCGGGAACATGCAAAAGTCAATGGTTGGCGCTTAATCAAGATTTAAAAACATTAAAGACTGAACGAATCAGCCAATGTTTAAGGCAAAAGATAACTCCGCTTGAGTCACTAAAAAAAGCCAAGTCCCTTGTGAAAATTACTTGCCAAGGCCTAAGTGGTGGAGGACTTATCGATCTTCATAATATGGTGGTGAGTATCTCTAAGGCACTTGTGAGTCCACAAGCCCAAGAGGGAGAAAAAGTACTAAACTCTTATCAAGAGCCGACTTGGTTTAACGCGGAACAGGCCCGTTGTGGACAGATTAAAAAACTTAATCAATTTCTCAGTCAAGACCATCTTAGGTTTGAGGAGACTAAACTTAGCGAGGGGTTGTGGGCTGTGGCGACTCAAGGGATGACGAGCTTTGGGCTTAGTGAAATCAGTCTAGTGATGATTCCTCAAGAAAGATTAGAAAATGCCAAAGAACGTATTCTTGCTGCTGCTGATTTTGCGCTTAGAGTTGAAGGCTTACAAAAGGGACAGTTCATCACCAGTGGTATTGCCAAGGGCATGTATGTTCCCATGTCAGAGCTACAAAAAGAGTATTTAATCCTAAAAAACATCCCTACAAAACTAGGACAAACAATGAGTATTGTAGACCCGGCTGCACCGGTCAAAGATCTTGAGGCATTTAAGAAGTTTGTCAGAAAGTTTACAGTTCGCTGAGGTTTCGTACGCACGCTTAAAGTTTACTTTTTAACAATTTAAAGGCTCTTTTTTATTTAACCAATTTCAGGCCAAGTACCGTGTGTATAAAAGTGATCTAACAGCTCATCTTTTTCCCGCCATCTTGCTTTGAGCCATTCAGCAAGCTCTGCATCATCTGTAGGTAAGTCACTCACGGGATACCGACGAACAAATAAAGCTACCTTGGGTACATCACCACGGCACCACTGCCATAGATTAGGTACACCGTCGATATAAGCGATTGTGGCATCATAAACAGCATCTAAGTGACTTCGTAAGGCATCGGTTGTTAAGCAAAAACCCTTGGTACGAGGCAGTAATAGATGCTTCAATGGCTCTACTCCAATCGACCGTGCATATTCTATGCTAGCTTGGTGCTTATGAGGCCTAATACGAGTGCCTTCAACAAAGGATAATGTCCAAATCGGAATCTGTTCTGCTTCAAAGCGAGACAGCTGCTTATAAAGCCTATCCTTATCCTTTTTCCAATCTCGTTTTAAAAAGATACAGTCTAGAAAAATCATGCCCCAACCAATACCCGGTACATATTTAATCACATCTTTTACAAACCACTTAAGATCACCAATACGTCCTTGTCGTCTAGCTAACCTAAATAGAGTGTTAATATCTGTCATGGCTTGATGATTGGCCGTCACCATAACATTTTCTTGGTAAGGTAATGCATCCCCAGCAATTTGAACATCTATCCCCCAAGCTTCGGCCATGATGTCACTTAGTCCCCACCAAAAGCCTCCAATCCAACGATTCATCTTTCTGACAAAGACCCGTGATAAGGGTAAAAATAAAGCCGAAAGCATTTGTAATGCATTACACAGCATTAATAAGGACAGGGTAATTCCTAAAGCGATAAGGGCTTTAGTATTCCTTAATAGATTAAGAATACGTCCTTTAGGCTTTGATAAAGGCGGTAGTGGCATAATCTTAAGCTTTCTCAGCGTAATGATGAGTAAATGATGAGTAATGATTTCCTGAGCCAGTTTATAAGCTAATTTACAGGTTTATGAGTCAAGCATTTAATTAATGGACAGTACTTTGTGGCTTTAATAATTCCAAAGCCTGTCCCTTTTGCTTTTTGCTCTTTTTTCCATCATCAACTTTTACCGAACGTACAGTAATGGTTGTTATGACATTAGGTGATTTAGCCAAAGCCGCATAGCTACGCTCCATCTGTAAGGGAGAGTCAAATCTCATGACCACTCTACAAGTCGTGTAGCTGCCCTTTTTTTTATCTGAAAGTTGGACTTGGTTAGGGTGCACATTAGGAACATATTGTGCAAAGGCATCAAAAACTTGTGCTTCGACTTCTGCGCTGTCTTTTACATAAATATTAAGCTCTACTGCACAAGGGAAGTCACTTCGTTTTAAGGTCGCTTTGGCAGTACGCTTAATCGACTCACTCATCCCCTGCTGAACTTCGCTACTTTGGGTTTCGGCGACAATCTCTGCCTCTGACTTACCTTTTGATAATTGGGAGATGTCGGTTTTGGGGGCTTTTTTAGGATAAACGGCAACCTTTGCAAATTGGTCATGAACGGCTTGTTTTTCTTTGCCAAAAGCCGCCACTCCACTCAGAGCAAGAACAGCTAGCCAAGCCAATACTCCCCAGTAAAGCAACTCGGTACCACTAACATAGTAGAGAAATAATACCACTGTCCAAGCATGCTTGAACATAAAGCGGCGAAACAAGGCTTCGCTTGCGGGAGTCATGCCATTATCTGCCCGAATCTCAATCCCCATAAGTTGCTTTCCAAGCGTTTTATTCATCATTAATTCAGAAGAAAAATACAGCATATACAGCAATAAGACCGGAAAAGAGATTAAGGTCGCATTAAATTGAGCACCACTGCTGCCTAAAAGCGAATATGTTAAGTAATCAATACCACTGACTAAAGCAGCGGCCAAGCCCGCAAATAAACCTAAATCTAACATTAGAGCTAGGGCGCGCAATAGTGGAGAAACACGAGTGGCTGAAGGATCTTGTTTTTTCATAAGCGGTCTACCGAATCAGTGATCTAATCTTTAAAACGAGAAGATCTTAACAGTTTAGCGCTTTAAAAGGAAGCTAGAGAGCATAAGAACAGTAAATACTCATTCTTGGTTTATTTCTTTGTTTGCTCTCTCTGTTTGCTCTCTCTGTATATGATCCAAAGTAAACTCTTAAAAAGTTGGTTTTCTGAAGTTTTAAGGCGCGGAACCTACCCATAAATACCCACCATCTGAGCGTCCGAAGTGCTGTGGTGCATACATCTCTTCCACAACAGCTGCCGGACGCATAAAGCGTCCAACCGTACTTGCTTTAGTGATGTACTTAAATTGGTAGGTCCCTTTTCTAAGACGGTTGGCAAAGAGTAGAACTCTATCATCTCTTAACTCAACATGATCAAAAACATGCCATTCGCTTCCCTTGGCCGGCCCATAAAACTGAGAGCCTTTTAAACTTTGGTCAACGATTTCTAAACCGGAAGGCAAAGCATCATTAATGACTAAATAATGGGCTTCATGAGGCACTTTTAAAGTCAATGTGACCTCAACTAAATCACCTAGCTGATAACTTAAGGTCTTGGGAAATAAATCTGGATCTTGGTCATCTGCCTTTTGACTAAATAACTTTCGTCTTTGTGCATCGCTTGTATTTGCTGGCAACTTTAGCCGGTATTCTCTTTCCAAGATATAACCTCGATTGATCGACTCTTTTTGCACCACCTGTGGGTATTGAGTAATTCTTGCCCCGTAATAAAGTCGACCTTGCCCAGTTGCGCTGATTCCAATGCCTTCAGTCTCCATCATGTGCTGTTTAGATTTACCTTGTACTACACCTTTGAGATTAAACTTGCGTTTCACACTGATGAGAGGTGAATCAAAGCCTTTGATGTCATGCGTGGATAAGGTGGTTTTAGATCGCTGCCCAGCTTGATTAACCAGCATTTCAACATTCACATGCATATCGGGAGTGACCGACTCTCTCACCGCTAAATAATCTCTAATAGCTAAAAGCGTAAAGGCCGTAGCTTGAGTATTAAGATACTGACGTCCCTTGTTTTTTTGAGCAATGGTCCTCAGTAAAGGTAGAGCTAATTCATGTTCTGGCTCAACGCGTAACATAGCCATTAAAGCTAAGGCAAGCTTACGACGACTTGAGTCAAAGCTCCACCATGCCCATGCATAATTTCTATCAGCAAGTTGCACTCGCTCTCCATCAAAACTAAAAGAACGCATCGCATCTTTGAACAAGGCTTTGGCTGTTGTGAGGCGAGCTCCTTTGCTTGGTTTTGTAATCGGTCCGGCCATGCTGGCAGCGAGTAAAAGCTTAGCATTTAAATTAAGGTCCTCAGACATGGAGTATAACTCTTCTTCAAGAGCGTAATCAGGCGTTGCATACTCAGACTGAGCAAAACTTAAAAAAGCGCTCAATTCAGGACGCACATTATACTCTCCGCGATTCTTTAGCTTAAAGCCATGTGGTCGAGAAAGCTTTAAGAAACGCTGTAAGCTTTTCATATTGACCATGTCGTTCTTATATCCTGCTTTGACCAGCTCGTTAATCACAACAAAAGCATAAATATTAGACCAAAGATTAATCTTAGCATTGAAGCTCATCCAATAACGAATACCACCCGAGTGATTTTGCATGCTAGCGACATCATTAAAATAACTCTGAATCACCTTTTTAAGTCGCTGATCACTTGGGATTGAATGATCTTTTCGATTAAATACTTCCTCTAAAGGTAGCTTAAGAACTTGAGCAAGAGCAAAGGGTAAGATCCTAGAACTACGTTGCTCTAAGCAACCATAAGGGTATTCGATTAAAGCGACCACATCATTGAATAAATTGTTAATCACACTCACGCCAAAATCAAGCTGAATCTGTGCCGGTAAGGTTGGTAATACTACTCCTAATTGATCTTGCCCATCTTCCTTTGATGTACTTTGTCTTAGATCAATCACGGCCGTTTCTTCTTGTCCTTTTGGCAGAGCAACAAGTTCGCCAACTTGTGCAAAATGTTCCGGAGCAACAGGTACTTGGGCTTCAAGTTCATGTTCAACTCGATCTTCAACTTTACCATTACGGTATAAAGTCAAATTGACCTTGACCTTGCCTAGTCCTGTGACTTTGTACGGAACTGAAACAACTTTATTATTACGCCTTGGAACAAGAGACTCTGTTTCGGTTATTCCCAAAGCTTCTACCGGCCCTTCAAGTTCAAACTTAACTTTAAGAGTTTCATCGCTATCCATAAGGCTACTGATCATAGCCCCCATGTTAAAACGATCACCTACATTTAAAGACCGAGGAAGCACAGCTTTAAGCATCAAGGGTAGATTCACTGTCACTTTAGATGAGCCACTGCCAGCCCGTAACAGATAAGGCAGTTGACCCTTTGACTTTGGAGGATTTTGTTGACCATTAGTCGTCTGAGTTTGTCGTTCAGACACCGCTACCGCAAAAAGTTTAAAGGTAGTGAGGTCATCACTTAACTTTTGAGTAAAGCTGACTTGTCCACTTGGGTCTACTTTTTGCACGCCCAAGAAAAAAGGAGTTGCTTTAAAATTAGATCGACCATTTACGCCTAGATCACCTTCACCACCACCTCCTCCTACCGGATACCCCTTATTACCCATCGTGGCATGCGCAATCATCTGAGTTAAATGGCTATAGGTATCAATCCGATTTTTTCGATCATTATGAAGCATGTCAAAAAGATTAGGCGCCTTAAAGTCAGTCAGTCGTACCACGCTTTCGTCAAGAGCCCATAAATAGACTTCACCTGCCACTGCTTGGTTCTGCTGATCACTCACCTTGACTTGAACTGTGATCGAATCTCCGGGCCGTTTTTCTTGTGCATCTGGAGTAACCGTTACTTTTAACTCTGCTTCAGAAAGACGTACTTGGATTTCCTCTGAGCCATAAAACTCTCTCGCCTGTCCTAAATCACTCACTTGGTCGTCATCTTCATATGAGTGTTTTTTTGCTGATTGGAAGGGAGCAGGATTGGTTGATGACTTTACATAGGGCAAGGATGATCGAGGTTGAGTTAAAGCAACCTTAACCCAAGCATTTGGCCCCATTTCTTCTGTAATCGGAATCTTGATTAGGTCTGCCGGCCCAACTTTTTGTCGTTTAGAATAAACGATTGTTTCACGCTCTACAGTGATCCATACTTCGGCCTCAGGGAAAGGATTCTCAATTAACATAGAAAGTTCTTCCCCAATTTTGGGGTTATGAGTACCGAGACGCAGTTTAAGTTTATTCCCCTCAGCCTCAGCCCAAGACCCATAAGACCCATAAACATAGCTAGAAAGTATACTATAGCTTTCCTCTCCCTTTGCATTGGTACTATGAGCCACCCATAAATGCTCTCCTGACTTTACAGGAGTCTGGGTACATGTTTGCGGCTGACTTACCTGCTTAAGCTGACAGGAACCAACCTTGACCAACTTTTGCTGATTTTGTACTTCATCTCGGCCAATTTCATCGCTGCTTGCAATCTTTACCCATTGAATCTGAAAAAGACTAAGCTCAACATCTTGGCCTTGAGCAAAGCGATCTTGCAAAGGATCAACAAGTACAACTTCAACCGTGTGTTCTTGATTGCTTGGTACATAATGGCCTTGTGTTGAACGTAAACCAATATAGCTTGAACTTGGGTGAATAACCACTTGACTTCCGGCACTTAAAGAAGCTTGATCACTATCGCTCACAGTCCATTGAGCACTCAGTTCATAGGGAGTGTAGCCATTGATTGTAGGCCTAAACTGAATCGTTGCATATCCATTTTGATCAAGTCGACCTGAACGACTATCCGAGCCATTAAGCTCTAGCCCTGAGTCAGAGGTAAAACTTGGGAAGAAACGTTGAATTTCAGCATGTAATCCTCGATGGTCCCAATCGAGTTGATGCAGGCCTCCAAAAATAAATTCACCAAGCTTGGCAACACCTAATTGTATGCCTTGGGGATCTTCTGCTCTTTGATATTTTAATTCAACACTTGGTGAATAGCTTCCTTTTGTGGTGGTAACAACTGAATGCCATTTACGCTCGTTTAAACCGGCTCCATAAAAGTATTCAGCTCGAACTCCCAAATCCAAAGCTTGCTGAGACAAACTGTTATTCTTGGCTAAAGCATCAACCTTAAAGGTAGGTCTTTCAAAATGTGCAATTCGGACATCATGTGACCAAGTATATGACTTTTTAGGGTCTTGTGGACTTTTACAACTCACACTTGCTGAATAAGTACCCAAACCAGCGTCTTTATCCAAAGTCAACTTATGAGAAAAACCGCCTAATTTTGAAGTCTTAAAGTTAACTTCTTCCAATGTTTTACCATAGTGTTCGGTAAAGTTCAGTTGACAGTTTGTTTCACGTAAAGGCAGTACACCTTGTGTGGTCACTTCTGCTAAAGTACCGGCTACAAAAACATCATCACCCGGTCGATAAATCGCTCGATCGCTCCACACCAAACCACGCTTTAAGACATACTTACCGTCATCATAATCATCATAATAGTAATAGTAATACCCATAATGATGATCCTTATCACGCACTCGATGCTCATTTGTGCTACTCACAAATGCATAGTCTTCTCTGACATTGGCCACTATATAATAATTGAAACTTTTCTTCTTGGCGGCAGCTTTTAATTTTTGGATTTGCTTTTGGTTAAACTTAAACTCGGCAATCCCATCTTGATTGCTTAAAGCATCAGCAATCTTGGTTCCCCCGCTCACATAAACACTAACCTTTGCTTGCCCGACGGCCTGTTTACTCTCTAAATCCCATATCCATACCTGCCCTCCAAGTTCCCCTAGCTTACCAATTAAGCCATAACGAGTGGCTTGAATGAGTGAGGTATTTTGAAAATATCTATGCTTATTTGGAGCGAGTGACCTTGCTCCGAGCCAACCTTCAGGGCTGATATCTTCTTCCTTGGACTGCCAATGCCATTTTTGGTTGAGTAAGTAAAACTGTGGTCCGCTTCCCGGCTTTAAACTTGGTAGACTATTTGCCCACTTGTAAAAGTTATTTTTAAATGCAGATTGGATGGCACAAGGATTTGACTTATCTGCACAATTGGGCTGAACTTTGGTGCTGGGTCCCAAAGCTTTAGGCCCAGTCAGCTGAGAGCCCGTATTTGGAAGGGCAGCATTCGTTTGTGAGGCTTCCTCGGTAAATGACCAATCTTTAGGTTCTCCGGCTAAGGCATAACGATAAGGCACAAGCGGGAACTTTTGCTTTTTACTTACATAATTCGCATCAAAAACATTTGCACAGAGTTCCTCACCGACTGTTGGAAGGCTTAAGTCCTTTAAATCCTTGTCCTCAAGTCTTTCCATAAGATCAAATTGAGCGATTTGCTTGGGACTAAGTGCATGCCAGCGAAGACACATATGATCCATAGCGTAATGGCGCAAATGAAAGGCGGGTTGATTGAGTTGCTCAACCGATATGAAGCTTGAGAAGTAATTGTAATCAATTCGACCTAAGTCTGGATGAGCAGTCTTAAGAAGTAGCCATTCTTGGCCTGAGTCCTGTTTATCTTTCCAAAACTCTTTAAAAACCTGCGTTCGTTTTAGGCCATTATGTTCACTACTTTTAATGTGCTTTACTCTCATCCATACCGCTAACTCCTTAGTAGGTGCAGTATTGTGATAAAGTTCAACAGACCAAGTCCGGCCTTGTTGGTGTTTTTCATCACTTTTAGGCCTTAAAAAGCTGTGCTTTTGTCTTTCTTCAGCTTTTATTGTATTTGGATCTAAGCCTACTGGATAAAGAAGAACATGATCATATACTAAAGCACTTGGGACCTTATGATTAAAGCGCAGTTGAATATAGTGACGATAAATCTTAAGTTGCTCTAAGGTGAGTTGCCTTTCAGACTCAAAGTCTCTCCATTCACCTTTCTCGGAAAGCAAAGGCCCTTCCTCACTATTAATCCCCTTATCTACCTCTATTCGATATGTGGAAAAGGGCTCAACTTGATCTATAATTTTAAAATAACTACAGCGATCTTTATCATAATAAGTATGCGGGATTTCTTGATTAAGCGCATAGGCTAAAGTCAAGCTTTTGAGAATACGCCGACCTGCAATTTTATAAAGGTGCAATTTTGATAGTGGAAAACTTCCCTTTTGCTTTTGCTCTAAGCAGATCTGAATGATGCTTTTTTGGTCTAAATATGAGCTCCAAGATCCATTCTCATACAAACTAATATTGCTAACCTCATTACGATCTGTAGAAAAATGGCGAGAGGTTTCAAAATAAGGGCCTAAACTTTGTCCCTTAATTGAAGTCATTGGGCCCTTGAGCTTGACCTTATACTGTGTTGCATATTTCCAACGCTCTTTGGGGCTAAAGCGAATCGATTGAGGACCTTGCCAAACAAACTTTCCCTCAATCTTGGGTGTGATTGAAATATCAAACTTAGGGTTTAAGCCAATATCTATTGGAGACACCATGGCGCTATTAAAACGAAACACCAAATCTCCATAAACATAGCTTGGTAAGTCAATCTCAACCTTTAAAGGCTTTTCTTTGGATTGATTTTTAACCAAAGCCTTTAAGGAGCCTTGCTTGGCACTCACTACCTTTATCTTAGGCTCGTACTCATGAGGTGTATATAGACTGGGCGGATTGAGCAATAAAGCTTGATCAGCCTGTTGCTTTGACTGTTTTGTAATCTGTTTCGCATCTGTTGTCTCAGCCGGGGTCTGGGAAGCTTGCTGAGCATCATGGGGCATCGGTGGTGTTAAAGGCTGTGCACCGACGATTTCAGCCTGAGTCAGAACTAAACAAAAAGCTAAATATAAGTATAAATAGCGATTGACTATAGCATTGAGTTCAGTAAGGCTTTTGCTTTTTTGATATCCAATATACTGAAGTTTTGGTAAAAATAACTCTTTTTTCTGTGTTGGTCTACACACAACGACCCTCATTACTTTGGTGATTAATCAGATGAAGAACATGTATCGATCGTATATCACAAATAAACAACAATATACTGATCTGACACCTCATTGAACTAACAGACTTTTGTTGAAGTTTATGACAAAATGATCACAAAATTCTGTAATTAAGTTTAAGAGATCCACAAAATCAGTACTTACCTTGCTTATACGGATTGACTTGCAAGCGACTCATTTGCTTGCTAATCCATACATTCTTATCCATAAGCGCATTAGAAAACTGATTTATCTTTAAAGAAGTAGGGATATATGACTACTGAACCAAGTTCTTTCATCAATCGATTAAAATCAAGCTGCCTGTTTTTTGCTCTTTTAGCCTTCTGCTTTATTGTCGGATTAGGTTTAGTGACAACAGCTTTATCTCAGCTTGGAGAAGATCAGGTTGGTGTGATCGAGCAATCGAGTACTGAGCATGATCCAAACAGCTCTGCGGTGGCTGTCATTTCACTAAGCGGGGTAATGCTTAGAGGAGCAGATGGCGTCAATGAGGGGATTACACAGGACTTTTTGAAGATGCTCAAAAAGGCTCAAAAAGACCCACTGATCAAAGCTGTTTTAATCAGACTTAATACCCCCGGTGGTTCGGTCACTGATGCTGATTTAATTTACCATAAAATCCAGGCACTTAAAGCGTCGGGCAAGCCTGTACTGTTACTCATGGATGATACCTGTGCTTCTGGTGGCTATTATGCTGCTTTAGCTGCGAGTGAGGTGTGGGCTTTACCCACCACAATTACCGGTAGTATCGGTGTGATTGTCAGTGGCTTAAACTTTTCTAAGCTACTCACTAACTATGGCATCAGTGATGAATCGATTACGTCCGGACCCAACAAAGCCTTATTTTCGGCAACAACTGCACCAAATCCTGCTCATCGAGAAATCTTACAAGGTATTGTAGATCAACTTTATCAACGCTTTTTAAACCTTTTGATTAAAGGGCGAAAGCTAGACGCAGCTGAGGCTAAAAAGATTGCTGATGGTCGAGTATATACTGCCCAAGAAGCACTTAAATTAAAGCTGATTGATAAGATTGCCTATCCCAATGAAGCCTTAGAAAGAGTGAAAGAGCTCTCCAATATCTCCGGTGAAGTCCGTGTGGTCAGATACCATGTTCCCAAAAGTATATTTAGTCGTTTTTCTGGTTACTTAGGCTTTGGTTTAGATGGGCTAGAAGATTCAACATCCTTAAAACTTGCTCTTGAGGGCCCAAGAGCTTATTACATGTACGCGCCTCAAGGCCTATTATGGCGATTTATGCGCTTAATCAAGACTCATTAAATACTCTTGAACATATCTTAAACTTAATCAACATCAAGCAATGAAACTATAAGAAACCACATGACAAATAGTGATCAATCTCAAAGTGAAAACCAACATTTAGCAGTAACCTGTGCGACAGACCGTGGCGTTTATGCGGGCTATTGGAAAGTGCTTAATCATTACGAACTTTCTGCACAAGACCTAGCCACAAAGGCCAATCGCTTGCGTATATGGCGTGAGCAGGCACCACAAAACGCATCGTTTGTTTCTCGTATCTCCGATAAAGTGATTAGCGAAATGTTTAGTGATCAAAGAGGAATCTCATCGATTGCCGAGGCTGAAATCGCTCGGGCACTTACTCGAGTTGAAGCACTTGGCTCTGAATTACTCTTATTACAGACTCCCTCACACATTCGCCCTTCTACAACACATGAGGCCGCCATTATTAAGTTACGAGAACGCCTACCAGAGTCTTTACCCTTAGCATGGAAGGCTGATGGTTTATGGTCTGAAAGCGAAGCATTTTATGAGCTATGCGAAGCCCAGCAAATCATCCCAGTCATTGATCCTTTAATGTGGGAAGAAGATGAACCATTACCAAATGGTGCTTTTGCTTATTGGAAGATTATGGGCGGACAGGGCTTAAGTGTAAGATTATCTGAGTATGATCTTGACAAACTTCTTGATCTCGCTGATCAATGGTTTGCCAAGCAAGATCCTGAAAGTTCATATAAGTTGTGGGCAAACTTTACTTCACCCAAGATGATCCCCTTAGCTCATCGTTGGCAGGACATGTTTTAACCGTTTAACTGTGGGAGTCACCAGATGCTTAAACCCGGAGAGATGATCGGGTCTTATCGACTTGATAAAATCATCGGTTCCGGAAGCTCTGCAAGCGTATATCTTGCCCGCTCTATATATAACGAACAAGCGGTTGCGATAAAACTTCGTCCCCGTACTCATGGCCAATATGAAGCTATTTTAGCAAGTCGCTTCACCGAAAGTGCTCGACTACACTATCAGTTTTGTCATCCAAATATCGCGTGGTTGCATGAGGTGATAGAGACCGATACTTATCAAGCGGTCGTGATTGAATATTTACAAGGTGGCACTCTAAGTGAGCTCCTTAAGCAGCGTCAAATCTTAACGATCGATGAGGTCTGTCGCTTGGGTGTACATCTTGCAGATGGCCTTGAGCATATGCATGATATTCAGGTGATTCACCGTGATATTAAGCCGGATAATATATTATTTGCTGATACCAAAGATCTTTCAACGGTGCGCATTGCTGACTTTGATGTCTCTAAAAATCCATACCATAGCCCCAATCTGACCGAAAAAGGTGCCCATGTCGGTACGCTCTGCTATGTAGCTCCCGAGCAATTCAACCAAGAAAAGCCAAGAGCCATTGCCGACATATACAGTTTAGCTATGGTTTTGTTTGAGTGTATCTCAGGCCGACTTCCTTATGACTCCATATCTATGCCTTCAATATTTAGTCATTTTTTGGATCAAAAGCCTTTTCCAAAACCCTCGTTCTTTAATGCTCAAGTCAGCCCAGCTTTTGATTGGATGATTGAGCAAGCATCAATGATTAACCCAGAACAACGTATTCCTTCTGCAGCAAACTTGGCCATTCTTTTACTCGCTCTTTCGGAGTCAACTCGTAAAAGCTACCCAAGAATTAGAGTCTTACGTTTACAAACTAGAGTACCATGGCTGCAACATGCTCTTGCTCAAGCCCCAAAGGGTGTTCAAAATGAGCTTTATCCGGCCATAAAGCAACTTGGTTTTGAGTTTATCTAAGCTCTTATCACTTCTCAAATAAGGCTTAAAATTTCATCTTTACAAAGTACCCAAAGCAACATAAGACTCCACCTAAGACTTTGAGATCATTTACCCAATAGGACGATATGTATGGCTAAGCTTTACTTTTTTTATTCAGCGATGAATGCGGGGAAAACAACCAGTCTTTTGCAGTCTGACCACAATTATCGTCAACGAGGAATGAATACAATTCTTTATACCTCAAAACGAGATGATCGCTCTGGAGAAGGGATCATTAGCTCTCGTATTGGCCTATCTCGTAAAGCGCATCTTATCGAAGACCAAAGCGATCTTTTTGCCGATGTCAAAGCTCGTCATGAAACTGAAGAATTGCATTGTGTGTTTATTGATGAAGCTCAGTTTTTAACGCCAGCTCAAGTGCTGCAAGCCACCATGATTTGTGATCAACTTAAGATTCCTGTACTCGCTTACGGCCTACGCAGTGACTTTCGAGGTGAGCCCTTTGCCGGAAGTATTTACTTGCTTGCTTGGGCCGAAGAACTCATCGAGGTAAAAACCGTCTGTCGCTCAGGAAGAAAAGCAACAATGAGTGCGCGTTTAAGCGCCGAGGGTGAGCGAGTATGGGAAGGCGAGCAGGTACAAATTGGCTATCATTATGAACCGTTATCTAGGCACTTGTTCAATCTACCCAAAGTCAGTCCGATCACTTACTCACCAAAATCTGAATCCTAGATTAAATTTTCAAGTTAAATTCTCAAGTTAAATTCTTTGAGCTAAACGATTGAATCTAGGTGAAAAATCGGTTAGATTAGTGGGCTTAAAAGTTTAATCGTTAATTCCTATATCGTCTGAAATCATCAGATTTGGTTACCAAGATCTAATGGGTCTTGTTCTAATGCTGAATAAATGAGTTGAGACGAGGAGAGCTAAACTTCTCATGAAAAAAATTAGTCAATTATCGTGGTATATGAAGTTCTTAAATACGACCTTCATGTGTTTAATTATCATACTTGTAGGTGCATGTGCAGAAGATACAGTAGAAATGCCTGAGCAAGTATCAAATACTGATGAGCCAGAAACGCTCAGTGATTGGGAAGCATTATTTGCTGATACACCTGATCCCAAGACCCTACCAGATGAGCTAAAGGCTGACCAAAACTTTCCCAAGCAGTTTGATTTAGTTGACCTACAAAGTCCGGTTAAAAGTCAAGGTAGCCGTGGCGTTTGCTCAATCTTCTCTACCGTCGCTTTAATGGAACATTTATATATTAAGCAAGGTGCGGTTAGTCCTGACTTTTCTGAGCAATTCTTACAGTGGTCAGTTAAAGCTGAGCTTGGTCGCTTTAAAACGACCTCAGGCTCAAATGGATCGGCAAATCTTTCGGCGATCAATCGCTTTGGTGTAGTCACTGAAGAAACTATGCCCTATGAAAGTTCAGCATGGAGTGTCACAAATGATGAACGTTGTGGAGCAGAAAAAGATAAGCGTCCCATGGAATGCTTCACTAATGGTGAGCCTAGCGATGAGATCAAAACTGCCACCCGTTTTAAATTACCTAATAGTCGTTGGATTAGCTCTGACCGCCAAAATCTAAAAGCCTTTATGACCGAAAACCAAACCGGCGTGGTCGTGGGCATGACCTTTTTTTACCAGTCATGGAATCACCGAAAGTCACCGCTCAAAGTGAACAGCGAATACAGTCGCCAAGGCTATGTCCTTTACCCTAACGAGGTTGACAAAGAAAAAAGCCTAGAGAAAAGAGCCGGACACTCAATTTTGATTGTTGGTTGGGATGATGAGTTAGAAGTACCTATGGTTGATGAAAACGGGCAACCGTTACTTGATGAAGAGGGTGAGCCTCTGGTTGAAAAAGGCTTTTTCCTCTTTAAAAATAGCTGGGGAACTGCACGCTTTGGTACAGCAAATCCCTTTGGTCCGGGCTATGGTTGGCTGTCAATGCGCTATGTTGAAGAATACGGTAGTTCTGTAAGTACTCGCCCCCCTGCTGAAGACCTAAGCGAGCGTTGTGATGACGGCCTTGATAACAACTTTGATGGCCTCACCGATTGTGATGATTTAAGCTGTGCTGAAGCGACTGTTTGCCAAGTCACTCCAGAAAGCGAAGTCAGCTTCTCGGTCAGTAGCCAAGAGAGCCTTGAATTACCCGACCAAGAAGAAACCATCGCTATTCTCGAAGTAGATAATGTTGGCCAAATTGAACAACTAACCCTCAGTTTTGAGATCGAGCATACCTTCTCAGGCGATCTACAAATCGACTTACAAAGCCCAATGGGTACACGCATTAACCTAGTTGCCTCAGATAACGAACTCAGCGTTGGTGAGCTCAAGTTTGAGAAAAGCCTTGAGGCCTTCCGTAATGAGGTTGCTCAAGGAGAATGGCAATTAATTATTACCGACCGCTTCGCCGAAGATAGCGGTGTTCTTAAGTCTTGGTCACTCACTGGTATCGTCAGTCAAGTTCAAGCAAATGACCAACAAGTATTTGCTACAAGTCCTTCGGTCAGCATTCCGGATAATGATGCTAGTGGTATCGCTTCTGATCTAGAAGTAAATGCCGAGGGCACTCTCAAGTCTTTGAGCGTTCAAGTTAAAATCAATCACAGCTACCGTGGAGACTTGGTACTTAAACTTGTCCATCCTAACGGCGAGTCAGTCACTTTGGTTGATCGTGAAGGACGCAATTCTGAAGACCTTGATCTTGATATCGCTGTACCTAGCTTCCTTGGTTTTGAAGCAAACGGCATCTGGCAATTACAGGTCACTGACCTAGGTGCCGGTGATCAAGGAACTCTTGTAGAGTGGGGTCTAAGCCTAATCAGCTCAGTTGAATAGTTGATGGCGTGACTAAAATCAATGACTCAGCAACTCAAAAAGCTTGCTGACTTTCATGATTTAGACGTTTCTTCTTGGCTAACCGCTGAAATAATAAAGTG
>CAKZRU010000072.1 GCA_937146725.1 uncultured Myxococcales bacterium
CTAGTTGAGCTTCATGGTAAAAACATCAAGGAAGCGGATAATGAGATCATTGCCTTTCTTAAGCAAAATGGACGCTTATATCGTCGTGATTCTATTAAGCACAGTTATCCATACTGCTGGCGTAGTGGTACGCCATTGATTTACAAGGCTGTGCCCTCATGGTTTGTCAAGGTAGAAAGCCTAAGAGAGCGAATGAGTGAACATAATGAAAGTATTCATTGGGTTCCTGATATGGTGGGTTCTAAGCGCTTTGGGAATTGGGTCAAAGATGCTCGTGATTGGAATATCAGTCGTAATCGTTTTTGGGGCACTCCCATTCCGGTATGGCACTGTAAGGCCTGTGATCACAACCACTGTGTTGGCTCAGTAGAAGAACTCGAAAAGCTGGGTGGTGAAAAGATCAATGATTTACACCCGCACAAGATCGATCACATCACCTTAAAGTGTTCACAGTGCCAAGCGGAGATGACTCGTATTTCAGATGTCTTTGATTGCTGGTTTGAGTCCGGATCTATGCCTTATGCGCAAAACCACTACCCCTTTGAAGACAAAGAAGGCTTTGAGTCGCGCTTTCCGGCCCAGTTTATTGCCGAAGGCCTAGATCAAACCCGTGGTTGGTTTTACACCCTACTTGTTTTGTCAACCGCTCTCTTTGATCGGCCTCCCTTTAAAAATGTCATTGTGAATGGGATGGTACTTGCAGAAGACGGCTCAAAGATGAGTAAGTCTAAAAAGAACTATCCACCACCACAAAATGTATTGAATAGCCATGGGGCAGATGCACTAAGAGCATACTTGATTAACTCACCGATCGTTCGTGCAGAGCCTTTACGTTTTTCGGAAGATGGCGTCAAAGAGGTGGCTCGCACCGTACTGATTCCCTTACGTAACTCGTGGAGCTTTTTCACGATGTATGCCAATATTGATGGTTGGACCCCAAGCGTGTTGACTCAAGGCCAATGGACCCTAGAAGATGGCACTCAAATCCCAACGCCAAGCTTTGAAGAACGAGCTGACTTAGATCGTTGGCTAATCTCAACGCTTCAATCCTTGATTGGCGAAGTAAATGAGCAAATGGAAGGCTATTATCTCTACAAGGTTATTCCTCCGATTGTCGCCTTTATCGATGACCTGACTAATTGGTATATTCGCCGAAGTCGTCGTCGTTTCTGGCGTAGCGCTGATAACCATGCCGAGCAGCTCGATAAAGCAAGTGCCTATGCTACATTGTATGAGGTTTTAGTGACCTTCTCTAAGGTGATGGCACCGGTTTTACCCTTTATGACCGAAAGTATTTATCAACATCTTGTTGTTGAAGCCGGTGTGGCACAAGAAGGTCAAGAAAGTATTCACTTATGTGATTACCCAGTGGTTGAACGAAATAAGATCAATCTTGAGCTTGAAAAAGAAATTACTCTTGTTCGACAAACAGTTCGTATGGGGCGTGCGCTACGTGCTACGCACAATCTTAAGACTCGCCAACCTCTTAAGGCCATGACTGTGGTTCATCCTGAGCAAGATGTTCTTGATGCTCTGCAGCGCCAAGAGTCTTTATTGCTTGAAGAACTCAACATAAAAGAGGTTCATCTGGTCACGCATGACCAAGAGCTTTCTTCCTTGAGTTTTAAAGCCAACTTTAAGACCTTGGGTCGTCGTTTGGGTAAGCGTATGAAAGAGGCGGCGCAAGCGATTCAAGCCTTTACTCGCACTGAATGGAACACCTTACAAGCCGGTGGTTCTATTGAAATTGCCGGAGAAGCGATTACCGCTGAAGATGTGTTGGTGACTCACCATGCTAAAGACGGGGTTGTACTTGAGGTGGAAGAAGCTTTAACAGTCGCCCTTGATACCCAACTAGATGAGGCTTTACTCTGCGAAGGCTATGCACGCGAAGTCATTAGTCGTTGCCAAAAAATGCGCAAATCCGCCGGTTTAGAAATCAGCGACCGAGTACATTTGGTCATCTGTGTTGATGCCGGCCCACTTGCCAATGCCCTTGCCGACTTTGCTCAAGAAATTGAGTCAGAGCTTTTGGCGACAAGTGCCGAGACTAAGGAACTTAGTGAAGGTGAGTCGCTCTTGGCAAGCTTTACGGGTGCGAATGCAGAATTAAGTACAGCCGAAGAGATCAACTTTGACGATATGCGCTGTATCGTAGGTTTAAAGAAGGCAGACTAAGCTATGCATGATCCTAGCTCTGAGCAAGCACAAGATTTAATTTGGGTTTCGATTGCAGCCCTTGGTTCTTGGTCTGAAATCCCACAGTTTTCTACTCGTTTAGAGCTCAGTTTAGAGCCGGTTGAAGACAGTTGGCGAGAAGACTTGATTCAACAGGGCTGGGATACCGATGTTTTTGAAAAGCCCTTGCTTAAAAAACTCAGGCAGTGCGAACAAGTCATTTTTGGAGAGCTCTCCTTTAAGCCTTATATCGATCCTGATGCCGAATCCCCCTTTCCTTCTCGTCAACTCCGTTGGGCTAAGCAAGCGGCGAAAACGCTACGAAACCTAAGTATTCGTGAGGCAAAGGCCTTGTATTTTGATGCATCTACCAAAGCTTACACACCCGATATGTTTGAGCAAATCGATGTGAATGATCAGGCCACCTTATTTCATTTATTTGTAGAGATTTGGCGTGATGACCAAATGGTGATGACCGAAGGCATGAGTATTTTTGGCCTACCAGATCTGTGCATTTTGGGCTTTGAGCCCAATAGCCCAGCCGCGCAAGCCACTGCTTTTAGCTTAGGCGCTCAATTGGTTTGTGATGAACTTAAAGTGGATTTGAATCAAGCCTTTAGAGCCTCAGAAAGCTTTCCTTGGTGTTCACTAAAATGGGTACAAAGCGAAGCGCTCGCTCATCAGTTCTTACAAGAACTCAGTGACAGTGAAGATGAGCTT
The DNA here is from genome assembly GCA_937146725.1 of uncultured Myxococcales bacterium. GTDB lineage: Bacteria > Myxococcota_A > Bradymonadia > UBA7976 > VGTA01 > CAKZRU01. Next base: position 2,899 of record CAKZRU010000072.1, read on the forward strand.
GACTTGCCGGCCTTTCCCTGTGGCCTAGTCGTCGTGCGAGCGCAATCCTAAGTTTAGAATGACTGTACCGGCTTATTTAATAAGTCAATGTTCAGTAAAATAATGGTAGGCCTTAGTCCTTGCCCTATGCTAACTTTATAGACCGATGATCAAAGTCATTGGTATGATGTAGGCTTAGGTTGATACTTATTGATAAGTTGACTCTTATTGATGAGGGTTAATACCGAGTAGATCATCGATTTGGCGTAGGAGCAGAACATTGAAAGTAATACACAAAATCCCTGAATCTTCCGGTACATTTCCTGAGCATGCTTTTATTCATCGTGAGCTCAGTATTTTAACTTTCTTTGAGCGGGTATTAGCTTCGGCTAAAAATGAAAGTGTACCCTTGTTGGAAAGACTTCGTTTTTTAACGATTTGTAGTTCGATTTTAGATGAGTTTTTTGAGATTAGAGTCGGTGGTTTGAAAGAACGTCATCGCTTGGGTATAGATCGAGTGGGACCCGATGGCTTAAGTACCGCCGATGTACTATCTCAAGTTCGTAAACGAGTCTCGAAAATCATTAAAATACAGTATCGTACCCTAAATCGAGATATATTACCCTCACTAGCAAATGAAGGGATTAAACTCCTTAAGCGCAGTGAATGGCGAAAAAAACAGAAAGATTGGGCCAAAACTTACTTTAGAGAGCAGGTGGCACCGGTTTTAACCCCCGTTGCACTTGATCCCGCCCACCCCTTTCCGCGTTTGATCAACAAAAGCTTAAATATGCTTGTTGCGCTCGAGGGTACGGATGCTTATGGCAGAAGTTGTGACTACGCCATTATTCACGTCCCACGTTGCTTACCCAGAGTCATTGAGGTACCCGCCTCTAAACGTCAGTCCAATGGTTCGGAATTTGTACTGCTATCTTCAATTATTCACAGCCATGTCAACGAGGTTTTTTCGGGCGTTACGGTCAAAGGCTGCCACCAGTTTAGAGTAACAAGACATGCTGATTTAGAGCTTGATGAAGAAGAGGTAGAAGACTTACTTGATGCCCTAAAGGGTGAATTACATGGTCGCCCTTTTGGTGATTCGGTACGCTTAGAAGTGGCTGACACCTGTCCAAGTGAGCATGTTGAATTCTTATTAGAGCGCTTTTCCTTAAGTCATGAAGACTTATACAGAGTCGGAGGACCGGTTAACTTAAGTCGCTTAGCAACAATCATTGGTATGGTGGATCGCCATGATCTAAAATATCCGGTTTTTGTACCTGGTGCTTTAGCAAGTGGAGAAGATATGTTTGAACGCTTACAGCGTAAAGATATTTTGCTTCATCATCCTTATGAATCATTTTCGCCAGTCGTAGACTTACTTTCACAGGCCGCGAATGATCCAAATGTCCTTGCAATTAAACATACGCTTTACCGTACAGGCAATGAGTCTCCCTTTGTGGATGCTTTAATCGAAGCGGCTCGAGCCGGCAAGGAAGTGACGGCAGTCGTTGAGCTAAGAGCGCGTTTTGATGAAGCCGCTAACATTGATATTGCTGCTCGTTTACAAGCTGCAGGAGCACAGGTTGTCTACGGGATTGTTGGCTTTAAAACCCATGCCAAGATCTTAATGGTGGTGCGTCGGGAAGGGGATAAGTTACATAGATATGTACACTTAGGCACCGGTAATTATCACACCGGTACGGCTCGCTTATATACCGACTTTAGCTTCTTAACCTCCAATCAAGACATTGGTGAACAAGTCCATTATGTGTTTCAGCAATTGACCGGTATTGGTGAATCCAAACCACATAATGACTTGATTCAATCTCCTTTTTATTTTGCTTCAGAAATTATAGAGCGTCTTAATCAAGAAGCGGAAGCAGCTCGCATGGGTAAGCCCGCACTGGCCGTATTTAAAATAAACTCACTGAGTGATCCTTCAATGATTGAAGCGATTTATCATGCCTCTCGAGCAGGAGTGAAAATCCATCTGATTGTGCGTGGAATCTGCTGTTTAACGCCACAGATTGCAGAAGTTTCCGAAAATATAACCGTACGCTCTATTGTTGGGCGCTTTTTAGAGCATCATCGGATCTACTATTTCTACAATGGCGGTCAAGAAAATGTCTTTTTAGCCAGTGCTGATCTAATGCAACGTAATCTTTACAGACGGGTTGAAGTAGGCTTCCCCATCCAAGACCCTCAGCTTAAAGAGCGAGTGATTGTGGAAGGCTTACAAGTGTATCTTGAGTCTGTAGATGGTGCATGGTGTATGGATACAGAGGGTCATTATTCTACCCATCCAACACCATGCTATGATCTTGCAACTCTCAGCGATCAGACAAACTCAGCAGAAAACATAAAATCTCAAGTCGATTTAGGAACCTCAGAACAAACTGATGAATCAAATATAGAAACTGCTCAACAGGTGATTTCTCTACGCCCTAAGTTGGTTGTTGAAGACGACTTTATTTCTGCTCAAGCTTGGCTGATGAGTCATTTAGTGTCTCAGGGAAGTTAAGTTTGCGATTCACTTGAGCGCTTTCTTTTAACTCTTGTGGACTGACTATGACTTTTGATCATCAATCTTACTTGGAGAGTGTGGCAAACACGCCAGGTGTTTACCTAATGCACGACCACCACGATCAGGTGATCTATGTGGGTAAAGCAAAAAGCTTAAAAGCTCGCCTTAGACAGTATTTTGCCAAAACGCCTGACCCACGCCCCTTTGTACTGACTTTGCCCAAGGTCTTAAGTCATATACAAACCATTAGTACGCATACGGAAAAAGAAGCCTTAATTCTTGAGCGAACCCTAATCTTAAAGTATTCGCCTCGCTTTAATATTGCCATTAAGTTTGGAAGTGGACATTTATACTTAAAGTTAGATCAAAAATCTGCTTGGCCCAGGTTTTATGTCACACGAAAGCGCACTGAGGATGGCGCTAAATATTTTGGGCCCTACCTCTCGGGCTCTGACTTAAGAGCGATGACCCACATTGTTGAACGAGCTTTTCAAATCCGAACCTGTGATGATCGAGACTTTCGCAATCGAGCGCGTCCCTGTATGCAGTTTCAAATCAAGCGCTGCTCGGCCCCCTGTGTACTTCCGGTTGATCGCCAAGAGTATCAAGAAGAATTGGATGGTGCTTCTCGCTTTTTGCAGGGCCGCCATCCAGATTTACTGAAAGAACTCAAGGAAAAGATGTTTGCCGCCTCTAAAGCGCTAGAATTTGAAAGAGCAGCTCGACTAAGAGATCAAATTCAAGCCATAGAGCGAAGTCTAGAAAGTCAAGAAGTCGCTGGTCTATCTGGGGACCATGATGTGGTCGGTTTATTTAGATCAGCCGATTATGCCCAAATCGTGATTCTAGAAGTACGTGGTGGCGTTTTATTAAGAAGTCGTCCCTTTGCTTTAGAGGATCAGGGGGCGGATAATGCCCAACTCTTATCTAGTTTTTTACATTTATATTATGCGGAGGGCACACCTGTTCCCAAAGAAATTCTTGTACCGGTGAATCCCAAGGAGTTACAAGCGCTTCAAGCCTGTTTAATTGATCTACGAGAGGGCTCAGTACAGATTAAATCGCCCCAACGAGGTCGCTTGGCAAGATTGCTTGCTATGGCCGAGCAAAATGCAGAGCAAAGTTTTTTCCAAGCCCAAAAAGCAACTCGAGCGCGCGAAGAAACATTATTTAGTCTCAAAAAGCTTCTCAAGCTTTCTCAAATCCCAAGGCGTATTGAATGTTTTGATATTTCTTTGTTTCAGGGTGAAGCACCAGTGGCTTCCAATGTGGTTTTTGAAGATGCATTGCCTCGTAAGCAAAAATACAGAGTACGCACCATCAAAACAGTTAAAGGCACTGATGACTTTGCCATGATGCGCGAAGCGATTACTCGACGTTTTCAACATATAAGTGAAGATGATGAATTACCGCATTTGCTCGTAGTTGATGGAGGTAAAGGACAATTAGGTGTTGCGGTCGCAGTTTTAGAGGACTTGAACTTAAATTATATTGATGTGATTGGCCTAGCAAAAGCGCGTTTTCAAGGTGAGGACGACCAAGGAGTAAGTCAACACAGTTCAGAACGAGTCTTTTTACCCGGTATCAAATCAGCCATTGTTTTACGACCCGGAACATCCTCTTTTAGACTATTAACCCAAGTACGAGATGAAGCTCACCGAGTAGCGATTACAGCTCACCGTCGAAAGCGATCTAAGCAACGCTTAAGCTCACCACTAGATGAGGTGCCTGGCGTTGGGCCTAAGCGACGCAAGGTACTTTTAAAAGCCTTTGGTTCCTTAAGAGGCGTTTATGAGGCGAGTGTGGAAGAATTGGCGACCGTTTCTGGTATTTCACCATCGCTTGCCCAAACGATATATAAGGCATTTAGGGATGAATCGGTTTAAAGCTTTTTTAAGGCTCTAGTTGTGACCAACACTATTTAAGTAAGCCTAAGTTTTTCATTTTTCGCCATAGCGTTGCCCGACTCATCCCCAGCGCTTTGGCCGCTTCCCCACGGTGTCCATTGTGAACAGCTAAAACTCTAAGGATTTCCCCACGCTCTTGGCCTTCATAATCTTGAGAACCTTTAAAGGTTTCCTTTGGCCCTTCGCCCTTTAATTCCGGTGGAAGATCACTAAACTCTATGTAATTCCCCTTACCCATAATCATAGCATATTCTATGGCATTACTAAGTTCACGAATGTTACCCGGCCATGAGTAGTTTTTAATGGCCAATTCAGCTTCACGGCTTAAGCCTTTGACCTCATGCTGAATGAGCGGTGCAAGACGGGTATTCAGCATATAAATCGTAAAGCGAGTCAGCAAAAGAATATCTTGATCACGTTGTCGCAAAGCCGGTAAATACAAAGGAATCACTCGCAAGCGATACATTAAATCGGCTCTAAACCGACCTCTTTCTACTTCGGCACGCAGGGCTCGGTGAGTGGCACTTAATAATCTTACGTCAACCTTAATTTGCTGCGTCCCCCCCACAGGAGTAAATTGTTTTTCTTGGATGACTCTTAATAAACGCGCTTGTAAAAGCAGAGGAAGTTCGGCAATTTCGTCCAAAAACAAAGTGCCCTTGTGCGCCAACTCAAAGAGTCCTTTTTTATCTTTAATCGCGCCGGTAAATGCACCTCGCACATGACCAAACAATTCCGAAGCTAATAATTCAGAGGTTAAAGTCGCACAGTTAATGGCCAAAAATGGGCCTTTAGCCCTAGAGCTCATATTATGTAATGCTCTTGCTACCAGTTCTTTACCGGTTCCGGTCTCTCCGCGAATTAAAACCGAGGCTTCCGAAGGTCCTATTCGTTGAATCTTATCAAAAACATCCAACATTTCAGGTGATTGCCCAAGCATATCATGAAAGAGTGTAAAATCCTCACCTTTACCCTTAATCACAGTATTAGATTTATATTCTGTCTGCTTCATCCCGGTTCCTCGAGTCTAATCATAAAATCGCTTATTTATGATCGAATAAGAAAACAGTAATTAATGTGGAAGTAAATATATATCCATACTAGCCAACCAACAAACTCTCTTAGGGGATTGTATTTAAGGTTTTTAAACTTGCTAATAAGGCTAAACCGGTTTGCTTGAGGCTTTGCGGACTAATTTTATCCATTGTATCCTGATGGGTGTGCCAATGTGGATAGTTTAAATCAATGACTAAAACCGCAGGAATCCCTAATTTTTGAAAGGGGCTGTGATCATCCACAATCCATAAGGATTTCGCATGTGGTGAGCCACGTTCTAGGCCTCGCTGAAAAGCAGGTAATTTAAGCTTGATCGCCTCTCTCCAAATCAAGGTAGTGAGTGGCCGAGCAAACTTCACAGAGCTTTGCTCAGGCGGAAAGGCCAAATCTTTGTCTCCCACCATATCGATCACAATCACGGCCTTAGGTTTAACACTTGGGTAATAAGTACTTAGATTTTGAGCAAAATACCTAGAGCCGGCACAGTAATCATCTGAGCCGGGCCGACCAAACTCCTCACCATCAAAGAGCACGATATCAACGCCCAAATCCTTTAACTTGAGCTTATCTAATTGCCTTGCTAACTCAAGAAGCACTGCCACACCTGAGCTTCCGTCATTGGCACCGGTAATTGGCTTACTTTTGAGGTTTGGGTTATGGTCTTCTTCAGCCCAAAGACGAGTATCCCAGTGAGATCCGAGTATGACTCTTTGCTTTGCTTGTGGGTTAAAGCGAGCCACAATATTGGTTAAAGTATACTTAAGCTGTGATTTAGGCTCTACTTTTTCAAAGGCCTGTAAGGATATTTCCGCACCAAGATCTTGCAATTGCTTGGCAAGCCCTTGGATCACCTCGTTACGCATGGGGGCGCCATAGTAGCGTTGACCACGTTGTACGAGTTCGCTCAATATCTTAAAGGCTCTTTTTTCATCAAAGCTAAGGCTAAGATTAGAGTTGGGCACAGCAGCAGATTGACTAGACAGTGAGCTAGGACTAGGTTGCTGTGCCCAAACTGCTGACCAAACTGAGAGTTCAGCCAAACTCAGTTCAGCTGAGATATACAAACTGAGCAAGAACATGCCCAAAAGAAATCGAGATTTATTATGGGCTTTACTTGTGATGTTCATTGCTTTTGTTTCTATTGATCCTTCATCAATACCTTTTAAAGTTTAACTTAAATGGCATCGATAATTTGGTTGAGAGTTGCACTAGGACGCATCGCTTTAGCCGCCTTAGCAGGATCAGGTGAGTAATAGCCAGAAATATCCATAGCCGCGCCTTGAGCATCATTCAACTCAGCCACGATTTGAGCCTCTTGAGCATTTAGGGTTTCAGCTACAGTGCTGAAACGAGCCTTTAGGTCGGCATCATCATCTTGAGCTGCTAAGGCTTCGGCCCAATATTTTGCGACATAGAAGTGGCTACCACGATTATCAAGCTCGTTGACTTTGCGTGAAGGAGACTTGTTTTGGAGTAAGTATTGAGTGGTGGCCTCATCTAGTGCCACGCCCAATACCTTTGCTCTTGGTGCGTTATGTACACCTGCAAAGTGATCAAGACTGACCGCAAGAGCCAAGAATTCACCTAATGAATCCCAACGTAAGTGATTTTCTTTGTTGAACTGTTGCACGTGCTTTGGCGCCGAACCACCCGCACCGGTTTCAAACAATCCTCCACCCTTCATCAAGGGTACGATTGAAAGCATTTTGGCGCTTGTTCCAAGCTCAAGAATCGGGAAAAGATCGGTGAGATAGTCGCGTAAAACATTACCTGTGACTGATATGGTATCCTCACCGCGATTAATGCGCTCTAGTGAGAAGCGAGTTGCTTTAACCGGTGAAAGAATTGGGAACTCTAAACCGGTGGTATCATGGTCTGCAAGATAGGTTGTGACCTTTTTGATTAACTCTGCGTCATGAGCACGGTCTTCATCAAGCCAGAACACAGCTGGTATACCAGTGGCGCGCGCTCGACTGACTGCCAACTTAACCCAATCTTGGACCGGTGCATCTTTAACTTGGCACATACGCCAAATATCACCGGCTTCAACCTCATGAGAAATTAAAACTTCGCCGGCTGTATTGACAACCTGTACTGTACCGGCCGCTGACATCTCGAAGGTCTTGTCATGTGAGCCGTATTCCTCTGCTTTTTTAGCCATTAGACCAACGTTAGGTACAGAGCCCATAGTGGTTGGATCAAAAGCACCATTTTCTTTACAGAAATCAATCACGGCTTGGTATACACCGGCATAGCTACTATCAGGTATAATGGCTTTGGTGTCTGCTGTATCGCCCTTTGCATCCCACAGCTGACCAGAATTACGAATCATGGCCGGCATTGAGGCATCGATGATGACATCACTGGGCACATGTAGATTGGTGATACCACGATCAGAGTCAACCATTGACATCGCTGGACCATTTTCAAGAGCAGCTGCGATATCTGCCTCTATTTCAGTACGCTGTGCTTCGGGTAAGTTGGCGATTTTAGCCACCAAGTCACCAAAGCCATTGTTTACATCAATACCTAGCTCATCGAAAGTTGCTTGGTGTTTAGCGAATACAGGCTTAAAGTATGAGCGGACTGCATGACCAAAGATGATGGGATCAGAAACCTTCATCATGGTTGCCTTCATATGTAGTGAGTAAAGTACACCTTGAGTCTTACAAGTTTCATACTCTGCATCCAAAAAGGCTGTTAGGGCATTTTTGCTCATAAAAGTAGCATCGATGACTTCTTTAGCCTCAAGTGGGAACTCTGACTTAAGAACTGTTACAGTACCGTCTGCCGCTTTATGCTCAATTCTGATTGAAGTGGCTTCGCTCACAGTCACAGACTTTTCATTTGAGCGGAAATCACCACTGCTCATGGTAGATACATGAGATTGAGAGTCAGCGGTCCATTTACCCATACGGTGTGGGTTTGCTCGTGCATACTCTTTAACCGCTTTGGGAGCACGGCGATCTGAGTTACCTTCGCGTAATACTGGGTTTACTGCACTTCCCTTTACCTTGTCATAACGACGTTTAATCTCTTGCTCAGCATCAGTTTCTGGGCTTTCTGGATAGTCTGGTAGAGCATAACCTTGAGCTTGAAGTTCAGTAATCGTAGCTTTAAGCTGAGGGACTGAAGCGCTAATATTAGGTAATTTAATAATATTAGCCGCAGGATCTTGGGTCATCTCACCCAATTCAGCTAGAGCATCATTTACCTTTTGATCTTCATTAAGACGATCGTTGAAGGCCGCCAATACACGACCGGCAAGTGAAATATCTCTTGTTTCTACCTTGACCCCAGCATGCTGAGTGAAGGCTTGAATGATCGGTAGGAATGAATAAGTAGCAAGGGCGGGTGCCTCATCAGTGTGAGTGTAAATGATGGTAGGCTCAAGGCTCATAGCAGCTCCTCAAAGTTCACGATTCATAAAAAATAAAGTCGTGATTAGTCGACAAATATTGGAAGTAACGAAAAGTATACCGATCAAATTGACCAAGTATCTTGCATCTCACAACATACAAAGATGCGCCAATACTTTGCGCTGATCATCACTATTGGTCAAGTATGTTATGCTAAGATCTTGCTTAAAATTACTCAAATGCTGTCTAATCCTTAAGAGATAAAGTAGAATCTAAGAATAAACAAAGCATCACAACGCACAGAGAGAGTTCTTATGCTTCACTCATATTCACACCAATCATATAAATCTGAGTTACATAAACACCAAAACATGAAACTCATGGTCTATTTACTCAACTTAGCAAGCTTGAGTTTAGTGGCTTCACTGATTAACGAAGTGGAAGCGCGTAGTTTTAGAACGAGTCAAGTCCCTAATGGTCGAAGATTACAGTGCCTTACTTGTCATTTAGGGCCTTATGGAGGTGCGGTAAACTCCTTTGGATTTGATGTTCAAGATACCTTGAGTGGTAATAATGCTGATTGGGTGGCCGTATGTGAGCTTGATTCTGATCAAGATGGATATAGTAATGGTGAAGAATTAGGAGATCCAAACTGTACTTGGCGCAGTGGTGATGCCGATCCGGTTGGTTCTGCAACCTATCCCGGAGATGGACAAAGTTATCCGCAGGCGCCAGGCCTTGATATGATGATCGTAGACATGGAACTTCCTGAAGATATGGGACCGATTGTTGATATGGCGCCACTCCCTGATCAATATGTTGATGTATGGGATGCCCTAACTTTTGAGGTCGATGCCGGACCTGATGCCTTTAGTACTACTGATGATCCATGGGTCGCACCGGATATGTCACTTGAGGCCGGTCAAGAGGCCGGACAAGAGGCCGGTCAAGAAGCCGGTCAAGAAGCCGGTCAAGAAGCAGGCCAAGAAGCCGGTCAAGAGGCCGGTCAAGAGGCCGGTCAAGAGGCCAGTCAAGAGGCAGGTGAAACAACAAGTCAACAAGCCGGCCAAGAACCCCCCATAGAGGAAACCGAAATTTCAACCAGCACACCCAAGGATGAAACAAGTATAAAAAGCGGCTGTGAACAAAAAACAGATCAAAGTCGCCCATCTTTACTTCTCTTAGTCCTATTCATGATCTTTGGCTTGAGATCAAGAAAACAAGCGTTTTAAGTGTTTTCAGTAGTTTCAGTAGCAACTTAATCAATGAAGAACACAGCGCACAGTCAGCAAAGTTGCATCAAAAGCACAAGTGACCAGATGAGCAAGTACAGATCATCTGTTGGCTCTTACTCAATCATCACTGTCTTGATCCTTATTTTTATCCACTGTTATGGATGTGAAGTTTTTGATCAAACAGCAAGTCCAAAGTCTAACCCTAATGTTCTAGATTATAAACAAGATGAGGACTCTAAACATTTGGTTTTGAACAGAAATAGTCCAAAACATATTGCCGTGAGTCGAGCGAGTAGTCTTTTAATCAAAGGGATATTACAACAAGTCCGTAGTGGCCAAACTCTTGACTTTAAAGTCAGTTATAATGTTGATCAGGCCTTAGAAGCGCTTGCAGATCACAAAGTTATGGCTGCTGTTCAGCTTAGGCCTCTGATTGGTTCTTATTTTGATTATCAAATCCAGCCTAAGCGTGTGAAGCTGGCTGAGACCCATTTATGGTGGGCAAGTAAGCAAACTCTACCCAAGCTTAGTCAAAAACAATGGCATGACCTACTGACAAAAAAAACTCGCCGATTGCCCAATGGTCAACCCTTTCAGCTTTGCCTAAGAGCCGAACCGGATCCATTAGAAACACTTTGGATTCAGTTAAACCCACAGGATAAAAAACTATTGAAGCAGGTGAGAGCAAATGGATTTTGGCCGATATTTACCGATGAAGCAAGCCTCATTGAGCATTTAAATCAAAGGCCGGAAGCGCTCGCTCTTTTTACGGAAGGGAATCTTAAGTTAAGAGCAGCACCCTTTAGCCAGGTTCTTTTTGAAAAGCCTAAACAGACTAAAGTTCAAGCTGAAGTCTATATTGATCCACAAATAAAAAAACACAGCTATCCAAGGGTCTTCAAAGTTTTTTTAGATACGGTTACATCTAAAGAACGGAGACAGGCTGTACAAGAATGGGGCTGGGAACCATGAAGCCTTTGTCCCAAAACCTTACCAACAGTACAATCGCTTATAAAAATAGCACTGCTTATCTTAAGCAGAGATTACTTCCCTTAGCTTTCATTATTTTTTTAGTCATTGGTGGTTTAACCCCATGGTTATATCAAAAAAGTCGTTTGAGAGATAGTCAGCAAGAGGCAAATTACATGGCCCAAAGTATAAGCGAAGGCCTGAAGCAACTGGCAACTCAAGACCCTATTTTGTGGCCTTATAAACCGCAGGCTATTTATAGACTAGTACGCCCCTTTGAACAAATGGGTGCTCATATTATCTGTCAAATTAATAGTGGAAGAGTCATTTATCAAAGCCCCACACAAGATTTAGACAAATATCAAACCAAAATGACCACGAGTGTAAGCGTACCGGAGTTAGGTCAGCTTGCACAAATCACCTTTTACTTAGCTTTCAAGGCCTCAATATGGCCACAAGCACATTGGTGGGTTGCCTTATGTATCGCTTTAGTGATTTCTTGGCTGTTGCTCACGATTCCTCTCAGAAGCACTCGACATGCAGATCGTTTAAATCAAAGCTTACTCCAAAAGATCCTTGCTCTGAACGTGGAGCTAGAACAGAGAGTAGTTGAACGGACAGTTGAGCTTGAGCAACTGAATCAACGCTTATACAAAGTCCAAGATGAAGAACGAGCAAGAATGAGTCGTGATTTACATGATGAATTAGGCCAAACCTTAACGGGCTTACGTTTGCAACTAACGGCTTTAGAACATTCTTTAAAACAACATAATGATCAAAACTTACCAGACGTTCAAAATCTATACAGCATTGTAGATCTTGGGATTGATCAAGTCCGCTCTATCGCTTATGCACAAAAACCACCCGAATTGGATATGTTAAGCTTAAGCGATGCCATTCAAAGTATGGTGAGTCGCCTCAACCGTGAAACTGCTTTACAGATCAAGTTTTCGACCTTGCTTGATGAAGCCTTTTGGAAAAAACTTGATGATGAACTAAGTACGGCTATTTTTAGAGTCTGCCAAGAAGCACTCACCAATGTTCTTCGTCACAGTTCAGCAAAGCGAGTGAGCATCAATATAGAACATCACAACAATCATCTCATTTTATCTGTAAAAGATAATGGGGCACATATAAACGGCGAGATTAAATGGGGTCTTGGTCTAAATGGAGTGCAAGCCAGAGTTCAACGCTTACATGGCCACTTCAACATAGAACCTCTTCAGCAAGGAGGGGTACATCTCTGTGTTCACTTACCCTGTTCATTATGATTTCCATGTATGATGGGTAAAGCTAAAAAGTTCCAAGTCATAATACTAAGGCTTGTTTCTATTATATTATGCTACACATGATCGCTTGAGTGGTGTATTAAAGTAAGCCATAAGATAAAGTATATAACATGATAGCACTGTGACACTTAGATTCTGTATGAAGTTTAGGTGAGCACTAAGTGAGGCATACTTCTAATGAATGTTTTTAGACCTTTTTATACACTAGCAGCATCAGTCAAGGGCTCTACTCGAGCTCTCCTTGCCATTAGCGTTTTAGCAACCCCACTGATTGCCTGCGAAAAACCATCTCACTGCACCATAAACTCAGAGTGTGGAAGTGACTATCTCTGCCGAGAAACCGTTTGTAAACCTAAGTGCCTTACCTACCTAACTTGCAACTACGAAGAGGGTGAAGCCTGTGTTGATGGTGCCTGCGAAATGCCCACAGCAGACTACTGCTCACATGTTGTTCCTAGCCAAACCCCACCCGATATGACCCCTTATGCACCATGCCCACCAAGTGCGCTTGATGACGCTGGAGTTGCCGGTGCTGAGACTACTGCGGGTGCTGAGACTACTGCCGGTGCTGAGACTACTGCCGGTACTGAGACTACTGCGGGTGCTGAGATTACTGCCGGTGAAGCACAGTAATCTATCATTTAAGTGATGTAAGCTCCTTCACTTATTATTCAGCTCTCAGTTCATCAGTTGTTATCTTCGCTTAGTAAGCTTTTCACTGACATTAAACAGTGGACCTTTACTCTTAGATATAGTCAAAAAGTCTTTAACTTGCTTAGTTGTGTGACCAACAAATGAGTATTGAATGAATTATATTCTTAAAGATATTTCAAAGAACTCAAGGGACTTAATTGATTTTAAAAAACGCCTTAGCAAGCTTAAGGTGAGCCTAAGGGAGTTTGAAAATAAAACAAGTGGCCTTAGAGCCGATATAATAGGCAATGAGTTTCGGAAAAGTTTAGAAGCTTTTGTGCTTGTCATTCATACTAGGGCACAATCAAGTCAAGTCACTTTATACGATTCTTTACTGCACCTTACCTCTGATCAAGAGCTTGAACGGCAACAATACTTTAGTCAGGGTGATAAAGGCTTTATTAAAGCCTTACTTAAGTTTGTACATGTTTTAGGAAATTATAGCTCTCATCACCAAATTGATCCAAGTAAGCAAATTAATGAGGAGCATATTCACCTTGGCAGAATTGCTTTTTATCTTTTAATCAAGACCTATCTTTCTCAGTATTTAGATCAAGATGATTATTCATTTCTGCAAGTCAATCAAGTCACAAGTAACGTGATAGAAAAGCCAAATACAGAAAAAAAGAGATCGCCATACAAACTACTGCTCGGTATTTGTCTATTACTAGTCATGATGGCGATGATGTGGGTCATACAAGTCGATCATCAAAGTGATCAACGATCTACTTTTGCTCATCAGAGTGTTCTTGACCAACAGGCTCCATTAAAGAGTGTGCAGATTGCAAGTGAGAAAAATCTTAATATTGTTCTACAACACACGCTCTCAGGTATACGTCTAGCCAAGGCTATGAAAGCAGCCCAAACATATGCTCAGTATCGAATCGCCTTAGAGCAAAGAAACCCTCAAAAGGCCTTTCCGGTCATTGCCAAAGTTTTACGCTGTTATTATGGAACAGCACAAAAGCCAAGACATGAATTATTAAGAAGTAAACGCTGGTCTAGTGCTAAGCCTAAGCGAAAGAAAGCAAAGATGATTTATCTTCGCACTGACCCAAGCGTAATCGGTAAACATTGGATACAGCTTTCAACTGCGGACCAAGCTGGTGTAGACTTTGGCACAGCACAAGTCTTTGTTTTAGAGCAAACAATTGATAAAAAAGGTCATGCTTCTGATTGGCTTATCAGTGCTGAATATGGAAGAAACTATTGGGCCTGTGCACCCAAGGTCAAACAAGGTCAGCTGTATTGGCCCTAATGGCGTAAAATCTAATTAATTCATTTGTTTTCAGTAGTGTCATTTAGAGTTTCTGAGAATAAAAACCGATAGCATTGTCCGAATCTTTTTTACAGAGGCGTATTAGAAAGAGTGAAGCTTAACTCTAGTCAAGCTTATGATATCTGACACGCTTACTTTGAAAGATTCTTCCCATGAAGTTAATGACTTATAATTTTCATTTTATCCAAAGTTGTAATGCTAAATGCAATTATTGCTTTGCTCAATTTCCAGATGCCAAGGGCCTAATGTCCCATTCAGAGCTAAAAAAAATCATTACTCTACTTAAAGAGCATAGTGGATATAAAATTAATTTTGTGGGTGGTGAACCAACTTTATACAAGCAGCTTCCCGACTTGATTAAACACGCTAGAGCGATTGGATTTAAAACAAGTATTGTGACCAACGGTTTTGCGTTATCATCGCTCTTGGAACAGGTCGGTCATGATTTAGATTGGATCGGTCTTTCAATCGATAGTGCCAAGCAAGAAACTAATCTAAAGTTAGGTCGAGCAAACCCCAAGGAAGACTTACCCACTAAGATTAAGGATTTGGCTGATCTATGTCATCAATATGAGGTGGGTTTAAAGATCAATACAGTGGTGAGTTCTGTAAATGTTCATGAAGACATGAGTGAATATATCTTATCCTTAAAACCACAACGTTGGAAAGTTTTCCAAGTGCTTCCTGTGCTGAATCAAAATGGAGCAACCATCAATGATTTGCTGATTTCACAAGCGAATTTTAATCAGTTTCTTGAGCGTCATAACCATCTAAACCAAAAGGGAATCGTTATGGTACCTGAGGATAATCATGCCATGACTAATTCCTATGCAATGCTCGATCCTCAAGGGAGATTTATGGGCAATGAAGGCCAAATTCAAAGTTATTCTGATCCGGTTTTAGAAGTTGGTGTCATCAAAGGCTTAAAACAAATTGGCTTTGATTATGAAAAGTTAGTAGATCGAGGCGGTGTCTATTAGTGGCTCATGTATTGTATACAAACGATTGAGCTGAGCCCCTCAGTCTGACTTGTTTGAGAGTTGTTTAAGACTTTACTCATCATCCCCGCTACTCCAATAGAGTACCTTGGATGGGAACGGTGACATGGGACTAAACAAGGTACCACCTTGATCACCGGCCCCCGGAGATAAAGAAACTGTGAATAAACTCCCATTCATTTTAACTTCTAGAGCATCATTAAGATCGACCTTAGATAGGTTTTTTACTCCATTATTATTGGCTTGCGCGCCCTGTTGAGCAGCTTGGCCTGCAATAAAGCCATCCTGAATATATTCAACCGATAAACCATTAATCATAAGATCTGGGCCCGCTCCAATTTCTTCGGTGAGATTAATCACAAGTTCAGTGGCACTTGAGGCACCAAGGGAACATGAAGGTGTTGGCACTAAGGAGAAGCCATGGGCAGTACGTCCCGCTGGTAGAATCAAGCTTAGAGCATCCTCTACACGCTCTCCTTGGTTATTGTAGCGTGGAATCATTGGAATGACCCGTAATGAGCGATTACCAAATGGATCTAGATAGTTAGAGTCCAAAGCCTTACTGTAGTGGATGCCATATAAGCGACCTTCTCGGCTTGCTTGCGGTCCTCCACAAGCCTCAATATTGGCCGGTCGTGAACTTGTAATAAAGACGGTACTATTTTGAATCTTAGGGGCACCGGTCGCAAACTCATCTTGGGCAAAGTCCATCACCCAATTTGCTTCTGTCACAATTTGTCGCAGGCCATTATTGGTAAACTGCTGACGTTCACGAAGACTAACAACATAGCCATTATTTGATACAGCTTCGTCTGGGACTGAGCTAGTTTTGGCCTCACTGGTAGCAAAAACGATAATACGATCACCATTCTCTGCTTGAGCTAAGCTGGGGCGCTCATAAATCGCATGCCCAATCCCGCGGTCAAAGTCGACTTGGTTACCTTGAGGGTTATCCAAGGGCCACACCCGACTCAAAGTCCACTGATTAGGATTGTCCCCATTTAAGTCCAAGCGGAATAATTGACCAACCAAGTCACCTACATAAACAACTTCGGCTCGGCTTCCATCATTAGGATATACTGTGGGTGAACCCACCACAGGAAAGCGAAAGCCTTGTGGACTATTAGGGCCCTCAACCTTTTTGAGAACCTGTCCACTCACTGCATCCACAAACAATAGACAGCGTCCCACCTGACCATGTCGAGCTTGATAATTTAGATCTTCATTTAAATCTAAGCCACAGCCAACAACCGCTACACCACGAACTTGGCCATTGATTGAAACATGCGCGATCGCAGGCCTTGATACCGTTTTACCTAAATCAGCTTCCTGGTTACGAGTAAGACTCCACATAACCGCTTGATTGGGCCAGCGATTGATTTGTGCTTCTCGCTCACGCAGGACATTGTTAGAAAACTGGCTCAATTCAAAGGCAAACAGCTCGCGTCCGGCTGTACCCACGCCCCCGATCAGCATTGACTTAACCGGTGCATCAGTACCGGTCGGACAGCCTAAACCACCTCCGGCACTGCGACAAGGAATGACTTCTCCTGCGACTAAAGGTCCATCGATCGCTACCGCTTCATCGGCAATGATATGATCCCAGGTGGTTTGGGGTACAAAGGAAAATAAGTTATATCCATCAAAGGCTCTCACGGCATGTACAAGACCATCATCTCCGCCAAAAAACACCAGATTGGGTCTTTCTTGCATCTGTAAATAATGAGAGGCCTTTCCCATATTCTCTCGAGCTGAGCCTGTTGGAGCCAAGGCGGCAAGATCTCCTTGATTAATCCCTCCATAGTGACGAATCAATTTTTCAAATTGCTGGGTACGGCCTCTTGCCCCAAAGTAGCCTTGCATCTGCAAGCCTACTTTACGAATATTCGTGTTATTTTGAAGGCCTATATAGCTTCGATATTCATTATTAGGTGCTGTACCATCACTATTAAATAAAGGATTCTGTCCATCTACAACATTTTGTATCGCATTAGTTTGGGTATTTAAAGTGAAGACCGGACGTTGGCTTTGCTTATCTAAAGCCTTAGCCATATCTAAGTTTTCAAGAACCTTTAAGCCACGCGCGGCATTGACCACACCCGAGCACCCCATAATCACTTCATTCACATCAGAATAGTTACGCTGATCTTGAGCCGGAGTAAAACCTGAAGCCGAAAGTCTAAACTGTCTGATATCGGCATTGGGCTTATTACCTGTATAAGCATCACCTAAGCCGGGCGCCATCACAATGGGCTGAGTTTCCGAGCGCTGGACTTGACCGGCATTGGCCTTGATACGATTAATTAAATCAACCGCTGAGCCCAAAGACTCAACATTGTATAAGCCCGCAATCCCTGCCCTAGGGCCTAAATCCGGTGAACCGGCTTGGGCAATCTTATAAGCATACTGGGCTTCCGGAGTCATTTGATTTGGATCATAATTAATCGCACTTAAGTCAGTATGACCAACCAAGGCGACAACCACAGAAACATTAAACTCATTCTTAAGCTGACTTGCAATTGATATAGCGCTTTCATAAGGTGCCCCTTCAGGATAAACGCATACTTTTTCAATGACATTGCCTTGATTGTTATTGTTGCCGTTGCCGTTGCCGTTGCCGTTGCCGTTGCCGTTGCCATTACCGTTGCCGTTGCCGTTGCCGTTGCCGTTGCCGTTGCCGTTGCCGTTGCCGTTGCCATTACCGTTGCCATTATTAGGAATATTGACAAGAGCTAAGTCAGCTACAGTGCCATAGTTTTCATGGCTAAAGCGCGCTTTTTGGGGAACCTCTACACACTTACCACTCAGGTTTTGCTTGCTACAGTTTACATCCCGATTACAGCGACGAGTAGGTAAATAAGTACTTTCAATCCCATCGGTGACCAAAACCACAAGTCTAGTATTACATGCTGGAGGCTGATTTTGATAATAGTCTCTGAGATCAGCTAACATCGCACTGATCGGAGAGGGTCCATGTGGTACAATGGCACGTAATTCTTGGCTGACCCAAAGATTATGGCGAATCGTATTTAACTGATCGTTATCAGCAAACTCTAAATTGGGTTCATCTTTGGTACCAATTTGCGGAATGATCATACGTCCGTTGGGTGAGTTCTTACCCCGCACACCAAGATTAGCATTCTTATCATTATAACCTTCAAGGTAGAAAGATTGATCATCTTGTGATCCTTCTACCCATGCCGTACGCGGATCTCGAGCTGCTGAAGTATAATACCCTTGCGCAAAGCCATTCATTTCTGAAAAAAGCGCTGGAATATTGCTATTGGTCACCCTTACATTTGATGCGGGTGGTAAGCGAGTGACAACCGGCTCTCCATAAGAGTAATCTTGCCGATTGGCGGTAGGTGCTTGCTGTTCATTATTTAAGTTGATCGGATCACTGTCGCTGACCATTAATCCAAAAAGCACTTGGCTACCTGCGCTGTGAATAAAGCCATCGCTCCCCGAGATATATCCAGTATTTTGCTGATTCGCATCCGGATCACGGACAGCCCCATTATTCCCATAGCGACCATGATCTGCCCCACAGGGCTCAAAGCTATTGTTCAACACTGCCTGTTGTGGGGCAACAAAATTATTACTGCTGCATAACAGTCGATAATGCGGTACAAAACCATCTCGGCCAAGATAGTGATTATTTGCTCTTTCATCAGCATCATGCCCAACGCATTTTAAAGCACCATTTACCGAACCGGCTAAATGCCACTGTGCCCAATGCAAGCGACTTAGGTTATTACGATCTTGAGCCTGCCCACCTTGGGCGGAAAAGCCAACTCCACCTTGACCTTGAGGATCTTGACCATTTCTAGGCCAAGTACAGCCTTTTGGATAGCCTTCTCCAAACTGAAGTTGCTCCATGGACGAAGACGCATCAACTAAAAGCATAATCTCAGGCTTTTCAGCATAGACTTTTGATGAAGATGAGGAAACCAATAGCTGAAAAACAATGGTGGTGATCATAAATAGAGATGAACCAAAGCAGCTAAATGATCGATTATTTGTAAAAGTATTCATTGAGATCTCCGTTCTTATAAGCGACAGCTTTGGATCATGAAAGGCCCTATCGTGAGGGCCGCTTTAACCTTGTGTTCTGCGACTAATTCTGCTGAAGAACGCCATTCTTGGTCGGTCATTAATTCAACATTGCCTTCCGGCAGTTCCACCTTGGATAAGTAGCCACGACTACTGACTTGAATTAAACAAAAGCTTTGTCTAGGTGTACCCAAATCGCTTTGACTGAGTTCTTGTCCGGGCGGTGGTGGTCCATCGGTGATGCCTTCAATTCTCACTTCGTAACTAGGGACTTGGCTTACTAAGGTACCTAAAGGGTCCGGACCTTCTGTAAAGGTATTCATAGGTGTGGTATTAATTTGCATCCGAAGTGTTTCAACCCCTGTATTATTTCGGGAAATATAGCTCATAACGCCTAAATGGTTGAGCTCCAAAATATCATTGGGTTGTCTTAGGCTGAGTAAGTAGTTACCCTGTTGTTGCAATAAGGTAATCGCATGATGCGCACCGATTTCTGCAATATATCGAGCCTGCTTTGCTCGGCGTAGATTACCGGCGCTTGACATATCTTGATAGGTATGACGCATAGAGAGCAAGCCTAAGCCCAACAGAGCAAAAAGTACTAAAATAGCAATCAGAGTGACACTGCCTTGCTCATTTTTCCTGTGATTACGTGAAGTATCTAATCTCATGGCTCAATCTCCACGATAAAAGTTAGGGGTTTCAACTGAACCAAGTAAGGTGCTCACATAGGCCCGACCGGTTTCAGGAGAACGGTCAATTAATACGGTCATTCTCTCCTGTGGCCCCATACCTTCGCGATTGAGCTCAAGGGTTAATTTAGGATCAACTCGGGCAGCACGGGCAGCAAGCATAATATTTAGTCCTCTTAAGCGATGGGCCCAAAACTCAAAACGCCGACTTTCTGTTTGGGTTGGATCCCAATTACCTCGATCATCACGAATTTCCTGATCCGCCGGAAGTGTTGGCACTTTAGCAATGACCCGTTCTCCCACATTATTAGAGGATTGTCCGCGAGTATCAAACTGACCCCATACTTGAAAATCAACAATATAATCGGCAATGACCAAATTAGAGTTGGGAATCGTGGAGCCATCCTCTAGGCTTAAGCGTCTGCGGCCTAAATAACTTCTCTCCGCATCTGTCTCATGGGTTAAGACAGCGTATTCAACCCAGTGCACAGGATTTAAGACACAGGTGCCACTTTCACATGCAAGATCAATACAAGGTGGACTGGCTAAGGTAATTCGTCCTACTCCATTCACTAACTGTGCATCATTGGTTTGAATCAAGTCATATCGCCCAGTGCTAAGATTGGTGATTCTAGTTAGGCTGTTCGCGTCAAAAAGCTGTGCAAAGCGGGTTTCCGCCCCCAAGCCGGTCATTCGTCTCGCTTCTTGGCTCGTTTGATTTTGTGTAGGTGCCAAAATGATTGATGTACCATTTAAAGAACGAATGGTGACCGGTGTTGCACCCGACATATCAACAAGTGCTCTAAGGCGATCTGGAGCAATCCCATTACGATTTAAAGCTTGATTGACCTGATAATTTTCTCCGCCTGGATCATTATCAAAATGACTAAAGCCTTGATATTGAAGATTACCACAATACAAGGGATCTCGAACTCGGAGATCGGTGTTGGTCACAGACATCTTTCCAAAGTTCCTAAACTCGCTTTTTAGAAACTCCATAGCAAAGCGTAAGTTGCTTTGGCTTTGGGTTTGATCAAGCTGCTGTCCATAATAAGTACTACTATTAATAAAGACCGAAAAAACCACTAAGCTGATAACCGATGCCAAAAAGGTACCGATTAAAAGCTCTACCATGGTAAAGCCCTTATTTGACTGAATCTTGCGCGCTAAGTGCTGATTAAACTTTGGTCGACGAAGGTGACGATTTAAACTTTGGCTCATGGGTGCCTCCTTAAGACGAAAGGCACAGTTAAACTCAGCCAAGTACTCGGATCATCTACAAAATTCCCGACATTTCCTTCACCGCATACAGTATCAACAAGTCTTTGGTTTTGAGGATTTCTAGGCCAAACCACTCGCACTCTTGCATTGAGTAAGCCCTCATATAAGCCCCCTAAATCATTAAACCAATAATGAATACAAAAGCGCTGACGATTAAGTGCTGTGCCCTGTTCACTGTCTCTAAGGTGGGCTTGGGCATTTTGATCTACCGCAAACTCAGTGAGGCTGTGCCATACGGCCGGTGGCTGTCCTAAGCGTCCTCCTACTCTTAAAGGAGTATTCCAAGTATAGCTCTCTTTGCTTAATTCAGTCACGGCATATTCGGCTAAGTTGGAAGCCGCCGACATGTCTCTTGCTGACAGGCTCGCATTCATTTGAGCGCCTTGTAATCTAAAGATCGCACTAAAACCCACCATGGTTAAGATCAAGCCAAATAATGCTTCAACAATTGAAAAACCACTTTGACCCACCCGCCATGATTTGGGTTTTTGAAGATAAGAATTCTTAGTTAAGATCTTGCTCATTAGCGTTTTACCTTTGCCCCAGAAGAAAAGGTCATTTCAACTTGATAAGGCGGTCCAAGCTTACGCAAGGGGTCGCCAAAATACTGCTGAATTCCAATATTTAAGTGTCCGGTGAGCTCTGTAAATAAATCACCACTGCGTACAAAAGTGCCACCTTTGGGATTAATGCAAAGCTCTAATTTTGAACTTTGCCATTCTTGAGCGGCGGTTTGCTTCCATCCGGATAGACCTACAAAAGGTCGGATTGACGGCTGTTCATTGGCTACGACAGATGAGCCAAAAGGTAGAGTTTTTAAATCTTTTATCAGATTTGGTCGTTCAATGATGCTTTGGCAGGTGTTACTGGCCGCCTCATTAAGTTCCAAACGACCTTGTGGAAGCGCTAAATTAAACTCATCGATCACCACCTGATAAGCACGATTACGCCTTGTCGATTGATCTTTAGCAAGATTAAGAAGCTGACTCAACTGACTTGCAATTTCTAGCGCTTCACTTCGACGGGTCACTGTTTTCATGGCCGGCATAGCAATGGTTGTTATGATTCCAATTAAAATTAAAGTGATCAAAAGCTCTAAAATGGTAAATCCAAACTCATGCTTTTTAAAACAAGTTCTCCTAGAACAAACGCTACTCGAACAGGCTCTACTAGCCATACACTTTAAGGGGGGATAGGACATAGTCTCTCCAAACATCAACTTAACTCATTAAAAAGAAGAAAGTTTTTATGAGTCTAGCCATAATATAACATAAACCATGCCAATTAATATACCTAGGCATTACTCAATAATATAGACAACTTAGGAGGTTTACCGTAGCGTTTTCTTGAGTCATGATTACAAGATCACTCATCTTGTTGAGAAAAGTTTTCCCATTGGGAATATTTATCCTACTCGCGATCTTGTAAGAATAGTTATTCAACAGTTCCGGCCAAGTGCCCCCTCAAGATTCATCAAGAACTGTGACATTTCACTCACATCTAAGTGATCATTTCTAAAGTTGAACTGGATAATGAGACTTAAAGGTCACAAAAAACAAACAATATAACACTTGTTATTTTAATTAAAAATAGGCTAAGTCTTTGTTTTAGTGAACCTTTAAAATTTGGCTTAAGTTTGGCACAGACTCTGCTTAAGCTTTGTTTACACTCTGTCAGAGCTGTCAGGCAAAGTAATATATGTGCCTTGGGTACTTTGCAACATGAATCATTAGAAAGCCTAATAAGACTTATGAAAACTCAACTAATAACTCAACTAAACTCTAAGCAGTCAATGATCTTTTTAGTGATCATGCTCATGCTCTCCACTGCCTGCTCTAGTCAGAGTGAAGACTTGAATCAAGATTTCAATGTAGAAGCAAAAAGTGAACAGAGTAACGCACAACTCCCTCCATCCTCTTTAGCTAGTTTTGCTGGTGATGGTGATAGAGGTGGCTATGAAGTTGTGAGTGCTTATGTACCGGCAGGTTGTGTTGCTTATAAAATTGCTTCACGAGTTTTTGTTAGTACCGGAAGTTGCTTAGCTGAATGTATTGAAGACACTTGTGATATTGCAGTGATGAATGTAGGGCCAGATCCAAGTCTTTTAGGACTTGCCACACAAGTTGCGGTCTCAACTACCCGACGATCAGAAGCTGATCAAGCGATTGGACTCATCTTTTTAAATAAAGACAGCGATACTTTAGTCAAGCCGATTATTGAGCAAGCACCTGCATATCAGATGCTTGGCGAAACGCAGGAAGTGAGTAGCTTACAAGGGCCTATTGGCTATCTGAGTTCTAGTACGACCTGTCCCAACGCGTCTGTCGCCATCACTGATACATATGGTAGTTTATTCGGGTTAAGTTTAGCACGCCAAGGACGCTGTAATGAATTCCTATATCTCAATCATTTCTATGACTTTATTAGTGAAGGCTTACGTCCTGGGTTTCAAAGTTCAGGCTTTGAGCCCGAAGCAAACCTTGAGTCAGAGCAAGCAAATACTCAAGAGCAAACTGAACAAGCCGAAGCAGATCAAGCTACTCTTGAGTCATATTGGGCGAGCCAAGAAGCAGATGCTTTAAGTCGTGCACCAAGTTGTGAAAATAATGGTGAAACTTACTGTGATGGTGAAGTTGAAATGCGCTGTTCGGGTAATAGTTATCAAGCGCTTCACTGTGGAAGAGTAGGCTGGGTCTGCAACAGTGAAAGCTCTTGGGGCCCAAGCTGTGAGCCTAACGAGTAGGCAACTTACAAGCACAAAGTGATCAAGCGCAAAACGTTTAACAAACACTGAATCCAAACACTAGATCTAGTGTTGAGCCTTGCTTGATCATCACTATTAGACTTAAGTCAATGATACTTAAACGAAAAAAGGGAGCTTGAGCTCCCTTTTAACTTTTGATCAGGTCGGTTTATTTAACAGACACTCATCAAGGCAAATTAGGTTCACAGACAACTTAGGTTGAAGTGAGATGTCCGTTGTTCTTTTTCTTAAGAACCTTACCAACACGGAGTTTTGCTTTGCGGAGCTTAGCTTTACGAGCCGCTTTACGGCGAGCAGTCTTGTTTGCTTTCATGAGATTGCCTTTCAAAGAAATTACAAAGGGAGTTTAGATTTAGGGAAGTGCTTACACTGAACTTGCAGTGAATGTCAAATAAGTCAGACACGCTAAAGTAAATAAGTCAGTCAACGATCAGTCAGTTCTAAATTAAACTTTGTATCAAGAAACTTGGCAGTCAGTTCTAGTTCCTTAAGAATAAGCGTGGATTTGTCATGTTCTTTAAGGTGATTAAGGAGAGGGATGAGGTTGTCAAGCATGTTTCTTCGCTCAAGCTCACTCTTAAATATACTCTTGGACTCACTCTTGGACTCACTCTTGGATTTGTCTTCATGTTCTTGCTGTATTTCAATACTAAGTAACATTCGGATCGCCCATAAAGCCATTACTTTAACCGCTAGGTTTTGATGATTAAGTTGCTCAATGATCATTGGCAAAGCCTCTGTTTTTTGCTGATTAACCAAAACAATGATCGCATTGCGCTTTAAGCCATGAGGAAAAGCGCGTCTTAATGGACTTCCCTGCAACTCTTGATTTAATGCTTCATCACTCATAGAAAGCCATTTGATCAAATTGGGTCTAGCTCTTTCTGGCTGAGGTAACCATAGCTCACTTGACGGTGGCGGTTGGGTTTTAGCGGCTTTTTGGCTCCAAGGGCATACATCTTGGCAAATATCACAGCCAAAAACCCAATCTCCAATCGCACTACGCATAGATTCGGGAATGACACCCCGATGTTCTATTGTCCAATAACTAATGCATTTTCTTGCATCCAAGCCTTCAGCACTAAGAGCTTGCGTAGGACAGGCATCAAGACAGGCTGAACATGTACCACAGCGATTAGTTTGCTTCAGTTGTGAGCGGGTTGAAAACCGAGCGCTTGACAGTGCGATCGCAATTGAGCCAAAGGTTCCTTTTTTAGGATGAATGAGCATAGTCGATTTACCAATCCAACCTATCCCACACTGTTCGGCGATGGCTCTTTCTAAAACCGGACTTGTATCAACACTGCCATGAAAGCTCAGCTCTGGGTCATATTGCTTCATCCATTTACCGAGTTGCCTCAAGACCCTACGTAAAACATTGTGATAGTCTCGCCCCCAAGCATATCGAGCAACTTTGGCACTCTTTTGACTCTTTGCCTCTTGTTGAGCGCTAGCGGGCAATGGAAACTGGTGTCCAATCCATAAAGCAACTCCACTTTTGACCTCTGGAAGTAATAATCTAGGATCGCAGCGCTTATCGGCTTGAGTAACCATCCACTCCATATCACCATAAGCCTCTCGAGCGAGCCAATCATTGAACCTTTGGATATGTGCATTATACCAAGGTGCTAGATTTCCATATTCATCTACTAAGTCTACTGTTCCCATAAGCTCAATATTAAGACGCTGACATTCTTCTTGCAATTCCTCAAAGGGAATCTCTTGTATGCTTTTGCTCATGAAGTATTATTCGCTTTATTGTTAAGGAACGTTTAATCTATTGACCTAAAATATATTTAAGGAGTTTACGATGCCGAAGACCATAGATTTATCTTCTCACCGCTTCAAGTCTACCTTGAAGTTTAGCCGACAATCTCTTTCTTTGTTGGTATTGGCCTTGGCGATGAATGCCTGCGACTCAAGTTCTGAGTCCTCAACCGACGAAATGACTGAGATTGCGGGTGAAACTGCGGGTGAAACTGCGGGTGAAACTGCGGGTGAAACTGCGGGTGAAACTGCGGGTGAAACTGCGGGTGAAACTGCGG
>CAKZRU010000073.1 GCA_937146725.1 uncultured Myxococcales bacterium
CTACTGATCTTGCTCGCCAAGTTCGTACTCAGGCTACAACTGTTTCTAGCACTACTTTCAATGGTGCTATGACCATCACATATAATGGCGACCAAACCGCTAGCGTTCGCGCAACAAACGCTGGTGACGATGGCGTTTCAACAATCAACAACAGCTCATCAGCAATTGCTAAAGCGGCTGCGATCAATAGTCTAGCAGAGACAACTGGTGTTCGTGCCATTGTTGGTGAGACAAAGGTCGAAGGTGGTGCAATTGGTGGAAGTGTGCTTGATTCTTCAAACTACATTGAAATTAATGACCAAAAAATCAGTGGTTTTGCAGTTCAAGCCAATGATGCAGACGGCAGCCTTGTCGACGCAATCAATGCTGTTGCTGACGAGACAGGTGTTGTTGCTAGCCTAGATTCAGACAGTCAACGTGTACTGACTGCAACAGATGGACGTAATATTGAAGTGACTGTGACCGGTGCTGGTGCAGCTGCTGCTACAGGTCTAGCGGCCGGAACTATGGTAGGTTACGGTACAGTCAGTCTTCAATCTGATAATACATTTGAGCTTGCTGGCGCAGACACAGCTACACTTGGCATGACCAACGGTGTTTACGGCGTTAACTCTGACAGTTCAGTGAAAAGTGTTGACATCAGTACTCGTGAAGGTGCTGTAAAGGCTCTTGACACTATCGACCTTGCTCTTGAGAATGTTTCTGCTTCTCGCGCTGAGCTTGGTGCGCTTCAAAATCGTCTTGAGAGTACCATTAACAACCTTAGCACTACTTCTGAGAACCTTTCTGCTTCACGTAGCCGTATCCTTGATGCCGACTTCGCTTCAGAAACTGCTAAGCTTTCTCGTAACCAGATCATCCAACAGGCTGGTGTATCAATCTTGGCTCAGGCTAACCAACAGCCTCAGATCGCACTTAGCCTTCTCGGTTAATCGATCTAGTCAAGTTTTGAAAGCCTCTTAATGGGGTAAGACTTGAGTATCAGATCCAAGTTTCTTGGGGAGATACTAAAAGAGAAAAAGGATGGCCTAAAAAGTCATCCTTTTCTTATTTTTAGAGTATGTTGATCAAAGATTTGCTAAAGCTTTTAAGACATCGCTTTAATACCTAGGCATGGACAGGGATTTAGTGTCGAATTGAAAGTAAAAAGCCATACAAGATTCAGTCTTTTAAGATTATTAATCATGATGAGCATTATGGGGATTGTATCTTGTGTAGCCTTACAAGAGCCTTATTTGGACAGACCCTCGTTTACCAAAAGTCGAATGGGACAAGCGCTGAACCGTCAGTTTCAACTTATTCGCCGTCAAGAGTTAGTGCCCATACCCGACCAAGATAAACTCACTATTTTAACCTTGCTGAGTACGGAATGCTCACCTTGTAATCAGGTGGTTAAACAGCTTAATCAGCTCCAGCAAGAAGTGGATATCTCCTTTAACTTATATGGAATGACCGTTTATCGTTCGGATCCAATGATTCTTAAAGAAGTCAAAATGAGTTATCGCCCAAGTTTTCCGATTATATCGGTGAATAAGGGGATTAGAACTAAAGCTGTTGAGCAAAACTTACCCTTTAATGATCTAGCCACTTTACCCGTCACCTATCTTATTGATCAAAACGGTCGCTTAATTGAGTCATTTTTTGGAACAATTCCCTTACGTTATGTGATTCGATTAATCAGAAGTCATAGCCCAAACCAAGTTAAAGTCGAGTAAAAAATTGGGGTGAACGTTCGATTAAAAATGGATTGAATACCCTATCTAAAAATAAGCTTAAAACCCTAGTCGCTTAATTGATAAAGTTGTGCGAACTGTTATACTTTGGTTTTATTTATGGTCGTTGGATTATGGAATTTCATATGCTTTAGTCTATAAGTGATACCCACAGTCATATACACAGTCATATACACAGTGATATACACTGCGATACCCACAGTCATACAGTGAAAGAAGAGACTATGAATTCAGCTTGGACAATTATACAGCAAGGTGGTGCTTTGATGATCCCAATCATCTCTGCATCTATCATTTCTCTTTTTGTATTTTTTGAGCGTTTATGGACTTTACGACCAGCTAAAATGATTCCGGTAGAACTAGTGAGTCTCATTTTGAAGCATTCAGCTGAGGGACGATATGATGAGGCTTTGGCCCTGTGTGAAAGTAGTCAATCCACGATTACCTCAATTATTCATCGGGGGTTGAGTAAACGAGGTTCTCAACGTGCTCATATGAAAGAGGCACTAGAAGAAATCGGTCAAATCGAAGTCGCCTATCTTGGTAGATATATTGAATTATTAGGTACAATCGCCACCATCGCTCCTTTGATGGGCCTTTTAGGAACAGTCATCGGAATGATCGATGTTTTTAGAGCTGTAGTAAATGAAGTGGGCGCTCAAGGTGGTATGGTGAATCCGGCCAGCTTAGCAAGTGGGATTTGGGCTGCACTAATCACGACAGCGGCCGGGCTATCGGCAGCAATCCCCGCTTATTTAGGCTATAAGTATTTAATGGGCTATATTGAGCGCATTGCGGTGGAACTCGAGGAAGTTGGCTTAAGCTTGCTAGAGGCTGTTTACCCTAATCCTACAGAGCCTATTTATCCTAACCCTACAGTGCCTAAATCTAGCTCTTCAATCAATGATCATGCTATTCAACAGGATCCGAGCAACATTGAAAACCAAGGTCAGCTTGAGTTAAATCCCTCCAATTTAAAGCCAGCTCCGGAGGGTCAAGTATGAACTTTAGAGGTGGGTTAAAGAAAAAGCCAAGTGCTGTTCTTGATATGACCCCTCTTGTTGATGTGGTTTTTCAGTTGCTGATCTTTTTCTTACTGACCTCAACCTATGTACAACAGAGCCAACAATCCTCATCTTCAGTGCCCGTTGAATTACCAGAATCCAGTCTTGAGGCAAGTGCAAATGCACCAGAAGAAATTGTGATTTCAATCGATGAAAGTGGTCTTGTTTATATTAAAGATGAGCAAATAAGCTTAGATCAGTTAGCCGCCTCTTTACAACGGATTGCCAATAATAAGCCTAATACAATTATATTGATTCGTGGTGACCAAAAAGTCCCTTATGGCAGGGTTGGTCAAGTGATGTCATTGGTACGCGCTTCAGGGCTTAATTTGAGCGCTGTTTTACAGAGCGGACAATAAGCGATTTAGATGATGACCTCTCGCCTAACGAGTAGCGCTTATAAGTTTTTATGCATATTGATGTGCTTGAGCTGTGAGCAAGAGATGAAAAACTCTCTCAGTAGTCCGGGAAATGATCAAAGTATCACAATCAAAGATCAAGCAAGCAAGCGTAGATCAACTGCGTCAGCTAGAGGCTTCAAGTCGAATAAAGATCAAGATAACGCTTTAGTTAAGTTATCCTCTTGGCAGGATTTACCACAGCTTGAACTATCAGAAGCCTTATCACATATCTATCAAAGTGTTGAACTCACATCCGCTCAAAAGCAAAAACAGGGCCTGATGAAACAAGTAAAGTTGAGCTTGAAACATCATTTCTGCCATTCCAATAACGATGGTACTTACTTGATGCATCAAGGGAATCAAAGTCCATCTTTGTCATGGCCCCACCCCCCAAGTACAACAGATCATTTACTTTTGTTTGTATTGGATTTAGATGCTTACTTTCCCCATTTCAACAAGGTTGATCATCTGGTCACTCACGTGTCAAAAGAGCCTAGTCAGAAAAAAGAAGAAAACCATAGTCGCTCATTTCCAATGGTTCTTTGGGCCAAAGCAGGCTTAGATCGTTCTTTATTAGGCCTTACTCGTGGCTTTGGTAGTGATGGACTTAAACTCAAGGGAAAGTCACAGTCAAGTTCTTATCATGGGATGAGTCTGTCTAACGATTACACACGTATTTTTATTTCTAAGGCCTTAAAAGGGCTTTATTATGATTATGATGGACCCTGTATATTGAAACATGACCCTCTGAGACAGCATAGGGTGTTAGTGCTCCTAATTGCCAGCCCAAACTCAGCAGATATGCAGGATGTACAACAACTAAAGATGTCCTATAATGCTCCATCAAAAAGTTTTCGTACTGCACCGGCTTGGCAAATCCTAAATAAGATTTTTACAAAGAATCAGCAGCTAAGACATTCGGCTAAGCCCCGATTAGAGTCCCGATTAGAACACAGCTATAAGTATTCAGCAGCTTTGATTAGAAGTGCAGTAGATCAGTCAAATCTTTTTGAGCTTGAGCTAGAAACAGAGTCTCAATAAGCACTCAATAAAAAAGACTAGTTGTAGCGAGCAATTGATATTTCATTGAGTGTATAAGTATTACTGCCATGATTATGAACATGAAAAATCATGGGGATTCCGGCTTCAAAACTTCGTGGACTGACTAATTCAAGTGTCCAACTTAGAGCAGGACTTGGAATCACCAAAGGCTGTGACCATATGATTTGATCGGCGATTTGCAAAGCGATGAGACCTTCACTTGGTACATTACTTAGCAAGGGGCTATGCCATAGATTTAGCTTAATGATATCACCTGAGTTGATTTCAAATAAAGTGGCTTGCGTAAGACTAATATAATCACAAAACTGAGTTGAAATCTCGATTCCATCATATTCAGGTCCATAATCAAGCTCAGCACAGGCAGTTCGAGAATCAAGAGCCTCATAATAAGGATCTTGTGCCAACTCTAATAAGGTCCATTCATCACTGTTCACCAAGCTTTGCCATGAGGTTGGTTTTCGCCCTAGCTCTTGGTTGTTTTGTTGTGGGTTGTTGTTTAGTGAAGTCTTTGACTCATCACAAGCCGCTAAGAAACCAAGAATGACAGATACAATAGACCACTTGAGCGCTGTAAGCATAATACTTAGCTGATCAGTTATTGGTTACGCTCAAAAGAAAATAAAAGACCTACTAAGCACATTTCATCAAGGGTTTCATCACCAAGATGAACCGGTATTGTCTCGCTAAGACCGGCTCGATTTAGAGCTTCTCGCATACTTGGGTTACTCATAGAATTATTGTAGCCACAGTTAATCGTTAAGACATCACCGGGCATAAAGCTTGGTAAGTCTTCAATGGCCACATCATAGGCATAGGGACGCTGCCAATCAAAATCATACATGGGCGTACTGACAAGACATTCATTAGCCGGTTGTGCAAGCGCCTGTCGACTTGCTTCACTACGTTCACATGCACTGATTTGCGCGATTGATTCAGCCTGACTACCACGATTGGTAAATACTCTATGGGCACACCCCCAACAGGATAAAGAAAGGGCTTCCCACTGTGCATTACATTCGGTTTGCATACATGCCAAAGCATCTCTCGAATCAAGGCAACCGGCTTCATTTGCACAAGCAAAGAAACTGCTCAAAGTGCCGGGGGCACAGGCAGCACCATCAGCTTCTGGCCGAGTCACATGTACCTGCATGTCAACACCTGCATAATGCATATGAGGCGCGACTGAAATCAGCTTGAGCTCCCCTAAGCCATCTATGCCTCCAAAGCCATCTGGTCCACCCGGTAAATCTCCGGTATATGTCCATCTCAGAGTTTCACGATGCTGTTCAGCATTAGCAGGAATAATAAAATCTGGTTGTTGCGGGTCACTGTCTTCGGCCTGAGCTTGTAGGCCAAGCCCAGGATGAATGGTAAAGTCTAGATTCCCCATCAATTGCAAGTAGGCTTCATGGGTTGGGCTTTCATCAGCATATTGAAAGCGTAAATGCGTTTGATCACTTAATTCACTTGCTCCACCTTGAGGAGAATAGTGCATTTGCATCACAAACAAGGTACCGGGCTCTACTCGGATAGCGTGATTTTCAGGCAGTATTGTAGGCTGTCCACCGGGCGCCCAAGCCGCTGTGATTGATCCCGGAACCAAAGAACTGCCAAAACAGGGATAGGTGCCATGTTCATCCATAAGTTCTAGACTTGCTCGGCTTGGATCACTGAATAAGACGATATGGTGTACTAATTGCTGATTATCGGGTTCAAAAGCAACCCCCTTTAACCAAGTTTCTTCTTGGATTTGTGGGTCGATCACAACACAAATAAATGAATCACCTCCGGGCTCCACCTCTACTGGAATTTGTGCACTGCCTTCAAAGTCGACTCGTTCCAAATCCTTAGCAATAAAGCGTTCTCCATCAACTTTGGCATTCATATCTCCTTCGGGCATATCGGCCTCTACCCATTGTGCGAGTATTTCTAACTGTTCAGCACTTAGTCTCTGATCCTCTTTCCACGGCCTTGTCGGTTGACAATCTTCGGTTTCATAAGCGCCCCATGGTGGCATGCGCAAAGATTGTGTTGCTTCTACCATGGCTACGCCCCATGTTCGAGCTTGCTCATAACTAGTTAAGTCAAACAGACCGGCCCCACCCTCGCTATGGCAGTGAGCGCAGTGCGTATCAATAATCGCTTTGACCTGACCATAATATGTGGGAGAAGTAGCGAGTCCGGTCAGTAAGTCATCACCGGCTTGCTCACCGGCTTGCTCACCGGCTTGCTCACCGGCTTGCTCACCGGCTTGCTCACCGGCTTGTATCTCAATCCCAGCCTGAATGTTCTGATCTTCATTGTTATTGGCTTGCTTCGTAGTTTCGCAGGCAAGCATAGTAAGGATTAAATAGCATAGGACCACTAAGCTTTTTAAATTCATTGTCTAATCTCCAAGATAAAAGCTTTTGAATGATTTTATTCATCAAAGCTTAGATGTCTTAGAGGTGTGAAACAAGCTTAGCTTTGTTGAGAAATGTATCTTTTAGCAACATATATATTGTAAAGAGCAATCAACCATAAAATAAGGGCCAAAGAGGGTAGGGGCTGACGCTGTTCACAACCATATTCCTTAGGTGGTTCCTCTTGATCCATTTCATTGTCTTGAGCGCTACCTGCTTGCTCCACTTCATCAGTTGCTCCATTGCTTTCATCGATAATTTCTACCACTTCATCACTTGTTTCACCGGCAGTGATCATTTCGCCGGCAATGACCATTTCACCTGCAGTCATCGTATCACCGGCTGTAACCATTTCACCGGCAGTGACCATTTCACCGGCAGTGACCATTTCACCGGCAGTGACCATTTCACCGGCAGTGACCAT
>CAKZRU010000074.1 GCA_937146725.1 uncultured Myxococcales bacterium
GGTGAGCCCATGGCAGGTGAGCCCATGGCAGGTGAGCCCATGGCAGGTGAGCCCATGGCAGGTGAGCCCATGGCAGGCATGATGATCGAAAACCCAAACGCTCAAGTTGGTGACCATTTAGAATTCGAAAGCACTGTCCAAATGGATTCATCAACCTCCCATTTATTTAGCGTCGACCAAGATATTGGAGTCAAGATTCGCGTGATGGGACAAAATGGTGAGCTTTGTCCGGAAAATGTAGATTCGGTTTTATCCCTTTATCGCAGTGAAGGCGAAGGCAGAAGCTTAGTGATCGAAAATGATGACTACATGGCACCTGATCATTTTTGCTCTGAAATCATCACCACGATTTCAGCCGGTGATTATCAAGCTGTTGTCAGCGGTTATGGAGGACAAACGATTGCAAGTTATGTTTTAAGTATTGACTTTTATCCTGCCTTAATAAGCGGGGATTTATGTGACTTAGACAGTTTAAGTGCAGGCGTGTGTCCCTTTGGTCATCTTTGTCTTGTAAATCAATGTACACTCACTAGACCACATGTTGATGTCGCTACAGCAAGCAAGAGTGATGAAGCGATTTATTTGCATGTTGAAGGAACTGATGCGGATTTGGATGCGGCCTATCTAAACTTAGCCTTGCTTGATGAGTTTGGGAACGAGCTGATCATTAATGATGCGGGTGACACTGTTTTCTATACCTATATTCCAGAAACGGCTTCTCCCTTAATGACAGGATTAGCAAGCTTTGTTTTTGACTATATTTCAGTTTTACCTAATTTAGAGTTTGCGAGTGAACTCAGTGTAGAGATCGAAGATCTTGCCGGCAATGTAAGCGAAGCTCTGATCATTCCACTAAGCCAACATCCTATGCTTAACGAAGGTGATGAATGTTTAGTAAGCGGTATGAATGGTTTGTGTGCGCAAGGCCTGACCTGTCGTCTAAATCAGCAAGAGCAAAGTGCTAGCTGTCAAGCAAGCGCAGCGCCCATCATTGATTCAGCGACCTTACATGCCCGCAATGGAGACTTGGTACTAAAAGCGGTTGGACAGGATGCTGATCAAGATATTATCGGCTTAGGTATTACCTTATATGATGCTCAGGGACAGGCCATTTTTGGTATGGGTGGGGCAAATCGTGAGTTCCTTGAAAGTATTTATCAAGAGGATATTGATGCCCTTCAGCAGGCTTATTTTGTCACCTTGGGTGGTGCTTTTGTACCCAATACAGTCGCCGCAGAAATCGCTTTGGTTGATCAAACCGGTCTTGAAAGTCAAGTTTTGATCGCTCAGCTACTAGATCTACCAGAGCAAGCTTTAAATACTGCTTGTGATGTTCAGATTTTACAAAATATCTGTGCCGAAGGGGTTTGCTACCCTAATCCTAGCATGAATGGTGAGGAGATAAGTCTGATCGGAACTTGCCGCACAGCCTTACCTCAACGGGGTGAGTTTTGTGATTATGACTTTGGTTGTGCCGAAGGTTTTGTCTGCTATGGACCAGATAATAATGGAAACTTGAGCGACCGCTTTCAGACCTGTATGCGTAGCTGTGATGCCAATATGGATGTTGATGGTTGTGAACAAGATGAGCTTTGTTTACCTGATATTGATTGGGCAAGTTTAGGAAATACTGAAGTGCCTTCACCCGGTGTTTGTCTCATCTCAGACCAATGTTTAGCCGGTGAGGAGGCAAGCACTTGTCCACAGGCAAACTCAAATTGCCTACGTGTTCAAAATATTACCCTTTGTGTTGATCTGAGTACTGTTGCAGATGAGCAAGTAAGCGCAGTTGGAGAAGCATGCACTGGGATTAATCAAGTGTGTGATCAAGGCTTACTTTGTGAACTTGGTGTTTGTCGTCAACCTTGTCACATTGATGGCATGTGTGGTGCTGAAGAAAACTGCAGAATCTTTGATGAAATATACTATGATGATCCAAATCGACAATATGCGGCTTGTTTGGATATTTGTGATCCGGTGAGTCAAGATTGTGAGGCGGGTCAATCCTGTACTTTGTTCCAAAGTGACTCAAGTCAAGGCCGCTTAAGTGTTTGCCAGGATGAGCCGGCAGGTACCTTAGGAGATGGAGAAGCCTGTACACGTAATATTGATGATGATTATTGGGGGAATTGTAGTGCTGATCAGTTCTGCACCCGACTTTATCGCGATGATGTGAATGAATGCTTACCGATTTGTACTATTGATGATAACAGCGCTTGTACTGGTCAAAGAGCCTGTGCATTAGATCTGCTAGGTACGCCTGATGTTGGCTTATGTACAGGTCAATGTGAGTTCTTTAACGGGCAAGGCTGTGAAGCACAGCAATCCTGTTTAATTGGGATTCAAGGCCAAAATGCTGACCAAGAAACGATTATTTCAGGGGTTTGTATCAATAACCCTAATCGCGGAGAGCAGGCCACCGGTGAGCCATGTGTGTATGACCAAGCGAACAATACAAGCAACTGTCAAGCGGCTCATCTTTGTATTGATATTGATAACAACAGCACTGATGAATGCGCCGCCCTATGTCAAGCAGGCAATCCAGAGCATGGCTGTCCACTGAACTCCACCTGTGTTAACATCCTAAGCGATGGATCTTATTTATTTGGCGAGGAACTCTCAACCTTGGGCCTGTGTGTTCCCAACTAATGACTATCTCAAGCTTGGATCACAAAGAGTAGACTCGACAGCCTTAATCATCGCTGATTGAGTCAGTAAATGATCTTGCTTAGGTGTGCTTTTTATGCCAAAGCTCATGCTTAAATCATTATATTTAAAGCGTTCTAGGTTGAGATAAAACCGAGTCTTTAATCGAATCTGCTTGGGCCTCATTTGGAACAACTTTTGTTGATAAAGAAGTTGCTGTCCTGCACTTAAGGTTAATTTCGGCTTAATGTTTTGATTCCGATTTGCTGTTAGCGATACTTTATGGCGTTTATTACTTCCACATAATTTCAGATACAATGAATGATCCATAATGAGTGTGCGGTTGATTTCAACGCTTTTATACTTTTTTGACAAAGGCCTTAAGTTTTCGAAAATATCAAGTATAGGAAGCGGTTTTTGGTGCATTAAGATCTGTTGGTGAACTTCAATCTTTCCATCTTGATTAACAACTCTAAGTTTACGAGTAGATGCCTTTAATCCCAGTCGCCAATCTCTCATCAGCTGTCTAATGTATTCATTCTGACTTAGGGCCGCTTGAGTGCTTGACCAAGTTTTTTGGGGCCACCATGTTGCTTGTATATACCGAAAATTAGGGTTCATTAGAGTCTGATTCAACACTTGGTCAGCAAAGGCGGGCCTAGTCCATTTTTTATCTTGAAACATAGATAAATGCTGAGTTAAGCCACCCTGACTTTTAGAGTCATTAAAGAGTAATTTAAAGTCTTTGAGGGAGATCACTGGGTCAATAGTCCAAGTGAGCCAAAGGATACTTGGATGATATTGGTCAGCACGTACATCCACGTGTAGATTTAAACTGAGAGAAGACTTACTCAATCGTTTCGTTGGTTCAAAAGTCGGAATATGTAATCCGTCTAATTCTAGGTATTCACTATTTGGCGGAAGTTCTAACTGATTCAGAGCTAGATATTTTGTAAGGGGTTTATCAGATCCTTTACTTGAAGCTTTTTGGTCTTTCTTTTTGGATAGTTCAGTAAGTTTAAGCCCCCAAAAACGATGTGGTAAGCGCAGTTTTGATTTGGCAGCTTTGTTGGATGACCATAAGATCGCTTTTGCTTGAGTAGACTCATTCTGTGCTGACCCCGAATTTTGTATATTATACTGACTTAGCCTTTTTACTAATTGGGACTCAGCCGATAAAGGGTGTTCGTTAAAAACAGGATTTGGGTAAGCGATAAACCGAAACTGAACATAGTTCTTAAGCCATGACTGCCATTCAGATAAAAGCTGTTTATGCTTGGGAATAGCTTGATCTTTCCATATAAGACCAGCCGGCCGTTCTTCAAAGTATGTACGAATACTTAGCAAGTGATCAGGTGGGATAACTGTATCATTGGACGGGTCATTTGCAGGATTCTTTGCAGGATTATTTGAAAAGCTATTTGAAAGACGATGATCATATTGTTTACGCTGAGTGATTAAAAAGTCATTAAGATCACTTAGGCTTTCAATACTTGGTCTTTGAGTTTGAGTATCCTTCCGACCTGTTGCCCCTGAAAGTATACGCAAGATCGGTTGATACATAAGGGCAAGTTCAGCATCATCTTTAAAAGCGGACCATTGAACAGATGGTGCTTCTTGCTTGGTTTGACCTAAGCTTGTTTCAACCGAAGAATAAGTCCAGACAATCTGCTGATCATGTTGCTTGCTACTGAAGGAATTAACACTCCATTGGCCTTGTTTCTCTTGCTGGCCTTGTTTCTCGTGCTGGCCTTGTTTCTCTTGCCGGTCTTGACCTAGGAACTTATCAGCTATGATCACTCTAGGAACTTGAGTTTTTTGCTTATTTTGTAGTTCTTGTGCGTCTTGGAAAATCCAAGATAAAGACCATAAAGGTCTTAACCATTGGAATGAATAGTTGACGCTTAATATAAATCCTGACTCTATCCTTTGACATTCTGTTTTTAGCAATAATTCTTGAATGCCTACCGAAGCAAGCAGAGCCTGATTGGGTAAATGTTGATCAATACGAGTAATATGACTTGCACTTGCTTCAGTGAGTTTCTCAAGTTTTAGAGAAGACTCTAGATTATGTGGGCAGACCTTTTCTGTAACAAGTGCTTGAGGCAGGTATAAACGATGCATACTTACAACATCATAACCTGCTTGCCTAAGTTTTGCCGGTATAAGTGGCTTTTTAGTATTTTGAATCGACCAAGCTTGCCAAAGCCATTGGACTTCATCATTAGATATATGACGGAGTTTTTTGCTTGTAGTAGATTTGCTTGCAGTAGATTTGCTTGTAGTAGACTCTTCCGCTTCAAAATCATGCATTAATGATTTGAGGGCAGTTGTAGGCTGAGCTTGAGAACTTACTGTTTTATACGGAGTTTGTGCATGATTTGATGCTTTTTGATCTTCTGATTCTTGTTGAATGAGGGCTCTAACTCTTGGATAAAAGTTTAGGTGAGTCCAAAGCTTTTTTTGTGCTGAGCTTTCTTCAACAAAGGCCCAAATAATATGGGAGCGATAAGGATGAAATCGGAGTAACAACTGCTGAGATTTATCAGATTTTAGGTCAGTACTTAAGCCATTTAACTTTACTGTAAACTGTTGATTTTTACTTGAATGAGCATCCTGTAGTTTTTGGCCATTCAGATATACTGAGACTGGATGTGAGCTTTTTAAATAGAGAGTAGGCTGCTTTTTAAAAATCACAATATTTTCAGTAGTTATAATGTTTGTCTTGGTTTGATCAGAGTATAATGACTCACTAGTAAACTCACAAAGTGCATACACATACTCAACTTGACTAGTTTTTAAACTTAATCGAGCCTGACTAAAGGGCTCTTGACTATGAAAAAACGAATACTCTTTATGGTTTAGATCTTTTTTATGGCTTAGAGTTTTTTTATGACTTAAAGGCTGACTTAAAGAGTGGGCCAACATAGATTTTTGTCTAAACAAACGCTTAAATGGTCCAAAGTCTTTGGATAGGGCTTGAGGTAAAAGCTTCTTGGGCTCATTTGAGTTTGTTTTAATCCTCAAAAGTCGCCACTGACAACGATTAAGAGTTTGAAGCAGACTGTGGTTATTAATGATGGTTTTTGAGGCGGATTTCACTGGTGGCAACAGATTGTTCTTCTGTGCATATGAGGAAATCGATGATGCGTTTCCGGCAACAACAAAAAAATATAAAGCTACTTTTAAAAGGTTGTAAGAAGCAGCCTTTGGATTCAACACAAGAAACAGAGGTATAAAAAAGTATTTCAGATGAGTTTCAAGATTGATCAGCGTGAACCATCTTCATCAGTTCACCGGCTCGGTCCAAGGCGTTAAGTTCTGTGAAACCACCAATGGATTGACCATGAATAAAAACTTGGGGCACAGTTCTTTGACCACTTGTCTTTAAAAGCCAGTCTCTGAGATCACTTTGACCGGAGGCGTTCACTTCTTCAAAGCCAATCCCTCGACTCATAAGTAAGCGCTTAGCCATATGACAAAAGCCACACAGGGGCGTCGTAAAAATCTTAACTGGATGTTGCTCTGAGTATGGATTCATCATGACTCTCCTTAATCTCGAAAACGAATATGAATGAGGGAATGTACTCTAGTTATTTGTCTTGGGGGCATAACGTCGGTTAACCGTAAAACCTTGCTTTCTCAAAAGCGAAACTACACCTTCATCACCTACAAAATGAGCAACGCCAAAGGCGAATACCTGTCTTTGCTTTGGTGCTTGCTTAAGCCTTTCAATAATTCGATCAGCCATACGATGGTTTCTGACCGTAAGAAGTTGCTCAATTGCTTTAAATTGACTTGCCGGAGCACCTTTGAGTTCATCTTCAATCGTTTTGAGGACTTGGGCCTCCTCACCGGTAAAGTAAGCTTTAAACAATACCTCAAAAGGCTTGATTCCTTGCGCCTCTTTTTTGCTCAATGTATCAATCGTGAATTCAAGTGAAGTTTTTGCATCCTCGATAGTACCAAAGAATAAAGCATTCACTTGCTCTTGGATGGTTTCAACGCCAGCGGTACGGATTCCGGCATTTTTAGCGCGTTGGAGAAGCCATTCATCCAAAACCGGCTTACCGCTTAACAATAATGGCATCACATCTAGCAGACCAAGGGTCATTTCTACTATTTTAGGATGAAAACCATTCATAAAAGCGACTGACTTACCCTTGGTTTGTAAGTAGCGGTCTAACTTTTGATACAAGCGCTCTCCAATGAGTTTTTCCAAGGTTTGACCATTGCTGAGCAGAGCGACTTTCATGATTTCGGTGTTCATAGTGTTTTTTTCGGTTAAGTCTAACTCACCATACACAACATCAGCTCTATCTAAATCAGCAAGTAGATCCTTGGGAAGTAGAGCCCAACGTTCATCAGGTACATGAACCGTACCCATAAGGTGAGCGATTTCTCCGTTTGGTCCTTTTACATCCCAGAAAAAAGGATGAGGTACAGCAGCTTTCTGAGCCTTCTGCTGTGCTTGATCTAACCTTGTTGTTTGTTCTGCTTTTGGTTTAGCAACGCTATCATTAAGCCATAAGCTTTGAAGGGCAAAAACGCTGAGTACACTCAGTATGAATGTATTCAGTGAACTTCGATGAAATAGGGTTTTACTAAATTGAACCAAGTTCAGTTGAGAAAGTTTTTTATGATTCATGTTTGGACTCTTCGGAGATGGTGGTGTTTTTTGGCTCTGTTTTACCTGCTTGCTCAGCGCCTGTGTCATGTAAGCCGGCCTCTTGAGCTGCCGTTTCAAAGGCTACTAGCCATTCTTGTTCGTTTTGTGCTTTTACTTGCTCACTTTTTCGTCGCCCAAGTTCTCGTCTGAGAGCAAGCAAAGACAGCAAGGCAATGAAAGGGGTTAGCAAAGCTGTTAACAAAGGCATTTTATGATCCCACGGTGAATAGGTGACATCAAAAAACCAAAGCTTTTCGCTTGGAAGTACACCCAGATTTATGCGAAGCTCACGCTCTAAATGCCGATAGCTTGTCGCAATATTTGGATCGATCATTAAGCCTGTTTCATCAAGCTCTAAGCCAAATAGACTTCCATGACTCAGACGATATCCTTCGATCTTTTGTGGATGAGCCGGTAAAATTGCGTAGACTTGATCGCCGTTTAATTTAACGACATAACTCACTCCGCGATTTCTTTCGAACTCATCTTTGGCTTTAGGGTTTTCTTGGGCACCAATGGCAAAAATGTTAGGTGTACCAACCATTGCGGTTAAATGACAGTTTTGTTGATGCTTAAAAGCAGTAATGCTTTCTCCTCGACTTTGCAGTAATTTACGATCAAGCAAGTTTCCACATTCATCAAACTGATCTTCATTGATGACCGCTTCTAAAGCTGGAAATGTGTAAAACGCTAAAAAGATTGAAACTAAAGCAATTGCGATTAGGGCCAAGGGCTGGCGGCCGATCGAAAAGCGTTCTTCATCTCGTAACTGAGCCTGTTCTTCTACCCATGCTTCCTCTTTGGCCCATTGCTCAAAAAGAGCTTCAGGATCTATTTCTAGGCCCACTAAGGACTTGGAATCCTGATCATCATGATTCTCTTGGTGATCGGTTGCTTTGCTTTGAGCCTCTACTTTTTCACTCACTGGCTTCTCCTCTTTGAGATGAGCACTTTAACGGATAATTTAATTGCTATATATCATGCGCACCAATTTTGTTCTATCAAGCTTTTGTATGACTTAAACAAAGAACTTAAGCATTAAAAGAGTTTAGTTATTCTCCTTACTTTAAGATAGATGTTGAAGTTATCGGCATCACAAGCTAAAAGAACTCACGCTCCTTAACTTTAGCCTATGTCTAATGTGAGCTCTTTCGCTAATGTAAACTTATTATGCTCACAGGAGAGCTACGATGAAACGTAAAATTGGAATCAATGGTTTTGGCCGAATTGGTCGACAAGTTTTTCGCATCTTAGAGACTGCAACAGACTTAGAAGTTGTTGCCATTAATGACCTAACTGCACCAGATATGTCTGCTCATCTGCTTAAATATGATTCAGTACATGGACGTTTTGATGCTGAGGTTGAAGTGGTTGAAGGTGGTTTTAAAGTCAATGATCGCTTCATCAATGTAACGGCTGAACATGACCCAAGTAAACTGAAATGGGGCGAGTATGGTGTAGAGGTTGTTTTGGAATGCACCGGTATTTTCCGAAGTAAAGAAAAAGTTCAAGCACACCTTGATGCTGGCGCCGAATGGGTGGTGATCAGTGCACCCGGTCAAAATGTTGATCTTACCGTAGTGATGGGTGTTAATGACAACTTGCTTGATCCAAGTGTACATAAAGTAGTGTCTAACGGTTCATGTACAACCAACTGTTTGGCACCGGTTGTTAAGGTCATTGACGATCACTTTGGTGTTGAACATGGCTTGATGACTACTATTCACAGTTACACCAATGATCAATCATTACTAGATCTACCTCATAAAGACAAAAGACGAGCACGAGCCGCTGCAATGTCAATGATCCCTTCAACCACAGGGGCAGCAGCTGCAATTGGCTTGGTACTGCCACATTTAGCTGGCAAGCTTGATGGGATGGCGGTACGTGTACCTACACCAAATGTTTCACTTGTTGATGTCGTTCTTACCACACGAGATGCCTGTACTTCTGAATCAGTGAATGCAGCCTTGAAAAACGCGGCAAATGGTGCGCTTAATGGTGTTTTAGGCTTCGAAGAAGAATTACTTGTAAGTACTGATTATATCGGCGATTCAAGAAGCTCTATCGTTGATGCTGATAATACAACAGTGATGAATGGACACTCGGTTAAAATCTTAAGTTGGTATGATAACGAATGGGGATTTAGTAACCGAATGGTTGACCTCACTCGCAAACTCCTTGCTTAAGTTTTGAGATAAATATGCCTGTTCAGCTTAGCCCAAATGTAGATTTACCCACGATTGAAGACCTTGATATCTCCGGTCGCTTGGTGTTGATTAGAGTCGATTTTAATACGCCTCTTAAAGATGGTAAGGTCGCCGATGATACTCGTATCCGTGCCGCTCTTCCCACGATTGAATATGCCCTCAAGCAAAATGCTAAGGTCATTTTGATGAGCCATTTGGGACGTCCCAAAGGTCGCAATGTTGATGAGCTTTCACTTGCCCCGGTGGGAGAGGTTCTTGCGGGCTATTTAAAGAGAGAGGTCTTACTTTCTGATCGTCCCATGGGTGAGGGCAGTGCATATTTGGTGCAAAACCTCAAAGATGGTGAAGTTTTACTTTTGGAAAATGTTCGTTTTCATAGTGGAGAAACTAAAAATAATGAGCATCTTGCCAAAGAACTAGCCGCCTTTACAGAGTTCTACGTTAATGATGCTTTTGGAACAGCACACCGAGCCCATGCAAGTACGGTTGGCATTACTCAATATATCCATGAAGGTGTGGCAGCAGGCTATTTGATGGTGGAAGAAGTTCGAGCATTGAGTCGGATCCAACATGCCCATCGCTCAGAGCTATTAGCCGTCATTGGTGGTGCTAAGGTGAGCGATAAGCTTGCGGTTTTGCGTTCACTCATTTTAAAAGCAAATACTGTTTTAATCGGCGGTGCCATGGCATATACTTTCTTGGCCGCTCAAGGTGCTAAAACCGGGTTAAGTCGAGTAGAATTGGATCAGTTAGATACAGCACGTAGCTTGTTGGCTCTTGCTCAAGAAAAAAATGTAAAATTACTATTGCCTGTTGATCATTTGGGGGCAACTGAGTTTTCTGAAGAAAGCGAAGTGCAAACAATCGACAGCATTGATATTCCCGATGATTTGATGGGACTTGATATTGGACCCAAAACCATTGAGTTATTTAGTGAGGCAATCGCCAAGGCTAAAGTATTGATTTGGAATGGTCCAATGGGCGTATTTGAGTGGCCTGCGTATGCCACAGGTAGTTTTGCAATTGCCGAAGCTTTTGCACAATCCAATGGCTACACCGTCATTGGTGGTGGAGACTCAGTAAGAGCAATTCATGAAAGTGGCCAAGCTGAACATGTCAGCCATGTGTCTACAGGCGGAGGCGCAAGTCTTGAGTTTTTAGAACTTGATAAAGGCGCTTTCTTGCCGGGGATAGAAGCGATCATTAAGCGTGATTTAGAGATTAAGCAACTGCAAGATGAGTTAAATCAAGAGCTTGCAGCACAGCCTAAGCTTACTCCTATTGATTAAATGAACAGTCTTTAAGTGGTATATATGAGTATTAATAGAAAACCGATTGTTGTTGGTAATTGGAAAATGAACCTGTCGCTTTCAGAAGCAACCGGTCTAGCCTATGAATTATCGGAGCAACTTGAAGATATTGCAGGCGTTGATATCGATGTGGGTATTGCGCCCTCAACTCCATTTTTAAGTATTATTGCTGCAATTTGTGATGAAAGTGCAATCGGCATAAGTGCCCAGCACATGTCAGCCCACTTAAGCGGAGCACATACAGGTGAA
Source organism: uncultured Myxococcales bacterium (assembly GCA_937146725.1). GTDB lineage: Bacteria > Myxococcota_A > Bradymonadia > UBA7976 > VGTA01 > CAKZRU01. The sequence continues at coordinate 11,085 of CAKZRU010000074.1, forward strand.
AGCTCAGTTCAGCAACTGCTTGATGTGGGTTGCCAATATGTGATTCTAGGACATAGTGAAAGACGTCATGTTTATGGTGAAAGCGATGAGCAGATTGCTCAATGCGCTCGCCTTGCACATGACTTAGGTCTCATCCCCATTCTTTGTGTTGGTGAAACTCTTCAACAAAGAGAGGCGAATCAAACTTTAGATGTTGTTCTTAAACAAGTGAGCTCTGCTTTTAGCCAGCTCACTGCAGATGAAGCCAGTCGGTCGATTTGTGCCTATGAACCGGTTTGGGCGATTGGTACAGGTCATACAGCAAGCCCAGAGCAGGCCCAAGAAGTCCATGCAGCCATTCGTAAACATCTTTCAGAACTTTATAGCGTAGCTATTGCAGATTCTGTGCGACTTCAATATGGTGGCTCGGTTAAACCTGAGAACGCTGAAGGCCTTATGTCCCAACCAGATATAGATGGAGCTCTTGTTGGTGGGGCAAGCCTCAAAGTAAACTCATTCAATTCAATTGTTCAAATCACGTCTAAGCTTATTTCACAAACTTAGACATTTTCAGACATCGGATCAAACTTAAGAGATAAATATGGAACTCATAAGTATTATACACGTTATCGTCTGCGTCTTTCTTATCATCATCATCCTGTTTCAATCAGGTAAAGGTGGCGGTGTAAGTGGCGCATTTGGTGGAGGCTTACAAAATGTGGCCTCTGGTAATTCTGCTGCAACTGTGCTTGGTAAGGTTACTTCATATTTCGCTGCGGCCTTCATGATTACTAGCTTAACCCTAGCTGTCATGAGCTCACCTAAAGGTCCTGACCTTAGCGATTTAGCTGAAAAGCCAAGTCTTCCTGAACCTCCAAAAGAGGAAAAGAAAGAGCCTACAACTACAGCACCGGTTGTAACCCCAATTAAAGCACCTGCTCCGGCTCCGGCACCTGCTCCTGCGCCTGCGGTAGCTCCGGCACCGGCTCCTGCGCCTGCGGTAGCTCCGGCACCAGCTCCTGCGCCTGCGGT
>CAKZRU010000075.1 GCA_937146725.1 uncultured Myxococcales bacterium
GTCTCCATCACTGTCTGTTGGAGTAACTGTAGGATCTGATGGATCTGTGCCTGCTGCCTGTTCATCTTCATTGCTTATACCATCGCCGTCTATATCTGGATCGGTATTGTCTCCTATACCGTCACCATCTGTGTCTATTGTCTCATCTGGATCATTCGGGAAGGCATCTTGATTGTCTGGTGTGCCGTCACCATCACTGTCATCTGATAATGGATCTGAGCCATTTGCAATCTCATCTGTATCGCTTACTCCATCATTATCGTCATCACTGTCAGCATTATTCCCTATTCCATCTCCATCACTATCTGTTGTCTCATCTGGATCATTGGGGAAGGCATCTTGATTGTCTGGTGTGCCATCATTATCGTCATCTGTATCTATAGCATCTACCAATCCGTCTCCATCACTGTCTGTTGGAGTAGCTGTAGGATCTGATGGATCTGTTCCTGCAGTCTGTTCGTCTTGATTGCTTATACCATCCCCGTCTATATCTGGATCGGTATTGTCTCCTATACCGTCACCATCTGTGTCTGTAGTTTCTGTAGGGTCTAATGGGAGGTCATCCTCCGAATCAATAACAGTATCCGAATCAGTATCAGACGATAATGGGTTTGTTCCATCCTCTAGCTCCTGAGCATCACTCACCCCGTCTCCATCTGTGTCGGAGGATGGGTCACTCGTGTCTATTTGATTTTCTAATTCCTGGGCATCGTCTACACCATCACCATCACTATCCGAAGTGGTTGGGTCAAGGCCAAGAGCGACTTCATCCCCGTCGCTGATGCCATCTCCATCACTGTCCGGATTGTTAGGATCACTATCTGTATTAGGATCAAAAACTTGCTCTGGTCCTACTTCTTGTCCGTCTGTGAGACCATCATCATCACTATCGGGATCGGTAGGATCGGTACCGATGTTATTTTCTACGCTGTTGGGCAGGCCATCATCATCGCTGTCCGGGCTTGTACACAGTGATACATTAAGCGGAGAAAGCAAACGGAAACGAGCGCCCTTTTGGCTGTGTGCATAAAAACCAAAGTTACCTTGTGGCAGGCCATTGGGGTCAGAGTAATCAATTTCTAGCTGATCATTAATGTAGATGAGAACTCGAGTAGGATCGCTATAGTCCAATCTGAGAATATAGGTTTGGCCTTCAATCCAACCGGTGCCACCAAAGTTTATACCCTGCTGTAACACATCTACAGTATTCACATGACCCCAAAAGTCAGTAGATTGATACATACCGCTGACCCGATTAAGTTTTGTACCCACCGTACCTACACCATTTAAAGACTGTGTTGCCTTTTTCCAGTCAAAAAGTAAGTAATCTGCATTTGGGTTATTAAAATCCCCTTGTCTAAAGCCGATGGTAAAGCCAAACCAATCGTCATCCCCACTCCCTGCGACAATTTCAATTCTCATCTCCAAAGGAACGGTAGTGACCGGTAAAGTCGTATTAAAGATACCAGGGTCAGTATTATTGGTGGCCGTAGCCACTTGATTGCCTTCAGAAAGTGCAAATTGGGTAGCGCCTTCTGAAAAGTCTAGTTCAAACTGAGCGACCTGACAACGAAAGCCGTACTCAATAAAACACTCAGAAGTACAGCCGTCAGCATTGTCAGTATTTGAATCATCACAGCCTTCGCCTGCATCCAAAACCCCATCACCACAGCTTCCACTGCGGTTAAAGAGCGAACCATCAATGGTCATTAGGTCAGAAAGGGCAGCGACTGTAGAGCCGGTATTTGGGGCTACATCAATCCCTGCAATGTCGATATTCATTGATTGTGCAGTTTCACCAGAGCCGACCATAAATCGTAATGGAGTACTTGTGGTAATTCCTTGGGCTTCAAGTTCGCTAAGAGGCACACTATACTCTAAGAAATAATCAGGCGTACCATTGCTAAAGGTATTGGCAATGGTCACACGAGCATTTTCGCTTCCAGGTACTAAATTCAAAGGCTCTGAATATCTTGAAGTTTCAATCGGATCAGCTGGGTTACCTTGAAAGCCTTCGGTGGTATTTTCGAGGATTTGAAAGCTTTGGGTAATACCATCTGCAGTAATCGAATACTCAAAGTCATTCTCGTCTAGGTCACTATCAATGAGTAAGGCCCAGCTCCAAGGGAGAATTTGACCAGTGACCGGGTCTGCCGGAATATCATCAACTCTTAAACGGATCCATACTCGATTGTTGGCCACGGCTAGAAAAGCCACCGGATCGTTGGTGGTACCATAAAGGTCTCTAACCGGTGGCGCAGCATCATTGGCAACATCCACTAAGGGGCTACCATCTAAAATAATCGCTTGATAATCTTGTTCATTAGGAAAGGCCCATGATGTTTGGCATATTCCTAAACTCAAGATAATTAAGGCTAATTTATGTATATTATGCATCAATACTTAACTCAGCTTTCGTTTTTGATGAGGGGGAAATCACAAGTAAAATTTTTTGCTATGTAACTTATATAAGATTAAAAGACTGTTTAAATGTACCCTCAAAATACAAATAAATACACAGATTTTATTAGGCTGTCCCCTGTCCAATGACGTCTATTTATTCGGTATTTGTTCACTTCCTTATATGAGAAGAAAATATGCAATCCAAAAGCGAGTCTCGCCCACTTTAAGCAACTCAATTTTTATTTCTGCTTGCTTAATAATAACAATCGTTATTAAATAAATTTAAAGAGTAAAACTGACTATAAAATATCATCAACGATTGCGATACGCCAAAAGGAGATCAGATTTTGCTTAATCAATTTATTTGCTTATGTCTGTGTGTATGCTTTCTAGCCTGCAATCAAGAAAGTACATCTACTGTTCCTAATTCAAATATGGATCAAGCCGGTACTGAGATAGAAACTGCCGGTACTGAGACAGAAACTGCCGGTACTGAGACAGAGACTGCCGGTACTGAGACAGAAACTGCCGGTACTGAGACAGAAACTGCCGGTACCGAAATCACAGAAGAATATGGTAACTCTCAGGTCGGTACAGGTACTTATCCAAGCGGAGCTAATCAGTTAATCCTCTCCAATGCACCTCTCCCTTGTGAACAGATCAGTGCCATTGCCCCATATTTACCGGATGAAGCCGGTCATCATGCGGCAAGTGTATTAACTCCCTCTGCATATCCGTTTACGGTATCCATGATTGAATACACCCTAGAAGAGCCACCGGATATTTCAACATGTAATAGTAGTCTTGCTCATCGTCTTGAGATTTCAGTTTTAGCTGCTGACCAAGCGCTTCCGACCTCGCCTCAAACTGAAGCAGTTCAGTTTATATCTTTGGATATACCAAGCTCAATAATGGACACTGAAAGACGAGTTATTTTACAAAATCTCACTGAGCCCATCGTTCTTTCTGAAGGTGAAAGACTCATGGTTTCTGTTTCTTTAGAAGCTGTGAACGCAGAACATCTATGCATTGCCGTATGTGAAGATGAAATGGCCTTAGCTAATCTAGAGCTATGGTCAAATCGTCCGAATACGCCTTATGATTGGATCAGCATGTCTGAGTTTGGTATAAACAGTGAGTTTTTGATTAAAGCCATTGGCAATACAGCTAATGAATAAAAAAGGGCTATGGCGATTGTTTTTTATCGTTCAAAAAATGAGGTTAATGATCTTTAGCGCAACGAAAACCATTATTTGAGAATGAGGCGTCTGGTCGCGTCTTGCCTCGGGTGATGAGACCATAGCCATGACAGGTATTCTTTGAGCACCACCATGAGCCACCACGAGCCACTTTAAAAACCCCCTTGCTTGGTCCTTGTGGGTTGCTTATGGGCGTTTTTTTGACATTCTTTCTAAAGGTATCTTCAGCATACCAATCAGCGACCCATTGCCACACGTTACCGGCAGGGTCGTAGATTCCCCATCGGTTTGGAGGATAAGTTTTAATCGGTGAAAGATAGAGCCATCCATCCGCCAGACTGTTCTCTTTGTGAGTGTCACCCTCCCAATGGTTGAGACGCGATTGACCATCACTTGCTCGTACCTCATCTCCCCAAGGAAAGCGAGTGGTCGCTCCTGCTCTCATCGCATATTCCCACTCGGCCTCGGTTGGAAGTCGTCTCCCTTTCCATTGGCAGTAAGCATTGGCATCGATCCAAGAGACCATCGTGACCGGCATTTCTTCAGTATATTGAATAAGGTGCTGATTTGCCACTCCCCATGGTGCTCGCCAACTTAGGCCTCTAAGCTCTCTCCACTCCCACTCCTTCATCCCAAGAATTGCCGTCTTTCCTGTTCCACGTTTCTCTGCGCTTGTCACATAGGCTGTTTGATCAACAAAAAACAACCGAACTAAAAAACCTTTAAATACATGCACTTAAATCCAATCATTAGCGAAAATGTTATAAGCTAAATAAGGCTTCAGTAGACGCTGATTTTCTGATGAATTGCCTTGATGTATGAGACCTATCATAACTTAGTACCCCAAGTATTGATGAATTAACTTGCTTTTACGTAACGACAGTTATAAAAAAGAGACCATATATCAATCGTGGAGTTTTAAACATGCGTCTTATCTATATTATTTTGATCTTTGCTTTCGCATCTTGTGGTGAGGAGACAAGCACTGCCTCTAATGAAGCACCAATGGAAAACGACTTGGTAGAGTCAGCTTGCGATACGAACGAGCCAGAGTTAGAGAGCGAGTCAGAAAGCGAGTCAAATACAGAACAAGATACCGAAATGATCAATGAGCTTGTCAATGGTTCAGAGAATGAATCAGAGAGCCAAATGGAAGAGATGACCGAAGCAAATCTTCCTGAGCTTGTTAAGCCGGATGGTACTTATGAAACCGTGCCTCTTGAAAAAAGTAGTATTGTGCTGACCGTCATTCAAAATGCAGCAAACTTAAGCCCCGAAGGCAATCTAGCCCGAATGATTGAAATGGGTGAAGAAGCCTGCGCTCAAGAAGACAAGCCTGATATTCTGCTTTATCACGAGTTTCCGCTGACCGGTTATGTTTATGGTGAACGCTCATCAAAGTTAACTCAAGCCATCACTGTACCCGGCCCCGAAACAGATGCGCTTGGTGAGCTTGCTAGGTCTTGTGATGCCTATGTCATTTTTGGCGCTTATGCTAAAGATCCTATTGATTGGCCAGGTCATATCCTTAGTTTATCCACTGTGATTGGACGTGATGGTGAAATCCTGACTAAAGTATGGAAGCAAAGAAATATTAAGCGTTTTTATGATACCTTTGAAATCACCACAACTACGGTTGAAGCTGTTCGAGATCGCTTTCGAGAGCTGTATGGTGCTGAAAAAGAGTTTGAAGTCATTCGCACCGAGTTTGGTAATTTAGCAATCAGTTCTGTGCAACTTGATCCTCTTGTATTTTCAGCTTTAGCGGTAAGAGGTGCCGAAATCATTTTACGCACTTCAACCTTATTCTTTGCCTCTGATGTCGCCTATACAAGCCTTGTCAATAACGTGTATTCGGCGATGTCTAATATTACTGATGCTTCAGAATATGGTGGCCAATCTATCATTGTAAATCCCATGGGTGAAACCATGGCACAGGTTGAAAGTAGAATCTCAGAGGGCTTTGCCTCGGCTCGCATACCGATTGCCGCCTTTAGAGCGGGTCGAAGAATTCCCCAGCTCACCACCGAGCTCACCGCTGATGTATTTAAGCAATATACGCCCGAAATCCCCATGAACCACTTAGATGTTCCCGAAAGCCAACTCCCACAAAATGGCGAGCAAATGAAAACCTTGTTCGATCAAATTAGTCGCTGGCTAAACCTTTAATTCCATTTAACCTTTGCTCCAAATAAAATAGGTAAAGATACCTACAACCGAGCCAACCATCACGAGTCCCGTTATGATTAAGATGATAGCATCGGTGGATCGGAACTTATGTTTTAAGGGATCAAACGAGGTAATAATGGGTACATCATTGTGTGCAATGACAAGATGATTTGGTTTCTATGCTTTTCCTATCGCTGAGTACCTAGTCAAAAAGAACCATTGCAAACCATTAGTTGCAAGTTTATTTGGCTTATTTGCGATCATGGCAATTGCGGCAGGTTACGAAATCATTGAATGGTGGTATGCAGTTATTGCTGGCGGTGAGGCTGGTATAGAATTCTTGGGTTCTCAGGGTGATATTTGGGATGCCCAAAAAGACATGCTAGCAGATACACTTGGTGCATTATTTAGTTTGATTTTATTTTTTAGGTTTAGACCTTATAGGCAAAAATAGAATAAGATAACAATTAGTAGACCCCTAGTATCTATATGCTTACCAATTCAGATCGTATATATATAAATAGCTAAATATTTTACAATAAACAATCAAAACTTAAAAACAAATCACTAATACTTAGACATATCTCCAAACATCATGTTATATATTACAAAATGCATAAACAGAAATAATATAACTAACCAACAGGCTTGATAGATAGAGTTTGCTAATAGAATTCGTTTATTAGATATGATCAAGGACCGACTATCATTGCCTATGATTTTTAATCGGCCTGAAGCATCGCTCTCCAAAATACCTTGAATGTAGATTACAGAATCGATTTGAATATATTCTTGTTTAAGTCTAAGTAGATGCCGGCCATAATTAAACCGACCACTTCTCACATCACTAGCACGATGACTCGATGGATATGTTGATATAAAACTTTTGTATTCATCAAGATCTTTTATCCTGAGTTTTTTAGTATACTGCTTAAGTTCTCCTGAAAAGCGATCTAAGCTTAAATAAGCCGTTTGCTGTAGGTCTTGAATAAGACAGGTCTGAACGTGCTTGGTTTGAGAGGCCATTGCTTGCCAAGAAACACCTGTCCTCTCTCTTTCTCCATATTCTATACTCATCCTATACCAAACACAGTTCATTGGAGAAGAATTCGAGACTGTTTCGCGATTTTCCTTTGATACCTTAGCACAAGTATAAATGACTTGGCCTATGTGTTGAGAACCTAACATACGCAACTTGGTGAGCTTGATATTTCTCATATTCCAAGTTTCTTTAATGATTGTAAAGATGATTGGTACCAAGACTAAATCCATCACAATCACAAAGAGACCCACAAACATATATAAAATTTGATTCATTGATATCCCTTCTATCTATATTTAAAAGTTTTATTTCACCCAAGATGTAGATATTTGAAATAATTAACCTATCGTCCAATAAGGCTGTTGGGGCAATCATTTATTAAATCAACGCTTCAGTTAGTTCAAGCACAGAGCAAACTTATATCCAAAGCCTTAAACTTTTATCGATTTCAGGTCCCGAATGGTGTTAAAAGACAGCGCTTCAAGTGATCATGCGATAAGCTTGAGACCTATTCTGCTCGCTTGGTAAATCTATTTAGATTGATCATTTAGAGTGGTACCGTATGTGTTATTGATAGGGGATAAAGTATGATTAAAGACCAAAAGATATTCATCACCGGTGGGGCGGGATTTATCGGCTCCAAACTCATTGAAAGTCTGGTTCATGATAATGAAATCGTGGTCTACGATAACTTTACCCGAGATTCGATCAGCACTAAGGCCTATCTTTCACATCCTCATCTTAAAATTATTGAGGGTGATATTTTAGACTTGGCACATTTGAAGACCGCCATGCAAGGTGCAAACTTAGTGGTTCATGCAGCTGCGATTGCCGGGATTGATGCAACCATACAGCTGCCGGTTAAAACCATGACAGTTAATATGGTCGGTACGCATAATGTCTTGCAAGCTGCGCAAGAACTTGAATCCCTTGAGCGTTTGGTTGAGTTTTCATCCTCGGAGGTTTTTGGTTCCAAAGCTTATAAAGTCTCGGAACTCAATACGACTGAAACCGGAGCGGTTGGTGAGGCGCGCTGGACCTATGCGGTTAGCAAGCTCGCCGGTGAGCATCTTGCGCATGCTTACTACAAACAATATGACTTGCCCACGGTGACCTTACGTCCTTTTAATGTATATGGACCTGGTCAAGTTGGTGAAGGCGCCTTATCAATTTTTATACGCAAGGCGCTTAAAGATGAAGATATTTTCATCTTTGGAGATGGCAGTCAAATTAGAGCGTGGTGCTATGTCGATGATATGGTAGAGGGGATCTTAACCGTATTAACTCATCCCAATGCGGTAGGTGAATCTTTTAATATTGGAAATCCTCGTGCGGTCACTACGATCTATGGTCTAGCCGAGGCCGTATGCCGAATCACCAAGTCTAATTCCCGCATTGTTTTTAAAGAGCCTTTGTCCGCTGATATTGAACTCAGAGTCCCCAACACACAAAAAGCCTCCACTTTACTTGATTTCAATGCCAAAGTAGACCTTGAAGAAGGGATTATGAAGACGATTGACTGGATCAAAAACAACGAAGATACCTTACCTAGCTTACCGGAAATATTTAACAAGTGATCAAAATATCTAAACCTAATCTTCAGCCTGAAGATATTCAACGGGTCATTGAAGTTCTACAAAGTGGCAATCTTGTTCATGGCCAAAATTGCGAACAGTTTGAAAGCGCTTTAGCCGATTATCTGGGTGTGCCCTATGCTATTTTAGTCAGCTCGGGTACTGCCGCCTTGTACCTGTCATTACTCGCTTTAGAAATCGGGGCCGGAGATGCTGTTTTAGTTCCTAATTTTACCTTTCCGGCCACTGTAAACACAGTTCGCTTGGTAGGCGCCGAACCCATCTTAGTGGATGTGTGTCCAAATACTTACACATTAACGCTTGATACCGTGGAACAGGCGATTCACTCTTATAACGGTTCTGCTCAAATCAAAGCGATCATGCCCGTACATGAGTTTGGTTATCCGGTTGACATTCAAACACTAAAGTCTCACTACCCTCACCTATATATTATTGAAGATGCGGCCTGTGCTTTAGGAGCAATGCATGAGTCAAATAAAGTAGGAACCATTGGTCACTTGGGCTGCTTTTCCTTTCATCCACGTAAAATGCTGACCACCGGTGAAGGTGGTTTAGTTGTTTCTACCGATGCTCACTTAATCCAGCGCATCAAAAGACTAAAAAATCATGGCATTGAACGCAGTGAACAAGGGGTAGATTTTGTGGAAGCCGGACATAACTTTCGTATGACTGATTTCCAAGCAGCTTTAGGGCTTGGGCAACTCCCCAAGTTAGACCAATGGATTAAGCAACGTCATGACCTTGTAAAGCTTTATCAAGAAGGCCTTAAGGATCTGATCGCTCATAACACTCTTTCTCTACCGCAGTATCATGTCGGACATAGTTGGCAAAGTTTTATGGTTGTTCTTGATCACAAGATTGATCGTGACTTTGTCATCCAAGCACTAAGAAAGCATGGAGTAGAAAGCAACATTGGCGCTCAG
>CAKZRU010000076.1 GCA_937146725.1 uncultured Myxococcales bacterium
ATGAGCCATTTAATTAGCTCACACAAAAGCTCTGAGGTGTAAGATCAGTAAGCTGAATCTTGGTGAGCCATAAATTAAATAGCTCACATGAGCCATTTAATTAGCTCAAGCTAAAGCTCTGAAATGGAAGGTCAGTAAGCTGAATGTTGGTGAGCCATAAAATAAATAGCTCATGTGAGCCATTTAATAATTCCATGAAAGAGTGAGTCCAGTTGATAATAGCCAATCCTTACGTTCTATTGGAAGCACACTAGATTGATATGAGCTATAAAAGGAAAGAGTATATGGTTTTAAGGCTCTTTGCGTTCCGGTGTATCTCATGCTTAGTTTAAGAGTGTGCTCTTGTTGCCAAAGTTGTGAAAAGCTTTTTGGTAACACAGATAAAGCCTGTTCATTGGCAATAAACTCTTGATAGGTATCATAAAGACCCAGTGTCAGTTGGCTTTCTAATTCCATCAGAACTAATAGTTTGTTGTGACTCAAAATATTAGTTAATAAATGAGCGACGGCTTGGAATCTTAAGGGAGAGCGACACGCTTGCAAAGAACAGCTTTTATTGTAGCCCAAACCAAAAAGAACAGCCCCCAGCCAATGGCTTGCTAAACTCGGTTCTGCTAGATCCACTTCTTGGGTACTGTTTGCCGGAAACCAATTAAACAATCTACTATCATCAAGATGTGCTTGTTGGTCATACTTATTTTGCTTAATGCTTCGACTAACATTGAATCCAGTACTTTCATAGACTTTAATAGCGCTTGCCCAGCTGTGGCCAAAGCGCAAATGGAAGTGTGGTTTGGCTTGATAAGCTAAATTAAAATCCCAAGTCCATGAGGGAATGTGTGTTATTGCTCTCTGCTTGTAGTCAATTAGAGTCCAACGAGTAAATGAGCTTTTCCACAGATGATCTAAATCTAAGTTTGATTGGTGATCTGAGTCAAGATTTAAGGGGGTATGTAATGAAACAGCGCCCAAGGTCCATGCATGTGAACTTAAGGCATAAGCTGTGCTTTGATCACTAAAGTCTTGGCCTTTCCAACGCGCTGATAGGATATTAAAGTGACTTAGGCTTAAATCGCTTTGCTTAGAAAAAACATCAATTCCCCAATTAACCTTTGCATAAGACAAGCTATGTTCTGGAGCTGGTCTTGGGCTAAGGGCTGTTAAGTTTAAAGGTGATAATCTTGCTGAAGCTTGAGGCGTTTGGGGCAGACTGGCATATAAAGCAAGTTGCTTAAGATACTGCTCACTAGATGATTGATGAGATGATTGTTTTGCTGATTTACTAGATGACTGAGCAGAATAATTTTCTGATAAACTCAATTGCGCTAAGCCAAGTTCAGCATCAATACGTTTTAAAGTATCTTGGTCAGTTAATGAGTCAGGTGGAAGATCTATAGATTTAAGTAAGGCCTTTAAAGAAAGATAGGCTCTAACCCTAGTACTTTTTGCCGGCATAAAAATGGGCTGAGCTAGTAAACCAAGTTCTTGCAGATTTTGAATTAACTCTTGGGGGGCATGAGGCCAAGCAAAGTTTTGATAAATCGAAAACTCTTGCATGGCATTGGCTAAAATAAGCGCAAGTTTTGAAGAACAATTGCCACCAGCAAAAGAATATCGGGTGCGTGGATCTATTACTTTGCCTGTTGGCTTGTGAGTATTTGATTGCTGAATCAAAGACCAAAGCTCAGTCAATAATCTATCTTTTTGCTGTGCAGAAAGCTTAAGCGGATATGACCAAAGGTTTCTTTGCTCTGAGCTTTGATAGTGCTGTAAGACCTTTAATAAATCATCAAAAAGATAGGTACCTTGATCGTCCAAAAATAAAAGTTTAAGCCCATGAGCAAAACCTTGCACATGAGGTACAGAAAATGAAAAAGCAATTGAACGCTCTAAGATTTGCTCATTTGTTTTCGGTAGTTCTATACTTAAAATCAAATGCCCAAAAGCCGAAGCGGGACTAAGTAAACTTGCACTGATGAAAACTAGGGAAAGTTTGGCATTAAGATAACTTTTAACAAAGTGATCAAGCTTTGGACATAAATCCTCTCTTTTTATCTTTCTATTGAGGATTGAGTGTTTATTTCGATCATAATTTAAGCTTAAATATGACTTAAACTGTAGCCAGTCTGAACAGATTAAGCTAGCCCTTGCATCTTTATCTCTTTCTTGACTGTCTTTGTTAAAACTAACCTTAGAGTCTGATATCCTGTTCAGTATATCTTCTAACTGTTTCCATTTTATTTTGAGGAAATCTTGATGTTCAAGATTAGGATCATGATAAAGGGTAGCCCAGTTTACAGATCGCCATGGTGCTTTTGATTGGCTTAAGATTGGTGTGGGCTGATCAGCAAAAGCAAAGCGGGTAAAAGAGTTTCCCCAACACAGTATACAAAAAAGCAATGCGCATACGATTCTTTGAGTTTGTATGCACATCGCTATTTATCTTTAAAAGAAATACTCTGTTAGGCGTATCAGATTAAAGCTTTAGATGATGAGCAAAGAACGCCCATAAATCAGCAGCACTTTCAATCTTTTTACTCGTGGGGTCTTCGGTGCGTTCTTGACCGTCATTATCAGCCATTAGGGCGTTACTCCACAGTCGATAATTTGACAAGCAAATACGTTAATTCGTCGCCACTGAATTTCAAAGTGAGTTAAGAAGTTACCAATGGTTAACCACATAATGATTAAACCCGCA
>CAKZRU010000077.1 GCA_937146725.1 uncultured Myxococcales bacterium
ACAAGCTGAAAACAGCCCTCAAGACCCTGCAAAGGTTTATGAGCTTCGGTGATCAGCGCCACATAATGAGGGCTGACTTTGCCGGTAGTCACTAAATATAATACAAATTGAGCGCCCAAGGTGAGTTGCCAAGCCGTTTGCAAGTCGGTGCTTACACTAATCACAGCTTGAATCAAGGTTGTAAGGGTAAGTCCCAAACCCAAAATTGATAGAATCTTTAGTCTTTTTAGATCTTTAGGGTCTAGGGTTTCGCTTTGCGCCCATTGGGCAAAAGCACGTAGACCCAAGGCTTGACTGCGCGCATCGCTTTCCGCATGACTCAAGCGGGTAGCCCCCAAAAACTTGCGTCTTAAGCCACTCAAATGAACCAACTCTTTCACAGCGTCTTGTCGTTGAGCCAAATCTTCTAGATCAAGTGGAGCAGTGCCAGCACTTTGTAGTAAGCGTCTGGCAATTAGGGCCTGTGCACCTCGTAGATGGGCGCGATTGAGCAGTTTAAAAAGGCTGACTTCTCCAAAGATTTGTAGCTCTTTTTCTTCGAGCGTTCCTTGAGCAAAGCGTTGACCATCTTCTTTAAGCTTGCTCCATTGGTGACGCAAGCGAGCCGCGCTTTCGGTCGCCATGTCTCTTTGGGCTTGTGCTCTTGGTAAAAGGCCATACAGGGTACGATGAAGCCAAACTGTAATCCCAAAAACAACCGCCCCCCCTAATCCAAGCCAAAAATACAATGGCGCTTGGTCATACCAGGCCGAAAAAAACGAGGCGCTCATCACCAAAAAGGCCACAAAGCGCACCGCAGCAATTTTGCCAATTTTTTGATCAATTTTTTCGGCCAAAGCACCATAGCGTTGCGCTCTTTTGTCAGCAATCTGAGCCAAGTCTTCGGCTTGTTTATAGTCCGTTTTTACAGTTTGCTCACTTGTTTCTGCATTATGATCAGACTTGTGATCAGCCTTGTAATTAGCTAGTGCCTCTCCCTTGAGCTTGGACATCGATTAAACCCCTTCTTCCGAACTCTCTTGTGATCTTGCTTGTACTCGTGCTTGTAAACCCTTTAAAACTCTTGCCTGAGCGCCTTCAAAGCTACTTGAGGACATGAAAACCAATAGGTCACCCGCTTGAGCCTCATTCACAAGTTCCTCAACCAATATATCAATGTCTAGAGCTGATTGAGCTTGCACTCCTTGGGCTTGTAATGAGCCGATCACATGATCAATATTCAAGCGTTCATCCGCCGAAAAACGGTCTTCTTTTTTAAAGGGTCTAGTTAAGCGGACCACGGGGGCTTGGGCAAAGGCTGTGATATAGTCTTCTTGGTGAACATTGCGCCGTGCGGTATTGCTTTTGGGCTCGTAGATGGCCCAAAGACGACGCTGTGGATAACGGGCCATTAAAGCGGCAATGGTTTCTTGAATGGCGGTGGGATGGTGAGCATAGTCATCCATCACTAACACACCATCAACCTCACCGAGTTCATCCTGTCGCTTTTGTACGCCCTTAAATCCCTTGAGCGCTTGCAATAGGCTATTGATTGAACGTCCAAAATGGCTATGAAGCATTCCGATCGCGGCCAGGGTGTTCCACACATTATGTCGACCGGCTAAGGGTGACTCTACTTCATATTCAGCACCATTGGGTAAGTGCATGGTAAAGGTACAGCCTTGGTCATTTGGGTTTATCTTGCTTGCTCTCCACATGGCTCGTTCATCAAAGCCATAGGTAATGATCTGTCCGGTTGCTTTTTGGGCACAATTAAGGGCTCGTTGATCATCTTGATTGACCCACAAGCTCTTGCCCTCGGTGATCAGCGTACATAAACGCTCGAAGTTTTCTTCGATTTCTTCAATAGAGTCATAGATGTCCGCATGATCAAACTCCACATTGTTAAGCAGAGCAACTTCGGGTCGGTAATGCAAAAACTTGGGGCCTTTATCAAAGAAAGCAGTGTCATACTCATCTCCCTCAATCACAAAGGGACCGCCTTCTTGACCAATTCTAAAGGGGCCGTCAAAGTTTTTACCCTGACCGCCGACTAAAAAGCCGGTCTTTGACTTGTTATTTGCCTCATATTCAGTAGCTTGCTCACTTGAATCTTGCTCGCTTTCTGTCGCACTTGAAAGCCAAGCGGTCAAAGCTGTCGTAGTTGTTTTACCATGCGTACCGGCGATCACGATCGGGCGTCGACTGGCTAAAAACAAGTCGCTTAAAGCTTGCGGAAAAGAAGCTCTGGGCAAGTTTCGCTTTTCGGCCTCTACCGCGACTGGATTATCACTGCGACACACATTACCCACAATCACCCAATCCGGATTCCAATCCAAGTCTTCCGGATGCCAACCCAAGGATAAGGGAATCTGTCTTGAGGCTAAAATATCGCTCATAGGTGGATAGGCAGCTCGATCTGAACCTCTGACCTCATATCCGGCTTCTTGTAGCATGCAGGCAAAGGCACCCATACCCGAGCCCGCCATACCTAAAATATGGATTTTTTGAACATGATTAGGACGGGGATAGCGAATAAACCAAGGTTGATGTGCTTTGGTCATGGTAGTTCCTTAAGTATTAAATATCATTCGGGAATATTTTGGAATGATCGAGGGCTATTTGAAGCGCTTTTTACCAAGCTTCATCAAAAGGTTATAGGCAAGGCGAAGAGGTTCATTTGGATCTTCAGTTCGTCTAATTTTATTGTTTTTGGCCGCTTGAAAACGTCTGCCAAAAAGACACAGTTCATACAGATAGATTTCATGAAGCTCAATGGACATTCCTCCGGCATCAAGATAGGCTTCTAAAAGTCGTTCATGCCCATGATCTACGCCAAAGGGTCGTCTTTCTCCTTGGGTGACAATCGCCATTTCATGCGCCGGATCACCTTGTACAGCAAAGGTCCAATCAATCAAAGCCGGGGCGATCAGGCCCTCGGGATGCACCAAAATATTTTGACCACTCAAATCGCCATGTAAAAGCGTGGTAGGTGAGCCGGCTTCGGGTAGATGTTCCACGCACCAATCATAGGCACGCATAAAAGTAGATTCGCCAAGGGTTTTAAGGACTTCAATATCGTGCAAAGCCTGCTCTCGTCTAGTTTTAAACCCATTAAGCTTTTGACCGACATCTTTAAGATCATGGACACGGGCGGCAATTTCGCCCACCACTTCCCAAGGATGTCCCACCAAACATCGTCCGACTCTTAGGTCCAAGGGTACACCTTCTACAAAACGTTCATACATGACCACAGAGTCCCCAATTTCTACCCAATCAATCAATTTGGGAAAACGAAAAATCGGATTTACCTGAGCAAGCAAGCTCAAAGCCTTGGCCTCTTGGCGTAAGCGTTGTTGTATCGCCTTTGCTTCTTCCATGTAGGGATATAAAATCACATGTTGGCCAGATAGATGACCGGGATCCGGCTGGACTTTTAGGTCAACTCTAAAAGCGACTCGGTGCATACCATGACCTAGCAGTTGTACATGCTCGATATGGACATGACTTCCAAAGCCAGATTTTTGCGCGATCATTTTTAGGGCGCGCTCTATTTCTTTGCGAGTGGGCATCGTGTGGTGCGGAATCGGTCTAAGTACCATGAAAACTCTCTTTTACAGCTTAGGAAAAGTCGATCATTGAAAGATATAAAACCATTAGTGGGAACTCGTCAAAATAATGCCTTCCCAAGGCGCCGAACTATCTAAACTACCGCCAACCGCCCAAACTCGTTCCCCATCGCCCCAAATCGCATGTAAAACCAGCGAGGTTTGGGTGCGTTCACGAGTCCCTTCAAATTGCTCTGGCTCAAGCCTTAATGCCGCTCCGCGAACACCAACCACAGTGGCATTACCATTAGCATCTAGCCATACTCCATTTAAACCAGGGATGCCGGTTAGCATGGCCGAGCGCCATTCTTGGCCATTCCAACGAGCCACAACGCCATTACTGCGGCCACCTACGGCAAGCAGTTGATTGTCGACTTGCCATAAACTGACAAAATCTTCGCTAGTGGGCGGTGAGTCATTGGCTGACAAGACCGACAGCTGAGTCCAGCCTTGGCCTAAATCACCATAAATCACGCCTTTCATGCCGACTGCAAAAACTTGACCGCTGCTGCGATCACCATAGACTTTAAACAGGGCACGAACACCATTTCTATCCGCCTCAGGAAGAGCAACTCTGTGCCAAATCTCACCATCAAAGCGAGTTAAAACCGGATCAGGGTCGCCTTGCCCATTAGGATTACCACCCACAGCCCAAACTTCATTGGGTGACATCACAAATACCCCCCACAAATCTTGGGTTGTATCGCTATCAAAGCTTTCCCATTCATCAGTGCCACCTACTGCGGAATCGACTTTGCGTAAGGCTCGGCCATCATTACCCACAATCCATAAATGGCCCTCTGCTCCATGTACCCAATTCAATAAGGGACCAGCGGGTACTTCTTGGCTTTGCCACTCATTATTAACTCTTGCCCACAGCCGACCTTGTTCTGGTTGTCCACCCACGGCCCAAACCTGTTTTTCAGGCCAAGTTGTATCAGTTCCAGTGCCCCAAATACTCATCACAGTGCCCGTGTCTAGGTCAAAGGTCGCTTCAGCTGACCATTCGTGCGTTTGAGTCCCTTCAACCATCATGTCAGAGCCTTGATTTGAGCTCGGTGGGTCGATCTCACATCCTAGATTGATTAATAAACATAGGATGATAAAATATGGATTTAATCTAGGATATTGTTGAGATTGAGCGATAAAAACTTTTACTAGACCATTCATTAACTACTCACAAACACAGTGTTGATAAAACTTAACCTTGACGCTTTTTAATCAGATCTTTGGCTTTTTGACTCACGACTCCCGACACATTATGGCTTTGAGATACAGCCCTAAGTTCGGCCGGTCGTAATGAGTTCAGCGCATTTAATGAGATATTTACCGGTGTTTTAGGATTGAGTATAATTTGAACCTTAAGTCGGTAATTCTGCATCCACTTTCGATTACGAGCAATATACTCAATGATACCGGCATTAAGCGAGTGATTTCGAGCATATAATAGAGCTTCTGACACCGAAACAGCCGGGCTTCTGATCGCGGCTCTTGAAACCACCTTATTGGCATCTTTAACCAACATGGCTCGATCGCTTTGTGAACCTAACAAAGCTAATCTAATTTTTTGCGCAACATTTAGGGATTGAATCAGTGCATATCCCTTTTTGGGCTTGGCCTCTTGCTCATCATCTTGCCCTTGTTGAGCGGCCCTACGAGCCGCATGCTCTTGCAAAACAGCGTTAATCGCCGCATCTTTAGGATCTTCATCTTGTCCTACTTGAATCGCCTTTTGCAACAAGTGATCGTCACTGCTTTGTGGACTTAGCTCTTGGCCACTGATCTCATTGAGAACATCACCGGCATCAGGCATCCAAGATAAATCTACCCCTTCTCGGGCTGCCAACTCTAATAAGCGGTCGGCCTGAACAGTAGAAAACTTGGGATTGTAATATAAGGCGTGAATAATATTCGCTTGATTTAAAAGACGTTGCTGATTAAGGGCAATACGCTCACAGCCCTGAGCCGAAGTATATAGTGCCAAGCGGGCAATGGTCACTTCTTGGGCTTGGTCATTATTGGTCAAGGCACTGACCAAATCCGCATGCTCATCAAGAGCGGGATATTTAGGAGAGACATCTGCACCCAAACAGGCATCTGCAAGCCAATCTAGTGTTTCGGCAAAGCCACAGCTTTTGATGGCTACACTTAAGTTCGCTGTATCTATGGCTCGCACCGCCTCGATACTTTTTTCCCGAACCTCCGCTCGCGTCACAGCCAAGTGATATAAGGCCAATACCCTTACTTCAACCGGCATTGGAAATAGGCCACCCAAAACTAAGTTTACCACTTGCTTGGGGGCATCCGGTACCAAAAACTTTTGCACTTGCTCAGGAAAGTTTTCTAGCGCCAAACCATGATGGTTTAAGCGACTAACTTCCGGTGCTCGGCCTTCCTCACCAACTAAAGCAAAGCTATTGCTTTTGACTTGTGAAGCACTAGAGCTTGCCTTGAGAGCACTTTGAGATGCGCCTGTTGCCACGGGACCGGTTGGTTTAGGTGTGGTGACTTTTTGCTGTGTTGCTTTGCTTTCTGCTGACTGACTCTGAATATTAGGCTGAGTCTTAGCACTAGCAGTGTTAAAAGGACTTTGTGCTAACCATGATATATCCACTTTTTGAAACTTAGCGAGTTCAATCAGTCTTTCCCGAATAATTTGTGGAAGCGCCGGATTTAAACACAAGGACTGCAAAAAGATTGGGTTACTCATCAGCTTGACTTGGTTGTCAGCGAGCTGACTTGCGACTTGCTCATTGGCTGAGGATAGCAAGCGCATCAAGGTACTGACCGCACTTGCCGGACTTGCAAATACAGCGGATGCTCGTACCGGATCTTGAGCTGCTACTTCCGCAACCCAATCAATAATGGGGGGAGGGAGAGTTTTTAATATGGTACTCAGTTCATCGGCTTGTATTTGCAAAAGCGCCTTTTGGGCCTCGGGCACTAGTTTTGCATGCAGGTGACTTGCCTGATATAAGGCACACACTTTAATCGGACCACTCACCGGCACTAGACCTTGTACAACAAGTTTAGTGGCCGCCAAGGGGCTATCCTGACCAACAAATTTTCTTAGTTGTTCTGGAAACTTATCCAGAGGAATCAAAGGACGCTTGGCTGTTGACATTATGACCTCACTATTGGCTCGACTCCGGTATGATCATCTTGAGTCACTCGCCGAGAACGACCGGGATGACGAGGAGGAAGCTTAAAGCTCACCTCTTCGATGGCACGATTACTGACCTTGGTCACATACAAGGTGACATTATTTGGAATGATCACCGACTCGCCCACCGCCGGAATGTGACGAAGCTGTGATAAAAGATAACCGGCTAAAGTATCGTAGTCTTCACTGTCAGGAATACCAAGTAAAAAACGCTCATTCAGTAGTTCGATATCCACTCGAGCTTGTACAGAATAAACCTGCTTAGCACTGACTGTCCATAAGCGTTCTTCCTCATCAAACTCATCATCAATTTCACCAACGATTTCTTCGATCATATCCTCAAGAGTAATAATCCCCACCGCACCACCAAACTCGTCAACGACCACCACCAAAGAGGCACTTGCGCTTTGGACCTCAAGTAATAAATCATGCACATCCTGCATTTCAGGTGCATAAATGACCGGACGCATCATGGCTTCAATAGCCTCGTCTTTAGATTGGGCTGTGAGTAGATCTAAATGATGAACCACACCAATGATTTGATCAACTCTTTGCTCAAAAATCGGGATTCTTGAAAAGCCATGGCTTTGGATAAAGTGAACGCCGTCTTCCACAGTAGAGCCCTTGGGGAGAGCTTCAAGTTCGGCCAAGGGCACCATGATATCTTCGGCTTGCAAATGACTAAACTCAAAAATCTTGGCAATCAGGTCGCGCTCGTCATCTTCAAAGTCATTTTCTTCGGAGCGAACAAGATAAACTAATTCCTCTCTAGAAATCCCCTTTCGGTGACCTTTTTCTAAATTAAATCGGTTAGATAGAACCTTGGTATATTTTTCAATAAGCCACACAACAGGTTTAAATAAGCGATTAAAAAACATCAAAGGTGTAGCAATTCTTTTAGCCATTTGTACTGCATTATATTGAGCAATACTTTTGGGTAAAATCTCTCCACCCATTAAAACAAGAGGGGACATGATAAGCATGGCCCACCATTCGCCATGATGTGGATCAATGGATAGCAAAGACAAAGAGGCCACAGTTGAACCACTGACTGTACTAATATTTGTGCCAATGAGAGTAGTGCCAAAGAGTTGGTCGGGGTGTCTTTTAAACCATAATACGCGCTTTGCAACCGCATCACCCGCCGCCGCCTGTCCCTCCAAAGTAAGTTGATCGGCAGATAAAATGGCTAACTCAGATCCGGCAAAAAATGCTTCGCTGACAATGCAAAGTAAAACGAAAATGATAGGAAGAAACCAAAAAAGATCAGTTAAAAGCGTTTCAATCATGATCTTCACCAATTTTAGTCATTAAATCGTCGATATGAAGCTCATCATCGCTGAGTGATTCTTCATGAATGGGCCCAAAAATCACCTCAAGTACATCCTCAAGCGTACAAATACCTAAGGGGGTTTTATGGTCTGCATCCATGACCACCGCCATGTGCTTTCTTCGACGCTTAAAGGTTTCTAATAAATGTTTAAGTGAAGTATCTGGCGTGGTTATGATGACTCGATGCGTTAAGGAACTCACTGCAACATCACAGCGCTTTGCTTCGCTGATCGGTGTTGGACTTTGCGCCACCAAGGGAATCGAATGATGTAAAAGTGCTGGCGTTTCGGTGGTCATTGGTAGTGAACGGTCCCCCCAACGATAGACCAAAAGGTCTTTGGCATATAAAATACCACTGACCTTACCTTGCTTGGCATTCCATAAGGGGATGCGACTGTAAGGATTTTGAGAAACCACCTCAATCGCCTCACTAATGGTGCATTCCTCTTTGATCAGACAGACCTTTTCCCAGGGAATCATCACCTCTGAAACACTTTGGTCTCCAAACTGAAAAGCATTGTGAATTAACAAGCTTTCTTCGGCATCAAGTACACCCTCTCGCTCACTGGCATCGATCAATGCTCTAAAGCTTGCCTCACTCAGACTTTCTTTGCCCTCGCTTGCCCCATTTGGCGCAAGAATTTTGGTAAAAAAATCAGCGATTTTTAAAAGCGCCCAGCGAGCAGGTGTAATTAACCAAGCAAAAAAGGACAAAGGATAAACAAACGTGAGCGCCACTCTTTCACTCAGCAAAGCTGCAATAGACTTGGGCGTGATTTCACCAAAGATCAATAAAGTAGGCACAACAATGGAAGCGCTTAATAAGGCCTGCTGGGCAATGCTCAACATCGGAAATAAATCGCTTAAGATACTTGCGCTGACAATCGACAAGGCAATATTGGTCAATTCATTACCAAATAAGACCGTAACCAACAAAGAATGTGGTGAAGATCTTAGATGAGCAACCCGTCGTGCACTTCGGCGAGAATCTTGAGCAAGCTGATGTCGGCGATGCTTTGATAAGTTGAAAAATGCGGTTTCAGAGCTAGAGAAAAACGCTGAACTACACAGTAAAAGTAAGAAAAGAAGATATAGTGTCATGAGTTTTGGCCTTCTAAGCTATATAAATGACCAAGTTTTTGAATATATTGACCATCGACTGTCACTTGAGTCTTTTCTTGTTGAGTTGTTTCTTGTCGAGAATTGGACTCAACATTGGATATGCGAGTCGATTCTGTATTGCTTGTATTGTTGGTAAAAGCTTGATTTTCATGCAGTGGATAACAACAACCTATGCAGTAAGCATTGATTTCGGCAGGCACTTGAGCATCCGGTGGAGCAGTAAATAACAAAATATAGTCCTCTCCTCCGCTTAGCGCTGCTTTTGTAATTAAAGGATGCTCTTGAAGTTCTGGATCGATGGGTAAGCTTGCTAGGTTAATGTCAATATGTATTTGATTTAATTGAGCTAAGCGCTGAGCATCAAGCAGTAATCCATCGGAAATGTCCATCATAGCCGTCACCTTGCCCCACGCCCTTAGTTGCTGAGCTTGTTCTAAGTGTGGGCGCCATTGATGCCTTTTTTGACGAGTGCTTAGCTTGGGATCCAAATACCCCAAGGCTCGGCTACCTAACTCACCGGTCACATATAATAAATCATGAGCTTGTGCACCTTGTCGGCTAATCACTTGGGGATAAGCTTCACCAATAGCAGTGACATGGATTTCCAATTTTCCCTCTCTTATCGCAGTATTACCGCCAAGAACGGGCACTTGATACTGACTTGCGACCATTTCAAAGCCGGTTGCCAAAGCCTCAATTTGGGGCAAAGTAAGCTGGGGGGGTAGACTTAAGGACCAAAAAAGAGCTCGAGGTTGAGCAGCACAGCTTGCTAAGTCACTTAGATTAACCACGGCGGCTTGCGCACCGATTTCTTCATATGAATCCCAAGCGCAGTCAAAGTGAGTTCCTTCAATAATTGCATCACTGGTGACCACAACACGAGCCTGTGCTTGGCTAAGGCCAAAAGATGCACAATCATCAGAAAAATCAACATCTTGAGGAGATTGGTAATGACTTCGGAAAACCTTTTCAAAAATCTTTAATAGGTTTAATTCCGTCGGGGGAAAACTTGAACTTGTACTCGGGTCAGGGTCACTGGCATCATCGCCTTCAAGGATGGCTGAAGCCTTGCTTGATGCAGGCTCTTGAATTGGCTTTGGACTTTTTTGTATGTTGTTGATCATTAAAAAGAGTATGTAGGCTGATCTTTAAAGATTATATGGGAAAGACTTTCAATTACAAAGTAAGCACACTTTAAAGCGCAAGCAAGAGGATAAATACTCTAAAGTTGTAATTCATTAACTTATTGTGTGTTCAGGCTTGAGCCTTTTTCAAGATCAGTTCATAGTGATGAAGAAATTTTTAGGGTCAAAGGTGGATTATGACAAACATATATGAGCTCTCTGAGGAACTCAATCTCAGTCCCAAACAACTTCAAAAATGGTTACGTTCTCATGGGTATGGATCGAGTAAAACGATTTCACATAGAGCGGCAAGAGAGGCTAAAGCTCACTTTGCTCCACCCACGGACCACCCCATGGCCAGCGCCTTAGAAGATCGAGGGGGTCTTGGTGATATCAAAAGGCACGAAGAATTATTAGATCAAGGTTCGGGCATTAAAGTCGAAGAAAGACCAAAGCTTAAATGGGGCACTGTTGAAAGAGACAACCAAAATGTTTTGGATATGGATATGAATAGTCAAAAAGACTTTTTCAGAAATCTCCGTAAGCAAAACTCTAGTAAGCCCAATTCTACCACTAAAGGATCTCCACAACAGTCAAATCAAGCGAGCTCAAATCAAGAACAAACAAAAAACTCAGTAGCTAAATCAATCGCAGTCAAGCCAAGAAGTGTGCCAAAAAACAAGCCGGTCGCCTCGCTTTCCGAGGCTCAAACCAAGCATAGTATTTTTGGCGCATTAAGTTCCATGACTAGCCAACTAGATAGTGTCACAGACCGGCCAAAATCTCGTCCTAGTCTTGATGATAGTCAAGTCATGCAAGCCTTAGGTCAGGGCGTTGCTCCTCTTAAGGGGAAGCAGGGTCAAACCAGTAAAAAATCAAGTAAAAAGCAGAATAAAAAGCGTAAACAAAAGACGAAGACTCACGTTGAACAGACGACTAATATACCAAGTGATTTACTTAAAATAACTCAAGACAAGGCACAAGTATCTGAACCAAGCTTTCAAGAACTATTTGAGCGTCCTGAAGTGCAGTCTTTACAAAGCAAACTCGATGCACTTAAGTCTGAACTTAAGCAAGCCAAGCAAGACAATGAGGCCCTAAAACTAACCATTAATGAGCTTGAGCATCTACAAGAACTAAGTCGTATTCAGGAAACTCCAGTGGCAGAGGTTGAGGCAGAAGTTGAGGCAGAGGTTGAGGCTAAGATTGTAGAGCCAAATCACTCTAAGATGAAAGCCAAGTCAGAGCCTATAACAGAAGCTAAGATAGAGCCTAAGTTAATCTGGGAACACTTTGAAAGTTTTGGTTTAAATGTCACCCAAGCGCTTCTTGCGCTTCATGAATTACTAGATCACCCACAACGAGGACCTGAGCTTGTTTACAGCTTAAAGCATGATCAAATCCAAACATTGACCCGTGGTTTTGCTCTCGTTTGTGAAGAAGAAGTGTGCCGCGAGGTGGCAGATACCTTTGCTCGACAAGGATTGATAGAGTTTTCAGAAAGACATTTGTGTTCAGTCTGTCAAGGGAGTGACTCAAGGGCTTGGTATAAGCGGCTTTTACTCACCGCAAGCTATACGCAAAAGACCAAGTTGCTTATCGTGGGTGGTGATAATCATGTGCATCAGCAAATCAAGCAACTCAGTCGAGAAAACCCAGGCCTTGAATGGGATTTTGTCAACGGAGCCAATCGTACTGATCAAGGAACTGCCAATGCAAAGGTTGCCCACAAGGCAGCGGTGGTGCTGTGGAGTGGAGAGCACTTGCCACATTCTTTGAGCAACTTATTCAAAGTCGCTGCTGATAAGAGTGAAACACCGATTAGTTCCTTAGTACCCGGTCAGCGCAGTGTTGCTGCTGTTTGCATGAGCATATTAAAGTCTTGGGATGTACCTATCGCTTGTGATTAGCTTGTGATTAGCTTGTGATTAAATTGATTAATCTCTTAATTTTTACTTATGATTATGCTTCTTAAAGGCATTCACTTAACGAGAACAAAGGTAAAATAATGAAGCTAAGCCATTATATAATGTCTATTTCAATTTTGGCTTTTGCCTGTGGTCAAGCAGTACAAGGGCTCGACTCATCCAAGCAAAAAACGTCTGATCAAAGCCAGTCTAGTCAAAGCTTGAACTCAAACGTCACAGAATCAAAGCCCGCCAAAAACTCTATGGTTCAAGTTAAAGCCGCAGACTCAAAAATTAAGCTGATTAAAAGCTTGAAAACTAAGATCTCAGGCCCGAAGCAGGTGAGCCGTTGGGAACCAAGCGGGATCGTTTCTAGTCAAGAAGGGATTTGGGTGGTGAGTGATCGTGAAGGTTGGATTACTTATTATAAACTCCCCCTCACTAAGGGAGATAATACACCACATTTATCACATAAGTTGAGCCCTAAACTTAAAAACCGGATTAAATGGGAAGGCTTAGAGTGGGAACGGAACGAAGCGGGCGAAGTCACCGCCCTGCTCTTACTTGAAGCGATCTCACGAACAGTTTGGCGCTGTGATGCACCTCACGAAGGTTGTCCTCGCTTAGATAAGGTAACTTTGGAGCCTTTTAATACCCTGCTTAATAACGCTGTGCCTCGCCCTTTTAAATATATTATGTTTGAGGGTCTTGCTGTGCATCAAAAAGATGTTCTGATCGGCGTTCGAGCCTTTCAAGATAAGGAACTCGGCCTAAAACCATGGTCTTTACTAGCCAATCTTAATGGTGAGCT
Organism: uncultured Myxococcales bacterium; assembly: GCA_937146725.1. Taxonomy (GTDB): domain Bacteria; phylum Myxococcota_A; class Bradymonadia; order UBA7976; family VGTA01; genus CAKZRU01. The sequence goes on from CAKZRU010000077.1 coordinate 13,047, forward strand.
CATGTTAGATGCACGTAGTCCATTAACTTATGAGGGTAAAGAATATGGCATGAGTGGAATTACCTTTGATGCAGAGCACCAAGGGTTTTGGATGACTTGGAGCTATGAAGATGAAGAAGGCTCAATTCAGGAGTCAGTCAAAGGTCTCTTAACCTTTGCACCATTGAAATATGCAAAAGGTAGTAAGAGTAAAACAAGTAAAAGCAAAGCAAGTGAGCAAGGCAAGAATCTAGAGTTTGGACCAAAGCGACTCGATCATACCCTAAATGTGGGCAGTCAAATCTGCGCTGTTTTCCAAATGAAGCCCGAGGGTGTAAGCGTCAATGAAAAAGGTGATTTATTTGTTGTTTTTGATGAAGATCTTGACCGTAAAGACGCTGAAAGTCATCAAGAAACAAAGCGTTTTCCTTTAGAAGATAACCAAGACTTTATTTACCACAGCACAAGTAAAGCCTTGTTAAACCGATAAAGTTTAAAGATGTTTCACTGCAAAATGACCCCTAAACCCTACCGGCTAAGGGCATTGATTCGCTGTCGCTGGTGTAGCTTGAGTACTTAAAACAAAATCTGAAAGATTATCCTGTGAATCAGTGCCATTAGGACAGCGACTAAGGCTACCAGCGGGGGCTTGGCTTGGCTCATCTCCCATAATAATGCCATTCATCTCTGTGTAGCCCTCAATGTATAGTCCATTGCCTTCATAGCTAAGACTGTCCAATATAGTGCCATCATTATGCTCTATTCGAATTGCATCAGCACTGGCTCCACCATTATCAATCAATGAGGGTTGAATAAAGCTTTGAGACATGACCTCAGTGGGTAAAAAGTCGGTAAGTAAGACGTTGGCCACCAAAAAGTATTCACCCACAGCCAACAAACGATCGGCACTGAGATCCAAGCGGAAATACTCACTATTTGAGTCACCATCAAATAGGGATAAGGTGACGGTATTTAAATCTACTTGGGCGGGTCCGGGGTTATATAATTCAATAAACTCAAAGAAGTCTCCGCCATCTTGATCATAGTCTACCTCATTGATCAGTAATTTAGGTTCAGCAAAGGGTAAGGTTGTCAGTTGGCCGGTTTCAGAGTCTTGATATCCCTCGGTAGGCCCTAAGTCACAATAAAGCCATGCTTGACCGGCAAGTGATACTCTAGCCGCAAGTTGCCAAGTCCCTTCTTGGGTAGCTACAATCTCTGCACTATATTCATCATAACCGACCCAATCGCTGTCTGCATCATTCCAATCCGCACTTGCCGTGGCATTACTCCATAGCCATTGTTGCTCTGCTTGACTTTGCTCCGCATCAACAGCTGGATTAATTCCTACCGGCCCATACCCAATATCTACAAAAAGAGCTTCATCGTTGTGTGCGCTTTGATCAGTGATACCGGTGGCTAAGACTCGTGCACTTGCCGTAAATGATTCTCCCACTACTCGAGTCACTTGATTTGGGTTGATCAATTGACAGGCATCCGCCAAAGGTGGAGTTTGAGCAGAGATCAGTAATTGAAAGCTCCCCGGATAAGCAAAGGCACTTTCAATATCTTCAAAGGCAGACACGATCAGAGAGACTGTTTCTCCGGCTCCAATTTCATACCCTTCCAAACGATCATCAATAAAACGAGCGCCCCCTCCGTTGGCTCCGGTTAAACAAGTATTTTGATTGGTGACCGGATTGAAAGGGTGCGTAAAGATATGAAAGTAAAAGTCATCAAACTCACTTTCGGGAATCAAATTAAAATCAAGCACTTGAGCAAAGCCGGTATTGTTCTGAAGTGTATAATATTGAAAGGCATAAAGCTCACCATTTCCCACAGAACAAGGGTTTGCATTGGAGCCAGGACGAGCCCAACTTGGCGCGCCTTCTACAATGGCTCCGTGTGGATCTATCGTGATGCCAGGTAAAGGCACATCCACTAGAATGCCTTGTAAGGCTTCAACTGCACACAGAGACGAGCAGCCATCATTATCCACGGTATTTCCATCATCACAGGCTTCATTGTCAGCAAGTATACCATCACCACAATAGGGCTCATTGGTACAGGTCGCTGAGCAACGATCTCCATCAATTAAGTTTCCATCATCACATTCTTCACCCTGCTGAACTAACCCATCACCACAGCCATGTGTGATGATTTCAAGCTGATAAGAGCCCGTAAACTCAGGGTCAACATAGCAACATTCATAAGTAGAACTCACAACTGTGATCATCTCATTATTTTCGATATTGAGATTATAAAGAATACTTTGAGAAGGCCCAGCCAAAGCATCATCATTGCCGTCGAGACAAAGGTTTAAAGGTTGGCTTAGGTCAATCTCACCACTGTCGATATCTCCTTGATACACATGTAGAAAGCCATCGAAGCTTTCCCAAAACCCATGAATTGTTAATGTTTGAGTCATACCGGTTTCATTGATCAAGACTCGAGTATCATAAAAATATTGATCTGATTGTGGATTCAGTTCTTGGCAAAGCTCACTTGGTCTGGCCCAAGTAGATGAATTGGCACTTAATAGACCAAAGCTTTGTATAGACTCAGCACTAGGCCCAATTAATCTACGAGTTTCAAACTCACACTGCGCATCACAACCATCGCCTGCTTCGATGTTTCCGTCATCGCACTGCTCATCATCATTTAAAAAGCCATCTCCGCATTGTCCGGTTTGGCAACTGTAATCTTGACCCGCAAAAAGACAGGAGCTTTGGTTAGGGCAATGAAAGCGGTTAGGATGGCATAAGTCACCATCTTGACTTGGATTAAGTGTGCAGACTCCTTGAGTTTCGGTTGAGGCGCTGTAGCAAAAGAGCCCTTCGGCACAGCGGCTTACAGCTTGCATATTTACCTCATCACCGCTGGCCTCCGTGCTATATTCACAAACAGAACCCTCGGTTAAGATTTCGGTACATATGCCTTGAGTACAGACGCCTTGAGTACAAACGCCTAAGGGTCTTTGGAACGCATCTAAACAAGCTTGGTTAAGTTCAATCTCAGGCGCTTGACTTAGCTCAAAGCTAAAGGGGACCTCAGCACCTTGATCTTGGTAAGTACCAATTTCAAGTTCATAGACACCCGCTTCAAGATCGCCAACCCAAAGCGGGCAATAATCCAAGTTTTCAGTATCGTAATCATCCACTCTGACTATTTGTTCGGGACTTAAGACATCATTGATGTGATAAAGAATAAAGCGAAAATCATTAATTAAGCAGTAGTCACCATCGGTGACTGATAATTTTATTGTTTGAGCTTCGTTCAGAGTAAAGCGAATGCGTGAAAACTGCCCAAAACTAAGTTCTTGACTATGTGTACCTTGTTCAGCAAGCTCCAAATCATAATCAAAGCAGGGCCGTTCTTGATCAAGTCCAGCAATGATACAAGCTCTTTCTCCTAAGCTTTCAAACTGACTTACATAACTTAAGGCACAGTGAGCACTATCACCACTTTCATCTCCGTTTTCACCTTCAGAAAGGCTTTCACAAAGACTTAAACATTGCTCACTTCGTAGTGGTTCTTCCATACCCCATTTGGCGTTTGCTTGAGCGGTACAACTTTGTAGATAGCGCTCACAATATAAGTCGCAAACACTCCGCATAGGTTCAATACCGGCTTGCATTTCGCCAGCTTGCATTTCGCCAGCTTGCATTTCACCGGCCATAACTTCGCCAGCTTGCATTTCACCGGCCATAACTTCACCGGCCATAACTTCACCGGCCATAACTTCACCGGCCATAACTTCACCGGCCATAACTTCACCGGCCATAATTTCACCAGCCATAACTTCACCGGCCATAACTTCACCGGCCACGACTTCACCGGCCATAATTTCACCGGCTTGCATTTCACCGGCAACCATTGCATCATTGATTGCTTTCGGGCTCGGTGGATCACAAGCGATTAAACAAAAGAATAACGCTAAATTGCATATGATTGAGTACTTGTTATGATTCGTCATGCTTTACTTCCTCACCGCAGTTTTTGTGATCGCTTAATTTAATTCGGACTCAAGTGACAGATGTTGAATACTTATTCTTTTTACTTATTGAAATCCACCAAACTATTTATAAGTTTGGGACTTTGTTGTGTCTTATGCCAGGTTGCTTGCCAAGTTGCTTGCCAAGAGTCTTTACAAGCCTCTAAACAAGGTCTTAAACAAAGTTCTGATGCCATAGCAAGTATAGGTCAGACCAGTTCTCAAGATATTTCTCAAAGTACAGTCCCATCTAAAGAATGGGATCAAAATTTTAGCTATCATCAGTCACCGGTGAGTGCTTTAAGTCAAACAGAGGATTACTACATCTTTGGGCATAGCAATGGGGCGATTTCAATATGGAATTCAGCTTTAAATGAGTATAGCCAAGCGATCATGAATTATCTCGCCCATGAGCAAAGTATTCGCATGATTGAGCAGATCACAAAAAAAAGCTTTCGAAGCCTTAGCTCTGATGGCTCTTGGGCCGAATGGGACTTGCAAGGTCGAGTCATTAAGCGAGGTAGACTCAAAGAGAATTCCCCAAATGTGATGTTAAGCAGTGCCGATGGCCCAACAAAAGGCTTTAGTTTTTTTGGTGATGCCAAGGGAACTGTCACCGCAATGCATCAAGCACAGCGCATATGGAGAACTGCAGGAGAGCATGGCCGAGCAGTTTTTGGACTCGCTCTGTATGATCAGCAACGCCTGATGTCTGTTGGCTCAGATGGCTGGGCAAGATGTTGGTTTAATCAAAACGGTGAAACTTGTGGTGCTTTGTCAATGCATAAAGGTTGGGCCACTTATTTGAGTAAGTTTCAAGATCATTGGCTTACCGGTGGCAGTGATGGATATATCAAGATCTGGCCAAGCAAGATCTTTGAAAGTTATAGAGGACAGCCTGCACAAACAGCAAAAGCAAATACTCAATCCCAAGCGTATGCTCAACTACAAGTACATCCCAAAAATATTACTCATATTACTCATCAGTCCGATTTAATCTTAAGCGGTGATGATTTGGGTCATGTCTGTTTATCACGCTGGGATGCAGATGACAGGTTTCTAAAAAAAGTTTGGCAGATAGAACAACCTCATTTAGCGCCTATTAAGGCATTAATGATCGACTTAAGTAAGCAAAGAATTCTAGTTGGAGGTGGCACTAAAGCCCAAGTCCAAAGTTATCCTTTGTACGGAATAAATGGACTACAACAAAGTAAATCTGAAGCATCCAAAGATAAAGAACCCAAAGATAATGAACTAAACGCCAAGGCAAAGTTCATTATACAATTTTAGACTTATCTCACTTAACTTTGCGACTTCATTTCGTCTTGCTCGGTTAAGTGTCATACCTTTTGAGCTTGATGATTTAGCCAGCACGCTTTGTGCGTTATTTGGCTATCATCAAAGCCTGCATGTAATCTTAAAGATCAATGACTTATTGAGCCATAGTTGCAGTCACTGTGTAAGCACCAGTGCTTTGTGCAGCATAGCTGTCGATGAACAAGTAGGTGGTCTCGCCTTCAGCAAGCTCAACATCAATGCTACTGTTGTAGTTCATGTTCTCAGTGTCGATGTCATCGTTACAAGCAAGCTCAAGTGAAGGAATATAGCTGCTGCAGTATGAACGAGCATAAATAAGCATATCTACAGTGTCAGCATCGCCATTTGCAGTGAAGCTATATGTGCCTGCAGTAGCTGCAGTGAAGCTGTAAACATCAGAAGCTCCACCACCACCACATGAACCACCGTCAGCAGTGATCATTGAAGCGCTATTATCACCCATAGTCGCTGTATCAAGCTCAAGAGCGCTGACAGTCCAATCCATTGGGCAGCTGTTATCGAGATTTTCACTTGAAGTACAGGTCTCAACGCAGATAAAGCCTACGCCACAAACGCTTAGAGCACCGTAAGTATCACAAGCATCACCATCGTTAGCCATAACGGGTGTACCAACTTCAATTGAGAAAGCCTCTGAAGTTAGGCCAAGAGCATCGCTCGCAACAACAGAAATAGTTGTTGGGCTAGCGATCATCTCTGCCGGATCAACCCATGCACCAGAGAAAGTTGCGGTGAACTTGCTCATGTCCATTTCGTCAACAACAATGTCAACAGCAAGTGCAACAGGTTGGCCAAGAAGATCTTCACCATTTGCGTCAAGGAAGGTAACCTCAACACCATCAACATCTGCACCCATCGCAGTAAGGTCAGTACCGCTTACGGTAAAGCCAACAGTGTTCGCCTCTGCATTGTAAGCAGCAACACCCATCTCGAGAACAGGAGGGAATACAGTTTGGCAAGTACCTGTGCTGACTTCCTCTGACTCAGGAATACATTGTGTACCTTCGCCACACTCGCTGAATCCGTCAGCAAGATCACAAGCACCATCAACCTCGATTTGGCTTGGTTCACCAACCATAACCTCAAGCATTTCACTGCTTAGGCCAAGCGCGTCAATCACGTAAACTTGTACAGAAGTCACACCGGCAAACTCCTCGCCTAAGCCACCAAGTACGCTACCGGTGAAGCTTGTGCCATCAAAAACGATGTCGCCAAAGTCAGCAAAAGGAACTTCGATTGGATCTTGAGCAGCACCATCGATGGTGAAGATGAAGCCAATCGTCTCTACATCGCTTTCCATGTCGCTACCGCTTACACGTGCAGCTAGGAAGTAATCGCGGTTACTAAAGACAACTTCAGCAGCCTCTAGAACAGGTGCGGTTGCGGTGATTTTCTCAGCACGAGCGCTAAATGCAGCGCCTTCTGAACCTTCAGCTGTTTCAAAAGTATCAACAACTAGGAAAAGCTCTTGACCGGCTTCAAGATCGATCATGATTTCGCTTTGAACTTCGCCTGCATCAGATGAACCAAAGTCATCATTACAAGCAAGCTCTGAAGCCGCATCACCACAAGCGCTTTGTAAGTAGATCACAGTGTCAATGCCAAAGTTTTCGGTTGTATCAAAACGATATGTACCGGTCTCAGGAGCAGTAAAGCTGATCACAGCATCCTCGGCAACCGCCTCAGGATTTGAACAGCTTCCTTGACTATCATCACCATTAAGAACACCTTCAACAGTGAATAGGCCATTGCCATTATCATTGAAAGTATATGGTGCATCACAGGTACCATTACCGGTATTCATCATCTCACCGGCCATCATCTCGCCAGCCATTTCGCCAGCCATTTCGCCAGCCATTTCGCCAGCTTCCTCACCCGCAGCTTCGCCTGCCATCATTTCTCCGGCCATCTCACCGGCATCAGTGCTTGAACCACCATCAGATGGCTCACAACCAAATGCTGCAAACGCTAGGCCGAGCAAAAGGTATAAAGATAGATTACTCTTCATAAGAGCTCCTTTTGTTATATGTTGAGTGAGTATTGCTACCCACTAAAATGTTTTAAAACTGAATAAAAGATTCACTTCTATACAAAACATATTCCAATAGTTCAATGCTAGTTTTTATACCTTTTCTGTACCTAGACTTCAGATAATCACTGATACTTGCTTGCTCTACTTGACTAAATGTCTCACTTAGGGTGAGCTAGTAAGCCAATGCAAGACAAGTTTGATTGAGGTCATCTTGACGATATCAATGACTTCAGATTCATCGATCATTTTTTGAGTAGGTATAATGACTGACCAAGATAAGCGCCCACTATATATTTCCTATGCCGGACCTCTACTTTTAGAAACTCCACTATTAAATAAGGGGAGTGCCTTTTCTTTGGAAGAACGATTAACCTTTAATTTAGAAGGTTTACTTCCTGAGATTATAGAAGGCATTGAAGAACAGGCCAAGCGAGCCTATGAGCAATTACAAGATTGTGTAGGCATGGTGGAAAAGCATATTTATCTACGAGATATCCAAGATACAAATGAGACTCTGTTTTATAAGCTTGTCCGTGATCATCTCGAAGAAATACTTCCCCTTATTTATACCCCTACAGTCGGACATGCTTGCCAATATTTTTCTAAAATATATAAGAAATCTAGAGGTTTGTTTGTTTCATATCCAAATCGTCACCGCTTGGATGATATGCTTCAAAATGCAACTAGACGTAAGGTTAAAGTCATTGTTGTCACAGATGGTGAACGCATCTTAGGTTTAGGTGATCAGGGTATTGGTGGCATGGGGATTCCTATTGGTAAACTTTCCTTGTATACCGCTTGTGGTGGAATTAGCCCTGCATATACCCTACCGGTGGTTTTAGATGCCGGAACTAATAATGAAGAACTACTGAATGACCCAATGTATATGGGATGGAGACATCCAAGAATTACCGGTGCTGAATATGATGAGTTTGTCGATTTATTTATTGAAGCAGTAAAAAGACGTTGGCCTAATGTACTATTGCAGTTTGAAGATTTTGCCCAAAAAAATGCCACGCCTGTTTTAAATCGCTATCGTGATGAAATCTGCTGTTTTAATGATGATATTCAAGGTACAGCAGCGGTTACTGTTGCCTCTTTGGTGGCGGCAAGTCAAAGTGTTGGTCGAAAGTTGGGCGAATCTAATCTTGTTTTTGTAGGTGCAGGTTCAGCAGGTTGCGGGATTGCCGAACAAGCTGTCGCTTGGATGCAACATGAGGGTCTCAGTGAGGCAGAGGCCCGAGATAGAGTCTGGATGGTAGATCGTTATGGCTTAGTCATGCAAGATACGCCTAACCTATTACCCTTCCAAAAAGCCTTTGCGCAAAGAAGCTCTCTTGATTGGCACTCATCCACTGAAGCTGGTAAGGCACCGAGCTTATTAGAGGTGATTCAACATGTGAAACCCGAAGCCATGGTTGGCGTTTCAGGGCAACCCGGCTTGTTTACTCAAGAAATCATCAAGGCGATGCAAGCAGGCACTCAGCGACCAATTATTTTCCCTCTAAGTAATCCGACAAGTCGAGTAGAGGCAACACCTGAGCAGGTTTTAACTTGGACTGACGGCCAAGCCATTGTTGCAACCGGTAGTCCATTCAAGGCGGTTAAGCTAGGCGACCAAGAAATCCATATCTCACAGTGTAATAATAGTTACATCTTCCCCGGCCTAGGACTAGGCGTTATAGCGAGTCGAGCCACTAGAGTCACCGATAAAATGCTGATGACCGCTTGTGAAACCTTAGCCAAGGCTTCACCTTTGGTGCAAAATGGCTCTGGACCCTTACTTCCTTCTTTAGATTCCTTGCCCAAACTAAGCGAAGATATTGCCTTTGCAGTAGGTCGCTGTGCTCAAGAAGAAGGCAAGGCGATTCAAACCAGTCCCGAAAGGCTGATGCAACATATCAAAGCAAACTTCTGGGAAGCAAGCTACCGTCCCTTCCGCCGTATTCCAATTCCATTTTAAGAGTTTAAGACAACAAAGATGTTCTCAAATGGAATGCACATAGAAATATAAAGGTAAAGATTATGGCTAGAAAAAAGCGGGCCGGTGTAGTGTGGAGCCAAGATACAAGTTCTGGGTCTCCTTTAGGACAAGATCTAAAGCCATGGGATGGCGTGTCGAGAACGACTAAAAGGACACAACAGCGAGATGAGATTTCACAGCGGCGAGACCAAGTTGTTAAGGCCTCTGAGCTTAAGGATGATGAACTTTCCTTTGCCATTAAAGAAACAAAAGCGACCTGGGATGAACTAAACGAATATACTCGAGAAATTGCTGAAGAAGACTTGGAACATATCCTTAGTCTTGTCGCCCAACTGAAAGAGATGAAGAAAAGTGGGGCAAAGCAAAGACAAATCAAGCATATCACCGCCATATTAAATGATCCCGAATGGGCACTGTTAGAAAAACTTTTGGATTTTGCCCTAGATTATAGTGGCTAAACGGCAAGTCAATCTCTTGTTTTTAAAGGGCTTTAATGCCTGGCCTGATGTATTAATGATTTCAGATCTATGTTAACCTATGGGTTTTAACTGACAATTCTAGAAAGGTTTGTGGTTATGACGAGTCCCACTAAAGACGATCTTATCAAGGAAAATAACGAGTTAGGATCGGCCAGTGTACAGACTAGAGAAGCAGAGCGACATAAGGCATATTGGCACGCTAACTTACGTCTGCTTTTTAAACTTCTTTTGGTTTGGTTTTTGGTTTCTTTTGGTTGTGGCATTCTCTTTGCACCAACTCTGAATCAAGTAAAACTCATTGGAACAGACTTCCCACTTGGCTTTTGGTTTGCACAGCAAGGAGCCATTTATGTCTTTGTTGTGCTTATCTTCATTTATATCAAGGCAATGGATCGCTTAGATCGCAAATATCAAGTCAATGAAGATCGCAGTGAAGATCGCGATGAGGAGATTCAGTCATGACAGTACAAGCATGGACTTTGTTAATCGTTGGCCTAACCTTTATACTTTATATTGGGATTGCATTTTGGGCAAGAGCAGGGTCGACCAAAGAGTTTTATGTGGCAGGTGGCGGAGTACCACCGATTGCTAACGGGATGGCCACTGCAGCCGATTGGATGTCGGCTGCCTCCTTTATTTCAATGGCCGGTATTATCTCCTTTGCTGGATATGATGGTTCTGTCTATCTAATGGGATGGACCGGTGGTTATGTTTTGTTAGCCCTATTGCTGGCCCCCTATTTACGAAAGTTTGGTAAGTTTACAGTCCCCGATTTTGTGGGGGATCGCTACTATTCAAACAGCGCCCGAGTAGTGGCGGTGGTGTGTGCCATTTTTGTGTCATTTACCTATGTGGCAGGACAAATGCGTGGGGTTGGCGTTGTCTTTAGTCGTTTTTTAGAGGTTGATATCAATACCGGTGTATTTATCGGTATGGGCATGGTTTTCTTTTATGCGGTGCTCGGGGGAATGAAAGGCATTACCTACACTCAAGTGGCACAATATGTCATTTTGATTTTCGCTTTCATGGTTCCGGCCATATTTATTAGCTTAATGCTCACCGATCAAGTCATTCCACAAATTGGCTTTGGTTCAACTTTGAGCGGAGAAATTGGTAGCCAAATTGCTGATGGTAAAACGCTTTCCTTACTAACTAAGCTTAATCAACTTCATCATGAGCTAGGATTTGCAGCTTACACTGATGGCTCCAAATCAATGATTGATCTCTTTTGTATTACCGCAGCCTTAATGGTGGGTACGGCAGGACTACCACATGTGATCGTTCGCTTTTATACAGTGCCCAAGGTTCGGGATGCTCGAGTCAGCGCAGGTTGGGCCTTATTATTTATTGCTATTTTATATACCACGGCCCCAGCTGTAGCGGCTTTTGCCCGAACTAACCTTATTTATGCGGTGAATGAAGCCACTTATACCCCAAAGCAAACTACAGGTGCAAATCAAGACAAAGCTGTGCCCGATTGGTTTAAGAAGTGGGAAAATACTGGCCTTTTAGCATGGGTTGATAAAAATAATGATGGGCTGATTCAATATAGGCAAGGACCGGCTTTTAATGGAAAACCTCAATTTAAAGCCAAAGATCAGCGCGGTTCTCATGGAGAGCGACTGATTGAAAATCCCTTAAGTGCAAATAGTAATGAACTATATATCGATCGTGATATTATGGTTTTGGCAAATCCCGAAATTGCTAAGCTACCCGCTTGGATCATTGCTCTGGTTGCAGCCGGTGCTTTAGCAGCGGCTTTGTCTACGGCTGCGGGCCTACTTTTAGTGGTTTCAACAGCCATTAGCCATGATCTTCTCAAACGTACCTTCCGTCCAAATATCTCGGAAAAAAATGAGCTATTAGCTGCTAGAATTGCCGCTGCTGTTGCGGTGGTGATCGCTGGTTACTTTGGAATCAATCCGCCCGGTTTTGTGGCGCAGGTGGTCGCTTTTGCCTTTGGTTTGGCGGCCTCAACATTTTTTCCGGCAATTATTTTGGGAATCTTCTCTAAACGTGCAAATCGAGAAGGCGTGGTCTCGGGGATGCTTGCCGGTTTGGTCTTCACTAGCGCTTATATTATTTATTTTAAGTTTATGGGGGGGACGGCTGAGCAATATTGGTGGGGTATTTCACCCGAAGGGATTGGCACATTAGGCATGGTTCTTAACTTTGTCGTTTCTTTAATAATCACTCAGTTTACGCCTCCTCCACCTAGTGAAGTGCAAGCGTTAGTAGAGTCAATTCGCATTCCAAGTGGTGCTGGACAAGCCAGCGAACATTAAGCCATTCTCAGTAAAGCTTATGTATTATTCACAGCAGGTTTTGATTCATATTCCTGCCAAAATAAGTGTTCTAAACAAGTAAAGAGGTGATTCTTGAATCAATCAACCGCAATCCAACACCCTCATTATCCTCATTTATTTCAAAGTCTCGACTTAGGGTTTACTCAGCTAAAAAATAGGGCAATCATGGGCTCAATGCATGTGGGCTTAGAAGAGGAAAAACAAGGCTTTGAAAAGCTTGCTGCTTATTTTGAAGCGAGAGCCGATGGTGGGTGTGCTCTTATGGTCACCGGTGGTGTTTCTCCCAATATTAAGGGATGGCTCAAGCCCTTAGGCATGCGACTCACCAAAAGTTCTCAAGCTCGTCAACACCGTGTGGTTACTGATGCTGTACATAAGCATGATAGTAAAATCTGCTTACAAATTCTACATGCCGGCCGATATGGTTATCATCCCTTTTGCGTGGCGCCCTCAGCGATTAAATCTCCCATTTCTCCATTTAAACCTAGTGCATTAAGCCATAGGCAAGTACTTAAAACAATTAAGCATTTTGTGCGCTGTGCTAGCCTAGCTCAAGAAGCAGGGTATGATGGGATTGAAATCATGGGGTCAGAAGGCTATTTGATCAACCAATTCATTGCCCAACGAACAAATCATCGAAAAGACCAATGGGGGGGAAGCTATGAGAATCGAATTCGCTTTCCACTAGAAATTGTGAAGCAGGTGAGAGCGGCTGTGGGCCGTGAGTTTATCATTATCTTCAGACTTTCCATGTTGGACTTGGTTGAGAAGGGAAGCACTTGGGAAGAAGTGGTCATCTTGGCTAAGGCACTTGAGGCTGAGGGTGTTAATATTATTAATACCGGGATTGGTTGGCATGAAGCTCGTGTTCCTACCATTGCAACCTTGGTACCTCGTGGTGGCTTTCATTGGGTGACCAAGCGCTTAATGGGTGAGGTAAGCATTCCTTTGATCACCTCAAACCGTATTAATACACCTGAAATTGCCGAAGAAATCCTTGCTAATGGCTCGGCTGACTTAGTTTCAATGGCTCGTCCATTTTTAGCGGATCCGGCCTTTATGAAAAAAGCGCAGGCGTCTACCCCTGAAGAAATTAACACCTGTATCGCCTGTAATCAGGCCTGCTTAGACCATGTCTTTAGTAACAAAAGAGCGAGTTGCTTAGTTAACCCAAGAGCCTGCCATGAGTATGAATTACCGGCGATCTCTGAAAAAGCTAAACAAAGCAAAAAGGTGGCGGTGATCGGTGGTGGGCCTGCCGGTTTAAGTGCTGCTTGTGTGGCTGCCGAACGAGGCCATCAAGTGACGTTATACGAGCGCGCCGATGAACTTGGTGGTCAGTTTAATTTGGCGATGCGTATTCCAGGTAAGCAGGAGTTTGCTGAAACCCTTCGTTATTTCAAACAGCAACTTAAGCGCTTGAATGTACAAGTAAAGGTGGCAACCGAAGTTGATGAAGCATTACTGACTCGTGAATCTTTTGATCATGTCATTTTAGCCAGTGGCGTTCAGGCCCGACAAATCAAGGTTAAAGGCTTTGAGGATGATGCAAGAGTTTTAAGCTATACTCAAAGTATTCTTAATCCAGATCAAGTCGGACAGAATGTAGCGATTATTGGTGCAGGCGGCATCGGATTTGATGTCGCTGAACTTCTACTCAAAGCTGAATCAAACCCCAACAGTAATCGTACAGATGATGATTTAAAAGACTATCTTGATGAATGGGGGGTTGACCAAGAATATCAACAACGAGGTGGCTTAAAAGCTCCCGAATCACATGCACCACAGCGTCAGATTTATCTATTACAGCGTTCGAGTGGCAAGCTTGGTGCTAAACTTGGTAAAACTACTGGATGGATTCATAGAGCCCAGCTTAAAAAGGGTCAAGTTGAGATGCTCAGTGAGGTCAGCTATGAGCACTTAAGCGAGCAAGGACTTCATATTAAAGTCAAAGAACAAGAACGTATTTTAGAGGTTGATCATATTGTGGTTTGTGCTGGCCAAACCTCACAGCGAAGCTTGGAGACTTGTCTCCAAAAGCTTAATCAAGAATATAGTGTGATCGGTGGCGCTCTCAAGGCGGGTGAAATTGATGCTAAGCGAGCGATTGCCGAGGGACAAAAGGTTGCTCTTGCTCTTTAACTCCATTGTAAAGAAGTTTTAATGCCAACTGTCATTTCACATTCTATCGTGAGTTTTGCCCTAGGCAAGACGATTAAATGGAAGCAGTCAACATCGGTTGCTTTTTATAGTTTTGCTTGTGGAAGTCTATCTGATCTTGACTTTGTAGGTCGTTATTTTGGGATCAAATACCTAGATCATTGGGGACATCGTGGTTGGTCACATTCTTTACTTATGGCTAGTATCATTGGACTCGTTCTAGGGTACTTGTGTAGTCAAAAAGGGTGGTATTCTAAACTTGGGTGGTGGCTTTATTTTACCGTTTTAACCAGTACGCACACTCTTTTGGATATGTGTACTACTGGCGGGCATGGAGTGGCTCTCTATGCGCCATGGTCACATCTAAGGCACTTTTTCCCTGACCAATTCAGAGTTGTCAGGGTGTCCCCCATGCATTTTCATCATTTTACTTGGGAAAAGCTTGCACCGGTGTTTATGAGTGAACTGCTATGGCTCATATTACCCATCACCTGTCTGTTGTTTGTACGTTGGGTCTTTGAAGCTCGTAGAGCATAAGTCCTTGTTTGAAGCTTTTACTGTAAATCAATCTTAACGCTTTATTTGTGGTGTAACCAACACTTCACAGTTATCGTTTGAGTCAGTGTAAACAAAGAGTATGATTTAATTGGCTATTCAATCTGACTCAAGTTGGCACATTAAGAAATAAATCAATAAAAACAATATATTAAACCTTGTGACTACGATAAAAAAAAGAGTTTATTCAAAACTTGGCACGCAAATCGCTCTAACAGAAAACATCAATTACTTTTCTCTTTTGGAGCAATATTATGAAAACTTCTCAGCATCCTATCTTCCTTAACAACACACCTCATTCTGTACTTAATCTTACCCGTAAACTCGCCATGGGTTTGGTTCTTTTTTCCGGTGCTTCTTTAAATACGGCCTGTTCTCCTGATGACAGCATGGATAGTAGTGTTGCTTATGAACAAGGTGAAACTGCTCGTTTAAGCGATCCAAATGCAAACTATAGCGAAAGCCAAGCCGGATCTGATTATACCGGTGCTGATTATGATAGTTCTATATCTGCCCCTGAGCCGAACTTTGCAGATGAACAATCAGAAGCAATCACCGATGATGTTGAAGTGACCTATAATGACATCGAGGATGCAAGCCGTGATAACCAACTCACCTTTGCTGTTGATGTGGACACTGCCTCTTATACCATTGCTCGTGATTATCTGACTCAAGGTATGCTTCCACCTAAAGAAGTGATCCGAGTAGAGGAGTTTATCAACTTTTTTGATTATGCTGATGCCGCTCCTGAAAATCTTGAAGAAACCCCTTTTGCGGTGCATCTTGATGCTGCGAAAGCCCCTTTTGCTGAAAACCACACCTTGCTTCGAGTAGGCCTAAAAGGCTTTGAGGTTGCCAATGAAGATCGTCCGGCGACCAACCTTGTCTTCTTGGTGGATACTTCTGGTTCAATGCGTTCATCTATTCAACTCGTCACTGATTCTCTTGGTTTGCTACTTGATAACCTCAATCCTACCGATACCATCGCGATTGTGACCTATGCGGGTAGCAGTGAGGTTGCTTTACGTCCAACTCAAGCCTCAGATCGTGAAACCATTATCAATGCTATGGCTCGCTTAAGTGCTGGTGGAAGTACCAATGGTGCCGGCGGTATTAACACAGCGTATGAGTTGGCCGAAGAAGCCTTTAACGAAGACGGCTTAAACCGAGTTGTGCTATGCACCGATGGCGACTTTAATGTAGGTGTTACTGGTGAAAACCTTTATCAATTAATCGAAGAAAAGCGTGAAAGTGGCATTACTCTTTCAGTGTTGGGCTTTGGCCGACGTTATAATGATACTCAAATGGAGCAACTTGCTGATCGTGGTAATGGTAATTATACCTTTATCGACTCACTACGAGAAGCTCAAAGGGCACTTGTTGACCGCTTAACAGCCACTTTGATGGTGATTGCGAAAGATGTAAAAGTTCAGTTAGAAGTCAATCCAATGATCGTAAAAACCTATCGCTTACTTGGCTATGAGAATCGTGCGATCGCTGATGAAGATTTCCGTAATGACTCAGTGGATGCTGGTGAAATCGGTGCCGGACATGGGGTGACTGCCTTGGTGGAACTAGAACTCTACCCACAAGGAGAGCGACCAAGTCTTGAAGATATCAATGCCCGTGTTGCAAGCGCCGAAGATCTTGAGCCTCAAGAGTCTGAAGAAGCGACAGCAGAAACTGAAACTGAGATGGAGACTGAGACAGAAGCAAGCATGAGTGCTGATGGTGATATGGCAACAGATGCAGAAGCAAGTGCTGAGATGGAGACTGAGACTGAGGTAGAGACTGAGACTGAAGTTGAGCAAGAGCTCGTTATAGACCCGATCTTTGCTGAAGCCGATGCTCCACTTGCTATGCTTCGCTTACGACATAAAACACCAGAAGCGGGTGCAGAAGATGCTGCTATGGAACAAACACATGTGATTTCAGAGCGTGATATTCGTGAAGAAGCCAAGCGTGCTTCAAAACAGCTCATGTTTGCTGCTGCAGTTGCCGAGTTTGCAGAGATTCTTCGTGAAAGCCCTTATGTTGCTAGTGCTGACTTTGAGGCCATTATCGAGCTTGCAAACGAAGGTAAAATCGAGGGCGATGAATGGATGGAAGAGTTCATTACCTTAGTTGAAACAGCGCAGGGCCTATACGGTATGAACTAGGCGATTAGCCAATCATTTAGAGCAGATTAAGAGCCCCGATAAGTTGAGTAGCCAAAAGGACTGAGCAAAAGGGGAATGTGATAATGCTCATCTACATTTTTAATTTCAAAGTTGATCACCGCCTCTGGATAGAAGCCTGCAATCCCTAGATTCTTATGGTACGCTCCAGTATCAAAGTGCATGGAATAAATCCCCGGTTTTAGGCTTCCTTTTTCAAGTAGGTCAGCAATTCGACCATCATCATTGGTATGGCCGGAAGCAAGTTCAGTAAACTTGTTATTCTCAAGTTTGGATAGGGTAATCGCTAAACCACGGGCCGGCTGTCCTGAACGCGTGTCAAGAACGTGGGTAGTAATTGGGCTCATAATAGTTTCTCCATTCTTAATCGGGTAATTTTGGCTTGTTCACCGGCAGCAATTTGAATTTCATTCTCAGCCGTGTTGGGCAAGCGTTGCTCTAAAAGTTTAAGCATTTCATCTGCACTTTTACCACTTGCACACACAATAAAAATATAACCAAACTTTGCCAGATACTCTTGGTTTGCTTGGGCCAAGCGCATAATTGTGTCTTCGCTTGCACTTTGCATACCGGACTGTTCATGAGCAGACCATTCATGAGTATGCTGGAAGCGCTCTCTCAGTTTAGCAGGATCAGCTCCAATTTGAGGATGATGACTAAAAGCTTCAAGATAGTCCACCTTGTCTAAACTATGCCAGATTTGTTCACTTAACTTAAATAAACTCTCATGATCGTGTAGTTGCTCTGCAAGCAAGGCTTCACTCAGTGCTTTGGCCCAACGAACACTGCCACAGCAACGATGCAGAGTCGCTTCTCGTTCATCAGAACTTAACTCTTGTAGGTACTTTATGAGTTGGTTTTGTGTTTCACTCATCATTCACCTCTCCCTAAAATATGCCTACCTTGAGCGGCTAAAACTTGTCCATCATGATAGACAAGCTCTCCTCTTAGATAAGTATGGGTGACTTGACCATGTAAACTGCGTCCTAGATAAGGAGATAACTTGTGTTTAAAGCGTAAGTCCGCAGGCTCCAAAACAAAGCTATTCTCCGGTGACCAAACCACAAAGTCAGCATCATAACCCGGAGCGATCTTTCCCTTACGTTGACCCAAACCAGTAAACTCAGCCGGTCTTTGACAAAGCCATTGGCCTAATTGATTAAGCGTATAGCCTCGTTTATGTGCCTCTGTCCAAATATTTGATAAGCCTAGTTGCAAAGATGAAATCCCGCCCCATGCATCATGGAAATCACCACTTTCAAAGCATTTAAGTTCAGGTGTACATGGAGAGTGATCGCTGACGATAAAATCAATAATGCCCTGCCCTAAACCCTTCCAAAGTGCTTCTCGATTAGTATGTTCCCGAATAGGAGGCGCACATTTAAATTGGGTTTGCTTATCTGCGATTTCTTCAGCGCTGAGACATAAATAATGCGGGCAGGTTTCTACGCTTAAGGGCAAGCCTTCGGCCTTTGCTGAAGTAATCATGGGGAGTGCCTCAGAAGCTGATAGATGCACAATATGGACTGCACATCCGGTTTCTCGCATCAATTCTATAGCTAAGGCAATGGCATCCACTTCCCAAGTGGCCGGACGAGAATCTAAATAGCTTTGATAAGAACTTGCTTCATGTTCGCTTTCGGTGACCGGACTTTCTAGTTCGGCATGAAGCAATAGTGGCGCGCCGGCCTCTTTAAGCACACACATCGCTTGCTTTAAGGTTTCGCGATCAGAGGCAGGAAAGTCATCAATCCCAGAGTGGCACATAAAAGCCTTGGCGCCCAATATACCCGCTTGAGTTAATGCCTTTAGATCCTGCTCATGATTGGGGATCACTCCACCCCAAAAGCCAATATCGGCATGCAATTGATCACCTAAGGCCTCAATCTTGGCGTTCAGAGCAGCTACGCTAGTTGTCACAGGAATGCAGTTTAAGGGCATATCTACAACTGTGGTCACTCCGCCGGCTATTGCCGCCTGAGTTGCTGTAAAAAACCCCTCCCATTCTGTACGACCCGGCTCATTAATATGCACATGAGAATCTACTAAACCGGGCATGAGAACCGAGTGAGCAAAACTTGTAATTTCGGTATCTTTGGGCGCTTCTGAAAGAACAGCGCTTACCTTGCCCTGCCGTACTTTGATCCAAGCTTCCATAAGCCCTTGTTCGGTAAGTACTCTTTCTGCATGGAAAACCTGCACTAGATCAGATGTTTTACTCATGGCTTCTCACCATCAAGTAAAGCACCTTGCTGAATCCATTGTCCAAGCTTAGCTCTTTCCTCCACGGTCATATTGGTCTGATTCGCTAAGGGCATTGTTTGAGAATTTACAGCCTGTGCCATAATTTGCGAAGCATGATTTTTTACCGATTCTGCAATGCTTAAATTAATCCCTTTAGGAGGTGTCGGCATGGGCCATAATGGATTATTTGGTGGCTCCATATGACAAGAAACACAGTGCTTTTCTAAAATAGGCTTAATATCGCTATAATAAAGTTTGGCCTCAGCTTGACCGGCTGAAAGCTTAACTGGCTGAATAGGTGCCGGTTTGGTCACAAAGGCTAAGGAAATCATTGCCAAGGCAGCAACGGGTAAAATCCATTCTTTGTGTTGACCTTTATGCTTGAGATTGAAGTAGTGGCGAGCACCGGCTCCAATCAGCGATAAAGCGGCTAAAATCGCCCAATTCCATTCATGTCCATATGTCGTCATGGAGAAGTGATTGCTGACCATGATGAACAGAACAGGTAAAGTGAAATAGTTATTATGTAATGAACGCTGAGCACCTTTTTCGCCAAGCGCAATATCTGGCTCAAGACCAGCACTCATTGCATCAACCATTTTTCTTTGATTAGGAATGATCACAAAAAAGACATTAGCCGCCATCATGGTGCCCATCATAGCCCCAACATGAATATAGGCAGCTCGAGCAGCAAAAACTTGGGTTAAGCCATAAGCGATAAGGGTCATTAAGCTAAAGCCGACGATGGCAAAGGGCACAGGCTTACGACCTAAGGGTGACTTACACAGCAAATCGTAAACAATCCAGCCACCGATCAAAGAGCTTAAACTTAGGGCAATGGGCTGCCAGGTCTGTTCCCAAGCCATAACACTTGGATCGATTAAAAAAGCTCTTGCCCCCCAATAATAAACAATTGAAATTAAGCTAAAGCCAGTGATCCAAGTAAAATAAGCTTCCCACTTAAACCAGTGAAGGGTTTCCGGGAGCTTTTCCGGCGCACCACCATATTTACTTACCTGATAAAAGTGACCACCATGTACAGCAAAAAGTTCACCATTAATGCCTTCATCTTTACGAGACTGCTGACTTGGGGGACGTAGATTATGGTTTAACCAATTAAAATAAAATGATGTCCCAATCCATGCAGCACCAGTGATTAAATGTAACCAGCGAAACAATAGATTTAGCCACTCAGCGATATAACTTTCCATATATTCCTCCATAAGTCTTTAGTCGCTTAAAGATCTGATTATAAATCTTATTATGATGTTGATAGTCAAGCCTAACCATCTGCTGTGATCATAGCCTTACTTAGTTAAAGGTACTACCTTTTTAGAAAGTTTAAGCAGGCCGAAACCGAGTCTGATTTAAAGTGTAGTACAGAGTAAGCTTTTACCACTTAAGCTACGACGCATGATCGCTTCATCTGCGCGCCATATTTGATAAGCAAACTCTATTTCAAAGGTTTCTTGCTTATTCATAAAATCGGCACTTAAAAGATCTAAATCAATGAGTTCTTGTAAAAGTTCATAGGCGATCGCCCTTATAAAGACTCTAATTTGTACCTCATAAACCGGACGTTCACTGGCAAAGCGATAGCGCTTCATAACGTGTGCTTCTTCATAATTAGGATCAAGAGGACTTAACAAGGTGCTTGGGGGTAAGGTATTTCTTGTGACGCTCTCAATCTCCCAAAAACGATGACTTTTGCTGCCCTGTTGATTAAATGCCTCATCTTTTAAAAGCCATAAAAAGGAATCGGTTTTGGCATATTCATCAACAGCTTGCTCGGGCGTAATTTGACCGCTTTCAAATACCAATTCACCCGCGTGGTCAAAAGCTAAAAACTCAACCCAAACTCGACGATCCAAGGCGGCTCCACTTGGAAAGCGGTGACCTGCACTGACATTTTCAAGATATAGCTCAAACTCACCGCCACCATTTACACCTATTTCACCACAAACTTCACTGAGTAAACTTAGGTTAAGCTCGTCTTGAATCGCTTTTTTTAAGCTTCGTCCATTCAGTTCAAGTAAAGCCTGTCCGTGCTCAGAGTTATGAACTAAATCAACCGCTGGCATTAAATGATCATGGTGCGTATTTGAGCCATTTGAAGTGCCAATATTAGACGATTCTGTATTACTTCGCTTGGGCATATGGCAGTCATTACAAGAGGCGTGTTGCTCACGATTAGGATGAGAATAAAAACTACTTTGCCATTCTAAATAGGTCTGTTCTAAATGGACATTGGTTGGCGTGACAATATCATGGCAGGAGCCACACAAGGCCGAGGAGTCAAAACTAGAACCATCTAAGTGCTTGCTGTATGCGGAAGCATGAGCGCCATTTCCCTTTGCGTTTTTGATTCCGCCTCGCATGATCCCATCATTGGACCAGATTAAGGGATTGTTATGGCTTCCTTGTATGTCGGTGATTTGATGGCAATAAGCACAGGTAATGCCTTGAAACTGTTCAGGAATACTGTCCAAGTTCAGTCCATCAGTTGTCTTTTTTAAGGCCACAGCAACCGGTGCATGACATTGAACACAAAAGTCACCAAGTTCACCGTCCGTTTCTAATTGCCCCAAGCGATTTAAAGCTTGGAAAACCGGATCTTCAGAGGCATAGGCATGAACACTTGCTCGCCATTCTGCATAATGCTCAGGATGACAGCTTTGACAACTCTTAGCATCGAGGATTTCTTCAAGGCTGAGTCCGGATGCACCTGAGTTTAAAGGCGTAAACTCACTTGGAGCCGTTTCTGCACTTGTTGAGTCTTGACAAGCTAGTAAATGAGCGATGCCGCACAAATATATAACAAGCGTAATAAGGCCATTAAACTGTTTAAATCGTTTGGTAATATATAAATTCCACATCAGCAATCAGTACTTTGTTGATCGCTAAAAACGAGTAATAAGCAACACATGATCGAGGAATCAGTAGTTAAACAAGCAGTTCAGACAGGGTACCATTATTGAGATGCGAGGCGCCAAACTCACTCATTTCAATTCCAAAGGCTTGGATGAGCGACAGCAAAAGTTGATTATGAGCAATACCAGGATAGCGTAAGTATTGACCTGAGCGTAGCTTTCCTCCGGCAGAACCGGCCAATACAAAGGGGATATCGGTAAGATCATGGGTGTTGCCACGACTGATCTCATTTCCCCATAAAACGGCAGTATTATCTAACAGAGTGCCATCACCTTCGGGAATCGAATCTAGCTTGGCTAAGAGATAAGCAAACTGTTCAGCATACCAAGTTAAATTACGCTCCCAATCAGGTTGCATGCCTTGGTTGCTGTCTCCGGCATGGGACAAAGAGTGTCCTTCGTGTGAAACTCTGGGCTCTAAAAAGCTAAAACGACAAGCATTCACAGCGGTTGAGCATTGCAAACTTGCTACATTTGTTTGTCCACAGGAAAGCGCTGAAACCATAAGATCAATTTGCTGGCGAGCGACAGCACCAAAAGAGTCTTCACTCATAACATCGCTCAGCATAGGCGCAGTGGGTGTGTCACAAACTCCACCTTGGCCATTACTAATCGCCAAGCGGCGCTCAAGTTCTCTTAAACTTTGGGCATGTTGCTGTAGCTTAGCTCGATCACGAGAATCTAACTTTTGCTCTAATTTTCTAAAGTCACCAAGCACCGTATCAAGCACTGATTGACGACGCCGTAAACGACGCTGAATGAGGGCATCAGGTTCACTGGCTCCGGAAAATAAACGAGTATAAACCTGCAAAGGATCACTAACCGGTGGTAAAGGCATATTGGCACCCGCATAAGAAATACGACCACGAGGCATATTTTCAATGACTCTTACGCCAAGTTCTAAGCTTCGAAAGGGGGTTTCATTCCCAATATGTTGGGCAATGAGTTGGTCGAGGGTAATTCCTCCACCCCACCCAGCTTTACGACCATCACCGCCCACAAAGTCACCCTCAGTAATCACCGCCCCCGAAAAAAGACTTGCCATACCACGTTGATGAGGGCCACCAGGACCTTCTAGTGCTGCCTTTAGGTCTACACCATCAAATAGGCAAATCTTCTCTTTGAATGGCTCAAGAGCATTTAGGATTGGGCCCAAATTTTGAATTGCCCCCGGCTCATGTGAAGGGCGCCATAGTTCTTTTTTAGTGCCATTTGGTGTATAAAAAAGAATCAATCTTTGTGGTGCGCTTTGCTCACTCATACCGGCTTGGGCTAAGGCCTTGGGTAAGCCTGAAAATAAGGGTAAGCCTAGGCCATTGAGCATACCCAAACCAGAGCCAACACCTAGCGCTCTTAGCATAGATCGACGACTTAGAGTTTGAGCTTGTCTAGCTCTTTCAAATTTATTTAGATATTTTTGATCACTCATGATTATTGGCCTTGCTCAGATAGGGCTGTATTTAAGCTGACATCCTCTTTATCAAAATGTAATCGTGAAAAGCTTGGAGAGCGAATGATGGCTCTTAATAAGGTTAAAAAGTCGTAATTAGCAGAAGAATACTTTCCATAGAGCTGATCAATATCACAGATCTCAGGAGCAGACTCGGAGCGACCTTGTGCATAGCGCATTAAGTTCAATACCACACAGCGTTGTACTTGCTCACTATTTGCCAAACGCTCTCCTAACTCTTGGCTCCCATGAAAAGTACCATCAATGTCCAAAGTACTCACAACTTCACCTTGATCATTGATCTCTTGGCCATTTTCGAGCTCTCTAAACCGACCTACAGGGTCAAAGCGCTCAAGACCAAACCCAAGCGGATCAACAAGTTTATGACAGCCTTCACAAGCCGGCTCACTACTATGGATCTTAAATTGCTCTCTTGTAGTTAAGCTAGGGTCAGGATCTGGTGCAACTACAACAATATCGGGTGGTGGTGGTGGAAGTGGTGTACAGAGCAAGCGCTCTCGAATATAGATACCTCGATGCACCGGATCTCCCATATTAGGCTTGGTGGTTAGGGCTAAAACCCCTCCTCTTGTAAGTAAACCAGAGCGTCTTTGCGGATTAAGTTCAATCTTTATAAAGCTTTCACCATTGGGTAGGGATGAACGTGCGTTACGAAGTGCCTCATCATCTAGACTTAAGTCTTGATTAAAGGCCCATTCCGCAGATTCATCAAGTCGATCTTCGCTGACTTTTGCACCCTCACCACCTCGAGCATAGTGACGAGCAAGTTCTGCATTCATAAAACTTTGACTGCTTTGAAAAAGAGCTCGCATATCACCTTGGGTAAAAACCACATCCTCTACAAAAAGTCTGACCTCTGTTTCAAATAAGTGATTTAGATCTTCACTATATTCCGGAAAAACATAAGGATCTTTACTAATATCCTTAATTTCATCAAAGGCGAGCCATTGCTCAAAGAAGCTCCACAAGCCATCTGCAGATTTGGGATCCAAAAGCATACGCTCGGCTTGGGCCATTAAGCCAGCCTCAGAGCTTAGCTCACCGTTACGCGCTGCTTCAAACAGTGTTTGATCAGGCATACTCCGCCATAAAAGATAGGATAGACGACTTGCAATTTCATAATCCGACAAGACTTTAACCGTTCCAGCAACCCGCTCATCTTGGTCGTTATACGAGTCAATAATCTCACTACCAAGCTCAACCCTATACAAGAAATACGGTGATTGAAGAAAAGCGCTTGCAATAAGACTAATCCCATCAGACATTGGGTCAATTGGACCTAAAAGGTGTGCTTGAGGATGAGCAAGATCTTCCTTTGCCCCTGCTACTCCCTGTCTATATAGACTAAGCATTTGCTCTACTTCATCGGCTACAATAGGTCGACGCCAAGCTTTAAAACCAAAATCCCTAATAAAAGCTTCTATGCAGCTTTCGGCTTGCTCATTCATCGGCACACAAGGACTGATTTCATCAAAGTTTTCTACAACGACTTGAGCTAACTTTTCCGAGGCCTGCATAAACTCTTCTACATGCAAAGCACTCACTTGGAGAGATTTGGATTGATTATCAAAGCCATTGACTTCTTCCTCAGGAGGAAAAGTATCTACAAGTTCAGCAAGCTCAACGCCAAGTAAATCTCGAGCTGTGTTTCTATATTCACTTCTTGTCAAGCGACGAATAACATTGGGTGCTACATAATTTAGCTTTGATTCGCATTGATCTTCATCACTTGGTGGCCTAAGCATTGGTGATACGCTTGGTGCGGAAGTTGTATTTGGCGCATCTTCTTGAGGCACTGAAAGCGTAACCGTGTTCGTCAATTCCGGTTTTAAATCAGATTCGCAGGCCCAAAATGCCGTTCCGTAAGCAGTAAAAAGCGCTAACAGTTTGATAAGTTTCATTCGTTTACACCAAATGGGCTAAAATTGATCACAACACACTGATGCTTATTATGCGAAAAAGCTTCACTAGAGTCAAATTAGGAGCCTAAAATGTTCGTATTTTAGAATGATCTTTGGTGAAAAGATTAGTCGCGATAAGGATAACAATAAAAAACTTAATAACTTAGACTCGCCGGACGACTTTCGCTTGCTGCAGGACGGCTATCATTTGATTTTTGTCGACGCGACTTTCTCATTTGTTTTTGACTTCGATAAGCTTCTAATTTTGTCAATGCAGCATCATTGTTTAAACTTTGTGCCCATGCAATCCCCAACCGAATCGCGGTCATTCTTTGTTGATGGTAGGGATGCTTATCTATCCACAGTAAAAGACGATTTAAGGCTACTGACCTTTGCCCTTGCGCCCAAGTTTCAATCGCATCTTGCCATGGAGGAAGCGGAAGATTCATCTCGGTTCTTTGATCATCACTCAAACTGTCTTCTTCATCTTTAAATGAATCTAATCCTTCAGCTTCTTGAGGTGCTTCTTCTAGAGCAATTTTTTCTGTAGAGCGACCTGAACCAAAAGCTTGCTCCTGTTCTTGCTCTTGCTCTTGCATAGGGATTTCCTCTTGTGCCTGTTCTTGCTGATTCGCCTTCGATCGTGAATAGGTCGTTTGAGGCTGAGATTTAGGCACAGCGGAATCGTATGCCTTTAGGCTAGATGAAGTAGATGAAGAAGCTTTTTTAGCAGGAGCTGGCGGTGGCGGTGCAGGGGCAAAAGTAGGAGAGATAGAGGCTGAAGAACGAGTTGAACTTCGTTTTGTCTGTGGTTCGGCTTGAACGCTCCTATTGTTGGATTTTCCTGGCAAAGAGTCAGCGATTATTCCCTTCGTTTTGCTAATCGTACGACGAGCAGTTTTCTTTTGATTATCAGATTTACCCGAAGCTGACTTATTCGCAACTTGAGATCTAGCTTTTCTCTTTCTAACTTTGCTCTTTCTAGTTTTAGATTCTCTTGCCTTCTTTGCTTTTCGAGCTTGTCTGCGAGAAGTCTTTTTCTTTAGATTGCGTTTTGATCTTGATGTACGCTTGGGCTTACTTTTAGGCTTACTTTTGGGTTTATTTTTTGCTTCACTTTTAGCAAGTTTAACTCGTGGCTTTGCTTCAGCCGGTTGACGTTTATTTGTATCACTTAGTTCTAATTCAACAACTTGGTCATCCCTTTGACTCTTTTGAGCAAGATGATCAGCCGGAATAGGTTCTTCCAAAAGACCACTTAACTCATCTTCTTGAGCTATGAGTTGGTTTGATCCCCTTGGACTTTGGTTTAGGTTCTGAATCTGTGCAAACTTTTCATTGAGTTCTTCAGAATCTTTTTCAATAAGGCCTTTATCGGCAGGAGTGTTGGTAAATTGGGGCTTGGTAAATTGGGGCTTGACCGATTGAGAACTCATCATATGAAAAGGAGCATCAAGCTGGGGCTCATTCATACTGACTTGCAGAGACCAAGTACCGATCAAGGCGAGTCCCATGATAAAGGCCAATGATATCGGATGGCCTAATGATAAGGATTGGCTCCATGCCAAAAACTTTTGCCACAGAGAGAAGGGCTGAGATGAAGCCTGAACAAATGAACTGTTTTGTTGGGCTTGAGCGATATTAATGGCAAACTTCATCACCTGATCTTTGCCTTGCTCATTTAAGCCCATTGGACCTTGCACCATAGGTTCATAATCATTGGCAGACCTAGTAAACTCTTTTAAGTTTTGCGAAAACTCTTGCCATTCAGAGTTATGCTCATCCGAATAAGCTCTGCCAAGTTCTGCAGCTTGAGCTTGCTCAACTACACTAAAGTCTTCGGGATAAAGCTCTACCATCATGGCCCAAGCCTCATCTTTGATGATCTCTGCTTCCTTGTTTGGTGCTTCTTGCAAACTTTCTTCAAATCCAACTTTTAATTGATCTTGACTCATCTTTGTTCCTCCTTAGCAAGCGCTGTTAAGGAAGTAGATGACTCAAGTTGTGGTACAAAGTCACTGAGCTGTTTTTTGAGAGAATCTAAGGCATATCTCATACGACTTTTGACAGTATTCTCAGACAGGGATAAGGTTTCAGCAATTTCATTAAACTTGAGGCCATGTATATTTCTAAGTAGAAAGATTTCTTTTTGGTCAGGATTAATCTCGTTTAGAGCCTGTTCTAGTCTGGCTAAAAACTCTTTTTGTGCCACTTCTTCAACGCTGTCTAGTCCCTCTGCTTTGAGAACTTGATGTAAAGACAGGCTATCCTCTCCATGGATAGGCGCATCTAAACTTGTTGTTTGATGTTTGCGTTTACGCAAGTAATCAATACTTCTGTTTCGTGCAATAGTATATAACCAGGCACTTAAAGGTGAACTAGAGTCATAACGATGAGCATGTTGGGCGAGTTTCATAAAAGTATCTTGTAAAATGTCACGGGCGCTTTCTTCATCTTGCATACGTTTCAAAATAAACAAGAAAAGTGGCCTTTCCATTCGATTAACGATAAGAGCAAATGCTTCGGCCCGACCCTTGTTGAACTCTTGAATAAGTTCCTCATTAGTCATTGAATCCATTGAGCGTTGTCTTCTTCTAGAAAAGAGAGCCATCACTAATATATTTAGAAGCATGTATTCTCCTATCTACGCATCACTCATTTCAAAGGGTCTATGCACTTTACTAATAAAGCTTTTAATGTGCAAAACCTTAAAACTTCAAGGCAATTTTACTTTTACCACTGTTCATGATCTTAAACAAAGAATGACTAGATTTGAGTTCGCCAACCAATAGCCAATAGACCCTGAGGTGCTGACCACTCTTCCACTCTTCTTTGTTCGACATTATAAGTAAAGAATGAGGTAGCATTGACCCAAGCCACTTGCTTTCCATCCGATGAAACGGCCAACTGTGTTGCACTAGACTGGCTGACACATTGTGTAGGATGTGATGCCCCACTACTCACCCAAATATCTCCGTTACGGGTCATCCAAGTAAGGGTGGCTGCTTCGGTACTTGCTGCCTGCATAATGGGCCGTTCATTTAACTCTCCGCCAATAACAACATCTTCCCCATTACTGATTCGGCGACAAATCGGCAAGAACCGATTTTCACTCACGCCCTTAAAAAAGAAGGCAAGATTTCCTTTTTGGCAAACTGATGGCGCTAAGGGAACAGACTTTATGGAAGAACCAATCACTCGAGTTTGAACTTGACGGCTTTTCTTAAATCGACCTTCCCTAAGATCTAATCTTTCATCAGGACGTTCTGTAAAGATAATGAATCCTGTTTCACTAAAAAACTTAGCCCCAAACATGTCATGATCATCACTCACCGGATTGGTAATAAAGCCCTGTAGTTCGCGTCCACGAAAATATATGACCTCATGTTGTCCATCTCTACTACGCTCAACAATTAATCGTTGTTTACGTGGACTTTGACTGACATGAATGATGGAGCCTTCAAGTTCAATTTGACGAATAATTCGGTCATCATCCATCATTCTAACCAAAGTATCTCCTTGCCTTTCTATGGCAATCCCATCACCTAAACCACGGGCTTTAGGCGATAAATCAGCTTGACTGATGAGTCGCCAGCCTCTTGGAGGTGGAGCGAGTCCATTGGTCATGGACATAGAGGGTTCATCCATCGGAACGGATGAAAAGGCATCATTATGATAGGTTGTCGCTTGCGCCCCTACAGTTTGTCCCAAAGCCTGTTCATATGGATCTTGGCCTAACCCACTGGGCTGTGGAGCCTGAGCATATAAAGAGTTACGAGTCATTTGCTGTTGGCTTTTAGCTGCAATATTCATCGTAACCATAGATTGATCTTGGCTACTTTGGGTGAGTGCTTGTAAGTACTCATCTTTACTTGAGACTGTTGCGGCTTTGTTCGCTTCCGGGATGCTTCTCACATTCACAGCAGAGCTTCCCGTAGAGTTTACCGGAAGACGTTCTTGGGCTTCAATCAGCTGAAGTGTACCACCATGGGCGATTAACTCGGCTTGAACCATAGGAGAGAATGGCTCACCTTCAAAAAGATGAATACTCCACTGCTGTGAGCTACACTTTGGGCATTGCCCTCCTCTTTTCCATAAAACAGAAAAATGGTCTACGCATAGGGCAACCTGCTTACACTGATTACAGGTAGCAGAGCTCGATTGGCCAGTGATCGCGACTCTAGGAATCCAAAGATTTCGTTCACATCCTCTTGCATTACAGCTGATCTGCCCCATGCTATTTCTTCTTTCCACCAAAGATGACTCTCAAGATTTGAGAGAATGCGCCAATGCCTAAAATAACAATTAAAAAGATCATCCCGACCCGAGCGCGATTGTCAGGACGAGGCATCAGCTCATCAGCAATCACTAACATTTCTCGAGGTGGAACTTGAGGTGTTTCTTGGGCACGAGCTTCTTTGAGATAGTCGTTAGCCAAACGAGGGTCGTCTTCGATCAATCTAATGATTGCTAAACGAGCTAAGGTATCTATGAGCCTAACTTTATCGATAATTTCTTCGCTCATTTGTACAGCTGCCCGATACCAATGAACCGAACTTTCTAAGTCAAAGTCAAAAAAGGAAAGATCGCCGCGGGTACGCATGAATTCTGCGGCTCGTGCACGATAGAAAGGGTGTCCAAAACATACGGTTTGGCCAAGATTTAAATAAGCTCTTGCGGCAAGTAAAAGCTTTTCATTGATGGCTCTTTGGGCACCCATATCAATATAACTGCACACCACTTTGGCAACTTGACTTGCTTCAGGACTCAACTTGTACTGTTGCCAAAAAATAGCAGCTGAAGTCGCATGAGAGATGGCTGCTGATTGATCCCCTTTGGCTCTCGCTTTAAACATATCTTTAAGATAGCTTTCCGCGCCAAGAATTCCTTTCTTCATCGCAAGTTCGCGATCTTTGGTAAATCGAGCTTCTAATTTTTTGGCCGATTCAAGTTCATTACGATTCTTAAGTGCTTGTATAACTGTGATCTTAGGAAGCAAGGCAAATGCGAGTTGAATATCATCAAAGCCTCGATCTTTGGACCACCCCTTACTCTGAAGAACAGTGGGCAGGGCTGAGACTCCATGAAGCTCAATGGCATTTCTGAGCGAAACTCTAGGATCAGGTAAGGACTCATAGCCTTCTGGCCAGGTTGGAGACTCCAAGTTATCTTTTGCTTGAAAAGGGTTTAAATTAGGTAATAAGCGACTTAATAAGACATTAACCGGTGTATACCGAGCAGCATAGGCTAATAAAGCAGCTTTTAGTGGTGTAAGAGGTCCAGCCTCTAGCCATGACTGGCCCATAACAGCCGTACTTTGCTTTAATCTTGAGATATTGCGATTTAGATGTTGTGCACCTAATAACGAAGCCATACTCAAGCCTCGATTAACATCTACACCGGCGGTTTGTAGCTGTAATCTTGCCCAAATTGTATTGCCAGGTAGCTGATTGAGAGCAACACCCCAATGCTCAAGTTTAATCTGTCCATCAACTGTTAAAGGCCGATCCTTATCTAAAAGATCTTTCGCCGGTATCTCATCATCATTCCAAGTCTCGCCAGCAGCAAGACGTCCGATCATTCGAGTACCACGCTGTACATCTAAAAGATCGGCAGCGCTTTGATTTTTTAGACTAAACTGTCCTCGATCTTGATTGAGTAAGACTTGAGCATCTGCAAGATGGCTTTGGGTATTGAGCAAACAAAAGACGAGTATTGTACTTAGAAAACCAGAATAAACTGCTACAGTTCTACCGATCAAAATCAGCCTTGTTGGCCTTTTGTGACTCATAGTTTTCATAAACTTGCCCCGCCCTTAAATTATACTCTAAATACTTATTCTGTCTTTACTTAATGAAAAAGGATTATCTAACTTTTAAACAGGGAAGACAAGAGTCCTCCTCGTTTTTCATTGCTCTTAAAAGGTAGTTTTTCAATCACTTGCTCAGCAAGTTCTCCAAAGTTTTGCGATAAAGAGCTTTCCGGTTGACTGATGACAATGGGTTTACCCTCGTCACCACCACGTTGAGTTGGTTCATCCAATGGGAAACGTACTAGAACTTGAGTGCCAAAATGAACGCACATTCTTTCTGTACCACCTTGGTTGAAAGGTGCGCTTTCGTGTCCACACTCACCACAGATATAATAGCTCATATTTTCGACCACACCCAAGATCGGAATGTTCACTTTACGGAACATTTGCATCCCCTTGATTGCATCAGCAACGCTAAGTTCACTTGGGGTTGTCACCATAATTGCGCCAGTAATTGATGCTGATTGAGTCAGGGTTAATTGAGCATCTCCGGTTCCCGGCGGAAGGTCGATAATCAGATAATCAAGTTCTTCCCAATGAGTCTCATCTAAAA
Organism: uncultured Myxococcales bacterium; assembly: GCA_937146725.1. Lineage (GTDB taxonomy): Bacteria > Myxococcota_A > Bradymonadia > UBA7976 > VGTA01 > CAKZRU01. Next base: position 44,959 of record CAKZRU010000077.1, read on the forward strand.
ACTGCTTAACGATTGAGCCGACGATTGGACCACGCCAAATCACAGGCGTTTCTTCATCGATTAAAAAGCCGATCGACATAATCTTAACCCCATAAGACTCAATGGGAATAAACTTTTTCAGTTTGTCATCCGCTTTAACCTTAGCACCATTTACGCCAAAAATAATTGGTGCTGAAGGACCATACATATCAATATCGCATAGACCCACTTTAGCACCGGCTTTACTCAAGCTAATCGCCAGATTGGCGGCAATCGTAGACTTGCCAACGCCACCTTTTCCACTTCCAATTGCAATCATATGCTTGATTTGTGCACTTCCGCTTGTTGTGGACTGTGCTGAAGTATTTGCTGAAGCACTAGCCTCGCTTCCTTGACGAGCGCCTCCTGAATCATAGGTACTAAGACCGGCCTCGCTGTTGGTTGAGCCACTAGCTGCCTTGTTTGTACTCATATCAGGGACTTCACTATCGATTTCAACGTCATTAATCCCCTCTAGCTGTACCAAGGTATCATAAATCACATCTTCGACAGCATGTCGGGTATCGCGATCAATGCCTTCCGGAAATTGAATCGACAAGTTGAGGTCTCCATCATTAATGTCGATATCGCCAACCATTCCACTATCAACAATACTTTGATTATTGGGTCCTGTAATAGGCTTGAGAGCCTCTAAAATCTTTGCTTTATCCATTGTTCACCTTGTAGGGTCTAGATTTTGAAAAATATTATCTCTAACCCTTTTTTGATGCAGATCTTAGTCTGCTAGATTCTGATTTTTAAATAGAGTGAAATATTCGTCTAAACGAGTTAAAAACGCGCTTGCGCAATAAAGCGTCCGCCATAAATACTGTCAAGCTTTAGATCGGCATCAAAGGCATTTCCAGGCACAAAGTATGCACCTTCAAAGCCAAGATTAACTTGGGTTACTCTTGATAGGTTCACTAAGAAACGCAACCCTAAGTCAAACTCGGTGCCCAAATAACGTCCACCTTGTCCACCGAGAAGGTTTACCGGATAGCCACCGTTAAATCGTGAGTTTCTTGGGTCAGCCAAAGGGACTTCTCCCCAAGCCATTAAAGGACCACCATAGACTTCAAGACCATTATACAAGCGATACCATGCTTTGGGGAACACTGCGATTGTGTTGGTCACACTTCCACGGCTTGGGAATCTATCTAAGTCTTCATTGGGTCTTCCGACTAGGTTTGGATCACTCGCTGTCACTGGTGCTCGACCGGTATGAGAAGCAATCACATGCCTAAATAATAAAAGACCTAGCTCATAGTTAGGGTCGGCCTTAAATGCATTTTGGGCTCCATCATCAAAGTTTTGATCTCCGGTCGCATAAACAAAATCTAAAACAGCACCACTGGTTTTGCCTTGAAGCTTAATCTTACTCGCGAGTGCAAATTGTACAACATCACTCTTTGGCGCTTCAACACTAGGTGCTAAGGTCGTAGTTCCGGTGATAAAAACGGTTTCTAGTTCAGCATGAAGCTTAAGATTTTTGCCAAGCTTCCATCGATCTTTGGCATACAAGTCAAAAACCTTTACCTGCGTTTTTTTGTTTCGCTCTACGCCTTCAAGTACTTGGGGAATATCTTGGTCACGAACAACCATATACGCGCCAATACTTCTAGTGCGCTTATATCCATAAATAGCAGCAAAGATAAATTGCTGAGCAGTATCATCATTAAGCATAATGTCGTCAGAGGCCACTTTATCAAAAGCGATATTCAACATGATGCTTGAGCGAGTTGAGACCATGGATGATAGCATAACTCTGTTCACTCGATCGCCACCACGTGGGTCTCCAAAATAAGCACTTTTAGGTGTCCAACCATGCGCACCATCATTGGCTAAAAGCCCTAAGCCCCAATGACTAGTCATTCGACCGGCGGATACAATAAAAAATGGACTCAACATCAAGCGAGCATAGGCTTTTCTGATCGCATTAAACTCCGGGTTTTGGCTCATAGGTAATGCGAGAGCATCTATATCGCTTTCACCACCTCTAAAAAAGCCGCTGATAAAATCTTGCTCATAGTGTAGTGACAGTCTAATTAAAGCAGAAAACTTATCTAAAGTATCAATATTAAGTCCAAGTCTTAATTGAGTATTATAGGCATTTCTTGGTTCATAACTTAATCGACCGGCTTGAGCGTCGGTAAACACTGAGTCACCCATATCAAGAGCCGAAGCTGACCAAGCGCTTTGGGTGACCAATGCGGGTATCTCAAAGCGAATGCCATTCAGCGCAAATCTAGAAGTAGGTCTATGCTTGCACTTGGCTTGTTTGCCCACATTGAATACACAGGCTTGTGACTTAGCATAGGCAATTGGTGCGCTGATCTGTGCACAAACAGCAAAGCTGATAACGATGAAAAAAGGATAGAAAAACGACTTTAATAAAGGTTTTTTAAGCGCTTGGTACTGATTCATTTTTTACTCGCAATCCAATAACCGTCTAAGCTGAGTTGATGTGTTGACTGAGTCATTTTATTAATAATTTCTGCCTTGCTAGACTCATCAAGTTGACCAGTGGCTAGTAACTTTACCTTGAGTAACTTAAGATGCTCAACTTCTTCAACACTTTGTAGAGTAGAAGTGACTCTAAGCAACTGATCAAGTAGCTTGGCTGATTTTCTGAGTTCTTTTCTAAGCAAGGAAAGAACAAGATTATCAATCACTCTTACTCGATGAGCTAATTGCTGTGCAAAAGCGATTCCACGTAAATTGCTGTCAAATCTTGGAACGAATACACCATTCAAAGGATTGGCAAAGGCGGATGATTGTGCCTTAGACTCGGCCCTTCGTTGTTCTGTGCTACAAAAAGCTTGGCTTGGTACAGTAATCGTTTGACTCATCTGGTCTAAATGTAAAGTCGCAATAGCTTGCCCCTCTTCATCAAAGGATAAAGTAGGCTGTGTATGAGCGCTAGAAATCTTTTTGAAGTTAATCATCATCGACCAGCGTTGATCACTGCTTGGAAGATTGATCCAACAGGTCATTTCTCTAGCAGTACGTTCATTCACTTCAAAAGGAATTGGGCCGGGTTGGGGAGTTAACTGCGTCATACTCACAATGCTAAACCCTGGCGAAGCACTGATATGCAGGCCTTGACGCCTAACTTGCCTGCTGACCGCTTGCAAACGATTAGCAAGTGTTTGAACCGCATCCTTTGTATTAATAATTAAGCGAGCTCCCATTTGGGCTGACCATCTTAACCAGGATAAGATATTATCCATTGACCCTTGATAAAGTACTGTAACACTTTCAAATGGGTTTAAGTCATGCGCTAAAATAGTTGGGCTAATGCTTTCTAAAGGCTTACTGGCCAATAAAAGAAGATGACCACCATTTGGCCCCCTGTTTATATTAACGTTTGGTATGTTATCATCTAGATCAAGTGTTGTTTCTAGCGATTTAAGATCAATGGGCTTTGTATCTTGAGTTAAAAGCTCTTGGGCGACCTGTAATTCGGGCGAAGTTGTTTTTTCATTGATGATTAGATTTGTTTGCTTTTTGGTATGTGCAAAATGCTTTAAATCAGTGATTTGAGCAATCAGTGAAAGCGTTGGATCTATGGTATCAACTAGAATAGACTCATGGTTTGACGAAATACATATACCTTGTGAATTGTAGAAGCTTCGCGAAACATCATCAATTGAAGCCAAGGTCAATGCTTCATTTAAAGTTGTTAATAAACTGAGTCCGTCTTGCTGTTGGTCAACAGGTCCAACAGAAGCAATCCCCCAGCGAGAAGTCGCTTTCAGAGTTCTTTCGGGAATCTCAGTCGAGGCGGCTGACACCATAAGTGAAACAATGGAACTTACTTGAGGGGCGACATTCCTTTGTAAACTATAACTAATCGATAAAAGTTTAGGATTAGATAAAGAATCACTCATAAATGACCTCGTTTTTGCATACTATTATGGGTAATCTCAAAGATTGAATTATGATTATTAGGCATCTTGATCGGCCATAAACTTAAGTACAATACAAGATAAATTATCACCACCGCCACCACGGTTTGCTAAGGCAATGAGTTCAAAAGCTGCATGATGAACATTGAAGCTATCTTCCAAACATTTTCTCATTTTTTCCTCTGCATCAGCTTCATCTATGCCAGAATAATCGGGTAAACCATCAGAGCACAGTAATAGTTGATCTCCTGGCAAAAGTCTGATTTCTCTCAGTTGAGGTGTAATCGAGCTTGCCACAAGCTTAGAGTCTTCATTTTTGGTGAATTCTCCAACACAATGCACAAGTGCGCTCGATGAGGGACTTTGTTGAGCTTGGGTAGGCGTTTGCTTTGCTTGTAGCAGATGGGTGTATAAATCCTCATCATACATTAAGCTAATGATATATCCATTACGAATGAGATAAATGCGACTATCGCCTACAGAAGTCAATGTCGCCACACCTTGGTTAATCACAGCAGCGACTATTGTCGCAGCCATAATCCCCTCCGGTGGTCCATGAAAGACCGGCATCTGCTGGTTTATATATTTACCAATTCGACGGTTTGAGTCATTAACGAGTTGGTTTAAAAACTTACCATAGTTACCGGTGAGTCCTTCAATCATACCCAAATTGACTTCAGACAAAGTATCTTCTTCCTCGGTCAAGGTTTGCATTTGGCAAAGGTCACGCCAACTTTCTACGGCAGCTTCTCTGACAAAGCCACTTGCTAAGTCACCAGAACCATATTCACAAATACTAACTCCATCGGTTACCACAAATAAGCCTAGATCTAACTCTGCTTGATAACCCAAAAAGAGATCATCTTGATTAATAGGATTATACTGACCCTTTAAAAGGCCAATGTGTATTTCTTGACCCGCTTCAAGCTTTAGGGGCACTGTAAAAGGTTCTTCTCTTTGCTTTGCTGAGGCAAGAGCTTTTTCTAAATCTTGAATAAATACAGACATATTTGGCTGTCTACGGTTAGGATCTGGAGAGATCGCTCGATAAACAACTGCCACGATTTCAGGCGCTAAATCTTGTCGGTAAACAAATGGTGAAGGAAGACGGAAAAAGGGGCGTCTAGTTTCCACAAAGCGCGGGCAACCTGTTAGGGCATAATATAAAGTCATTCCCGCACTAAAAACATCGCTTTGATAACACGGGCTTGCATGGAAATAGCCAAACATTTCTGGAGGTGAAAATCCAGCATATAGCGTTGACTCTTCCCCAGACACACTAAGCTTAGAATACTGATCTTTTAACGACACTAAAGGCAATGGATACATTGGAGCAACAGAATGTTCGATTTCTGTAGCATTGACAAAAAGTGCGGGGTCAAATCCACCAAGGCAATAATGGTCAGTATGCAGACGCTCAATAAGTTGAAACAGTGGTAAAACTGAGTCAACAATTTCCTTGATGAAAGTATACTTAACGGTACGAACAACTTCCAAAGATGACTGCTCTTGATGATGAGAGCCTTGTGAAACGAGAGAAGCAAGAGTTTTCACTTTGACAGGTTGATGAACGATCTTTCTTTTGGAGATTAGATAACAAGAATGAGTCATCTCCAAACTATCATCAGCAACCGTCTGATCTGATTCAATCATCGTTTGCGCAGCTTCAAGATCTAGGAGTAAATCCTCTGATTTGTCGATAAGACTCATGGTTTTAGCGTGAGTTGGATCTAAAACCAATTCAGTGGTTGGTTCAGTATCAATCACAGGGTCAAATTGCATATCGGTACTGAGAAATCTGTTCCAAATTGCTAGTCTGTTATGTCTTTTACCCATTAGAGGACTGTGAGCTTGCTGACTCAGATTTTGATCGGGTGTTTTCTCTGCCCAGACAAGCCAACGATCGATATGGAGAATATCCTTGGTGGTAAACTCTTGAGTCTCTGCAAGAAGCTCAGAGCGGCTTAAAGTTTCTTCATCGGGTATAATGTGCTGTGCGGTAGAATCTAGGTCAGAAGTGATTAAACTCTCATTGGTGAGGTGACCATCTTGCATTTGATCATTAATCATTTCTGATTCTGCAATCAGTATTAAGCCTTCATAGATTGATTCGAGTATGCCCTTAATCTTCATTTCAGGAGTGCATGCTAAGATATCATCATAAAAAACAGAAGATGGAACTGGCTTTGGTCCGCTTACTTGCTGATCTGATTGCTTCGTTTTAGCCTTTTGATTAAGCTCAATAGGAGTCTTATTCTGCTCGAAAAAATCTGAGAGAATTGCCTGTGGGGCATATCGATCAAAAGTTTTCACAAACACAGTTCTGTTCTGTTCTTTAGTCATGACAACCTCAATGGAGAATAAGTACGACACTTTTGGTCGCACATCCCACAAGAGATTGCAAGCCAAGAGACTCAAGGAGTTCTATTCTTATTGTAGAAATTATTCTTAAGTCGCTTGGTGTTTAAGAATGGGTTTAAGGGTGGGTTTAAGAATGGGGATTCGGAAATAGCCCTATTTTAGCCAAGTTTTAAAGTTTTGACCTAAGCCCAACAAGCTTGAATCGTTTATAGATTTTGTGAGCTATTTAATTGTAAACAGCCCCCTTGAGTATTCTCATCGCTCGTAAAGCAGTGTAACAAAACCGGTTCTGAAGCTAGAGATGAAAGCTTACTGATTCCCTCAACGGTATTTACGAAAAGAATATACGAATAACCGTGATCAAGATTGAGTCCAAATTGGCTATCGGCTGTTGTTACACTAGTGATTGAAACACTGTCCGGCGACTGCTCTGAAAGTAGGATGCCTTCACTCGCTTGAGTTTCCATAGTTTCATTAAATCTAGAAACATCTACACGTACAACTGTAAGTCTATGGCTGAGCTGTATAACTTCAGGAACTTCATTACTCAGCAATATTTCTAGGACATCATGAATTGCTTCTAAATCTATATCCCAGGCAACAAGACCAAAAGTAAAAGATTTCATGTCGACATGTAAGAATTGATTCACATACAAATCTGGACTTGGTAAAAAGCCCGTTTCTCTGCCACAACGATCACAACTAGCCGTTGGGTCCGCAGCAGAGTCTGAAGCCTCATAGCTACTATCTTCTTCAGTAAGCTCTTGATAGATGCCACCTAAAATCGAGCGATAGCGCTCCTTTTCACTATTTGAAAAGTCAAGCTCTAAAGGTAGTTGTTGAGTAAGTTCAATTTCGCCTAGATTCGACATAGAGTCAGAATTAAGTTGGCCTTGTTCTAAAGATAAATCACTAGACTCTGTATCTTCTGCTGTACCACAGGCAAAGCAAAAACTAAGAACAAAGACAAAAAGGTAAAGGTGTCTTAATAGTGATGACATTGTCTTCTCCTCTGTAAAGAATATCTATTGATCAAGAAAGGTTGAGAATGGGTAGGTCAAGTAAAAATTCTTAAGTTTTCTCAGTATGACTTGGAGTAGGGGTCACACCTACATACAACGAAAAACTACTCACTTCTTGATGACCTTCCAAAGGGTTATCAGAGAGTTGATCCGCTGTCTCTTCCATAGCATGTTCTTCTAGTTCTCTGTATTTCGCTCGAATAAACTCTAATAATTCTTCTTGGAACTTTTGGATATCTTCTTCTTTTGCCTGAAAAGTAAAAGTACGTGCTAGCGCTCTTGAATCAGGAACAGACTCAAGAAAGCGGAGACGTAAAGTTTCGGCAATTGCTGCGGTATGTTCAGACAAGGCATCAATCCGCATTTCCCAATCGTCGCTATACAAATTATGATGACGAGTGATTGGAACATAAACAACTTTTCCATCACGGCTTTCTTCAGTGACGCGACCGGTTTTGAGAAGCATTTGGATGGCTAAGCTTGCACCATCAAACTCATTATAATGAGGTAAGCGTCTTGATAGTTCATCAAGGCACATTGGACGTTTATGCAGTAAATCCTCAACTTGACGACAAAGGTTCATTTCACTTTGCTGGAAAAAACGACCTCTGTTGTATCTTGCTGATAGGGTTTTCAGAGTGCGGGTGGACTTCCCAAAGATTAAAGAAATAAGGTTAATCGTATTGTGCTTTGCTTTGGCTTCTTTCCACAGAGCTAATGTCATCATTTCTTTAATTGTATCAAGAGGATAATTTAGCTCTAGACCTAATTTTACTGCAGGCTGAAAGCTAGAAAACAATACCCGTAAAAGATATTCTTGATAGGGAATTGTGTCTTGAGACTCACTGACTTGTTTAGACTTTTGCGCTGACATGTGTCTTATCCTTAACGCTCTAAAACTAAATACACATTATAGTGCATCTACAATCCTACAGTAGCCTTTCAAAGAGTCTCAAGCAAGAAAACTATCTTTTTTTAGTAGATTCGCTTATTAATGGTACTTTAGCCTTAATATTTAAGTATTTATGTGTATTAATAATTGACTATCTCTAGTCGATAATCATGAAAGACTAACAAAACAATCAGCTATTTTGCTTAAACTCGTGACTAAGTTTCTCTGATTTGATAGAGGTATTGGAGTTTTGTATCACTTTAAATAATGTTCACGAATAAATTGTTCAATTAATACCAAGCCTCAACGAGAAAAAATCTGATGGATATAAAGCCGAAGAACAAGGTTAACGCACCACAATCAGAAACGAATCCTAAAGCACCAGTGCCAGATGCCACAAAAACTGTTGCTGGCTTTGTTATGAGTGAAGAAATTAGAGCGAGCTTAGAGCAAGAGAGGCTAGCTGCAGAAAAAGCCGCAGAAGCACAAGCATTGGCTGATCAAGCTATGGCAGAGGCCGAAGAAGCTTTACAAAAAGTTGCTAAAGCAAAAGCTGCCGCTGAAAAAGCTGCTTCTGAAAAAGCTACTGCTGAAAAAGTCGCTGCTGAAAAAGCCACTGCTGAAAAAGCCGCTGCTGAAAAAGCTACTGCTGAAAAAGCTGCCGCTGAAAAAGCCGCTGCTGAAAAAGCTACTGCTGAAAAAGCCGCTGCTGAAAAAGCTACTGCTGAAAAAGCTACTGCTGAAAAAGCTGCCGCTGAAAAAGCTGCCGCTGAAAAAGCTGCCGCCGAGAAAGCTGCCGCCGAAAAAGCTGCCGCTGAAAAAGCTGCCGCCGAAAAAGCTGCCGCCAAAAAAGATGATTCCCCAAAGTTTAAAATTGTTGAAGCTGCACCTTTGGAAACAAATGATGAGTCAGCTACAGACATCCGGAATCCTCAACCAGCGATCAAAACGAATGCACTGCATGAGATTGTTACACCAATTCCGAATTATTTGACCCCAATAGAAGATCCTCAAGGTTCCAAGCAAGTTGACTGGTTTGATTCTGATGTAGAAATCCTGCATGAGGACACGCCAAAAAGCTCTAAGCTTTTTCCAATCGTTTTAATGGTGATTCTAGCCTTAGTTGGTGGCTTTGTTGCAACAATGATCATGCAAACACCACCTGTTCCAGATATACTTGAGCCCAAAAAGCCTGACCTTACTTTTATTGAATCAGACTCCAAGTCCGAAACAGAACAGCAAAACAGCCAAGGTCTTAGTGCCGAGTCTGATGACTCAACTGATGATAAAACTAATCAGTCAGACAAAGAAAAAATAACGGATCCTAATTCTGAGAAAGCTGATGCTGAGAAAGCTGATGCTGAGAAAGCTGATGCTGAGAAAGCTGATGCTGAGAAAGCTGCCGCTGAGAAAGCTGCCGCTGAGAAAGCTGCCGCTGAGAAAGCTGCCGCTGAAAAAGCTGCCGCTGAAAAAGCTGCCGCTGAGAAAGCTGCCGCTGAAAAAGCTGCCGCCAAAAAGGCTGCCGCCAAAAAGGCTGCTGCCAAAAAGGCTGCTGCCAAAAAAGCCGCCGCTAAAAAGAAACGAGCTAAACGTCGTTTAACACCAAAGCAGAAAACAGCAAAATATGAGACATACATTAAAAAGGGTATGTCAAACTTTAAGAAAAAAGCCTACAAAAGTGCCAAGCGAGATTGGTCTCGTGCTAAAAGTTATGCGCAAACATCTTCAGAAAAAGCGAAGGTAAACAAATATTTGGGACTACTGAAGGGTAAATAATCGTTGAAATGGGCTAAAGAAATTAGCCTAACAAAGCCTTGCTTTAGTTTGGAGTCACTGTGAAACAGATTGCTTTGTTTGGAGGGGGCTTTAATCCTCCTCATCTGGCTCATCTTTTTACGGTTACTTACTTATTAAGTCGACATGATGTTGATGAGGTTTGGTTACTTCCGGTTTTTAAACATGCGTTTAATAAAAGCCTTCAGCCATTTTCCGAAAGAGTATCATTATTAATGAAACTTTTTCCAAATCATGAGCGAGTAAAAGTCTGTGAAGTTGAGGCAGAACAAGAACTCAGTGGAAAAACCTTTGATACCTTAGAAAAGTTATCAGTACTGTATCCTGATTATGAGTTTAGTCTCAGTATTGGCTCTGATAACCTTGCCCTTGCTGATCGCTGGTATCGATTTGAAGATTTAATCAGTCGCTGGCGACTAATTGTGATGCTTAGACCAGGTTTTGATCTGAGTCAGTCAAAAGTAAAACTCGACCAAAAACATGTGGTATGGCCCGCAAACTTACCAGCGGTCTCTTCAAGCCAAATTCGTCAAGTTCTTGTAAACTCAAAGGAGAGCTTGGATTGGTCCAAGGAACCTTTATCTTGGTTACCTTCACGCATTCAAAAGGATGCTCTACGTTTATATTCTCAATCTGTAGAACCAACGATAAAGAGTTATGACAAGCAGGGCCAATACATTAAAAGCCAGCCAAGTCTATTTGTATGGGGACAAGGTCGCTGTGGTCATGCTTTACATAATTACTTTGAAAGTATGGGCTTTCACTCATATGGGCTGAGTCTAAGGCAGTTTGTTGATGATGAACAATGGCTGTTTGATCCTAACGAATTACTGTCCATTTTAAATAAAGCGCTACAATATGACATCTGGTTTTTTGCATGTAAGGATGCTTTGGTCCAAAGCTTATGCCAATTAGTATATCAAACCTTAAAGAATGAGTTTCAAGACCTAAGCAGCTTAGATGCCAAAGTAATCCTACATTGTTCCGGAAGTCGTTCTTATTCTGTATTAGCAGAGTTTAAACAGTTGAATTGGAATATCGGTCAGTTTCATCCCTTGTACTCTTTTAAAAAAGAGCTTTCTCACCCTAAAGAAATTGAAGGGTTACATGTTGCTATATCAAGTTCACTTTCGTTTAAAGCACAGCTATTGGCATTGGCTAAAAGCTTTGGTTTTACGGCAATCGATCTAGATACGATATGGCAAGGACATTCAAGTGGACAAGAACATGCAATCCAACAACAAGACATAAAAGAAGATGATTTCGCCTTTTTTCTAAGCTTATATCACTGCGCAGCTGTATTTGGGGCTAATCTATCTTTACTTCCATTTCTTTTATGTGAAGAACTCTTGGCCCAAATAAACTTTCCGGCCACATTCACTCAAAAAGCACTACAAGGCCTTTATCATTCTGCTTTAAAACCTTTTCCATTGGTGGACTTTGAGCATTTAAACCAAAATCATCAAGAAATCGGGACTGAGACAAAAAACTCAGCAAGTAAGCGCTTTAAAGAAGCACTCACTGGTCCCATTGCACGAGATGATGTAGAAACAATACAATTACATTTAAAATGTCTCAGACAGCTAGAAAAACAGCTAGAAAAACGATCACCTAAGCAAGCAGAGACTCTAAATACCATGCCAAACCTTGAACTTGGTTTATTTAGCGAGGCTTATCTTTTACTCTCTTGGCTCACCGCTAGGTCATATGAGGCCAAGGACTGCTTAACTTGGTTGGACTCAGAGCTTAAGCTTAATTTTAAATCCTTAAGCTAGTCGTTCAGCGCTACCAATCAGTCTTAGCCCTCATATTCAAAACTTAACAATAAGAGGAAAAGCTAATAGTCAAGTGTGGGCCATTGGTGGAAATCAAACAGGCCATTATTAAGAGTATCACATTCACCCCTTGGGCGAGCATTCAAGTCAGTATCAAGCACTTGCATTGTATAGTCTACACGTTCATCACCGTCCGCATATATTGTGGCTGCAGTGACTCGTAAATAGAGTAATCCGGCTTGGCCATTGGCTCTAATATTAACACACTGTGCACTCTTTTGTAGAGCCGCACTTTCGGTATAACGGGTTAAGTCTTGATCCATAACTGCAAGCTCTAATTGTCCATCAGATGATGGCTGGAAGCCAACATGAACAGTTTTATCTGTTCCATCTAAAGTAATCGTATACCAATCACCGACATTACGTTCATCTTGGCAGACCCAAGCATTACCAAAGCGGACTTCTTCAGCGCCAAGAACGGTCGCTAAGCTTCTTTGGTTATTCCCATTGTTACCTTCCCAAATATCCGGCGCACAAGGTGGATCTGGGTTAATCAAGTCAAACTCTAAGGTATAGCTTGTTTCCGGCGCTTGATCACGTTGCTCATGAGAGACCTTTAACCAATAATCACCCGGTGATAACTGACCTCGAGGAAGGGCGATTAAACCATCCTCATATTGGCCTCGGCTAGACTCAACCTGTGCCCCATCAGCAGCTTGATATAGGCTTAATTTCATACCTTGAGTATTGGTCAGTAGTCGAGTGGTAAATCTTTGGTTGTCACGTTCAATGGTAAACTTATACCAATCAACATCTTCTGCACCTACGGCTGAACAAATCAAGCCTTCTTGTGTACTTTGTAGCTCTCGAGCACGAGCAGGGTCATCGTCTCGACTGGTCAACTCAACTAAGTCTGACTCACAGTCGGCAACTAATGGGTTACGACCACGGAGAATTTCTTCACGAGAACTCAAGCCATCTCCATCTGGATCGGTATCGGCATCACTCGCATCGCGAGGATTAAGACCATTATTAAGCTCATCGGCATTGCTTAAACCATCTTGATCAAAGTCTCCGGCCGCATCTGCGGGATTCATTGGATCTAAGCCACCAGATATTTCTAGCCAATTTGAAATCCCATCGTTATCTTGGTCATTGCTTGCATCGCTTGGGTCTCTCATATTGACTTCTAGACCTTGTTGAGCCCATGTCCATTCTTGAACATTGCTCATCCCATCATTATCAATGTCTAATTCCGCATCTTGCGCTTCAACCGGATTAAGCCCTGCTTCAACCTCTGCACCATTAGGCATGCCATCGCCATCACAGTCTCGATCAGCATCAAGACCATCTGGAGAACTTGCTCGCATTGGGCTAATAGACATACCAAAGTCAACTTGGCAGTCTAGCTCATATAAGCCGACTAGACCATCTTCATCATAGTCAATTCGGTCATGGTTAAACTGCTGAATGGCAATATTTACATCACTGATGTTGAATACATTATCACGAGTATCACGATTAAAATCGCCCCAAGTGTATTCAGGATATCGTTGCGCACGAATTGTAGGATCAGCTAAATCCCAACCCATAGAATAGGCAACGGTGATGGCAAAGAGCTTTTGTAGATCGGTGAAAGGCTCACGGGGGCGAATAGGCATTTCGAGGCTTGGCCCTTGGCTAGGTATCTCACCATTCACAAGCTGTATCCCTTCACATACATTTGGATAAGGCACAGTCTCTCTTAATGGCTCATCAAGAACACGTTGCTGATTAAGCGCTGGAATAACACATTCATTGTATTGCTCATAAACTAAGCAGCGACGCTCTGGAGCAATATAATAAAGGAGCGCTGCATCACGCTGACCATCATCTAATAAGTTCAAAAGTACACCTTGTTGAGCACGAGCAGATAATGGGTAAGGATTATTGGCACCACACAACGACTCTACTCTTAGAAGAGCGACTTCAACTCTGAACTTCACAGCTAGAGTGAGCATTTGTTGGGCATTACGCACATAGACACCTTCATCGGCAGCTGCAAACAAGTTCCCAATTAAATCCATCAAGGCAAGCTGTAATGATAAACTATCTTGGTCATCAATAAATTGACAATCAGGATGTTCCGGATCAGCTTGGAAGCAACGGATACCAATGGGCTGAATCACCCAAGTCATAATTTGGTCAACCGAGGCAATCGCATTATTAACCGCAGCAAGGCCAGGCGAACTATTAAGCCCTTGGCCTCCTTGGGTAGCAGCATAGGCACTGAGTTCGGATTGCAACTGCTTAAGAGAACGAATTAAGTCTTGATTGACCAAATTACCCTCAGCAACCTTAGCCACCGGATCTCCGGTTGAGCTCAGTGTAAACTCCTCTGCTTGATGGGCAATATCGGTGACATCTCGGGATAAGAAATGTGCCTCAATTAATGCGGCATGAAGGTCTCTTGCTAAATAGCCATCTCGTGTGGTCACTCGGTCAAAGAAATCAACATTTTCAAACATTTGTCGAGAGAAGTTGAGCATTTCTTGTGCGCCTAATAGACGACTGTCCTCAGCAGGTGGATAGGCGCTTAAATCGTTAAAGTAGGCATCGCTAGCAGCTGTTGTCGCTGTGGCAAAAACTTGCTCTGTTTCTCGAAGGATTTGACGACTGATCTTCCACATAAGTGCCCCAAAGCGAGCACCGGCAATTTGCGCACGATTTAATCGGAATAAAAGCTCATCAAGTGCAAGTAGAGTATTGCCTCGATATAAGCTTGCCATTCGTTCATTCATACTATAAGCCCCGGAAATGTCCGCATGAAGCGCTAGGGCATCAGGATCGATGTTACCTTGGAGAGCAGCATCACGCTGAGCTTCGGCCCAAAGTCCACGATTTGCCCATTCTGAAGACGGTGTCTGTCCTTGTGGAGCAAGAGCATTTACAATGGCTGTACTCACATTATTTTGGGCTAATAAGTCGGTGATCTCACTATCTACCTCTCTGAGTAGATCTGCAAGGGTGATCGAACGAACTTCAAGCGTAAACTGCTGCTCACTCATTGAGTCTTGGTCTTTTACCCTAAGCGTGAGATTATAAGAGCCTGCTTCTAAGTAACGATAATTGGCTGTTGCTGATGGGAAAGCCTCAAATTGGCCATCACCAGTAAAGTCCCACTCATAAGCGATGATTTGATCGGCACTCGCTAAAGCTCGGGCTTCAACAATAAACTCCAAATCCTGTAGTTCGTATGGAGCGTTAGGAAGCGTGACACTGACAATTTCAGGTCTTACATCACCTACACTCACTCTCGCGCTTGCCATCATCTCACTGTCTTCATCACGCACAACCAAGCGTACTTGATAGAGACCATCATGCTCATAAACGTGAGTGGTTTGGGCAAGATCAGCAAATGAACCTGAATCGGATGAACCATCACCCCAATCCCAAGTTAAAGCCGGACGATTAGCTAGGGTGGAAAGCGGATCTGCTGGATTTGCCTCATGACTATTAGAGCCATCAAAACTGATTTCTTGACCCTGCAAGCCTTGATAAGGTCCGCCTACCACAGCAACAGGATTGACATCATTGATAATGACTTCATAGTCTTGTCTGTGTGTTGCACCAAAGCGGTCTTCAACTTCCATGACTCCTAAGAATGAACCATCTTCGCTCGTATCTGCATTGACCACCGCACCGTTTGAATCGATATTTCCATCGCTATTGAAGTCCCAACGATAGGCAACAATTTGGTCATCTTCTTCAGGAGGTGCAGAGCTAGTTCCTTCCAAAAGGAGTGGCGTACCCTCGGTGACCTCATAAGTAGGTATAAGAGTTAAAGGAACACTATTGGGGTGACCAGGCGGTTGTGGCCTTGAAATCGGAGGTGCATTGACTCGGAAACTTCGTTGACTTAGGAAGGTTTGATTTGAGCAGTCTCTTACTGAGACAGTCAAAGTTGCTGCTCCCGGATCTACGATTCTTGAGCCCTCTTGATAAACCCATGTTCCACTGCCTTCTGAATTGACTTCAGCAGTGACCGCTGAAATACAGGCTTCTGGGCCTTCGGCTGTCCATGTAAATCGAGCCGAATCCCCACCGACAAGCTCACCCTCATTTGGTCCATCAAGAACAACTGATACAGGACCAGACACTCGATAACTTCTAGAAGCAATCGTTTCATTACCACAATGGTCTGTGGCCGTGACATTCACAGTTTTTTGACAAGCATTTTCTACAAATTGTACATTCATACTTGGTGTTGTGTCCAAAGCATCCACAACACTTGGTTCAGGACTTGGCGCTTGGTTTGGACCATAGCAGGCACCTTCAATAAGAGCGTTATTAAAACTCACCACAGGCGCTACACGGTCAAAGGTGATTAGGCCACCAGGTGTAACCACTGTACGGGCGCCAAGGAAGTCACCAATTTCAACTTCTACCTTGTGAATACCATCGGAGAGACCGGTGACATCAACAGACATGGTGCCTTCAAGATAGTTACCGTTTGGATCGGCCGCAAAGTTTTCTCGATATGCCTCTACATCATCAATAAAGACCTTCATACGGACTGTACCACCATCAGGATCACGATAACGCATTCTGATATCAAAACTATTTTGAGAAGTGAGACAATCCTCTGCTCTTGGCGACAAAATTTCACCGGTAGGCGGAGGATTTGGTCTTACGGTGACTTCTTGTACCGCTGGGGTAGAACAGGCCCCTTTACTGTCACAAACAATCACACGAACAAGCTTAGTTAAACCGACTTCCCAAGTTGGATCAGTAAAGTTTTGGATAAGATCACCGGTATAGTCGCTACCATTTCGGAAGCCAGCACCATTGGTATCATCATTGCCGTACAGGCCATCACCATCGGTGTCCCACTTATAGGTCACAATGGTGTCACAGGGTTGATCTGGGTCATAGGATGCACGAGCATCAAGATTAATGGGCGTCATTTGATTAGCGTTAATTGGGCCAGTGGCATATGGACCACCTGCATGAGCAACCGGCGTAACATTGTTATCTTGGTTGATCTCAAATGTGGTCGTATCACTGCTTGTTCGGCCCGATTCATCAGTAATTGTTAGAGTCGCTTGAACAGTCGCTCCCCCCAAACCAACTCGGTAAATAGTGAGCGCATCCGTTGAGTCGGTTTCGTTATCTTGGTCAAAATCCCAAGCATAGCTTACAATTCGGAAGCCCTTATCCAAAGGTCCATCGGTTGTACTTGCTAAACCGTTAAAGCTTACATCAGTATCACAGGCTGCGCGTGGTGGTTCGGCAGAAGCGATCGCTTGTGGTCCATTATAAACACGCACTTCACCACGGCTTTCCTGACTTGCGCCCCATCTGTCGGTTACTCGAACCCCAATGGCATAGGCACCGAGTGGGTCATTCACGTTAAGAACGGGAGTAAACTGAGCTCGAGTTAAGGTGGGTTGAGCTTGATTAACAAAGCTTCGTTCAAAGGCATTATTATTATAAAGTCCATCACCATCAAGATCCCATTCATAGCTGACAATGGCATCACCACAGTTTGATTCCGCATCAATACTATTGCTTGCATCTAGTTGGAATGATTCATCATTGACTGCAATGGCATAAGGGCCACCAACGTTTGCGACCGGAGCACTATTGCCTTGGTCGACTGAAATTGTGACCTGATCTTCGCTTTGGTTACCGCGGCTGTCTGTGACTCTAAGCTTAATGACTTGTGGACCCTCAAAGGAGAATTGGTTGGCGGTAAAGAGAACTTGAGCTCCTTCACGATCACCGGCAGTTCCATAATTTCCGTCACCATCAAGATCCCATTCATAACTGACAATACTGATATTGGGGTGCTCGTGATTAGAGTTACTGCCGTCTAGAGTAAACTGTTCACCGCAAGCGACTTGAGTGCGTGGAATATTAATAGTGGCAATTGGATTAGCAGCGTGAACAACGAGGCGACTCTCGTCTGTGGCCGAAAGTAGAGTGGTATCTTCAGCCATAAAGAAAATACTGTATTCGCCAACATTATCAATGCCCATATTAGCGAGTTGATCAGGCGTCACTTCGTAAATTGCTTCTTGGCCATCGCCATCTTGATCTTCGCTTTCAATCTGCCAATCATCCTGCTGTGCATTTGGCGTTTGATTGACCCACCAACGATAGAAGCGGACCCAATCACCTTGATTGGGCTCCAAAGTTTGAGCTCCGTTCAGGAATAAAGAGTCTCCAAGTAAGATATGATAGCCAAGTTCTGGCGCATCAGATGGATCGGCATCGGCTGTGGGTGGTACATTTCCTAAGCCATAAGAAAGTGTTGCTGAATATTCTCCGACTTCTCCTCGATCATCGGTCACTCTTAGGCTCACAACCGGTGCTGGAATATTGTCCGGAGTTGGGACAGGCTCAAAGAACTTACGAACCGTAATGGTCGGTTGTCCAATAAACTCATCAAAGGCACCATCATTGTTTAAGTCCCAAGCATAATTAACAACTTGTCCACCGGGTCTTGGTGAGAAGCTTTCTCGTCCATCAAGCTCAACTAAAACTTCACCGGTTTCCTCATTGATTGGCGCAGGACTTGGGAGTTGATCGAAGGTCGCAATCGGTTCACGGCGATAAAGAGTGAGTGTCATTTCGGCTCTGTGTGTTAAGCCAAGCGTATCTTCAACCTCAAGAACAATACGGTTACTAGGTAAGCCTGTTCTAGGATCGGCCGGTCCTTGTAAAACCTGCTGAAGTTGATTCCATGAAAGGCTTAGCTGAGGATTATTCTCAACAAAGGTAGGTGTGCTATTAGGGCCAGGATTAATGAACCATTTGTAGCTTACGATGCTGTCTCCACAATGTACATCTGGCTCGAAACTTGCGCCTGCATTAATCACCAAATCATCACCAGTGAGATGAATGAGCTCAGTATAAGGCAAGCGGGCTACCGGTGCCTGGTTGCCTTGATTTACATTGATTTGAATCGCCTGTGCGTCATCACAGAATGGGACATTGTCACAGACTTGTAAGCGAGCTGTATACGTACCAAAGCGGTTATAAGTATACTCAACAACATTGCCTTCACCCTGTCGCTCAAAACCAGCGACGCCATCCAAATCCCACTTGTATTCAGAGATTTGTCTTTGAGGGAAAGGATGTGAGCTTTCACTTGCATCAAAGCGAACAGTCTGCCCACAGCGAGCTAAAGTTGGTGTGGCGCGCCAAGCCGCAATCGGTTCATTGGGGTATACGGTGAGTTCGGTTTGTTCAGAGGCGCTTCGACCAGTAGAATCGGTCACGCTTAGGGTTAAACCATAGGTATGTCCAAGCGTTAATCCTTCTAAATCTTGACGCGACAAAGTGCCCACTGCTGCATTGAGGTTTTGAATACGATTACGTAATCTTTGCGGGACTGGTTGGCCACGTCCATCAATAGTCCATTCTACGGTAAGCTGATCACCGCAGTTAATGTTTAAATCATCAACGCGACCATTAAGAGTTAAAGTACCTTGACCGGCGCTGATATTTGCATCGGTTAAATAAGGACCACGTGGAGAAGCTGTGGGGGCACTTGGTTGCATAGGCAGTACACGCACAGTAAAGGTTTTGGTATTAAACTCACCATCTTCATCCACAACTCGGAGAGTCACTGTAAAGGTGCCGGGGGTGTTATAACGATAGCGTAAAGTCCGCTTGGCTCCATCGAGTGGCTCTCCATTTTCATCTTGGTAAATACGAGGAGTACTCACATTATCCATGGCCCCATCACCATCCCACCAATAGCCATCGGTAGCATTCATATCCCATTCATATCGGGCAATCTTTGATTGGGGATTAGGATGGAATGAGGTTTGATGGCGTAGGTTAACCCAACCGGCATCTGGTCCGGCACAAGCTTGGAGTACCTCTCCAGGAATCACTTCACCATCAGCAACAGGTCTTGGTTTAAACACTGTTGGAGTCAAAGAAAGTGTACCCATGGTAATTCCAAGATTATAGCCACCATAATGGCAAGCAATTGTGCTTCCGCCACCACAGTCATCCATTCTTCCGAATTCGCTATAGTTCCCTACATTTCTCTCTTGGGATCTGAGTAGATAAATGGAGAACTCTCTACCCCAATTATGTCCATTGATTAAGGGCTCTGGTTCTCCCTCGATCACCTCACCACGAGCACGATCATAGACTTTAGATGTGGTTCGGTATCCTTTAGCATGTGAATAAATTGCATATAAATTACCACAAGTAGCACCACTGCCCCACTTGTAAGTACTATTGCTATTGTTACAAGTATAATTACCTGTGCTCCAAAAACGTCTATTTATATGATAGGAGCCACCTTCTGTACCATTCCACTTATTTGCAGTATAGCTACGAGCTCGATCCAAAGAACTTCGCATTTGGCCCTTGGTATAACTATTGTGCGGGAAAGGCACTGAGCCATCACCTGAACTAAAGTTTTGGAATCCTAGCCAACGAGCGATAACAAAATAACCACCGGTTAAAGTAAGGTTATTGTTGGACCAACCATAATCGGTTCGATAAGATGATGAGCCGTAGCCATCTTGGTTTCTCACGATATTCCAACCGGTTTTATACTTGTGGTTATTGTTGACAAATACACCATATTTAAAGCCGGCAACTTCCGCACTTTCAAGACCGATATAACCCCATTGAGCTGTTGAGGCATCCATGTAAATACAGCCACCGTTTGTGGTGCGACTGTAATACCAACCGCCCTTGCCACAACCACCGGGAATTTGCAGATAACCAAGATAGTCTACTTGATCTTGCACAAAACCTTCCCAAAGCTGACCACGAAGAGCACCGGTTTGAATCGGTGTGCCCGAGAGAGCAGGCAATACAGTGGCGAGTGCACCCGTGTTAAGTCCATGGCTATACGTATAGTTTGAGCCACCATTTACATAAGCACCTTGCCCAGCATAACTTGAGGGCAGACGTGGACATTGAGTACCATTTAAGTCACAGGTATTGCTTTCATCATCACCAGTAACGCCTGCACGTCCGGCACTTTGGCCAACTACATAGTTTACCATTCGGGTGACGGTTTCGGAGTAGGGATCTAAGCGCCAACGAATTAAGTTTGCTTCTTCCCACCCGTTGGGCAAAGTATGACCTTGGGCATCGACTGAGTTAGGTGGATAGGCCGGAAGTCGTCCATTAATGGTGAAAGCCCAAATTGCCATCGCTGTTGACTGTTGGTAACGGTGGCCGCTTGCCGCCAAATAGCTTTGCATTTGAGCACCACCACCGGCGCGCCCACCTTGCTTGCGATGCATGTACCAAAGGCCTTCTTGAATACCCACTTGCACCATGACATCCAATTGCTCCTTGCTCCACTGCGTTGGACTTGAGCTTGGTGACCAAGGATAGACATAAAGTCGCATGACATCATAAGCGACAAAGCCATTACAGGTGTTGGTCGCTTTGATCCCAATAATATGACGGCCTTCCACCGCATCATTAGGCACTTTGTAGGCTACACCCACATCATATATTGATCCACCACTTGGTGATAAGTTGTTTAAAACAACATCCTGACCATTGGTTTCAAACTCACCATCCTCATCAGTATCCCAAATCACTTGGTAGTTATTACAACTGACGGTATTGCGAAGCATTGCTTTTAGAGTAATTGGTGCGCCTCGGTACACAGGATATGGAACGCCAGGATCAGTCGGTGAATAACCAGCAATCAGTACATTAGGATCGGTTTCTTCGGAATAAATCTCTGGGGGTACGCCTGCATAAACGGTCATAATACCAAGACCGGTAGCACCTTCATCATCACGCGCTTCAACTCGCGCAAAATAACGACCAGGAGTGTCATACACCGCTTGATAAGTAAGCCCATTACGCCAACCGGTATCCCAAGTACCGTCTCCATCTACGTCCCAACGCAGTTGATGAGTATCCGCAGTTCCGGGATCATCGATAAAGTTGACCTCAAGCGTACTTGGCACTTGGGTATCGATGACAAATGGACCACCTGGGATTACAGCAGGAGCAGAATTAGAAATAATTGCTCGAATAATTTTAGAGCTACTTTGCCCTTGAGTATTTGTCGCGGTTACAATGACTTCATAGGTGCCATTATCAGGAAAGGCATGGTCTTGACAGGCTAGCTCACCTTGAACGCGAGTAATGGAGCTGCTCGTACCGTCTCTCCAATTAAAGTTATAGGTTAAGTTGTTTGAAGCATTATCGGTGGCAAGCGCACAAAAAGTTACACTTTGCCCTTCATTACTTGTTACGGTATCAGCTTCTACCTCACCACCCCGAGAACGTATTTTTAACGGTAGGTTTTCATCGAGAACTAGACGGGTACCATCGGCAAAAAAGTAGGCCCATTCATCCATGGCACCACTCATACGTAAATCGATAGTAATTTCCCAATTTTGATCTACAGGTAAGCGGTCAATCGCCCCACCGTCTGTGTTATTGCCATAGCTCCATTTGCCCAAAAGGTAAGTATTTCGTCCTTGACAACTGCTTGATAAATCAGCGCCTGATTCCCAGTTGCTGTCATTACCCTTAAAGTTGAACTCGCTACAGTTATCATCAGCTTCAGCGATACGTGTGCCAGAAGGAACGCCTCTGGCTCGCATACGCACTCCACCGCTTGGCTGGCGCTGATCTGCAGGTTGACCCATGTCATCAATGCCATGTGTGAAGAAAAGACCTAATTCATCTGTTCTAATATCACGATATAGGAAAACGATAGAACGACGTGCGACTTCGAATCCAGTATGAGAAGATGAGCTATAAAAGTCATAAAAGCTGACAGCGGTTTCAGTTCTTTCTACAGCGGGGGCGGAGCGCTTAAAACGGCCTTCTTGCTCAATTTCAAACAAGCGTGTTGCACCAGCAAAAACAGGGGCAGCTTGCACTTGTGCCATATTACATACTAGTAAACTAAAAACGAGTAGGCTCAAACTGTAGAAGTTCTTTTTATGCGCCCACATTGCTTTTTGTTTTGAAATACTAACAGAAGAAACTTGCTTTTGATAATAGCCCATTTGTGATCCTCCCCAAAATCTATGGCAACTGAGATAATTAGGCTCTGTATACTTTGGGGAAAAATGATCATTTTGTCAAAGAAGTCTGTACAATTGGCGTGATATTGTGAAAGAAATTTTTAAAGTGTATTGCTTACTGAGATCTGCACACAGTAAATAGATCTTCGTAGAGTATTGCGAATAGTAAAAAAACTAAGAGTTTAACAACAAAATTAATCATTAGAGAGATAAGAATATGTCTGAAATTATTGCCAATATTATGACCTTAGCCATGTTAGTCATGCTACAAGCTGTTCTTGGTTTTGACAATCTGCTATATATTTCACTTGAGTCCAAAAAGGCACCAGCTGATGAGCGAAGTCAAGTTCGTAAATGGGGGATTGGCATCGCCATTGCCCTGCGCATCATATTGTTATTTGTTTTGGTCAAATTGATTAGCTTTTTAAAAGATCCCATCTTTACGATTCATTCTGCTTGGCTAGAAGCTGAGCTTACCTTGCATAGCATCATTGTTTTAATTGGGGGAGGCTTTATTATTTACACTGCGATCAAAGAAATTACGCACATGATTGCTGTTGAAGATTTTGAAGCGGGCCATGAAAGCAATACAGTACCGCACTCTGCCAAAAGCATCATTGGTAAAATCGTCATTATGAACTTGGTCTTCTCCTTTGATTCTATTTTAAGTGCTATGGCGCTAACCGAATCTATATGGATTATGTCGATCGCCATTGTGATCAGTGGATTAATGATGATTTGGCTGGCTGATCAAGTCTCGGTGTTTCTGCAAAAAAATAGACTTTATGAAGTCCTTGGCTTATTCATTTTGTTGATTGTGGGTGTGATGCTTTTAACCGAGGGAGGGCATTTGGGACAGCTGAGTTTCTTTGGACATCATATTGTTCCTATGAGCAAGGCAACCTTTTATTTTGTGATTATTACACTTGTCCTCATTGACATTGTGCAAGCAAGGTACCAAAAGAAACTATTCAAAGAGCGAACAAGTCACTAAGTTCGCTTTTAATCACTTAGATTCTTAATAAAACTTACCTAAAGCTCGCTAACATTCAATGTAAGGAGAGAAATATGGGTCTCTTTGATCTATTCTCAAGTAGTCCGGAGAAAAAAATAGAAAAGGCCAAGCAGGTCATGCTGAATGAGCACCATCAAGCTCAGGTGCGCCAGCAAGCCATTTATGACTTAGCTCAGTTTGACAATGAGTTATCGGCTCAAGCTTTGATCGAGCGTTTGACTGTAAACTTTAGAGATACGATCAAAAATGAGCAAGAGAGAGGTTGGGTACGAAGTGTTTTAGTAGAGCAATTCAATGAGCGAGCCATTGATCCTTTGAAAGATTCACTCAAAAACGCTTCCACGGGTTCAAATACTTATAGTGTTTCAGGGATTATCCAAGTCCTTAATGATTTGCTTGATCACGAACCATTGACTTTGCTTCTGATTGAAACACTTACCGCCCTTGCCCCGAGCGATCACCGTACAGTTGAGCTAAGACAGCAATTGATTGATGCATTAGATGACCGTGAAGGTGACATTGTTAATGCTTTACTCCCCTACACTGTGGATCATAGCGATGATATTCGTATCAAGGTGATCAACTTGATCGAAGAAAAACTGAGAGGTGTTGAAGGCGACCATAGTGCCATTATTCAAGCCTTGATTTCAGCAATGATTGATCCATTTGCAAGTGGCCGTACAGCCCGAGCTGCCGCAAATGCATTAATTCGTATGAGTGCAAATCTTGAGCCTTTCTTGGAAGACTTAGAAGATCAAGTCCCAGAAGATTATGTTTTAGAAAAAGGCTTTCTTAGAGCGAAATAGCGACTGAAATATAAATGATAGCAATAGCTTAGTTTTTGTCTGTTTGGCTCTTATTTCTTTGACGCTCGTCCTCTAAATGTCTAAGCCAAGCTTGATACTGAAGCCAAACAGCCTCTACTTGATCACAGCTCAAGACTTTTTGCTGAATCAAGGTAAAAAGAACAGATTCAAAGCTATTGATCTCATTTTTTTTGCGCTTACCACTGCGGATTTGACCGTACCTTAACCCGTGGGTCGTTTCATACATGTGATTTAGTTGTTGTTCGATTGAGATAATTTGATTTGGACTCAAACTCAGTCTTGGTCGTTGTTGTAAGAATGGGCAATGAGCGATTAAGCGCTTACTATGTCCCCAAGTCATGTCTAATAAGATTAAGTCTATGGTCTTTGGAGAGGTCTCTTTGTAAGAAGTCACTTCTGCTGGGTCTTGATTGGTGTCTTGATTGAAGTTTTCTAACTTAAGTGATTGAGCTTGTGCTGTACTTGGATACAAAAGAGTGGTTGATGAGTCTAAACCAATAGCTGTTTCTAATTTGCTATTTAAGTTTTGCCACTGTTTAGCTTTAATCAAAGGTTCTGTGTGATGAGAAGGCAGATTCACAACTATTTTTTTATAGTGCCTGATGAAAAAACCTAAGAAGGTTGAGCTATTTTTATAGTGGTCTCTTTCTTGTTCACTTTGAATGACTAGTAAACGGAACGCTTGAGGGATTGACTCTAAAGAATGAGTTGGCTTAAAAGCACATAAACAACGTCTTTTAATCCGGTCGCAATCTACACATCTCATTGGCGTGTTTACTTAGGCAACGATTGATATCGATTGATCATTTAAAAACAAGCATGAGGTTAATAGCCATCTCCCTCATTGTTGAGATGTGCCATAGAAGGTGCCCTCAATGCACTTTGTTGGTCAAAGCTTCCGGCTGAGCCGATGGGGGTTAAGCCATCCAAAGATCGTGAACGCATAAAGTTAGGATCATTTTGGCCAAAACTGGCGGGAGCTTCTTGATGGCCATAATATTCTTGTAGCAACTCAGGTGTAGCCGGAATACCGGTTAAACGTTGTTGATCTAGGCGCAATGCATTGATTCTTGAAAAGGCGATTTGACGACCGCGATGATGCAAAGGAATCGGTGCTTCTTCAATGAGCTCTTCATATAAGGAAAGGGCGAATTGATAGTGTTCAAGACCCTCTTCATAGCGTTTACCATCTCGATACACATCACCGGCCTTAATATTAAGAACAGCTTGTTCATGCCGTCGATTTGCTGTTGCCATTTCATCAATTAGCTCTTGATTAATTTCCATCGCAGCGTGGTAAGACGCCAAAGCAGACTCATATTGGTGGAATGCATGATACATTTCACCAATACGACTTAGCGTGAGATACAGCTCTCGTCTATGTAGTGGAATTGGGTCAAGTTCTACAAGTTCGCGTTGAAGCTCAAGCGCTTTTTGGAAGTTCTCAATCGCTTGGTTAGCTCGGCTCAGTTCTTGATGAATATCACCCACCTTGAGATAAAGAATACTGAGGTCACGTTGGTGATCTAAGTAGGGTTCATCTTGCAGGATTTCTTCATTTAAGGTTAAGGCTCGTTGGAAGCAGTCCAAAGCTGATTCAACTCGTCGGAAATGCCGATGCAAATCACCCAAATGGCCCAAGGTCAAACTGAGTTCTTTTCGGTGTAGCACAGTGGGCACTTCGACGATTAAGTTTTGATAGGTATGCTGAGCTCGCTCAAACAGGTGAGCCGATTCTTCTAACTGGCCAAACACCTTGTAGATTTCAGCAATACGAGTCAGAGTAAACACCCAATTTCGTCGATGTTGAATATTTGGATGTTGCTCCATCAAAGCTCGAGAAACTTCAAGTGATTGTTGGAAAGCATCCAAGGCAGCATCATATTGATCTAAGGCTTGGTGTATATCACCTACCTTAACCAAAGCGGCACTCAGCTCTTTACGGAAATCGGGTTGTGGGTCTTGCTTAACTGCGATTCTATGCAAATCTAGTACTCGCTTGAAGTAGTTTAACGCTTCTTCAAGCTCACCCAAATCTCCATGAAGCTCGCCCATTTGATTATATGTATCACAGATTTCATCTTTACACTCAAAACGATCTTCATCACGTTGTAAAGTGTCAAAAATACTCATAGAACGCTTGAATATCTTAAAGGCAGACTCATAGTTTTCATGCACTCGATGCAGACTACCTAAGTAATTTAAGGTCATACAAAGCATTCTTAAGCGTTCTACCGATGGATCAGCTTTAACAATCTCTTCCTCAACATGAATACTTTCTCTAAAACAGGTGACAGCATTATCAAATTCTTCTAGATGCTGAAAAATGGCGCCTTCGCGTTGTAAGCTTTGACTCACCAATTCTCGGACTCGATTAGAAGCCTTGCTTTTTAAGGCCTTACGTCCAACGCCCACAGCGCTTTGGAAATCCTCAAGTGCACTTTCAAAGTCCTCAAGCTCTTGATGCAAAATACCTAGGCGATTTAAAGATTCAATGTAGGAGAGCATGTGGACTAAGTTAGGTAGCTCTGTTGCTAAGGTTTCATCAATCAGACTAGTATATTTAAAGCAGACTAAAGCTTGATCCATATCACCAACTTCTTGGTGTAATACGCCGATCTTTCCAAGGCTTTCACTCAATTGCTTTAAGTGACGAACACTCGGCTCGTCTTTAGCAAGCTTTTGCTCACTCTCTAAAGCCTTTTCAAGATTTTGAATCGCATCTGGAATACGGCCGGAAAGTTGATCGATTGTTCCACGAACTCGCATAAATTGACTAAGAAACTTACGATAAGTGGGTTCATCGGGTTCGGCTTTAATCAGTGCTTGAATGACTCGATCACTGTGGGTTGCCATCAAGGCTGCCGGTTCGTGAATCCCTGCTTCTGTCAGCTGTCTCAAGGCATCAGCAACCGGCTCAAGGAAAGCAGATTCAAGGCCGCTTTGCAGGGCATGGTCGCTCCATGACTCCATAAAGCGCTTAATCAGCTTACGTCCTTGTTCAGTGCCTTGGTTTTTAAAGCCAAGTCTGCGAAACACATTCACTAAAATATGGTTTCTTACTTGTCGATGAGGAACTTCAATAAGTGGAAGCAAAGGACCTTCTTCACCCTTGTCTACTAATTCAATCGCAATCAAAGTAACAGCATCAAGCAAGGCGCCAAGCTCTATCCCCATGGGATCGATCACCTGTGTGGCCCAATAGCGCATATCATCACCATTGGGCAAGGGCCTAGGAGCAATTTGATTCTTGAGATGTAAGTAAATAAGATGTTCATATAAACCTGGAATTGCAAATGCATACCCGATTAGCGTTACGCCTTCGCCTTCTTCATTAGGTCTAAATATAGGTGTGAGTGAGCCCGTGTTGTTGGCAAGCTTATCAAGTGGAATTGGCCGTCCGCCATCAGTAGCTTCTGGCTCGATGATTTCACTATGACTTTCATACATTTGAGAGGCGATCTTATGCACCCAATTGACAGCATTGGGAAAGTGTCGACCTAAGCCACGAATATAAGCATCATAGATGGCGGGTTGAGTGAGCTTTGTTGGTGCATGCTCACGCCCTTTAAATACATCATGGTACAAGTTCAGTAATTGTGGGTTTCTTAGAAGCTCATCAAGAGGATTTTGAATACGATCAAAGCTCATTGTACAGGCACGAGCCGGGCGTTGTCTTTGGCGTACTTGATAAGCATGTTTCAGTTCATCAGGCCGGAATGGCCGAACATAGACGCCGGGGAATTGTTCTCTAAAATCAGCAAGGGGATCGGTTTCGTAGCCTTCTGGGGTTAAGTCATCCGGATTAAAAAGATAGCGGGAATTATAAAAAGAGTCTCTTTTACTTGGGGCTTCTCCCATAACTCGACGACTTAGGAGTTGGTAGCTGCGCCAACGCATGGACATCACAAGTTGAACTTGAGGGCTTTGTGTGAAGTAAGCCAGATTCTCATCGATGACCTTAATTAATTCACTGCCACGATCAGCATCATCGATACCATCAAGAATGATCCAAACCTTACGAACCGTTTTTGAACGCATATGGCGCAGGTGTGAGGCTCTTGCATAAAAGGGCTTAATTGGATCTGGCGTAAGTACTTCTCGCGCTAAGCGATCTAAAAGCTCGGGTAGATGGTCATAACGCTGTTCTAAGTAAGTTCTTCGTGCAATCAGTTCACATAGCAATGACTCTGCTGACAGTTCACTTGGACCCTGATAATCTCCTTTACCATGTAAAAATACGATAATATCGCCCTCATAGTTATGAAGACTTTGTCGGGGAGAAATAGGATCATTTTGAGCTCTTTTACGAACTGTTTCAATGAGTCGATCGACCCAATTTGCAATCAAAGAGGTCTTCCCACAGCCTTCTTCACCACTAACAAGTAAGCTTTTTTTACCGCTTTCAATACAGGCATCAAAAACTTCATCAACCCCATCTCGTTTGACATAGGATTCCGGCATCCATAGGTTATTTCTGAGAAAACGTAGGCGATCTTGAGCGTGAGCGATAGACCAACCAGAAATACTCCATGCAAAAATTTCATCATCAAATTCTTCGGGAGAGTTTAAGCGACGTCTTATATGCCTTTGGTTCAGAGCGCCCTTGATTGGATCTAATTCATCCGGATTTTGTGGGTCGTAGTGATCACCATAAAAATTGGTTTTTCTTAGTTCAGGTTGGGCAAGATGCTGATTGAGCTGTCGACTCGTTGCTAAGGTATTAAAAGCTCTTTCTTTAGCTTTGGGGGTTGTTGGTACATCGATTGGCGCCCAAAGTCTCGGATCCTCGGTGAGAGTAAGTTCAAGCATTTTATGCTCATTCAACTCTTCCTCTTCGCCCTGTAAAGGACCTAAAGGTGCTTGTAAACCTGCTTGTAAACCTGCTTGACCTTGAGGTGCATAGCCGGTCGCCTGTGCAGATAACTGAGGATTAGCTTGATGAGCCGTGGCTAATCCACCGAAGGGAGCTGGCGCAGCTTGAGGCGGAGATGAATTAAAACCTGAGGGTAAATTGAGGCCTAGATTACCATTTGTTCCTTGTGAATTAGGCGCACCAAAAGTATTACCTGAGGCAGGATTTGCGCCAAAAGGCCCGGCACTAGAAGCTTGAGGTGCTGAAAACTGTCCTCCAAAAGGAGCAGAGGTGGGCGTGGGTAACCCTCCTTGAGGTGCACTACTTGCAAAACCTGTTGGCAAAGGGGCTGTTAGGCCTCCTTGAGGTAATCCGCCGGGCATGGAACTTAAATTACTTGCCCCTCCTCCAGTGGGATTTGGGGTCGTTTGTGTAGGATTACCGTTTGCGCTTGAGTCAACCAAGGAACTGAGTCCACCTGTGTTTCCTGCAAGTTGCTGTCTGACCTGGCCTCGAGCAGTGAGCGAGCGTCCTGAAAGATCACCGCTGGGGGCGGCGGCAGGAAGCGGAGGAGCACTTGGTGCTGCACCAAAGGGACCGGGGGGGGCACTTGGAGGTGCGCCAAAGGGACCGGGTGGGGCACTTGGAGGTGCGCCGAAAGGAGCCGGTGAAGTACTAGGTTGACCTAAACCTGCAAAGGGTTTAGTTGCTTGTTGTGACGCAGGAAGAGGCTGTTTGGTTGGCGCTTGAGAGCTATTTGGAAAACCTGAAAATGGACTTGAGGCTCCCTGTCCACCACCATTCGGCGCACCAAAGCCACCGCTACTAGGCGCACCAAAACCACCGCCACTAGGCGCACCAAAAACGCCACCACTAGGCGCACCAAAGCCACCACTTGGTGACATCGGTCCAGGTGCACCACTATTGCGTGAGGCAGCCCGTTGTGCGGCCTGGGCTAAGTATTGATCTTTCTTTTCGGTCGGAAAAGGTCCGGTCGGGACAGACTCACCTGGAGTATAACGGTCACCCTGTGACTGCCCACCACCTTTGCCCTTTGGGAATTGATCATTCTGTGCCATAATTTCGCCCTAAACTTCACTCTAGATTTTCTGCGCTATCATATAGCTTTCAGAAGGCTTTGGCTAGTCACTTAAATGAACTCTTCTTGGTTTAAGTCAAACTGGCTTTTGAGATGCTGAGAATACTGATCGATTTGCTGTTCACAGACGAATAGTGCATCGATTACAAGTGGATCAAATTGGCTTCCAGAACCGGACTTTAAAATATCTAAAGCTTCCTGATGAGATCTTGCTAAACGGTATGAGCGAGTGGAAGTGACTGCATCATAAGTATCTGCAACAGCTATGATTCTGGCTTCGAGTGGAATCGCATTCCCCTTTAGACCCAAGGGATAACCGGCACCATCAAAGCGTTCATGGTGATATAAGATCGCTGGAACAAGCTCAATAAATAATGGACAGCTCTGTGCTAAATCTGCACCAATTTCGGGATGACGTTTGATCTCTTCATATTCTTCTTTGTCAAGCGCAGTGGTTTTGAGCAGCGCTGAAAGAGAAACGCCCGACTTACCAATATCGTGAAGCATACCTCCAGCTGCAATTCGATCAACAAGTGCATGTTTGAGCTTCATAGACTGAGCGATGAGCTTGGCAATAAGTCCCACACGATAACTGTGAAATGCCGTATATGGTTCGATTTGCTTTAGTGCTTTTAAGGCAGACTTCACCTGTGCCTCAAGGTTGTCTTGAGGATTTAGATTACTCACGGCTACTTTGATGTAAGATAAGTCGTACATAAGCTTACCTATACAAAATTAGGGGCAACTGAGCAAGTAAAATTTATATCCTATGTTTGACTTTCTATGTTTGTCTTTTTAAAGGGTAACGAAGCCATTACATCTGATAAACTTCATGCTATAAAAACTCTTATTGAGTTTATAAAATAAGGTAATAATCTTTGTTTGATCATAGCAAATGGATTTGGATAGCGGGTCCCTTATTAGGGCTAAGTTTGATTGTTTTTATCATTCCTATGCCCACTTTTTTGCTTGATGCTTTAGTTGTTTTACAGTGGTTTATCAGTGTTAGTCTTCTCCTTTTGGTGTGGGTTAATCAGAGCCTTAGTACGATTGCCAAATTACCCTCTTGGCTGATTTCCATCACGCTTATTCGACTTGGGATTAACATTGTGACCACTCGTTCTATTTTACTCCAAGCTAAAGCGGGTGGAGTGATTGAGCAGGCCGGCGAATGGCTTATGGGAGAGCGTTGGTCCGTAGGTCTAGTTTTTTTCTTTGGTCTTTTAAGCGTTCAATATCTTGTGGTCGCAAAAGGTTTAGAACGTATCGCTCAATTAACGGCACGTTTTAATCTTGAAGCACTGCCTGGGGCTCAACAAGCCATTGTAACTCAGCAAGCTCAAGGGCAAATACATCCGGAAAAAGCAAGGCGACTCAGACAAGTTATTGAAGCGAGATCTTTACGTTCAAGTTCCATCGAAGGCGTTCTCAAGTTCATTAAAGGCGAACAACTCGCTAGCCTATGTCTCATTTTAATCAACTTGTTCGGCGGGGCTTGGGCGGGTCATTATCATGAGCAGTTAGAGTTTCACTATGCACTTAGTCTTTATGGAAAGCTGGCCATAGGTGATGGCTTGTTGGCGCAATTACCAGCACTATACTGTTCGATGGCAGCGACTCTATACATTACACGTTTACTCAATCCTAATTCCGATATACTTGAGCAACCATATGATCGTTGTGAAAACGATATGAAGCTATCTCAAGTTTTATTGAGTTCAAGTTTAGCTTTGCTATGTATTGGACTTTTACCGATTTGGACTACAGAAAGCCGTTGGGTGATTTTTGTAGAGCTCACCATATTTGGTCTTGGTGTAGTTTATCTAACATATATAAGACCGTTGATGCGTATGAAAGGCACTGTGGGCAAGTCTAGCAAGTCAAGCCAAGCTAGTCAGTCAAGCCAAGCTAGTCAGTCAAGCCAAGCTAGCAAGTCTAACCACTTAATATCCCCACAAACAAATGGCCGTATTGTTCTTTCATTGTCTTACCAGCATCTTGAGTCAATTGGAGGAGGTTTAGCACAACTCAAGATCCTGATTGATCAAAAAAGAGTTCTTCTCGGTTTACCCAAACGTAAAATTGACTTTATTTTACGACCTAATGACCCAGATCCACATCGTTTGGAGTTACATCTTGATCAGGAATTGATTGCTGTGGAAACAGTACCAGCACACAGCGTTTTATCCTTATATCAAGAGCAGTTTTTACCCACGACCTTACATCCCTTAAAAGGAGTACTTGGGGTTTGGCGACCACAAGATCAGCATCCACTTTTATTAACAGAACTTAGTTTTGAAACTTGGCTGAGTGAATGGCTCATCTATCATTGGTGCTCATTTAAATCTCTTACATGGTCAGCCGAAGAAGCATGGATATGGCTTAATCAAGGTACGGCGACCTTACGTGAGGAAGCACTCACTCATGATTTATCAATTCTAAAACTGACTGACTTACTCAGGGACTTAAGTGCTGAAGCCTGCGCATTGAAACATGCAGATCATGTCTTGGAAGGGCTCATTAGGGCAAGACAGAATATTCAAAACTGCAAGCAAGAATGGCAAAAAGAACTAAGGTCAGCGCTTGGTATGAAAGCTTTATTGGGTGGGTATAGTGCAAAAGAGCTTTCAGCTTTATGGATTGAAGTAAAGCTCAATGAGCACGCAAGTCGGTTTGAAATACAAGCTGTATTAAATCAAACTCTAGAACAGATTCAAAAGAGTTCAGACGCTTGGAAATATGAAGACTCTTTTACAGTTTTAATGATTGACGAGAAATATCGAAGTCAGTGTCAAGCATTGAGCAGGCAGATCCTTCCTGGTCTAAGGGTACTGAGCCCACAGGAAGTACCCACGCATGTTAAGTTGAAAGTTCTTAAGGTTTTTACTTATCAAGATTCGATTTACTAAGTCGATTTACGAAATAATGAGCAAAGCCAAAAGCCTATTGGTTCTTGGTCTGGCTTAAATGAGCATCATCAGACGAACGCCAAGAACCCTTATGATTTAAAGAACGCCAAGCCCACTTGAGCCAAGCAAAAAGTTGAGAAGCAAACCAAAGCGCCCAGATCAGCATGAGCACTCTCCATAACCACATCGGTGCCGAGTAAACCATGATGTGGTCTGAGCCCTGACTAAAGTCTAGATGGTCAACATACCATTTGAGCTGTCCGGTGTTAGAATGATTACCACTCACTTGCATATCAACAGAGCTTAAAAGGTTACTTTGTACGATGTAAGTGAAGAAGATTAAGAAGATTACAGTTCCACCTACAAGGGCTAATTGTCCTAAATTAAAAAGCATTATAGATTTAACTTTGTGCCAATAGAGTTGGCGAACCGCAAAGGCGGCAAACCAAAGTATGCTGATGACCCAAACCGTTGGATGATGCTGTGCAAGACCGGCCAATAACAAAAACCACTGCCAAGTATTTAAGGGAGCCCATGGTCGCCAAGCCAAAATAATGGCTAAAATAAAAGCAAAGAATAGCTTACCCCACATCAAGATCGCTGGTCCCCATGCAGGGCCATTCGCCCACAAAAGCCAGCGTTGCCCCACCACAAAGTGCTGGTTTACATTCACGCCCTGTAAATCGGTAGTGATCGAGGGAACTTTTTCCGAAAATGAACGCTTCCAGTCTTGTTGCCAAGTGATCTTAAAACTGTTTTCTCCAGGCTTAATAGGTAGGCGTACTTTATTTTGTTTGGCGGGATCAAACTGCTGCTTCCCGTTGATCATAAGATTTATTTTTTTAGCCTCTTTAGGAAGTATAATCTCCTTAGAGCCCCCTTTAGACGCATTTAAAGAGAGGGTAATGGTACCTTGGGCTAAGTGCGTGCTGGGCTTAAACTCATAAGTCAGCTGATTTACAGTTACTTCGCTGCCTTTAATCCCCTTAGGACGCTTGATACTTATATCAACTGATTCTCCGGGCCAAGGACGCCAAGTCAAGCTCGCTTGGCTACCTCCTCCCAAAGAAATGGGATTTAATCCACTTGCTGTGCATCGCCATAAAACACCACAGTTTAAAGTCCAAGTTTCGGCCCAACGTGCTTTGGCAGCGGTAAGTTTAAGAAGAGCCACAGGGCTGAGTTCACTAAAATAGCCCGCTTGAGTTTGCCCCGCCGCAAAGCTCACCTTTACGCCTTGCTCACTGATTTCGTGTTCGCTTGATAGCACTCTTTCACCTTGAATCAAGGGTAAAACAAGATCTTCGGCATATGTACTACTTTGTCTTTCAATCTGGGTAACAATTTGCCATACCGGCCCAAGGTTTAAGGACTTTTTTACCGTAAACCATGAATAGTCCATACTCAGTTTACCAAGTTCTTGTGAGTCTTTATTTTTTGTTTTGCTTTTATCATCTTGAGTTACTTTTTGATCGACTCGTTTTAGATTGATCAGCGAGCTAACTTTGCCATTTCTATTGGTGAGCTCAAGCCAAGACTTTAGGCTTAAAGCGAGTGTTTTGGGAGGATCCGTCAGATTGATACTCATTTGCTCTTGCTCAGGGATTTGGCCAAGCGCTGTGACAGTATGAACGCCTTTGGGAATACGCACTGTGGTGTGCTTGATCTCATGGTTTTCTTGTGAACTTTCAAGCCTCATGGGAAGCTGACTTTCCCCAATGTTTGTTTCTTCCCAATGAATCGTATCTAAGGTACCGGGTAAGGTAAAAATACTATCTTTTTCAGCATGGATCATTGTGGTGAGAAGTACCTGCTGCTGATGAATAGATAAATCCATATGACCAACATAAAGACATTCACCTTGACAAGATTTTTCTTGTTTAAGCCGGGCTCTCCATTCTTGAACAAGTTGAGGAGAGGGTTGGTTAATCACAGAGGTCACAGAGCTTAAGTTAGCGGAAGTATTGCTTTCTGAGTTTTCTTGAAAACTTTGATTGTTAAGCTGTATTTGACCAAGATTGACTTGCTGTACTTGGTTTTGAGGTACTATGACCGAAGGAAGGTTAGATGTTTGACTTTGCTGAACTTGGAGATCAAAGTTTGGATGTGCAGTAGGCACAGGCTCATCAGCAAATGCTGATGGTATGGGTGATATGATAAGCCCAAGAACAAGACATAGAAAGAGAGCAGGCAGTTTTTGCTTAAGTTCATCTTTGGTACGCCCAAGGTT
This sequence comes from uncultured Myxococcales bacterium, assembly GCA_937146725.1. Classification (GTDB taxonomy): domain Bacteria; phylum Myxococcota_A; class Bradymonadia; order UBA7976; family VGTA01; genus CAKZRU01. The sequence goes on from CAKZRU010000077.1 coordinate 80,688, forward strand.
TTCCCAAGGTAAGCTTTTGAGTTGTACTAGAAGCATTACAAAAAGACTTAGTAAGGCCAATGAGCGTACTAATACGCTTATGCGTGTCCACATAGGAGCAATTAAACTCAGCTTCAACTGACGTCCGGGTTCAATGGGTGCCTCAAAGAAAATGTCATGGGTACGCCATTTCCACCTTGGAATCCCCGGTCCGGTTTGCACAACAGCGTTTTGATCAAGTTGTTGCAACTGCTGGTTCAAGTCTAACTCTCCGTACTGACTTTTTGCTTTACGCCATTTGGATTTTTTAGATACTTTAGCATCTTCAAAAACTTTTCTACTGATTGAGACTGAGCGATAATTGTTGTAGTAGCTTGAAGATGTACCATGTTCATCTAGCTGTGGATGCAGGGCAGTTCTAAAATCATCTTGGCCCAAAGAGAAGACAGAAGCCATAAAGCTTAAAAAGACAACACAAAATCCAAAGCTAATCAAGCGACTAAATATATGATGACTTAAAGAAGCTTTGAGCAAAAAGAAGGCGATAGATATGCTTAAAAGCTCATAATAAATACTTGCATCTGTGTGAAAAAGAACCAAAGCGAGAATCGCTAAAAATGCCCATATAAAGCCAAATAGCTTGAAGAAGGCTATAGTGACCAAAGCGCTCAGAAAGATATCGCTCATCTGCCAAGAGCTAAGCCATTCATCAGCGCTATATGCTCCATTTCCAATAGAAAATAAGCGCCAGCCGGGGGGAAGGTTTAAAGTCATTTGTAAAGAACTGACCGGTACTGACCAATCTAAAGCAGGAATACTATGACTTAGTTTTGGATAACGAAAGTCTGCAAACAAGGATAGTTTCTCAGATCTTATTTCTAAGCCTTCCTGTTGTTTTTCCTCATCAAGAGTGATGAGTAGGGGAATGGCTTTGTGATGTTCTTCTAGGTTGGCCCGACCGAGAGTTGATTGACTTAATACATTTAAACGCGAACTTGCCTTTAATGAACCGCTCATATGATCCTGAGCGGTATAACCAATCCCATCAAGGTCTAACCATAACTTACGAGTTAGGCGTAATTCATTGGAAGGTCGTTTTTGTACACCGCGTTGTAACTCTTTAATATTTAAGACTTTACCTGGTACAGCCAACCAAGTATGAGTGCCTCCACGTAAAGATTGTGGTAAAGCTGTAAATTCCGGATCGACTTCATCTAAGCCGGTCAGTTGTACTCTTCTTAATAATTCTCTCCGATGCCAAACCCAAACCTCTTGATTGGCTAACTTGGCGCCTTTCACAGTAGGCACTGTGAGTGTTTTAGGAGACTCCGGAAAGACCGAAATAAGCTTGATTGAAGACTGCCCCGGTTTTAGATAAACCCTCAATCCCTCTTTTACCCAATCGACCTCCAAGGCACTGTCAAGTTGAGTATTGATTGAGCCTTTGATTTGTAAGCCACTTATAATTTGCTCTCTTGCCGATCCAGAGACATTGAGTTGAATATGAGTCTCTAGCTTTAAGGGAACTTCATCATACCAAACTCTAAAAATCTGTATATTACTTTCCTGTTGTGGGCCTTGAATGGCCGAAGCCTTTGTTGACCTTTCATTTAACCAAATTGCACCGCTTTGATCACGGTCTACCCATGCCCGTTCTCCCTTCTGATCAACAAGTTTTACTTGGGCGATTCCCTCAGGGATTTTAAGAGTATCTATGGAGCTATTCCAAGTGATTTGAGCATTGATTTGATGCTTACCCGCTTCTAATTCTACCCAAGCAGTATGATCTTTCCACACAACTGTAAGTGCCCGTGGTTTTTCACCACTTACGAGATTGACAGAGTGAATGGCTACTCTTGAGTCTTTTAGTAAGGGTACTAAAGTTTTTTTACCCACAAATACGCCATAACTGAGCTCGGCTTGCTGATCTTGCTTGAGCTTAATCAGTAATTTACTCATCCATAAGCATTGGTATTTTTGGGATCTTTGGGCACAATCTAGATAGTCCAAGTCATCAGAGATCCATTGCGTCCAAGACTCAAAACCGGGAGCTTGAATCTTGGTATTAACAGGAGTTGCATGAAGCGATGTAGGCGAAAGCCAAAAGGCACATAACAAGAAAGTAGCAAACCAAGAAGTCACGAGTTTGCTGCTTAAACAGTAGCTTACTTTTGATATGTTCACAGACTGACTTGGTACATGTGTCATCAGCTTTGCTGGGGTTTGGGTCTTAAAAAGCATGTTTATTTATATACCTAAGTGATTTGAGATGTATGACACGGGTATATCTTAAACAGAAAGTGATTTCTTAATCTAACACAATCCCCTTTAAATGATTTAAGTCCGTTTTATAACTTAAGGTATTTGACTTAGGAATTTGATTTATGAGCGAAGCTTAGCTTTTAACGTCACTCAAATGCAGATTCTAAACACTTGTTTTTTCTAGCTGAGGTTGCTTAAAGATCTTAATCAAATACCAAAGTGAAGGTAAAACCAAGGTGAGTGCAATGACCACACACAGCAATGTCGCCCATAGAGTTTTTGGGCTTGCAGCAGCCTCGGCGAGTGGTAAATGAGTGGGGAGTAAATAGGGTAAGCTTGAGACTGTCCAACCGGATACAATCCCTATGGCTTGCATGACCCCAAAAAAACGAGCTAGGTGCGCTTGATTATACCATAGAGTCCATAGGGCTAAAATGGCACTTAAGCCAACTGTTAAGTGCAGCCAAGGTGCATAGCTTCCCCAGAGTAGACGCTCAATGGCTAGACTATCATCTAAAACAAACAAAGCCATTCCGGCGCTTAGAGCAAGCGCAAGTTGGGCAAAGCTTGCTCGAATTCGGGTAACCTTTTGTAAAGCTAAAAGGTTGTTAAGCGTTTCCGCATCTTCTGTTGAGTTGTGTTGTTGGGCGCTAATGGTCTTATTGACTAATTCCACATTCAGATAAATTGCTGATAGCCAGGCAAATAAGGCCACCGCCATCAAACCAACCATGATTGGAAAAGGGGCCCACCATGTAGACCACCATAATGAACCATCAACCGCCATATAATTGAGCTGATTTGCTTTTTCGCCAATCATTAAGTTATGCATGACCTCAGCAAGCTGTCCACTTGCGATAGCGCCTGCGATTATACCTAAGGAAATTGGCGTAAACGTGCTTGAAATCATAAAAACTTGATACCAAGTCTTGCTGATTCCCTGTGGGTCATAGTGGGCAAACACAAAGGCGGCTCCTCGTAGGCTAATCCCTAATAACAAAAACAATAAGGGACCATGTAGGCCAATACTAATCCAAGAAAAGCCCACCGGAAAGCACACAAATAAGACAACAATGGCGACAATGAGCCATACATGATTACTTTCCCAAATCGGAGCAATGGCTTCATCAATCGTTTGACGCCAAAGCTTTTGCAGCGCCTTGTCTTTAGGCTTAAATAAGCTTAGAATTCCACCACCAAAATCGGCACCTGCACTTAGGGTATATAAGATCAAGCAGAGTTGAATCACTAAAGCACAAATCAGGGCGAGCCATTCTGTTTCAGTAGAGTGTAATATATTCATCTTAGGCCTCTTTCTGTGCTTGATCTTGCTTGAAGCTTGAAGCTGAAGTGTCGAGTCCAAGTTCTTGATCAAGGTCAAAAACATGTCGCTTGAGCAAAGTCACACTCACAATGCCTAAAATAAAGTAAAGAATCATAAAGCCAATAAAAGGAATCGCTAAACCAGGTAAGGGCGTTACTGCGTCTTTAGTTCTCATGATACCATGAATAATCCATGGCTGTCTGCCTACCTCAGTTACAACCCAACCAGCTTCCAAAGCAAGAAGTCCCATAGGAGAACAAACAACTAAAGCCTTAAGAAATAAAGGTTGATCTAAAATAGAGTGACGACGCCATATACCCCATAAACCAATCGCCCCAATCAGCATGAGTAAAGTCCCCAGTCCAACCATGATCTGAAAGGCAAAGTGGGTTACAGCCACCGGTGGCCGATCTTCTTTGGGAAAGGCCTTTAATCCTTTGACTTCAGCTTGTGGATCAGCAAAGGCTAAAATACTGAGTAAATATGGAATTTCAATTGAATATTTGGTTTCCTCCTCATCTTCAAAAGGAATCCCTCCAATGCGAAGGGGCGCTGCTTTTTCAGTCTCCCATTGCCCTTCCATGGCAGCGAGTTTGACCGGTTGAGTTCTTGCCACATGCTTGGCTAATAAATCTCCGCTGATCGGCTGAATCAGAGCTGCGACTGCACCTACGGCAAGGGCGATTTTTAAGGCTCTTTGGTGAAAAGCAATCCCAGGATTTTTGAGCAAACGTTGCGCATGGATTCCGGCAACCGCAAAGCCCAATGCGGTAAAGGCAGCAATCACCATATGCACACCTTGCTGTAAAGCTGATGGATTCATTGCGGCCGCCCAAGGATCAACATTTATGGCCTCTCCATTCACCCATTCAAAACCGGTAGGCGTATTCATCCAGCCATTAGCGGCAACAATAAATAGTCCAGAAAGCGTGCCCGAAATCAAAACGATCACACCTGATAGCCAATGAATCCATGGACTCACCTTTTCCCAACCATATAAATAAATCCCCAAGGCGATCGCTTCCAAGAAAAAGGCGGCACCTTCAAGAGAAAAGGGAACGCCAATGATGGGACCGGCAAGCTCCATAAATCTTGGCCATAATAAACCCAACTCAAAAGACAGAGCAGTGCCTGAAACAGCACCAACGGCAAAAAGAATAGCAGTGCCCTTAGACCATTTCTTGGCCAAATATAGAGCTTCTTGATCCTTATGCTTTAGCCAAGACCATTCGGCAATCACCATAAGTAAGGGCATAGCCATACCCGCTACCGCAAAAACAATATGAAAGGCGAGTGATAAGCCCATTTGTGAACGGGCGGCAAATAAGTCACTCAGATTGGTATCCATAACTTAACTCCTGTAAAGTGAATAAACCATTTATTCTATTAACAGGTTGCAAGGCGTGTGCCAATCTATACGGGCTTAGGTTAAGTATTCGTTTTTATTGACTATGTTAGATGTATTCAAAAGTAATTTATCGACTTGTTAAATCCACGTTTCAACTATTGAATCATTTGAGACACACTGTAATGCGCTATGGAAAAATAACGATGATTGTTCCTTCTTTGGACGCAGATTTGGGTACATTAAGCTCAACACCATTATAAGTAATGTTCAGCGAAGTATTAGCTTCTGCTTCAATGGGGAAATCAACGACTGATAAAAAGGGAAAGCCTTCAAAAAGCGGTAAGCGACCATCGGTTTGGCCGTCTTCGTTAATATCAAAGACAAATAAAGCAATCGTGGTATTTTCAGCGGAAGCCACCTCAGGGCTTAAAATATTTGTGCCATCGAGAGTCAGCTGATCTTGCTCAGCTGAAAAAGCTCGATGAGCGTTAAAGATCACTAGAGAGCTTTGAGTTTCGCTTTGAGGCAGCTGTCGGACTAAAATACTTGCCAAAGAGCCCTCACCGGGAAAGGTTCTAAGATATAAATAGCCTTGGTCCTGCTTGAGTTTGGGCGTAAAGTATCTCACTTTAGGACTGTCTGAGTTCGTCAGATTAGGCACCCATTCATAATAAGTATTGGCTTTAAGGTTGGTGGCTAAATAACCGCCATCTGCATCGCTTTCTAGAATGCTTATGAGTTCTATTCTTTGCCCATTATCATCTACTTCCCAAAGCTCAATCTCCGTTTGAGATAGGGCTTGATTTTCACCCAGGCTAAGTACTCTACCCGCAACTTGAATGGTCTCCCTTGTTTCAGACTCAGCGCTGAGAAATGGATCATTTTCTAAAGGCTCTGCTTCATAAAGAAAGTCAATCATTTGATTAAAACTTTCAAAGGAGGTTGCGATCAAATAGTGATCAAGGCCCATCAGCTCAACATTGGTCGCACCCGGAATATCAGCCCCCTCAACCACAAGATCAGCACTTGACCATAAATTAAGTGTAGGAATATTACCCTCTATACCTGCTGGCGCATCATTAGGAAAGCTAGCGACATGGACATAACGATTTACTTTTGCATTATACTCAGCTTCAGCCAAATAAGTATAAGCAACTCCACCCCCTGCGGAATGCCCTACAAGATCCACTTGATTAAAGTCTGATGATGCTAGCATATTTGTGATGAGAAGATCCAATGCTTCACTATGGTCTGCTGACATATCAAGGCTATTCCAATCAAAGACTTGAATATCCTCGGGACAGGAACCACTCGCTAATAGACGAGTGATTTGCCGATTCCAGGTATCACCGGCAGCCAAAAAACCATGAATGAAAATAATTGGACGTCTTTGACGCTCACATATTGTAATTTGTGCTTCTTCTTCGGAAGTACCTGTCTCTTTCTGATCTTCACAGGCCATAAAAAAGGAGCTTGTCAGCAGGAAAGTCGTCAGTAAAAGGGTAAAAAATAGAGTAGATTTATTTGGGTGAATCATTAAGGAATCCATATCTGTAGAAGCATATTTTTTTATGCTTTATTAACAGCTTAGATTCATCATTTAACTAAAAGTTGCATAAGCTCTGAGCAATATTTGGCTTTACTTATTAAAGAAATAGCATACAAGATTTCAAAAGATCGCTTGACGGTTCAAAGCTAGATTTGCCAATGTTCTTAAATAGATGCTTGCTGTTTTTAAGGTTCGTTCTGGTTCACCCTCTGCCCTTGATAAGGGAGGCGCAACCTCAACTAAGTCAGCTCCTACTAGGGGGAAACGTTGACCAACCAAGTAGGTGATCTCATCGACTTGCTCAGGTGTTAATCCGTTGGGTTCGGGGGTACCGGTTGCACTGGCAAATGCACTGTCGGTTCCATCAATATCATTGCTGACATACAGAGCGGTGACTCCAAGGGCTTCAAAGCGCTCAATGATTTCTTGGGCCACTGCTAGGGCGCCTCTTTCTTGGACTTCATTCGCCCACACTTGACGAAGGTTACAAGTCTTTTCCCAATGCTCTTGATCACGACCACTGGCACGAATACCCACTTGTACCAAGCGGCCATCTGCACCCAATAATTGATTGGCATGCCAAGCCCAAGTGGCAAAGCAGTACTTAATGCCTAGCCTTTCACTTAATAAATCTGTGTGTGCATCAAAATGTAAAAGGCCTAGACGTGCTTTACCGCTTTGTTCCCAACGCTCATGAGCCACTTTGAAAGCCGGCCAAGCCACACTGTGATCTCCACCGATCACAATTGGCGTTAAGGCACTTTTTTGTTCTTCCTGCTTAAATTGGCTGAGGGCAAAGTCACAAATATCAAGCGGGGCAACCGGTAGATCTTGTAGCGTAGCCTGCATCGTCACCGACTCTTGCCCATAAAGAACTTGGGCAGTGGCCTGCTTTTGCTCTTGATTAAGCATATCATCAGAAAGCAGTTGAGGCACAACTCTCACATCGCCTATATCATAGCAATGTTGACCTAACAATGGGTGGTCAGGCTCATGTTGAAGCAAGTAAGACCTGATCACAGCAGGGGCTAAGTTGGCCCCTCGAGTAAAGCCGGCACCGGTATCGGAAGGCACGCCAAGTAACAATAGCTGGCTAGTTTTGGGCTCATCTTGCTGATGCTGTAATGCACTATCAAGAGTACCTAGCCAAGCCTTATTAATATCTTCGGCTGTGTCAGCTTGATAAATCACTTTTTGGAGAGCCTGTTGTTCTTTTAAGCCTGTACTGACCACATAAACACCGCCTCCGGCCGGACGAAGCATGGCGCTTAGATCTTTGCGATGGCTCATATTTGTCTCCTTAAGCAGACTGAGTGAAATGATTTTTGCTATTGAATTGTAGCGTCAAGATCAATGCCCATTTGTAGGTAAGGTGCAGGAACTTCTACACCCTGAACAGTACCACTGTTCAGTCGTAAGCCATAGAAATCGACCTCGTTCAAATCAAAAAGATTTCTCAAACCCTCATCACCAAGCTGATCAGGTAGGTTTTTAATAAAATTGCTAATTAAAGAGATAAGTTCCTTAGATCTGACCGGAAATAATGGCTCGTCAACCTTAACACCGTCAACGGTGAGCGTCACATCTAGCCCAAGTCGATTATCAACAAGTTGCGGCACAATATTAGCACTAATATCTAGGCCCAAGGTAAACCAAGTTTGCTGGTCGGGTGTGGTTAGATCCAGATGCAAATCAACCAAATCAATAATAATGCCATTGGGCCGAGTGAGATCAAATCTTGAAATCGGTGGCAACATTGGCCTTAAACGTACGCCCACTAAATCGGTTGGCGACATGATTTCTAGCAATCTTCCATCGGTAAAGCCATTGAGTAAGGCCGCGCTCAAGGCACTTGGTGGATCGACAATTTCCGCCAAGGTTACATTGAGTAAACCACCGTACCAAAGATGAGAAAAAATCAGATAAAGCGTATTTTGACTAATGTCAGCCGACGCCATGTGCTGCAAGCGAGGAGGTACATTATCATTAGGAATATGCAGATAGCCGGCACTATTGTTAATCGCCGGTAGATCAGTGATTTGAACGCCCAAATCAACCTGTGCACTTTCACGAGTAATGTTGATTTGCTTAAACAAAGCGCTCACCCGAACTTCAACGCCCAAGATTTCAAGTAAGGGAGAAAAAAGAGTGGGTGATACAAGTTGGTCAACTAAGGCCTCTTCCAATACGGCAAGGATGGTATCTTCAGCAAACTCAACAATTAAGCCTTCTACAAACGACAAGGCGGTATCAAGCAAAGCGTTATCCACTTGAATATCCAAGTTTTCTAGGCTTAAGTTTGGATTGATTAACTGCGCATTGAGTGTACCATCAGGATTGGGGGCTAAGGTTAATTCAGCGGTTAAGCTAGCAGGAGAAATATATACCTCGCCAAGAGTAGAGGGAGAGTCTAGATCAAAAAATATTTTTAGATCGAAAAAACTAAGTCTCACCTCAATAAAGCCATTTGCGGGGATCAACTGAACGTCTACATCTTGGAAAATAATGTCGGTGATGGTCAGATCTTCACTGAAACCTTCATTTTCTGCGACTAAATCAGAAATGATACCTGACTTTACGGCATTTTCTAAGGTAACAGCAATCACATCAAAGGCTTCTGGCTTCATTTCACCTCGAATCCCTCTTTCGATTTGATTACCCCATGCTTTATATCGTCCATACAAAAAGCCACGAGTGGCGGTGCCCTCATTGCCTGCTCGATCTCGCGCAATAACCAAAGGCCGGTTCAACCCTGGTTCGGGCGCATAGGTAAACTGAAAGCGACCATTGGCTTCAATCAACAGTTCTTGACCATTAATAGTGACGGCTTCTACTCCACTTCCTTGCTCTTGGTCTTGGACGGAGCCGACTAAGGTGACTGTTGGTGATTGGCTAGAGTCAACATGACTGCCGTAACTTGGTTCTGTAATGGTCACAACCGGTGCAGTAATGTCGATCATAACATTAACAGCGATTTGATCAGGACCGGCACTCACTTCAATGGTTTGTAAGCCCTCATCAAAGGTGAGTACGGTTGAAAAACGCTGATTGGTCACCGGAATCGAGTTTCCATTGATCATCACTTCAGTGTCCGAGGAGTGAAAACCCACCACCATGACTTCTTTGTTGTTGAGAAATTGACCATCTAAAGGCTGATCTAATCTCAATAGACCTTGAACAGCAGGGGCTGTTCCAGCGCTCATTTCATTAGTTGCTGGGGCCACTGTTTCATCATCACAGGCGCTTAAACCTAGGATGCCAAAACTGAATAAGACAATAAAACTAGCTTGCTTTAGGTGCATCGTTTTTCTCCGATTAATAGACTTATACCAAGAGCTTACTGTAATGGTTGTCCAATCACAATACAGCGAATGTGGGGATCAAGTAATTTCTGAGCCATACTCTGTATATCTTCACTTTTTATGCGATTAATCTTCTCGAGTCGGGCAAAGTTGTGTTTAAAATCACCAGCCACATTTTGCCAAAAACCCAAACTTTGCGCCCTTTGTTGTACCGTTTGCAAACTACGGTAATTATGTAGTTCTTTCGCTCTCTTTACACGGGTAAGTTCACCTTCATCAACACCATGTTCAGCAATCGTTTGTAACTCATTGATGAGTACTTGTTGTACGGCATCAGTAGATTGTTCTGGCTTAAGGTCTATCCCAATCTCATATACGGCCTCTCCTCTAAACTGCGGCAAAAGTGAGTACACATAAGAAGCAAGCTCAAGATCATAAATCAAGGCTTTGTAGACACGAGAGGAATCACCTTCAAAAAGAAGTTCATCCAAGCATTCCAAGATAATCGAATCTTCTTCGAGAACACTCGGTACCCTAAAACCAATGTGTACACGAGGCATATGAATATCCAGATCTAGATTGATCTGTTTTGGTTTAAGAGCTTGCTCTGATCGATTTGGTAACCTTGACTCTGTGGATACATTAAAAGCTCGCATAGATTGACTAAAAACTCTTGGTTTGGTGATTTGACTTGGAAGTCCTGCATAGTATTGTTCGATGAGAGGCAACAGCTTAGAACTTGTTACATCACCACTGATCACAAGAGTGACTTGATTAGGTGCATAATAACTTTGATAAAACTCACGACAATCCTCTAGGCTAAGTCGCTCAATATCCTCCATCCAACCAATGGTTGAGTGACCATAAGGATGATCGGAGCCCATCAAGTGGTACCAAAGGCTTTCACTCAAGCATTCATCAGGGTCATCTTCCACACATTCTCGCCGTTCATTCATCACCACCTGTCGCTCGGCCTCAAGAACTTCTTCGTTTAGGTCTAAGTTCACCAAGCGATCAGCTTCGAGGGCAAGTACCTTTTCTAAATGTTCACTTGGTAAATCAGCATAATAGTAGGTCCAATCAAGCCATGTTGCTGCATTCACTTCACCACCAACGCTTTCTAAAATACGATCAAATTCGCCTTCGGCATGATTTTTAGTGGCTTTAAACATCAAATGTTCAAAAAAATGAGCGATTCCCGTTTTATGCTTCACCTCATCAGCGCTGCCCACATTGACCCATGTTTGAAAACTTAATAAAGGCGCACCATGATCGGGTTGATGAAGAAGATTTAACCCATTTGGCCAACGGTAATGCGATACAAGAAATGGTTCTTGAATCTGTTCAATCAGCTTAGCTGTTCCTGTATTTAAGCTTTGATTTGTCATTCTGAAGCACTTTGAAGGTAAATGATAAAAGTTTGTACTCAAGGTTTGAGCGCTGTCTTAAGAGTGGTATAAACACTTTAATCAGCAAACAACAAGACTTTGAAGGATTAAGAATGACGACTGCAATAAGTTATAGACAGAGATATAGAACCAATCACACCCAAAGTGTTTTAATCACCATTTTAGTCTCTATTTTTTGTATGGCTTGTGAGACGCCTACACCAAAGGCAATTGAGCAAGCGGGTGAAATGGCCGGAATGCAAGCGGGTGAAATGGCCGGAATGCAAGCGGGTGAAATAGCCGGAATGCAAGCGGGTGAAATGGCCGGAATGCAAGCGGGTGAAATGGCCGGAATGCAAGCGGGTGAAATGGCCGGGATGCAAGCGGGTGAAATGGCCGGTGAAATGGCCGGTGAAATGGCCGGTGAAATGGCCGGTGAAATGGCCGGGATGCAAGCAGGTGAAATGGCTGGTGAAGATTTGTCCACAGAACCGATTGAAGGCTGTGTTGGTCCAATGGTTGCAAGTGATGCAACCAGCGAGTCTGCCGCTGATAATCAAGTAGAATGCGTAACTTGCGTTGGTGCAGAAGCGCCAAACTTTGTATTGAGAGACCTTAATCCAAGCAGTTGTGGAGTGGGACAATACTATGGCATTGATGGTTTTCAAGGTCAGGTCACCCTTGTTGTGCTTTTACGTTCAACCTGTGGTTATTGCCAAGCGCAGCTCACACTGCTTGAACAAATGCGCTTTGAGCTCTTACTTGAGGGTCATACTGTTTGGTTAGCAATCATCAATGAAATTAATACCGAGGGGAACTTAGTAGCCTTTACTAGTCGTTCAACAAGTAGCATTTTGCAAGATGTCGCCGAAGTCAATGCATGGAGCGCAATGAGCGATATGCTTATGGTTGAACAAGAAGATGGGCAAATGGTGGAAATGCGTGTAGGTGGAGATAAAGACGATATGTATATTTATGGAACGAATGGTCGTTTGGCGCGCTTTTTGGATGACGACAATCGAGAGTTTTCTCTTAATTTAAGTACACCAGAGGGCTATATGAACCTTAAAATGGCCTTATTAGAAGTCTTGAATCAAACCACACCCTAAGGGTATCAATACAGCAAGTCGGCTTTTGCTTTATCTTTGTATTGAGCATAAGAATTCGAGAAAATAGTCGCTTTAGTACGGCACAATTGGGCCAATAATGAGCAAAGTGAGTGTTATGTATATGTTTAAGTATATGTCTATGAGAACATTACCTTTATCAAAACTCAACATCATCTCTGTCAGCACTTTTCTAGTCATGTTATTGGTCATGCTTTTAAATGTGGCCTGTGATGATCAAGATCGGTCAAATACTAACCAAGAATCAAGCATGGCCGGTGAAAGTGACGCAAGCCTAGCAGGAATGTCTATCGCCGGTGAAGCCTCGGCCGCTGAAGAAATAGCTGGTGATATGCAAATGCAGGCCGGAGAGTCCTCAGCGGGCATGAATGCCGGTATGGAAGAGTCCTATCAAGTTGATTTAGTGCGGGGCGAAGCATTGTATCAGCAATTCTGTGGCTTTTGTCATGGCGATCAAGGACAGGGCTATCTTGCGGACAATGCCAATGCATTAAACAACCAAGACTTTTTAGTGGTTGCGAGTGATGAGTTTTTGGCGCTGTCAACCATCCATGGTCGTCCAGGTACACCAATGAGTCCTTGGGGGGATGAAAAGGGCGGACCACTGAGTCCAAATATGGTTAAGGATATTGTAGCCTTTATTCGCACTTGGCAAGTTGAACCAAGCATTATCCCTGAAGCACCTAGCCTAGAGGGAAGCGCTCAACGAGGCCGTCCGTTGTATAATGCAGCCTGTGCAAGCTGTCATGGACAAGAGGGTGAAGGCGTGAGTGCGGTGAGTCTGAATAATCCATGGTTTTTAAATACAGTGGACGATGGTTTTATTGCACACGCGATTCGGGTGGGACGTCGAGGGACTGCCATGGGTGCATATCAAGCGCCCATAGTCACCGAGCAAGGTTTAGCGGATTTAGTGGCCTTAATTAGATCTTGGTCTCGGCCCGTAGATACCGACCCTCCACCGCCTTTTACGCCTCAAGTTGATCAAACGCCTTTAAACCCAAATGGTGATGAACCGAGCTTTATCTTGCGAGAAGACCGCTTTGTACCCGCTCAACAAGTATATGATGCCCTGCAAGCAGAGCAAAAATTAACAATCATTGATGCTAGACCGGCCGCTGACTATCTTGATGAGCATATTCAAGGAGCGATTTCATTGCCTTTTTATGAGGTTGAAAACTATGCCGATCTGCTTGATCCAAATGTCTTCACCATTACATATTGTGGGTGCCCTCATGCAGTCAGTGGGCAAGCAGCCGATGCTTTGATCGCTTTAGGTTTTCCCAAGGTTGCCATTTTGGATGAAGGTTTTTATGAATGGCGCGATACTTTTGGCTTTCCTACTGTGAGCGGTGAGCAGCCGCAAGGCCCATCAAACGATAAGTAATTAGGGCTGCAGTAAAGTCACTGACCGGCTGTCCCTCAATCGGCGCGAGTTCCATCACATCAAGACCCACGCAAATACGGTCTTTAAGCGCTGAACGAATCAGCGAAAGTGATTGGTAATATGAAATTCCACCCGGCACAGGAGTACCGGTTGCTGGTAAAATTGCCGGATCTAAGCCGTCTAAGTCAAAGCTGATATACACATATTTGGGAAAACCATCGGGTAAGGTAATTTCCAGAATATTCTGGGTGACAAGTTCTTCAGCATCCCAATGAATGACCGAAAACTTTTTACGGGCTTCCACTTCTTCTGTGCATAGTGCCCTCACCCCGAAAGAACAAATTCGACAACCTTCTTGAGCAAGTAAGTTCATAACGCTGGCATGAGAGTGCTTGTGTCCTTGATAGCTGTCTCGCAAGTCTGCATGGGCATCCACTTGAATAATCCCTATTGGTTCACCAAGTGAATCCATGATGCCTTTGACCACTCCGTATGTAATACTGTGCTCACCCCCTAAAGTCACAGGGATTTGGGATTTTTGATGTGCTTCATATCCCCTTTTTTGCAATTCCTTTTGAGCACTCAGCATATCATCAGAGGGTACAGGGGATTGGGTAAAAATACCATGAATACACGGCTCTGAATGACCATCCCAGCGTTCTAATTGCTCACTTGCTTCCAAAATGGCCAAGGGGCCTTTGGCTGCCCCTGAACCATACGATACGGTCAGTTCTAAAGGAACAGGAATGACTTGAAATAAAGCTGATTCCTCACAGGACTCCTGCACGCTGAGCTCGCCTTGCAAAAAGTTGGGATATTGGTCAAGATTTAAATGGTTCATAGCGCTTATAACTCACGATACAGACAGATAAAACACAGTAATAAACAAGATTGGAGAATCATCTTAAAAAGATCGGTCACTTATCGCTTTATTGCTTGATTATCAAGCTAAATTGTGGCTCACTTGTATATGAAAAACTGTTGGTTATGAATGCCATTCGTAAATGAGGATCCCATGAGCTTATTCGTCAATACAAACTCTGATTCAATCCGCGCTCGCAATGCCATGAACGTGCACACCCGCAATATCGCGACCAAAATGGAGCGTCTTGCTTCGGGTGAGCGTATTAATGGTGCCAAGGATGATGCAGCTGGTTTAACGATCACAACTCGTATGGAAGCCCAACATCGTGGCTATGATCAAGCGATTCGTAACACGACTGATGGCATGTCCCTTTTGCAAACTGCCGAGGGGGCCTTAAACGAAACCAATAATATTCTTCAGCGCATGAGAGAGCTTGCGGTTCAATCTGCCACAGAGACTTATAATTCTAAGGATCTCAAATCGGTACAGGCCGAAGTAAATCAGCTGATGAACGAGCTTAGTCGCATTGCCAAAACCACTACTTTTAATGGCTTACATTTGTTCCAACAAATGAAAACCAAGTTTAAGATTCAAGCGGGTGATAATGTTGGTCAAACTGTTGACCTAAAGATGAGTAGTATTCGCCCAGATGCGCTCGCTCGCCAAGCTAAGGTGACCTCAAAAACCGGTGTAGCTACAGACATGAGCTTGCTTGGTGGGTTTGCTGGAGCACCGGGTCCTGAATCCTTTACACTCAATGGGGTTGAAGTTCGAGACAGTATAGCGGCTGATGATATGGTGTCTACCATCTATAATGAAGGCTCAGCGATTGCCAAATCGGTAGCGATTAATGCGTACCAAAACTTTACCGGTGTAAGTGCAAAAGTAGGAGCAACACGCACCGATAATCAACAAGGCCGTAATGATGAGCTCGGTTTTGATATTTTTGGTAATACCGGTTCTGTACAAGCAGTAGAACTTACCTCAAATACTTTTATTACCATTAATGATGTCAAAATCTCTGGTTTCTCAGTCCAAGAAAATGATGCGAGCGGTTCACTCATTCAAGCGATTAATGCAGAGCATGAGGCAACCGGTGTTATCGCTCACTTGAACACCAGCAATGAACTGGTTTTAGAAGCCGAAGATGGCCGAAACGTTCAATTAATTTATTCCGGAGATAATGCCGGACGTGATTTAGAAGCAGCAATCGGTCTTTTAGACGGTTTTGAAGGTGCTTTTGTGTACGGTGGTACTGTGACTTTACAGTCCGATGAAGCGATTGATGCTCACTTTGGCTTTTTGGTCGATAGCTACTTGGGTGGGATGGTTGAAAACCCAAATCCGTTTGCTTTTGGGGGGCAGTCAGCTGTATTTGGCGTCAACAAAGAAAGTGCGCTTGAAAGTATTAACTTAACCACTTCAGACGGTGCCAGCTCAGCGATTGAAACCATTGACTTGGCTTTGGGCGAAATCAATAAGCTCCGCAGTGAAATTGGTGCAAACCATAATCGTCTTGAGCATACGGTAAATAATCTTCAGCAAACCTCAGAAAATACCAAGATTTCTCAAAGTCGCATTAAAGATGCAGAGTTTGCTTCTGAAACTGCCGAAATGACTCGAGCCATGATGGTCGCATCGGCCAATGTGTCAGTTTTGGCTCAGGCCAATCAAGCGCCTTCTATCGCTTTGGAACTTTTGGGTTCCGTGACCGGTGGTTCAGTAGGCATCTCCGGTGGTGGACCAAGCTCTATCTTCTAAGCGCTTAATTTAAGGTACGCTTGAATTAGCTTTAAGTTCATTTAAACAAGACTTATTGCTGAACTTAAAGTGTGTATGTGCCCTAATCATCTAGTGAAACCAATGTTTTGGGCATGCAAAGGGAACGTGTTTTATGAAAAATAAGATCATACAATCCCCTCTGTTAGCACTTCAAACTCCGCTAAAAGCATATAGAGCCTTTCGTATGAATTCTACTCATCTGAGTTGGATGACTATAGTTTTGGGCTGTTTGTTCGCATATCATTCTATTGGAGAGGCGCAGGCTCAACCAATCTCAAGTCAGTCTCAAGCAGCAGGTAAGCAACAGGATTCTGCATCTAAACCAAGTTCTGCTAAACCAAGTTCTGCTAAACCAAGTCCTCGGGCCTTAGTCGAGGCCCAAATTATTGAGCTTAAACTTGCCTTAGAGAGCTCTCCTAATGATCTCGAGCTACTCAATACCTTGGCTAAGCTCTATATAAAGCTGGGTGATTATCCCAATGCGCTTACTCATTTAAAAACGAGTTTTGGTCTCAACGAAAAAAACGAAGATATTTCATATCTGATCGCTTTTACTTTAAGAAAGCTCAAAAGATATACCGAAGCGGTAGAAACATATCGTCGATTTTTAACTTTGGCCGAAGATCCTAAGCGCTTATCGGGCGTCTTTGGTTTGGCTAAAACTCTTGATTTGATGGGTGATCCCAAAGGTGCTTATGAACTATACCAAGAGTTTGTAGATCAAGAAGCCCGACCCAGTCAAAAACGTTGGGTTGAAGAAGCCAAAAGCTCCATGCGGCGTATTCAGGCTAGTGAAGTTGTTTTGGTTGATACTGACACCGATGAAGATACGCCTACTGTACAAGCTCAAGATGCGCAAAAGACAAAGCTAGCAACAGAAAGTCTGAGTACTGTTTTAGGCAAAGCTGATCAAGCCTTTGCTCAGCAACAATACAAGCAGGCAGCTGAGCTTTATTTAGCACTTAGTCAACGCGAGCTACCCAAACCGATTCAAGTAAAGGTTATTTATTCAGCAGCAGTATGTCATTACTTATTGGCTCAATATAAAGAGTCAAAAGCTCTTGCCGAACAGGCTTTGGCCATTGACAGTCTTTCGCCCTCATTAAAGGGCCTAGCTGTACTTGCTCATATCCAATATAAAGAAAGTAAGCAAAAGACAATCAATGAGGCCGAAAACTTAGCTCAAGTTCGTCTAGCGATCAAAGAGGGACGGTTAAACAATGCTCTGGCTCAAATCAACGAATACTTAGCACAGGCTAAACAAGCGATTTCACCAATCTTTTTGCATGCGAAAGGTCAAGTTTTATTACGCATGGGAAAATATTCAGCCGCCTATCAAGCGCTAAAACAAGCCCAAAAAGGTCTTGATTATCCTCACTTACATCTTGATTTAGCAAGAACCGCTCGCGCTTTACGTCAGCATCAGAAAGCTGAAAAGCACTATAATGATTTGCTGAATATCCTCAATCGCTCAAAGATAAGCGCAAACTCTTATTTAGCCTCTGTGGTAAGCAACGAGTTGCAGGCGCTTAAAAACTAAGTTTTAGCTTATATTTATGAGTAGATGAACGATATGGATCACGCTATGTCAAAAGTCAACAAGCCAAAAGATACTAAGCTTAAAGATACTAAGCCAAAAGATACTAAGCTTAAAGATACTAAGCTTAAAGATACTAAATCAAATGCTACATCCTTAAAAAATGAAGAAAGCTCAGTCAAGCAGTCTTCTGCACCACAAGAAGCTTCCAATGAAAAGCTCAAGGCCTTACTTGAGTCCAATGATCGCTTGCCCAATTCTTTAAAAGAGGCGCTGATTAAGCAACTTGAAAAAGGCGAACAGGAGTCGACAGCGTCAACCGAGCGCGAACCCATCTTGGCCAGTGTAATGAAGCAAATCAAGCAAACGCCGGTACAAGTGATTGATAAGGTCAGTACCAAAGTCAATCAAACCGTAGAAACCATTCGTACTGACCGGATAGAGCAAGTTAAAAGCGAAGTCCGCCGTTGGGTAGAGCAAGTCGACTTACAGGCCGAAGCAGTCAAGCTCTTGTCTCAGCTTTCAATCGAGCTAAAAACCAGTATTCGACTTGTACCTGATTCTGAAAGTAAGCTTGGTCTTAAACCTGATGTCAGCACTAAGGCCCAACTCAAGTGGGGTGAGGATTTAGATCAACAAGCCGGTCAGCAGAAAACTGCCCAAGAGGATATAAGTGAAAAAGCTGAAACTTAATGATCCTTCTCATAATTGCTCAGTTTAGTATTCATTTATGTCAGAGAAACACTAAAGGTGCTTTAGAAAAATGAGCAGGGCATCTTGTTCTTCGATGCTTAGACTTTTCCATGCAGTTTTACTATTAACGGCCTCTCCGGCATGAGTTTGGATGGCTTCGCTAATGGTAGAAGCACGGCCATCATGCCAATAGGTTCCGGTATATGCTAAGCCCCACAAAGCAGGTGTTTTGAAAGTTCTGGCGAGTTCTGTGTCTGGTTGGACATCATGTAGTAATAAATCAGTGTAAGCCGCTTGGCTTTGACTCTCGCTTAACTTGGGAATATGACAGCTTGCACAACCAATGGAATTGAAAAGTACTTCTCCTTGCTCATATTTAGTGGCTAGATCATCACTTAATTCTGTAGTTGGTGGCGCTAAGTTCGTTAAGAAAAATCTAAGCGCTGCAAAGTTTTCGGCACTGAACTCTGGGTCAGCAACAGCATCGCTATCTTCATAAATAGCAGTGGATATTTCCAAATGACTTGGGATAGTTAGACCAAGTTCGGCTGCAAGTGCATCACCTATAAAATGAGCAAGATCAGAGATTTGTGCGCGCCAACCATAGCGACCCAAACTTCCGTCCTGCAAATAACGGGCTTGTCCACGAATGCCATCACCATTGGCATCATCTGGATCCGCATTGGCCAAAATGGCTTCATCAGGAATGGCTGCAATAATACCCAAACCAAAAGTTGGGAGCGCTTGACGAAGCTCAAAAGTATAGGTCATCCCCTCCGAATCTAAAGCCACCGGTGGTGCGCCATGGGCACTAAAACGGCGAATTAAAGCACCATCACTGTCGAGTGCCTCATAATCTTGCGAAAGTTGACGAACCGCACTGACCCCAGTGGGCCCAGAGCCTCCCACAAAGGGCTCAAAGTGACAGCCACGACAACTATCGCCGTTAAAAACAGGGCCCAAGCCTTTACTGATGGTAAAGTCAGTATCATACAAAGTTTGGCCTTTTTTGTATAAAACAAGCGCTTCTTGATCAAGTGTTGTTGTCGGTACGCCCAAGTATGATGATGAACCAATTTCGGCTTGAGGTGGAATGAGCCCAGCAGACTTTTCGGCTCGTCCACCAAGGCTTTCTAAAAAGCTGATAAGATCAATCCTGTCATCTACCGAGGCTTCTTGATAGGCTTGGCTACTGGCACTACCCTCACCACCATGTAAAGCAATCGCTTCATCTAAACTTCCGGCTCGGCCATCATATAAATAAGGGCCGGTTGAGCTAATACCCCACAAGG
Organism: uncultured Myxococcales bacterium; assembly: GCA_937146725.1. Classification (GTDB taxonomy): domain Bacteria; phylum Myxococcota_A; class Bradymonadia; order UBA7976; family VGTA01; genus CAKZRU01. Next base: position 100,523 of record CAKZRU010000077.1, read on the forward strand.
GCTGAGTTCTGAACTCGGAGCCATTGGCCAAAGCCATGACTACTCCATCGGCTAAGTCCTCACCCATATCGTGAAGTAAGAGATCGGTATAGGCGGGTACTAAACCTCGTGGACCTTCCAAAGCAGGGGCATGGCACAGATCGCAACCCATCGCATAAAATACCCCCTGTCCTCGTTCTTCTTGAACACCCAAAGGTTCGGGCATGGGTGCAGCAAGCAACATGGCCCAACTGACCAAGGCAAACAAATCTTCTTCAGCTAATTCCGGGTCTGGAATACTGTCGGCATCGGTCAAAGGCTCAGAAGGAGCGGCCGCTTGGTGAAAGCCTCTTTGCTCAATGATTGGCTTTTCAGCAGAGCGTAATGCCTGCTGCTGCATCGCTAGCATGGTGTTTGTGTCAGATTCATTGTTCTCATCATCACGATCGCTCGCCACTGAAGGAACAGGTAGGGCGGCTTGCAATTCAGCCGAGAGCGGATTACTCGTAATCCCTAAGTGATTAAAAAGCGGACCACGAATAAAGTTTTCAATACTAACGGTTTGGGCCTTTAAGCCAAAGCGTCCAACATAACCTTGGTCATAGTTGGGGCGTCCACTGATTCCATCACCATTACGATCATCCGGATCGGCCCTTGAGAGGATTTCTTCTTCAGGGATTTCTGCTAACAGACCAATGCCAAAAAAGGGAATGGGATTACGGCGCGTAAACAAGTTTGCGTCAGATTCCGGTAAAATCTTACTGAGGGCGGTGTTTGATGTTTCTTCATCTGTAACAGTATTTGTGTCAATATTTTCAGCTATGGGCTTAGCAAAGGTATTTAAAACACCACTTCGTGGACCACTTGGTACAAAACCACCGCCATTCAGCTGTTCGCCATAAATATAAAAGTCTCTGTAGTGACCTGCGGCACCACCAAAGGCGGGCTTTTCATGACAGCTACCACAAAATGTTACATTAAAATCAGGCCCTAAACCATCATTAAGCGTAAATCGACGAGTAGCGACTGCCAAACCAGCCTCAAATAAGGCTTGATCTTCCTCTGATAGATCGGGTCTTGGCTCACCTTGTATCGCATATATGTTTTCGGCAAGTGAAGCCGGAAGATCTGCTTCTGTTTCCGAATCACAAGCGAATACACTACAGGCTAAACCAATGATGATTAACATTTTTTGTGCAGGAACATAAACCATAAAGTTACTCTGAGTTTTTTAAGTTTTCACTGATCTTATCGCCAAGTCTAGCATACACGAAAGCCTAAAGTAGCTTGGTTGCTATTTTTTGACAACAATGTTCTTTTTTTTAGAACTGAATATTCTCGCTAAGTAAAAAGAATGATTTAATTTATTTTAGGCATAGCTTTTTAATTAATATAACTTACGAAAAAATATATGCTTCCGCTAAAGCAGATCCTTTTTTCTAGTTTATTCCCGATTCAGTCATCTGCTCCGAGATTTAGACTCTTAACGATTATAAGTAGTCGTCATCCTCGTCATCTTCATCATAATAGTCATCAAAGCCATCCTCGAAGCTTCCCTCGTAATTACCTTCTTCGTAGTCAGCATCCTCTTCGTAGTCAGCATCTTCTTCGTAGTCAGCATCTTCTTCGTAGTCAGCATCTTCTTCGTAGTCAGCATCAAAGTCTTCATCAAAATTGCCTTCTTCAAAGTCATCTTCGTATTCAGTATCTCCTTCACCCTCATCATCGTCATCAAAATCACTGAACTGATAGCTATTAAATGCTCTTAAACTATTGCTTAGAACCATATAATTCAGTGAAGACTTTTTGTGATCAACCAAGATGATTGTAGCAACTGGTACAGCACTCAAATTGCAAAACTCCTCTAAACAGTAAGTTGTTTGGGCGAGTTCAGAATGGAAGAGCGAAGAGATTTGAACATGATCAGTAGATGTTTCAATCAACATATCTTAGGCTCCTTTAGCTTATAGATCTTTTTAGACAGTTTGTAAGAAGTAAAATTGAGAGATACACAAAGGGTCTAGGCAATAAAAATCTTCATCAAGAAATCACGCCTCAATCTCTATGTGAATGGTCATTTAAGATCGGTACAAAATAGAAACAGCTAAAGTTGGTCAAGTAAAATTTCGTCTTTTTTATATAGCACTTAAATCATAGGTGTTTAGAGTCTTTTTAAGTTATCCTTGATCATCGTTTCTTACAAGTAAACTTGCTTGTTAAGAGCCACATAAGATTATTTTATGGCCAGACTCTACCCCTATTTAAAACAAAGATCTTGCTTACTTTGTTGAGCATAGGGAAGAAATATTGTTCAATAGCGTTTAAACATACAACTCATCTTCAGCACGAGGTTCACTAATGCTCGATTCAAGGATAAGCAACTTCAAGATAGCGGTGTTTAAAAGTAAACGTACACTAGCTTTCTTACTGACCCTAATCATAAGCTCAAGTATTGTAACTCAAGATATTTGGGCTGACAAACTAGAACCAAAGCAAGAATCCCCTCAAAAAATAAAAGAAGACTCTAAAAAAGAAGTAAAACAAGAGTCTTCAATCGCTGATGATGCAACTCCAGCCAAGTATAAGGTACCTACAGTAAAGGAACTCCCTTTGTTGGATGGCCCATCTTTGGTGATTCCCATTCATGGAACAATCGATTTAGGTCTGCCTCATTACATCGAGCGAAGCTTGAGTGAACATCCAGAGGCCAAATCTATTATTTTGGAAGTGGATACCTTAGGTGGGCGAGTTGATGCCGCAATTAAGATTAGAGACATTCTTTTAAGTGAACAGCGACCGGTTATCGCCTATATTTACCGACGTGCAATCAGCGCAGGCGCCTTAATTAGTTATGCTGCTGATTATATCGTCTTTAGTCCGGGCTCTACCATGGGAGCGGCAACACCGATTCAAATGGATAATGGTCAAGCTAAAGCGGTCGGCGAAAAAATGGTCAGTTATTTCCGCTCGGAAATGAGAGCAACCGCCGAAGCAAAGGGTCGTGATGGAGATTTGGCAGAATCAATGGTAGATGCAGACAAAGAAGTGCCTGAAGTCAGCATCAAGGGTAAGCTATTAACACTGACCAATGACATGGCGGTTAAGTTTGGTGTTGCCAATGCTGTGATCGACTCACCTAAAGAACTTTTTATGACTTTGGGGCTCAAAGAAGCACAAAGTGTAAGAGCAGAAGAAAGCTGGTCGGAGGCTGTCGCTCGGGCGGTCACCGACCCTACCCTAAGCGGCTTATTGATGTCACTTGGGATGCTTGGTATTATGGTTGAGCTTTATACTCCCGGCGTTGGATTTGCTGGTATTTTAGGCTTTTTATCACTTCTATTGTTCTTTTTAGGCCACAAAATTGCCGGCTTAGCAGGTTCAGAGGAGTTATTGGCGATTATTGTAGGTATGGCTTTGCTTGCCGCCGAAGTTTTTGTCATTCCTGGCTTTGGTATCGCCGGCGTTTTAGGCCTCACCTTTTTGGCTATGGGACTCGTCACTTCCATGGGAGAATTACCCGAGGGGATCCTATGGGATTATGGTCATTTTCAAGATCCTTTTCGAGTTTTCTTGTATGCACTTGGTGTTACGATTCTTTTGGCTATTATTGTTGCCAAGTATTTGCCACGTTCCCGCTTTGGTTCTTGGTTGGTACTTGATCAAGATTTAAGTGCAAGCAATACCCAGCAAGAACAACTCACAGAGGGCACAGCCACTCATCTTCCGGTAAATGTGGGCGATCAAGGTCAAGTAACCGCACCGCTTAGGCTTTCGGGTAAGGCACGCTTTGGTAAGGAAATTATCGATGTGATCAGCCAAGTTGATTACTTGGACAAAGGACAAGATGTTGAAATTATCGAAATCAGAGGTAATCGTGTTGTTGTGGTCGCTTGTGAACAGAGCCTTGATCAGACTCAGACAATCGAATTGAACTCGAAAAGCTGAAATAATTAAGAAAGGTTAAGTGCATAATTCATTTGACCTATACCTTAGTTTTTATCTCGGTTTATGATAATACTTGTACACAATTAAACTTTTTATAAACTTAAACCCCCAAACTATTTCTCTCATGGAGATTCACTCAATGAATATAGAGCTCATTATTGCTTTTGGTGCCATTGTTGGCCTGTTTGTTTTCTTACACTTTGTTCCAGTCGGTCTGTGGATTTCAGCGAATCTATCCAATACCAAAGTGGGCATTGGTCAATTGATTGCCATGCGACTACGCCGTGTTGACCCTAAATCCGTGGTTGAGCCCATGATCAATGCGGTCAAAGCAGGCTTAAACATTAATCTAGGTCTTTTGGAGGCACATTATTTATCAGGTGGTGATGTAGAGCGTGTGATCAGAGCTTTGATTTCGGCACAAAAGGCGGGCATTGATCTATCCTTTGACCGAGCAACAGCAATTGATCTGGCTGGTCGTGATGTACTTGAGGCTGTCAAGATGAGCGTAAATCCACGCGTGATTCAAACGCCCAAAGTGGCTGCAGTTGCCGGTGATGGTATTCAGTTGATTGTACTCAGCCGAATTACTGTGCGTGCTAATATTGAGCGCCTTGTTGGTGGTGCCGGTGAGGAAACCATTGTGGCTCGGGTGGGCGAGGGGATTGTCACAACCATCGGTTCTTCAAATACACACAAGTTAGTGCTTGAGAACCCAGATCGTATTTCCAAAGAGGTTATCAGCAAGGGTCTTGATTCTGGTACAGCTTTTGAAATTCTTTCTATCGATATTGCTGATATTGATGTTGGTCAAAACATTGGTGCGAAACTGCAAATTGACCAGGCAGAGGCTGATAAGAACATCGCCCAAGCTCGTGCGGAAAGTCGTCGTGCCGAAGCGGTTGCAGCCGAGCAAGAAAATAAGGCTCGAGTCCAAGAAGCTCGTGCGTCTGTGGTTATGGCAGAAGCTGAAGTACCCAAAGCTATTGCTCAAGCCCTACAAAACGGCAATATTGGCTACATGGACTATTTACAAATGAAAAACTTGGAAGCTGACACTGAAATGCGTTCTAAGATCTCTAATCCAGAAGGTAGATAAGCTGTGTCACTCTCCAAGCTCTTACCCACCTTAGATAATGCTGGCCGACGCTTGGTTTTAGCTGAAATTGTCGGTGAGCCTGTCAGTGTAAAATTGGCTCGTCGTCGGCATGAGCAAGGTCAAGTAAATACATCCAAACCGAAAAGTGCTGTCGTCACCAAGGTTAACATTGAGGATAAGAGCCGGGATTTCGCTAAACAAGTTGAGCAAGTTGAACAAGTTGAGCAAGTTGAGCAAGTTGAGCAAGTTGAGCAAGTTGAGCAAGTTGAACGGGCTGAGGACTGTGTTTTTGAGCAACTCGTTCAAGAGCTCAATGAGGGTGAAGAATAATGGATAAGCAAACGCTCAATTGGTTACTTGATCAAGTTCTCGAACATTGGTTTTGGGTCTTGATAATCTTATTCAATATCTTTGGAAGAGATAATTCTGAACAAGATTCAGAGCCAAATCCACTTCCGACAAGCTCAGAACCAAATCCTCAGGATTATGCCTATCCGTCCGATGACTCCCAAAGTTATGATCCTGACTTTTCACAGGAGATCGATTGGAGTGTGTATGAAGATGACGACCAATATTCAAGTTCTGAATTAAGCGAAACATTACAAAACTTTCGACACAATGAGGTAACATCTGCCTTAACTCGGGGTTCTAATGCCTTAAGTGATGCAGATGATGATTTAAAAGAACTGCTTATCCTTTCCTCTAAATATAAAGAGGTTTGGCAAGTATGCTCACCAAGCTTTCTTAAGATAGAACGTGAGATTTACTCCAAAGTTTCTGAATTACAAGATGAGCTTAAACACTTAAAGGCAGTAGTGGATGAGTCTTTGGATAAACGAATTCTTGAAGACATCTACACATTTAGATCAGCCTGTCTTGAAATACGTAACAGCTTGCAGACCATGAAGAGTTTCTATGTGACTCTGCCTCCATTCTCAGAAATGCGGGAAGCTTTTAGTCTGCTACAGCATGATATTCAGCCTTTCTGTACTCATAATTATCGCTCAGAGATAAAACCAAATGTTGAGTTTTTAGTTTTGCCCATGTCGGCATATTCTTTACACCAAAAGCTTCAGTATCTTTTTGGACACGAAGTGCGTTGTGTCTTTATTAATTATGAGATTCTTTCAGAGCCTACTCTTTGGCCTTTACTTGGGCAAGAGACACCATATCTTCTTAAGAGTATTAGCCCTCAGTGGCCACAGGAATGGAAAGAATGGTGTAAAGGCGAGCGTTCAGTGCCTTTACCAAAAACTCATCGTCGCTCTTTAAAATGGCGAGTTGAGGAAAGCTTAAATATGTGGGGCACCCAACTTTTGGGGATTTACCTCATGACTTTGCGCTATGGGCCTTCTGGACCGCAAGCCTTGATCGAAGAGCAAAGAGTAAACGGTGATCTCAACGATGAAAAGTTAGTTTTAATCGGTGCACAAAAGAGTCGACGTGGATATCAAACTCGTTTGGCCCCTTTAGCGATTCAAATGGAAGTGTCTCTTTGTACCCTAAGAATGAATGGCTATTTAAGAGAGGCTGATAAAATCTCAGAAAAATGGCGTTCGATGATTGGGCATGAACTCAAGATAATGGTGGACACCGGTAAGCAGATTCCCTTTCCTTTGCGCTTGGTCGTGGGCAAAATTCAAGAGTGGGTCCAAAGCTTACACCAGCAAACTTGGGCATCATGGCGCAATGAACGCTTTGAGTCTCTTTCAGGACTCACTTTAAGTCGTGGACAATGGGGACAAGTAGAAATGCAAGCACAGCAAGTGATTTCAGCTGACCCTAATCTTGTGTTCAGTGAGCGTACCAAATGGGTTGCCTTGGCGCATGCAGCACAAACTTCACCAGAATTTGTGGCAAGAGTGTTTAAGGCCGCCGAAAGCTTACATTTTGACGATCAGCTTTGGTCTGATAGTAGCTCCAATCTTGTTCGTTCTAGTAACAGCGAACGCGATGATCTTATAGCCGCTATTGCTCTTGCTGATCTCTTTAGTCGAAGACCGGTTGGTCAATTGCAAAGATTTTAAGACTCGCAGATTTAAGACTCGCAGATTTAAGACTCGCAAATCGAATCAAACTCATAAATGTGTGCTGAGTTTAATTAAACAGAGTGTTGTATGCAGAACAAGCCTTGACTAAATCAATCGCTGTCGCCTATCTTCACCTTGCTTTTTGAAGCTGTTTTTAAAGTTAGTTTTGGTGTTTTTAACCTAAAAATTTTGACTTAGGTTATTTGGGGCAAGTTTTGCTCAAATAAGCATCATCTTAATCTGAACCAATAAAGAGGTATAGCATGGCGGATCTATTTGAAAATCCAATTGGTCTATGTGGTTTTGAGTTTGTTGAGTTTGCGGCAAGTGAGCGTGGGATCATTGAGCCAATTTTTGAAACCATCGGTTTTACCAAGATTGCCAAGCATCGCAGCAAGGCGGTGGAACTATGGCGTCAGGGAGACATTAACTTTTTGGTAAATTACGAGCCTAATAGTCATGCAGCCTTTTTCTCCCAAGAGCATGGACCATCGGCATGTGCAATGGGCTTTAGGGTTAAAAATGCCGCCCAAGCTTATGCTGAATGCCTAAGTCGTGGAGCCGAGCCCGTTCCCACTCATCCCGGGATTTCCGAGCTAAATATTCCTGCCATCAAGGGTATAGGTGGTGCTTTAATTTACTTTATTGATCGCTTTGGGGAGCAAAACTCTATTTATGATGTTGACTTTGAGTATTTAGAGGGTGTGGATTCTAAGCCAGACGGCTGTGGCTTTAAGATCATCGATCACCTCACTCACAATGTTTACAAAGGCCGCATGGATTATTGGGCCAATTATTATGAAAAGCTCTTTAATTTTAGAGAAATCCGTTTCTTTGATATCAAGGGCGAATACACATCTTTAATTTCAAGAGCCTTGACTGCCCCTGACGGCTTGATTCGCATTCCGCTCAATGAAGAAAAATCGGAAAAAGTAGGTCAAATCGAAGAATATTTACGAGAGTACAAGGGCGAGGGCATTCAGCATATTGCCTTTTCCTGTGATGACTTAATCGCCTGTTGGGATAGATTAAAGGCTCAGGGCGTTAAGTTTATGACCGCCCCACCAACCACCTATTATGAGATGCTTGATACCCGACTTCCTAATCATGGCGAACCTAAAGCAGAGCTTCAAAAAAGAGGCATCTTACTAGACGGTAGCACCGAAGGCGGACAGCCAAGATTATTACTGCAGATCTTCTCAGAAAAAGCCATTGGACCCATCTTCTTTGAGTTTATCCAAAGAAAAGAGGACGAGGGCTTTGGCGAAGGGAACTTCAAAGCCCTTTTCGAGTCTATTGAACGCGACCAAATCAACCGTGGAGTGATTAAGGTTTAATCAAAAAGCTAAAAGCTAAGTTGTGCTTTCTAGCTCCTGATGCAGTGCTTGTACAATTTGGTTCAGCTTTTGGTATAATTCTTTGTACTTTGGATCTGACTGAGTCAGCTCAGTCTCTGATAAAGTGCTAGCAATATTTGCTAATTGAATACAATAGTTATTACTTGAGTCAGTAATTAGCATTGGAATTCGGGTTTGCTTAATTGTGGAAATATGAACTTGGGGAAATGTTTTTCGGGTTTCGCCGCTTAAAAGTCGATAACGTTTTTTAAAGGTATCGCTGTTGAGATAGGCACAAAGCGCAAATAGACAGGTTTCGTCATATTGATGTAAAATAATGGCGTGGGCTGAATTAAGGTACACAAGACCCTCTAAATCAACCGCTGCAATGATATGTGGTGCTGTCTGACGGTAAATGATCTTCTTTTGCTCAAAGCGCTTTCCACTTGAAAGACTATTGATCGCATCGGTTTTTATGGTTAGGGCTTGCTTGGTAATCTTGAAATCAGTGACCCACTTGCCTTCTAAGCACGGACGATATTTGGCTTTTGCATGAGGGTTGAGAGTGGAGTTTGATTTACTAAGCAGAGATTGTCTTCGCTGTGCTGAACCGGTATTAAAGCCATCTTTAACTTGAGCGATTTCACCGATTAGGACTGAGTTTACTTCGGTCATTTGAGCTTGCTTAAGAGCTTTAGTGCTACAGGGCCACCATGAACAAGCATGGCGACTTAAAAGTGCTTGGTGAGATTCACTGATGACTTGTTCGCTCGCCTCGGTTTTATCTTTTAGAGTCACAGTAAAGGAGCTTGACTCTACTAAGGCTTCTTGATTTTGCTCTGTCTTACGATCACCCCAGATTACGACTGAAATGCCCACATTAGCCCCCTTGAATAAGTCAACATCATGTCTTTGGACTTCGATCAAGCGCTGATTTAAGCATAGGCCTTGCCTCATCGCTGTATAAGCCTCATTGGTGATGATCGTATCGGGTAAGATTAAAGCGATTAGAGAAGACGACTGTGCGTTTTTATTGAGTAGCTGTGTAGAGAGCACCATAAATGAAAGAAATAGATTGAGCCGACCAGAAAGAACTGTATGTCCATCTATTTGGCCATAATCCCTTTGGATTTGCTCTAAAAATGTGCTGTCAAAATGACTCGCTTGTGAGCCTCGACCATACATTGAAATATAAGGGGGGTTACCTAAAACAAGATCAAAGCCTGAGTTTTTGGACTTAAAAACTTTGGGATGAAGTTTGCGCCATGATGTTAATGGTTCTAAAGAGTTATGAATCACAATATGCTGGTTTAATCGGGACCAAGTTTTTTGAACACTCATGGGTTGTGGATAGTCATTAAGATCTTGGTAGTGAATTAGATCATGAAGATGCTTGGACTTACCTTGAGCTTTGGACATACACTGCTTAATATCTTCAGAACTGACATGGCCATGAGCCAAAGCTAATAAGCTCAAGCGACAAACCTGTAATGCGCCCGCATCAAGATCATGAGCATAAAGACAGTTTTGCACAATGAGAGCTTGTGCCAACCTGTGTCTTTGTTCATTTGTTAACTCTGTATACAGATTTTCTTTTGCCCAAAGTTGACAGACGAACTGAGTGCTTTGCATCGCATATTCTAACAATATACCGCCAGCACCGGCTGAAGGATCACACACCCTATAGCTGAGTACCTGATCAGAACTTAAAGTGCTAGAAGACTGTGTTAAAATCTCAAACACCCGCTTGGTCATCTGACGCCCCAAACCAAAAGGTGTATAATGCGCACCAAGTCGCCGTCTTTGATCGGTTTTAGTGACTGCAAGTGAGCCATCTAAAGAATAATCAAGAGTGCCCTCATAATAGACGCCAAATAATCTAAGCAGGTCTATAAACTCTAGAGAATATGGCTTAAGTCGTATTTGCCAACGTCTAAACTTAGAATCAACAAGCTGTTGCGTATCAGATGCTAAGCCCTTAATTTCTTTTAAATATTTGAGCGGAATGCCCAAAGCAAACGAAGCATATGTTTCAATAAGGATGTTTTGCACATATACAGTCAAATCTTTGGAGGGCTCTAGGCTTTGTGCAAGAATAAGTGTGCTCTTATCCTGTTTGACCACTTCACAGGCTAGGGCCTTAAAAAGCTCCTGTCCAAAGCGACGAGTAAGTTTGAAGGCAGTACTCATATGCTTGTCGTGCTTTTCAAAATAGGTTGGCCCTTTGTCTGTTATGATTAAAGCTTAGCCGGCGGTTGCACTTTGCCCCATGCGTACAAGGCGACCTGGGTATTCACCGGTTAAAGTATCATCTTTGAGCACGACTTTCCCTCTAACAATCACTGCTTCATAGCCTTGAGCATCTTGCAATAGCCTCTGCCCACCTGCTGGCAGATCTTGGACCATACGAGGCGCTTCCAAAGATAAACGCTCCATATCAATCACATTAATATTGGCGAGTTTACCTTCTTTAATTCTGCCTCTATCACTCATGCCACAAAAATCAGCAATATCCGAGGTCAGCTTGCGAACCGCTTCTTTTAATTCGATTTTTTCTCCTCGAGTACGATCGCGAGTCCAATGCGTCATGAGATATGTAGGAAAACTTGCATCGCATACTGTACCCACGTGTGCGCCACCATCCGATAGGCCCATAATGGACTGAGGATGCTTAAGCATGGTTAATACGTTATCAAATGACATTTCTGTGTAGTTATACATTGGGAAATAGAGCAGAGCTTTACCTTCATCCTCAAGCATTAAGTCATAGATCATTTCAAGAGTATGCACACCTTTTTGCTTGGCCATACTGAGTACAGAGGTTTCAGCAGTTTGCTCATAAGATGGTTTTTCACCAAGTAAAAAGGTTTTACTTGCGACAAAATCCAAGGCACCCAAAAGAGTATCGGCAATGGGGGGGATAGGCGTGCCATCACCAGCGAGTTTTTCCATTTTTTCGGTAAGAATCCGTGCCTTAAAGGCAGGATCTTTCATATGATTGACTCGTTCAGTCAGGCTTAAGTGTGAAATCGCCTTGTAGCTAGGAAAGCCAATAAATGGATGGAAGGTACACTGTAAGCCAAGCGTGACGCCAATACCTCTTGGAGCGGTTTGTAGTCTCATATTTACGCCATCAGCTTTTATACGCTCCGCTTCGGAAATAATTCGCCGCCATTGATTGGGCGCAAAATCTCTTTGCATTAAAGATAAGGAAAAACCTGGTCCTTTGGCTGATTGATCATGGGTAGATTTAGCAAAACGCTCCATAATTGACCATTCTTCGTCAAAATGATCACCCTCACGCTCAAGATTAAAGTCGTTAACCGCTTGAATCACGCCATAATCTAAACCGGCAAATGCTTGGGCAATCCCTGCGAGTTCCTCGGCCGATGCCTCTGAAGAAGGGGTCCATTGCCCATCGGCACTACGATGTACATCTGAACGACCGGTTGAAAAGCCGATCGCGCCGGCTTCAAGTGCTTGGCGAGTCAGAGTTTTCATTTGTTCAATATCTTCGGGAGTGGCCGGTTCGTTAAAGACCGCTCGATCTCCCATCACAAAGACTCTAAGTGGGTCATGGGTCACCTGTACAGCAAAGTCAATGCTATGTTCTTTGGCATCCAATGCATCCATATATTCCGGAATACTCTCCCAATCCCATGTGATGCCCTCTGATAATGCTGATCCAGGAATATCTTCAACGCCTTCCATAAGTCGGATAAGTTTTTCTCGGTCGTTTGCTTTGACTGGCGCAAAGCCAATACCACAACTCCCCATAACAACTGTACTCACCCCATGATTAACACTTGGTTGCATATCCTTGTCCCATGAGATCTGGCCATCATAGTGCGTATGTAAATCAATAAAGCCTGGGGTTACGATTTTACCTTGAGCATCAATCGTTTGCTTTGCTTCACCCAAGCATTCACCAATTTCAATAATCACTTGATCCTTGATTGCGACATTGTGTTGCTGAGGCTCATTTCCCTCACCATCAAAAACCAAGCCATTTACAATTTTCAAGTCATACTGCATGCGAGTTTTTCCTTATCTAGCGCATCAAAAATGAACCCAAACTGGGCTTTAAAAGTATTGTTTGAAGCTATATTTAAAGCAGATTATCAATCCCAATCTAGAGTAATGGTGATTCGCTTTAAATTACAAGCTTAAATGCACTATAGGCTGTAGCTGAGGATAAATGTCGTAATCAAATGACTTGCTCAAACCATGAATTAAGCTGTGTCGAAACACCAAGTTTAGACTTAAAGCCTAGATCCACTCTTGGATTAAAGCCCAAATGTCCTCCCTTGGCAGCAAAATGAATAATGCAATGCTCATTCATTGGCCCAGCAGTCACTCCAATATCTTTAATCCGCACCATGGGATCAGCTTGATTAAACAATAAATAACTTGGGCAACTGAGTGACTCAAGATCTTGATGAGAAATAGACACTTGTTGGTGATACTCTTGGATAGAAGTAAAGGGAAAACGTGAAATGACCACATTTTGGTCCCATTCGGCAAAGGTTTTACTCGCTAACACTTTGCCTAAGTCACTTTTTAAGGGATAAGGGCTTGCTAATGCATTGTTCCAAACTTGTTGGTAGGCAGTTTTTAGGGATCTAAAAAGTAGTTTTCGATATATGGCTTGCGCTGGCTTATCCAAATGCTTTTGCACTTTAGAGAGTTGCAAGGGCGCACATAGGGTGGCCACTGCTTTAAGGCGCTTATCAGTGCACTCCCTAGCAAAGTTCAAAACAACCAAACCTCCCATAGAAAACCCCATTAAGGTGATCTCTTCATACTGTGCAAACTCTGAGTTATTAAAAATATAATGTAAGTCTTCAGTAAAGCCTGCATGATGCAGATCTCTCCCTTTTCCAAGAACACCTCGCATTGCAAGGCTCAAAACATCATTTCCGGAGAGCAAAGCCTGTTGAATATGCTTGGCAAGATATGGCGAACGATGACTTGAGGACAGCCCCGGAATCAATATACGCAATTTTTGTGAAGCTTGCTCTGTTGAAGCCCGATCTATTGAAGCTTGGTAAAGATCACCAAAAATGTTAACTTGCCTACCCTCATCGTCAACATATTCCATAGAAATAGGCTGTCTCTTTTTGGGAAAACTATGCAAGGCAGGGCCAAAAACAGCAGGTAAAATAGTCATGCTGTGGCCCATGATATAAGCTAGCAGTTTGTTTTCTCTATTTTTATTAGATTTGACTAAGAGTTTTGACAAGTTTAATCCATTAAGTCTTTAACTATTATTAGGTTGATATAGGCTTAAGGGTCTGTATTGATTGGTTTTTCATCTAAATGACCCTTATGGATTGAAGAAGGGTTAAATGTTAACCCCCTACACGACTTGAAATCAGCGGTTGAAATATGAATCTATTTCAGATTATTAAGACATATGCATTGCATACACCATTAGCTCTATTGCCCAATATTGCTGATGGTTATTTTTTCGATCATTCTATGCCTCAAGATTCGATTTTTTATGATCACCAAGCGCAAGTCAAGGGTCTAGTTGTAAATAGCGTGTTTTTTGATTATTGCCTTGATTGGAAAAATAAGTATTTCAGACCAAAAGAAACATACCATGCAATCACGCCAAGTCTAACCCACATTCTTACACGTTTAATCTACATGATGTTGCCTGTAAGCAATGTCATTATTACATGCTTACTCTAATCACTTAGAACCAAGAAATTGAAAATCATTATGTTGTACCCTATCTACTCAAGACACAGATCCTTGTTATCAAGGCGATTCAGGTATCTTGCGATTTTTTACTTTAGCACTCTCTCATTATTTTTAGGTGAAGCAAATGCGCAACAACTTGTGTATGACTTAAATTATCAAAGTCTCCACTTTGACAACATTACTCCTCAAATCGGTGATGGAACAAATGTTGGTGATCTTCTTTTATATCAAGATGTTCTCACTGATACGAGTACAACAAATGGAAGGCAAATGGATGCCCTTATTGAGGTTCGATCCATTAATAATGTTGTCATTAGTAACTTTGACTCTACGGCTACTTCAAGTTTTAGTTCAGGGAATAATGCGACCTTCTTTTCCCCCCAGATAGATGTGAGTACATCGGGAGGGCAAGTAGTTACGCAAATCCGCTTTATTGAGGATAATTCTTACAATCCATCGAATCAATCTGGAACCCCCGTGCTGATTGATAAGTTAAGGGTAACGACCTATGATATAGATATTCTTCAATTTCAGTCTTTTAGCGATTTTGAGCTTGGACGTATCAATTCCGGTGGGGATATCGTATACACTTACAACAGCTCAGATACATTATTTCAATTTACAGATACATCAAATGTCAATGCTCAAGGTAATGTAACACTCAATGCAAATGTAGCTGTCCAAGTCGATTTCAGTTTGGTTGACAACATTGAGTTTGCGCTTGGTTCAAATAAGACCGGTGCGGCTTATTTCTTTATTGAGTTTGGCTCGATTGCTTTAACTTTTGATACAGAACTTACGCCTGCTGATATTACCTGTGGTGATAATTTGGTTCAACCTTATGAGGAGTGTGACGATGGCAATCGAATCAGTGGTGATGGTTGCAGTTCAGAGTGTGATTTAGACTGTTCAAATGACAGTCAGTGCAATGGTGGTTTGGTTTGTGACCCAAGTTCTTCTTCCTGTGTTGAATGTGTGGCCGATGCGGATTGTAATGACGGCAATGACTGCACCACAGACACCTGTGAGGCAAATGTATGTGGTAGTAACAATGACCCTGTAGCATCAGCCTGTGGCGTTGATAACGCCTGTGACGGTGCCGGCTCATGTATTGAGTGTGTAGATAACCAAACCAGCGCGCAAGATGCAGGTTGCTTGGCTGACAATGCAGTGTGTGATGCTGACGCTTCTAACGGCCCAACTTGTGTGGTTTGTGAAGACGATCAAGAGCCAGGTCAAACCGACTTTGGCTGTGATGCGAATACCCCTGCCTGCTTGGCTGGTGACGGAACAGCAAGCTGTGTTGAGTGTATCGAAAATGCAGATTGTGCAGAAGGCTATAGCTGTGATGTTGACAATAACATCTGTGTGATTTGCCTCGACTCGGCTCCAAATAATGAACAAGACTTTGCTTGTTCCGAGGAGACTCCAGTTTGTCTTGAAGGTGATGAAATGTCTCGCTGTGTGGAGTGTGGTGAAGATAGCCACTGTGGAGAAGGTTCTTACTGTGAATTAGGTACAAACACCTGTGTAGAATGTCTGATCGGTGCACATTGCGAAGATATGAATAGCTGTACGGTTGATCGCTGTATTGATAACACTTGTACCTTTGATCCAAACCCTGTCGGTGAATTATGTGGTGATAACAATACCTGTGATGGAGCAGGTATGTGTATTGAATGTGTGGATGATGCTCAACCCGGACAAGACTCCGGATGTGATGAAGAAAGTCCAGTGTGCATCAATGGTGATCAAGGTCCAATTTGCGTAGTGTGTGAAGATAACGTACCAAGTGGTATGCAGGACTTCGGCTGTAATATGGATGAACCTTACTGCTTAGTCAGTGAGGAAGGGCATACATGTGTTGAATGTATGATTGATGATGAGTGTGAGTCCGGCTTGTGTGATGAAGAACGTAATGTTTGTACCTCTGCGCCTGTCATCACCAGTGATGGTGGTCGTGATGAAGCCATGATTAGTATCCTCGAGGGTGAAACTAATGTTACAACTGTCGTCGCAGAAGATGCTGATAATGATGAACTTGTATACGAAATCATTGGCGGTGTTGACGCTGATTACTTTGGCATTAATCCAGAAACCGGTGAACTCGTTTTCTTAAATGCACCAAGCTTTGATCAACCAGTGGACTTTAATGGAGATAACACTTACGAAATTAAAGTCTTGGTCGCGGATGGTACCGGTGGAACAGATGAACAAATCCTATTGATTACTGTCATTGATAGTTCCATGGATTCTGACGGAGATGGCATCCCTGATGATGTAGAAATCGAGAATGGTTCAGATCCAAATGATGCTGATACTGATGATGATGGGATTATCGATAGTCAAGAGCCAAATGCACTTGATGACACTGATGGTGATGGCATTATCAATGTTTTAGACCCAGATAGTGATAATGATGGCTTAAGTGACGGTACAGAAGTCGGGATTACTGAGCCTCACCCTGATACAGATGTGGATGAAGGTCACTTTATTCCAGATGCCGACCCAGATACGACCACAGATCCACTTAATCCTGATAGTGATAATGGTGGTGTTCTTGACGGTGACGAAGACTTAAATCGTAACGGTGCTGTCGATGAAGGCGAAAAGAATCCTAATGATGATATCGATGAAATCGACCTTAATGAAGATGGTTTCCGAGATGATACAACCTTGAGTGGTAGTGGTTGTGAGCAACAGGGCAATCATAGCATGCTATGGGTTCTTTTCTTATTCCTTGGTTTGGGTGCCTTACGGAGGTCTCTTTGGCTAGGGCAAAGAATCGGGCAAAGAATCAGCTTACTCTTATTAGCGACCTGCTTCCTTTTACCAAGATTTAGCCACGCCCAAACAGTGAGTGAGCCTAGTAATTTTGCTCTTAATCGCTATGTGCCAGCCATAACAACGCAGGGCATTTTGAATGCTCAATCGGCGTCATTGCCCAAAGGCCAATGGGGTGCAAACTTTAACTTTGCTGTTTCAAGAAATCCACTTGGTGTCTATGATGCTGCCAGTGATGAGTTTTTAGGTGCCTTGGTATACAATCGAGTCGATCTAAACCTACAAGCTTGGTACAGACTTGGTGAGTCTTTTCTGCTTGGTTTTGATATGCCTTTAGTCCTTACTCAGTTCCGTGATGAGGCTAATCCAGGTGTTGTTGGAAACTTAGCGCCATTGACAGCAACCGGTTTGGGTGATGCACAATTTATCTTGAAATATGCCTTTCTTAAGCAGGCAAAGTCATGGGTAAATGCGGCTGTTCAATTACGAGTAAGTTTACCAAGTTCTATTGGTGAAGATTATATGGGCGAAAGCTCAATGACTTATTGGCCGGAACTGATTCTTTCTCATAATTACGAAACGATTAGATGGGCCTTTAATGTAGGGTATCACCTGCGCCCAACCCAAGATATTGGCGCTTTTCAAGTGGCTGATGAGCTTAGCTCACAGTTTGGTATTGGCTGGCGTCCACAAGGATATGACCTCAAAGGTAGATTGGATCTAGGAACAAGTGTAGCGCTGTCAACAGTGGCCTCTGATCCTTTGGCACAGATTAACCAAAACTATGTTGAAGCTCTGCTAAGTGCGGGTTGGTGGCTTACGCCTGAACTACGCACTTCATTGCTTTATGGTGAAGGGATTGTTCGTGGCTATGGCGCACCCGATTGGCGCTTTGGTTTACACATCGCTTATGAGCCGGCACCACCAAAAGACACTGATGGTGATGGCTTACTCGATCATGAGGACAAATGTCCACTAGAGCCAGAGGATAAAGATCAATTTGAGGATAGCGACGGCTGCCCTGATCCTGACAACGATAAAGATGGTATCTTAGATGTTAATGATCAATGCCCAATGGATCCTGAAGACAAGGATAACTTTGAAGATGAAAACGGCTGTCCTGATCCTGACAACGACCAAGATGGTGTTTTAGATGTTGATGATGCTTGTATTAACGAGCCAGGTGTCGCTTCACACAAGGGCTGTCCTGCACCTAAACCACAAAAAGTTAAAGTTGTGGCGGGTAAGATTGAAATTATTGAAAAGGTATTCTTTAAGGTCAACCGCGCCGACTTGCTCGCAAGATCACATGGGATCTTAAATGAGGTTGCTCAAGTTCTAAAGAATAACCCCAAAATCAAGGTTCAGGTTGAAGGGCATACCGACAGCAGTGGTTCAGCAAGATGGAATAAGCGTCTGTCACAAGCTCGCTCCGAATCGGTGATGAAGTACTTGATTTCACAGGGCATTGAAGCAGAGCGCCTCAGTGCACACGGCTATGGTGAGAGCAAGCCAAAAGATACCAACTGCACTATTCAAGGTCGCGGTAACAATCGTCGTGTAGAGTTTACTATTCTTGGTAATGATGGTTCGATTAAGCAAAAGGATAACAAAGCGAAGTCAGATACCTTAGAAACTAAGGATCGCCGAGAAAAGTGTAGCCGAGCACAACTGAGAGCTCTCAAAAAGGGTAAGCCATTCAAGGCTAAAAGATCAGCGATTAAGGCCAAAAAGCCTGCGCCAAAGCCGGCTAAAAAGTCGGCAATTAAGGCCAAAAAGCCTGCGCCGAAACCTGTCAAAAAGTCAGCGATCAAGGCTAAAAAGCCTGCACCAAAGCCCGCTAAAAAGTCAGCGATCAAGGCTAAAAAACCTGCACCAAAGCCCGCTAAAAAGTCAGCGATCAAGGCTAAAAAGCCTGCACCAAAGCCCGCTAAAAAGTCAGCGATCAAGGCTAAGAAATAGACTGAATATAACTTTGGATAAGAGAAAAGAATCAAGTTAACTAGGCGGCAAACACAGCTAAGTGCCTAGTTTATAATCTTACTATCTAGACTTATCATCCAGCAAAAAAGCTAAGCTGAGACAAAACTTAAGCTTAATGGCTTAGGCTTTGCTATCATTATGTTGATCAAGATAAATCATCTCTGTGAACCAATAAAGAGAAAATCATGACAGATGCGCTTTGACTCTGTCTTAATTTTCTCTTACACCCTCGAACAAGCTTTATCCTCAAAGCCTATGCTTAAAAACTCTCATCATTGATGAAAGGAATCAAATGTTATGAAATCCAAACATGATCAGTACCGTTTACCGTGGCTGTTTATTAGTTTAGCCTTAATTTTTCCATTACTTACCGCCTGTGATGACGAAGGGGATGATAATGGAGAAGAAGCCGGAACGCCTGTGGTTAGAGCAGGTGACGAAGCCGGTACAGAAGCCGGAATAATGGCCGGTGACGAGGGCGGAAGTGTAGCGGGCGGTGAAGCGGGCAATGAAGCAGGCAGTATGGCCGGAACAACTCCGGCGATCGAATGCGGCGAGCTTCCAGAAGTGCCTATGGGTGAATGTTCCTTTATTCCTGCAGAACAAGGCCCAGCTCGAAATCTACTGATTCAAGCGACCATTCTTACGGCTGATGAAGCACTTGAAAATGGCGCTGCCTTGGTAGACCTAAGCCAAGACAATGGAACTTTCTTGTGTGTAGGTTGTGACTGCGAAGGCATGACCGACGCTTCCACAGCGCGCTTAATTTGTCCTGATGCAGTAGTAAGTCCAGGTTTGATCAATCCTCATGATCACCTAGGTTGGGCAACTGCTAATCCTGTGCTTGCCCCTAATGATGAGCGTTATGATCATCGCCACGATTGGCGCAAAGGTAAGCGAAATCACACTAAACTTTCAGCGGGTGGCTCAGACAATAGTGCTTCTGCTGTTTTAGTTGGTGAACTAAGAATGCTCATGTCAGGCGCAACAAGTATTGCCGGTTCAAGCAATGCAAATGGCCTACTTAGAAATCTAGATGATGCCTCAGACAATGAAGGTTTAGGCTCAAACTATGCGGATTACCGAACCTTCCCCTTAGGTGATAGCAGTGGTAATTTATACGCAGATGGTTGTGATGGATATAGCATTGATAATGAATCTCGCTTGAATAGCCATATTTACCTGCCACATATTTCTGAAGGTATCGATCCTGAAGCACAAAATGAGTTTGCTTGCCTATCAGGTTCGGCCTCGGGCAGTAATAATTTAATTGCTGAAAATACCTCAATCATTCACGGGATTGGCTTAACACCAGCCGATATCCTGACTGTGGCCACCGAGGGCGCAAAGCTGGTTTGGTCACCTCGTTCAAATGTATCACTCTATGGCCATACTGCACCGGTCGTAAGCTATAAAAATGCCGGTGTGACCATTTCACTAGGTACAGACTGGATTCCTTCTGGTTCAATGAATATGCTGCGTGAGCTTCACTGTGCCGATATGCTTAATGCTAATAATTTTGGTGGAGCATTTAGTGACAAAGAGCTTTGGCAAATGGCGACCAAAAACGGCGCGATTGCCCTTGGTGTTTCCGATAAACTAGGTTACATCGAAGAAGGCTACATTGCCGACTTAGTTATTTTCCAAGCTGAAGGTCGTGACCCTTACCGTGCAGTTCTTGAAGCCAATGCCGAGCGGGTCAGCTTGGTCATGAGAGGTGCTAAAGCCCTGTATGGTGATGAGACAATCATCAACGGTTTAGGTAACCAAGGTTGCGAAAGCGATGATGTATGTGGCGTAAGCAAGAGTATTTGTTCACAAGCGGATGCGGGTGTGGCTTACAGCACTCTTAAAGCCTATGTAAACCAAGGTGCATATCCCTTATTCTTCTGTGGTGAGCCAAGTGAAGAACCAAGCTGTCTGCCATTCCGCCAAGGTGAGTTTACTGGGATGAGTTCTCCGGATGATCAAGATGGCGATGGAGTAACAGATGATATGGACAACTGCCCAACGGTCTTTAATGCGCCTAGACCTCTTGAGGGCGATGTACAGGGTGATATTGATCAAGATGGTTTAGGTGATGCCTGTGACCGCTGTCCTCTCAATGAGGGCGAAGACTGTGTTGCCTTTAATCCTGATGACACCGATAATGACATGGTTGAAGACCGCATCGATAACTGCCCCGGTTTATCAAACCCTGACCAAGCGGACCAAGACCAAGACATGATTGGTGATCTTTGTGATGCCTGTCCTGAAAGCTCAAATCTAAACGGTGCCGGTTGCCCTTCAAGCATTTATGCAATCAAACAAGGCATGGCCAGTGGTGCGGTTGAAATTAGAGGTGTCGTCACTGCGGTACAAGAGGGCGGCAATGGCTTCTTTATGCAGGTATCAAGCGAGGATCCTGACTACGAGGGAGCTGACTATTCAGCGATTTATATTTACACAGGTAATGCGGATGAAGGCTTAGTTTTACCAAGTGCCGGACAGCTTGTGAATGTAAGTGGTAGCCCAAGTGACTTCTATGGTCAGCTACAACTCAGCGATATTAGCGCGATTGAATTAGTGGCTGACGTTGATTCAGCACCTAGCGTTATGCCAACTCAAGTGACAGCCGCAGAGGTCGGCACCGACGGAGCACGTTCACAGGCTCTAGAAGGTGCACTCATTGAGCTCATCAATGTAGAAGTGACCGCTGTTGATCTTGAGCCTGGACCGGGCGATCGAGCGCCAACTAATGAGTTCCAAGTTGATAATGCTTTAGCGGTTAATGACTTGTTCTTCTTGATTGAGCCTGCCCCAAGTGTGGGCCAGCGCTTTGAGCGTATTGCAGGTACTTTACGCTTTGCCAATGGTACCTTTAAGGTAGAACCTCGTGGTCTACAAGACCTAAGCTCTGGTCCGGTATCGGTTGTAGGCTTTAACGCAACTGATGCCCTAAGCGTTGTGGGCCAAACAGCAAACTTAAGTAGCTTGGCAGGTGATGTGATTGTGTTAAGCCTTAGTGGTGCTGCCGGTAGTGGTGGGGAGCAAGTAACCTTAAGCACTTCTCCTACCGGTGTATTAGGTGTAGCAAATACGATCACTGTACCCGAGGGTCAATATCAAGTGATGATCGAGGCCGAAGGCCTGAGCGAGGGTCAAACAACCTTAACCGCAAGCATTGATGGTCGTGGCGAAGCAAGCATCAATGTAGAGGTCATCGACAGTGATACCACGCCAACCGTTTTAACCCTTAATCCCGAGAATATTCTGTTGGGTGCCGGTGGAAGCGCCGAGGTAAGTGTCAACTTCAACTATCCGGCTCCAAGTGCTTACACATTAGATCTTGAAATTGCGGACTCAATGTTAGCCAATGCACCGGCCACAGTAGCGGTTGAGCAGGGCGCTCGCTCAGTCAGCTTCACAGTGAATGCGGGCGCAGGTGCTGGCATGACAACCTTAACCGTAAGTGCGGCAGGTGTTAGCGCACAAGCAAGCCTTACCGTGAGCGATCAACCTTTGGGTGGCGAATTAGTGATTAACGAAGTCGAATCTAACCAACCAAGTACTGATACCGCTGAGTTTATCGAGCTTTATAATGCATCGGGCCGTAGCTTAAACCTTGCTGACTATCGCTTAGAAATGGTTAATGGCTCTAGCGGTGATACTTATCGTACAGTTGAATTGGGCGAGATCGGCACTACTCTTGAATCCGGACAATTCCTAGTTTTAGCCAATGCTGGCGTAAGCGTTGATGCAAGTGCGGTCAGTGGCTTACTCCCCTCAAACGGTTTACAAAATGGTTCTCCGGATGGTGTACGCATTATCAGCAATCTCACCGGAGACACGATTGACAGTATGAGCTATGGCCAAGGCACAATCGATGGTGTGACCGAGGGCATGAGCGCTGAAAATGACATTGGCGATGGTACTCTAGCCCGCTGTAATGATGGCGCCGATACCGATAACAACAGCACAGACTTTACCGTGACCCAAACCGCCACTCCTGGTTCAAGCAATATTTGCAACTAGGGTGAAACCACTTGTGTTTGCTAAAGCAATTTGATGATAAAGTTTGCTATTATACATACATCTTGTTGCCACAAGATTGACAAACTGTCTGAAAAATAGCGGTTATCATTGAACCAAGCTCTGTTGGTCTTAGCAAAAGAATGTTTGGTTACTTTTGGGATGGTATACATTTGCATTAAGTTGTCCAAACCACTGAGTCTTAGTACAAGCTGCTCAGAACTTAGGATCTGCTTAAATTAATAAAAAAATCAGTAATTGATAAATCGTAAGACTAACATAAAGCATTAGATTTAATGCCTTGTCCTCTATTTACTCTTGTATTAATATGCAAACAAATAGTTATTTAATATAGAGTATGGTGGAGTTTTTATGCGTTTACTTACGCTTCTTGCTTTGGTGCCTTTTTTTATTTTTTGGGGGTGTGATTCGGGGGTTAAGGGTGTAAGTGGACCAGAATTGTCGATTTCACCAAGAGAACTCCTAATTCCCTTACCGGTTGAGGGGGATTATGTGGAAGGCGTCATTACCTTGACCAACACGGGAGGCGCTGATGTAATCATTACCTCTCTGACCTTACGTGAAGATGATGACAGTCAAGAGCTGAGTTTATTAGACGCCGAAGATTGGGGTGGTCGGGTAGTGATTGAGCCGGAAGTCAGCAAAGACGTTCGCGTCGCTTGGCGTCTGCTTGATGCTCAGCCCGATACCGGAACAATCAGCATCATCGCCAATACCGGTGATGTCACTATCCCTGTCAGTACCGAAGACCCTGATCCCGAAATCTTTGTAGATTGCGATCCCACTGGTGAGGTAAATCCAAGCTCGATTCGAGTAACCTTAGACGAAGCGGTCGCCGGGAGTTTCCAAAGGGCTTTAGTAACGATCAGATCCATTGCAGCCCCCTTAAGCTTAGATGAGTTATGCTGGGCTGAAGAAGGCGATTGCCAAGGCCTAGAATATGGGTCTTTTAAGCTCTGTGCTAACCAAGATGCCACCCCCGAAAACTGCCAAGAACCTGGAGATTTACCCACAATCACCTTTGGTGATGAAGAGATTTATGCAGTGCTGTATATGCCTCCTACCGGTCCTGCAGTCCGCGAGGTAGGAAAATTGCGTATTCTGAGCAATGCGGTGAATGCCCCTGACTTTGGCATCACTTTCACCGGCGAAACCTGTGTTCGTTCAGGTGAGCACCCTCAATGTGGCTTGTGTGGTGATGGCGAAGTCAATAGCGAGATGGGTGAAGTCTGTGATGATGGTACCTTTGATGAAAGCGATGACTGTAATAATACCTGCCACACCACTTGTAGAGCGCTAGGCACTTGCTCGGGCATGGACAGTGACGGTGATGGGATTCTCGATGGTGATGACAACTGTGACCTTGCCCCAAATCCCGGCCAAGAAGACTGCGATATGGATGGACGAGGCGACGCCTGTGATGAAGACCCTTGCCCCGCAGGGGACAGCGATGATGATGGA
>CAKZRU010000078.1 GCA_937146725.1 uncultured Myxococcales bacterium
AAATGATAAACGCACCTATTAAAATGCCATTTATAACCGAACATAAAAACGGTAAAATGGTTAACATGACGGCTATTAATACAAACCCATTAACTAATAAATTTTGTATGGCGATGTATAATTCTAAAAAGTCCACTATCTGCAAAAAATGTTTTGCTATTCGGAACATGAAACGATACAAAAATGCACAAAATACATATGAATATAATAGTGCTTTATTTTCTAAACCATTGGAAAAAAATCAAATTCCCTTTATTAATTCTGCAATATGCCGTCTAAATGGTCACGGTGAATTAATTAATTATGATCATTTATTAAATTACATTGCTATAGTTAATAAAAATAAGCATTGCATGTTTACACTGTGGACTAAAAAAATAAGTTTAATTAATAAGTTTTTTAAAGAGAACAAAAAGCCAAAAAATTTAATTTTAATATGGTCTAATGAAAAAATTGATACGATAGAACAGCCACCAAAATATTTTGATAAATCATTTAATAATGTATAGTCTATAATAATAGATTTATTCTCTTTACTAATCAAACGTAATATAATAGTATTTGTATTATCTACCATCTTATCATTTAATGTAAAGAATAACTTATTATCAGTACCTCTTTTTATATTTACCATTTTGGGCGAATTTAACCCATCAGTAAACAACAAAAGTTTTTCTTATACCGTAATCGTGAAGAAGGAATTGTACCATCACATAATATACTGATCAGTGATGTAGAGCTTAGCTCTGCAAATTGCGAGTGGTATGAAGATATCGAAAAGTTTATGGAATATGATGGCGTGTCCACTTGGGCTGATGTCGGATGTGGACCCGTGAGGCTGTGAACTTAGGAATCGGGAACACAGAGGATCAAGCTAGACTGCATAATCTATCCTATTGGTTTAACTAAGATGGCTAAGAGGCTTTATTCAAAACTTAACTATCGACAAAGTATTGACAATTTATGAAAGCTTGTTGATGCTTATTTACCGTTCTTAAACTGTTGAAAATAGGTCAGTATGCTACTTAAATCATTCATTAACACTTTAATAGTGTTCGTTTTCTCGAGTTTTTTTTTCAGTCTCGGCTGTACCAAACCTGTACCAGAAGAAAGTGAGTCTACCACCGACTGCCGTATGCAATCGGCGGCCTGTGCAGATGGCTTTTCCTGTGTTATTCAAGCGAATGGTTCGTTTGCTTGCATGAGTGATGGCTACTTACTGGGTGGTGGTTCAGCTGGTGGTGATTCAGGTGGCTCCGAAATGATGAATCCTATGGCCGGGATGGAAGTCAGTGGTGGATCAAGCGGTGGAATAGAAACTCCGAGTAATTCTGACTGTCGAACAACCGGTTGTGCTTCTGATCAGCAATGCCTTGATGTGGGCTTTGATCAGTTTGTCTGTCAAGCCAGAAATAGTTGTAACACAAGTAATGGCGGCTGTGGTGACCCAAGCTATGTGAACTGCGTGCCCAGTGGCAGCGATGTTATTTGTGAGGACATTAGAGAATGCGATAATAATAATGGTAATTGTGGGCCTGCAAGTCAGTTTTCTTGCTTTGAAAACTATGCCTCTCCACCAAGCTGTCAGCAGATTGAAATGACCTCTGCTCCTACAATGGCCGGAAGCCTTACCTTTACGACCCTTTTCAATTACCAAGGCTCAATGAAAACATGCCATGCTCTTTACTTGGCGACAAATCATGGTCTTGCTGATAATCGCGGTGGCTGTGAGGAGTGTACGTACGCTTGGAATCTTCGCTTTGAATTGGTTCAGGATAGCTGCCCCTTTGAATCACCGGGTCAATCCCTTGATATCCCCTTTGGTGTGAACTTGGTGACCGAAGATATAATGTTCAAGTATGAAGGCCAATGGAACACTTTTGGTGGCGAGGGTACAAGAACAGCTGTCTCGAATAATACCTTGGTCGCCGTGGGCTATGAACGACCAAGTCCCATGCCGATGGATCTATTTGATGTGCGTGCATCAACCCAAACTTATGCTCTGACTTGGGGGCTTGGTGGGCAAAGCTGTGGTGATTTACTATGTAGCTTTGATGAGTATGGCTGCTCTGAGGACTGCTTGAATAACCAAACGCCTGCCACCGGCTTTAGAATGGTAAGCTATGGCTTTAAACCTGAAGATAGCTCCTATTCGCACTGTGTCGAAGTCAATGGAATTTATCCCGAGAAACGTACTCCCCAAGCAGGTTGCAGTCGTTGTACTGAAAAATGGGCTACGCAGGTTAGAAAATTGATCTCAACCTGTGGTTCATGGAGTTCACCGGTTGGAACGACTAGAACTTATAGCTATGGGGCAGAAAATCAGAGTAATCTAGTGATTTATTCAGACAATGAATGGAAAAGAATCACCCAACAGTATAATGATTATTATGCTCAATATCGCTCTTTGGTTGCCGCCTCTAATATAGTGACCTATTCTGATGCTAATAATAATGGTCGTCGTGACTCTGATGAGCGTCGTCGTTACCGATCTCAAGCAATGATTTTCCACTATTAATGAGGCTTTAATTCTTAAATAGTTTTTTGATCATTTCCAAGTTACAATGTCCGTGCTCAATAAGGTGATCAACAAGTCGATCAAGGTGAGCACGTTGAGACTCCAATAAGGCCCAAGTTCGTGCTTCTTGCTCACTTATAATTAGGGCGATTTCTTGGTCGAGTTCACGGGCAGTTTCTTCAGCAAGCCCTTGTCGCTGTCCCCCTAAAACAGCTTGGCCACTTTGATGGCTCACAAACGTTCTTAGACCAAGCTTTACCCCCATACCGAGTTCTTCTACCATGGAACGAGCGATTTCATTAGCACGTTGTAAATCATCATATGCACCGGTAGATACTTCACCCAGCACAAGCTTTTCGGCTAAACGCCCCCCTAAAAACACACAAATATCATCTAAAAGCTCTGCCTTGGTGGTCACATAGCGATGTTCTCTTGAAGCGGTCGCTAAATAACCTAAACGCTGAGTGCTATCCATGGCGACATTCACTTCTTCAATCGTTGCACAATTTGGAAGAAAATAGGCACAAATTGCATGGCCTGACTCATGAATGGCAATGACTCGGCGCTCATGATCAGTAAGTTTAGTGGCTTTAGGTGCCCGTACATTGATCACTTTATTGATCAAATCATCATCAATCACATAATCTTGGCTATTTCTGAGAACCTCTCGCTTAAGGGAACGCATGATGGCGTAAAGGTGATCTCCTGAATATCGCGTTGCCTTATTGGCTTCTACTAGGCCACCGGTTTGCCGAGCCATGGTTTTGACTTGCTCATCACTCAATTCGAGTTTGAACTTTTCTCGATATAAATCCAATATTGCAAAGCGATCATCTTCTGTAGGATATGGAATATGAATATTTAGCTCAAAACGTCCAGGGCGAAGTAAAGCCGGATCTAAGGAGCTCATAAAGTTGGTTGTCCCCACCACAAAAACAAGTTCCTCTTGCCTAAAGCCATCCATTTCCGTCAGCATCTGATTGACCATCGAATGCTCTACACCGCTTCCGGTATAAGTACCACGAGCCGAGGCAAAGGAGTCTAATTCGTCAAAGACGATAATGGCCGGAGCGGCCCGACGAGCCTGAGCAAAGACTCTTCGTAAGTTTTCTTCGGACTCACCTACCCATTTTGATTTAAGTTCCGGTCCCGATACAATAATGATCGTAGCATCAAGTGCGGTTGCCATTGCTTTACAGAAAAAGGTTTTACCTGTTCCCGGTGGACCATGAAAGATCAACCCCTTAGGAATGAGCTCTTCAAGCTGTTTCACTTCTTGAGGGTCGCTTAAGGACTCTCTAGAATGGAGTAAATCCAAGATCTCTCGCTTGATTTGAGTTTTGACCTCTGCATAGCCACCAATATCTTTATCCAAGTCTACATTCGGAAGCTCAACATCGGCCACTAAGGTCATCTGACGGATTTCAGTATACAAAGCACTAAGTAGCTCAGGCGAACGCTCATCATAGTCTAAGCGACCTTGTAAATGAGATAAGATCTCTCGACAGCGAAGGGCATTGAGTCCTGATAAATACTTATATAACCGAAAAGGATTAAAGTGAGTCTCACCTAATTTGCGCGCTTCACTTTGTAAAATAATGTGTGGGAGTTTTTCTCGCGCAATTCCGATGATTGAGCGCCTGACAGTAAAGACCTTTTCAATCACTTTAGGAAGTTCAAAACTAGGATCCTTAAAGGCCAAAAAAGTAGCATCTGGGTTTTCAAAAAGTAGAGCGGCTGCCTCTCTGGTTTCCATGTTTAAACCACTGCGGGTTGTGGTGGTCAAAACATCCAAATGAGGCAAGGTAATAATTTGCTCATCTGTGGCAGAAAATATGGCGTTTTGTAATTCTGTAATAATTCGTTGCATTCGGCTTTGTGGCATACTCATCCCCTCGGGCTGAGCATGACCTGAAATCAATAAGCAACTCTTTGAGCTTGCTGATTGCTTAATTCTTTTGCGTAGAGCTCGGTATAAATATGTGGTTAATTGCTTATCACATTCAACTAACACCGATAGTCCCTTGGTGACTTTATCTTCGATCCAATCAAGCTCTTCACGGTAAACAACTTCAATCGTTTCTTCTGGAGTAATATCGGTGGCTAAACTAGAGATCTCTACATCCATGACTTATCCTTTTAACTTAATGTCTTAGTTTGATCACTTAACTTAATGTCTTAGTTTGATCACTTACTTAGCATTCAACCTTGATCACCAGCTCATATTGACCATCAACAGTGGATTCGTTGACTTCCATGACCTCACCCATTTGACCTGCTTTTTGCTTGATACTTTCCGCATAAACCTGTTGCATCAGTTGATTGAACTCACGCTGTTGTAGAGCTAAATTATCATTAAGCTTTTGGGTCAGCTTCTGCTGTTTTGAGCTCATTTCACTCTTGAGTTTGGCTTGCGCAAGACTCTTTTCTGCTTCTAGTTTTTGTTGAGCTTGAGCTTGAGCATTACTTCTTGTGTCAAAGTCAGTATCGTATGATTGACGAACCTCTATTGTTGTACTGAGGGTTTGGCTTTCACTCACAGCAACTTTGATTTCTAAAGCCTCTAAGTCGAAAGTAACTTGCTCATCACGCTCATTCACCTTAGTGAGTTGGTTTGGATTACTTTTACTTTCTGTGTAATCATCGGCAAGCAAGACTGACTTTAAAATATTCAGCATCGCTTCTTGTTCTAAAATAGGTGTTAAATTAAGCTTATGAACAACTTCGTCACTTAAGTCACAATGCTCACTTACACTACTTTTTAGTTGAATATGATAAATTTGACTCATTTGAGTATCCTTTAATTATAATGATTAGAATATTGAAATATTAGATATTTTGAAAAATGAGTTAGGGGCGCGATCCAAAAGTTAACCAACTTTTGGACTAATATCATTAATCACTTGATTGATTCTATTGATCGTAGATTCAAGCTCGGCGGCTTGAAAAACACTAAGAAATAAGATTTCTGACCATTCTCGATCCATTGGGTGACTTTGATTAATCTCTTGAGCGATCTTGGCCAAGCGATTTATACCGTTCAATACACATTCATAAGGACTAATTATTGAGGCACGATTGGCCATGAGTAAGCTTAAGCAAAGCTGATTGACCTTTTCTTTAACTGATCGTGTATCTTGATCTATAGTTTGAACCAACTCTTGATAATAAGTGATTAATGGTAACAGTAAGTCATAACGGTCTTCTTGTTCAGCAAAGCTTATTAATTGCTCAATTAAAGCACTCTGTCGCTGAGATATATTGTAAAATTGAGTATACTCATGCGCTTGCTTGCTTGATGATTCCCAACGATGCTTTTCTGACTTAATCCAAGTGTTGACTATGATTTGACCAAACCAAGGCCAAATGGTTCTAAATCCAGTGGCTTTTAAAGTTTTAAAGTCAAAGTTATATTGCTTAGACTGATCAAGTTCTAGATCTGGTAAATGAGAATCTATATTCACCAAAGAGATGAGTGGGTTTGTTTGATATAAGTAAGAGATGATTGGATTAAGGTCTGTATTGACTTGAATTCTACTGCTACTTACTTTGTTTTCTTTTTTGGTTTGCTTTGCTTGTGTTGCTTGTTTAGAAGCTTCACTCGATTTAGCTTGCTTCGTCTTTGTCTGTTGGGATTCTAGCCTTTTAGAGTTTCGCCGCAACACTTGTTTTTTTAGATCTATCAAATGTTGATAGAGTATAAACTGAAACAAAAGATCACCCATTGAAGGCGTATCTAAACTTTTCAACTCTTTGATCAGTGAGTTTTGCTGTTGCTTAGTCTCTGCATGATATAATTGGTAAATTAAGATCGCGAGATCAATGCTGTGATCGGTAAACTCTAGACTCAGTTTTTCCCAGTCATTCTGCTTCCACATACGGCTGATTTGAACAGTTCGATGTCGCACATTTGCACAGCGTCTTTTTCTTACACCAATCGTTTTGAGTTGGTCAAAAACCACCTCTACCATCATTTCTTGCAAGGCCTGAAGTGCTTCTTGACTGAGTAATTCTGAATGCCTTAATGATTTTGACTCTGTAAGGATTTCTACTGTCTCCAGATGATGTTCTGGCTTTTGACCACTGAGCAACTTGGCCATAAAGGGGATAAAATGAAGATATGAGCGCAGTAGGGTGAAGTTTTCTTGATCTTGCTCACTATATTCTTGAACATTTAAGATGGACTGTTTTTTGGTTTGAGGCTTGTTTTTTACGTGTGCCTGCGCAGATTGTTGGCTTGGGTCCACACTTTTTTTTGGGGTTTGGCTCATGATTTCTTTCCCTCAGACTTATGTGCAGACTTATGTGCAGACTTATATGTAGACTTGCATGCAGATTCTTGCGCGGATTCTTGCGCGGATTCTTGCAGTAAGCTAGATACTGACTCTTGCTTCACAGTTGAAGCCTTATTCGCTTGAGCGTTTAACAAGGCGGTCAGGTCTGGATGGGGAAAACCATTTATAAATAGTTGGTCACCCTTAAGTCTGATCTCGATGGTATTTGCCCCTTGATCCCAACCACTGACCTCAGGTTTTAAATACTCATAACGATCACTTAAAAAACGTATATTTTGATTACTTGAGCCAATCCAGCGCCGCTCTGTGCTGTGCTTAGCTTGTACATAGGGTCCATCTACAAGTAGATCAATGTTAGCAAGTAGGTTTTGATAGTTAGGATTATTTGAACGCTGTAATTGCTCATAGGTAAAGCCACTAAAAACCATTACAGATAGACCTTGTACTCTCACTTTTTGGGCAAGCTCTGCCAAGGCCTTAGCTTGCCCAAAGGGTTCTCCTCCAATAAAGGTGATCCCTTCAATGTTAGGGGTGTTACAGATTTCATCTGCCAAATCATTCACCTTAAGCCACTCCACATCCTTAACTTCAAGCATATGTGGATTGCAGCAGCCCGCACATCGTAAGGGACAGCCTTGTACCCATAAAGCATAGCGTTTCCCCGGCCCTTCTGCTTCGGTACAAGGAATTCTTTGGGCTACATTAATCATTAAGTCACTGGCCTGATTCATTATGTCTTACCCTCACTCCTCGCTGTTGGCTTAGACTCAAGATCAGAGTCAAGATCAGAGACAAGGTCAGAGTCAAGGTCAGTCTTTTGCTGATCTATCGCTTCCTCTTGCTGAGTGGGATTTATAGTCTGGATATCAAGCTTTAAAGGCCTTCTCAGGTCGGCGTTTAGTAAGTGACATAATAAAACACTTTTGAGATCACTCAGCTCATCATTTCTGAGCCCGCTCAAAGGCAAACAATATTGATTATGACTTGCGTTCCCCGGTCTGACTTGTTGACCTTGGTGATACACGGCATTATGATCTCCAAAACCTAAGCTGCAAATGCTTACATCTTCTTGCTCACGCCATAGGTCTAGGCGGTTTAACCAATGAGTAAAACGATTAGACTCGGTAAATAAAAGAGCATAGCGTTTGCGCTTATGATCGATTAAAGAATCATCATTAAGTTCGGATAATACTTGAAACGAAACTAACTCGCGCTGTTCTTCTTCTAACAAAAGCATTTGAAGCAGCTTTAATTCGCTTTCAAAAGTCTCTGTGGATAAATCACCGGCAATGATCGAAACTCTAAACTTTAGTGCATCATGACTAAAAAGAGCGATAATATCCTTGATCACAGAATAGATGAGACCCAGAGTAATAATGGAAAACTGATAGGCATAGCCAAGGGTTTTCTGCTTAAAGAGCAAAGGTAGATCAATGATAAAATCGACCAAACGTCTTCGTGTACTCACCTGTCCATCATCACGCAGATAAAATAAGAGTTCATTTTCCACAAAACGTACATCAAATAAATCGATCTCGTTGGGTTGGGAATCATCAATATAGATCAGTTCAGAAAGAACCAGATTTTCCCATGCACCACTTGTGGTTAAACCGCTGATCCCACCGGTAGGATAAACGGTGTCATCACTATATTTAGCCATCGCAGAAGCTGGCTCTGGTGTTAAAATAAGGTCAGAGTCGGTCACTAAACCTAAATCATCACTCAACTCTATTAATTGACGACATCCTAGTCTCAGTTCTTCAGTATGAAGTCGAGACCAATGCCTAAGCTCAAACAGGTCGGCTTCACTTAAAATAGTATGCCATTTAATATGCTGAGATAACTGCGCTAGAAATTCGGTCATATCTTCATAATGCAGAAGCTTTGCTGTACTCAGGTTTGTGGATATTTCTTCCAACTCGACAGATTGAGCAAGCTTATTATTTGGAATGGGCTCAACCGATTTATCCTTACGCTTTGTAGTGTTCAGTAAGTCTTTAAAGTCAATATTTCTAAGTAGGTTAAGTCGTATTCGATAACGCTTTGGGTAATAGGTGTTGAATACTTTGCCTAGTAAAACCATGGCTCTTAAAATCTGAGCATCTGGTAAAGCACCAATTCGACCAAGTTCCATCAGCTCATTGACTTGAGAAAGCATAGGTAAGCGACAAATTAGTTCATTTTCATAGCGTAAACGAATGACTCGTTCTGTTTCAGACCAGGCTTCATACTCACTTTGGGAGCGTAAGGGTAAGCCTTTTTTTGAACTGAGCAAAAGGCCCAAATCTAGGATTAAGCATAGAGGAAGATTCTCATATCCCTGCCCAATCATATGCACATACCATTGATGAGCTTGCAGTAGTGCATCGGGGGCATGCGCCAAAGCATGGGCGGTTAACTCAAACTGTGTACGGATGAGTTCCTCAAGTTCCTCTTGCTGTAAAAAAGGCACAGACGACATCTTTAACCTTCTAGTTTGAGTAAGGCATCAACCTTTTCGCGCACCGGAATAAAGTCCTGCAAGCGATCAGGAATATATCTAAGCATCACTAGGTCATCTTTGGTGACGACCCCACCATGAAAAAGAAAGGCTCGGGCGCGGATAAGTTTATAGAGTTTGATCACTTTACGATCACTAATTTCGATTTTATCTTCGCGTTGTAAGGTTTTGATCATTCGCTTAAACAAGACAAAAACGGGCTCTGGGAAATATGAGTCTTGTTTATGCTCATCATCTTTGTTGACCAAAAGATAGTCGAGATAGACCTTGAGTTTAACAAAGTCTTCCATACTTGCTAAGTTTTCCCATGGCCGTTGGTTAAAGGCTTTATAGCTTTCATTGGCCAACCCAAACTCTAATAACTCATCAAAGTGATTATCCATGACTGAAGCACTTTCAATTTTCATGGTAAATCGGTCTTTCAAAGCGCCAAGTTCTGCTAATTCTGGAATTTCATTTGTCGCTGCAAAAAGCATCTTCATGTTGACCGGCACCGGCTGACCATCTTGATAATACTTACGCTCATTGATGATGGTCAATAAAGTATTGAGTATTGCTGAGTTAGACTTAAAGATCTCATCAAGAAAGGCGACCTTACATTCAGGAAGTTTTCCCTCGACACGGCGTAAATATCGGCCTTCTTTAAGCTTGTTAATATCAACCGGTCCAATGATTTCGCTGGGCTCAGTAAACTTGGTGAGCATATACTCAAAGTAATCACCCTGCCCTAAACCAATCGCTTGAATAAACTTTAAGATCAAGTCACTTTTGGCCGTTCCTGGCGGACCTACCAACAGCAATGGTTCTTGGGCAAGCGTACACACAACCATTAAATCAATGACCTCATCTTTGGCGATGAAATAACGGGATAAATTAATTCTAAGGGTATTGATACGCTTACGAATTTCTTCTATTTCGGGCTGTAATTCATTTAGGGTGTAATGACTCATTTATTGTCCAATATGGGAAGTGAATTAATATTTTAAAACTAGTTTTTTATAATTTATCATGTAGCAATGCATCACGAAGACTTAATTCTTCTAAATCAGTATAGTCTTGAAAGCGGTTTTCCGTAAGTAGCTCTGTATTCATCGCAACTTCAACAATCTGCTCTAACAAATAAACCATAAACATAATACTCGATTCAGAAAATGCGGTTTTAACCATGATTTGTTGTAGGCCATCTAATATTTTTCCAAGCAACGGAGCTCTCAAGCTGTAGTCAACGGACTCAAGCGACTGTAATGCCATAGATGAGTTATCAATATAATCAATCCAAGAGGTTTCATCATTGATTTGGTTGAGTGATTCTAATAACCATTCGATTTGCTCTTGAGCATGATGAGTATTGCCCATACGGATCTGTAATTCGGATATGGTCAAGATACATAAGTTGATAAAAAACTTAGAGTGTTTAAGCTCTTTAATATGAGTCATTAGCTTTTGATCTAAATTAGAAAATAAACTAATGAAATCATTGCCTTCAATCAGCCATTTCACCTTACCGATCACCTCATTGATCTGATGTAAGTAATAGGCAAGTAGTTGATGGTCATCGTCCGGTGTGGAATGCTTTGTTAATTCACGAATTAAGTTTGTAAACTCTAGTTTGATTTGCTCTTTTTGTGTACTCTTAAGCGCTGTTAAGAATGACTGAAAAAGCTCATTTATTTCTGGGTGTCTTTCGGGCTTAAAGCTTAAGAAAAGTCGATTCTTATTCTCTTGGCGACTCAGTAATGCTAGCTCTTTATCACGCTGCTGCTGACTGCGTTTCAGAGTTTCTCTAAAAAGGGTACGAAACTTCGTTTTATCATCAGCTTGCAATAAATCAATCGCCTCAGGAATCACTTTGCCATACTGATTTGCTGCTGTTTCACTAAGTAAGCCCTGAGAGCGAGTCAGAAGAATCAAAACATAAACAGCAGAAGGATTCGCTGAGGAAAAGTCAAATTGATCGACTAAAGGTAAGAGAGCCTTTAAATATCGGTCTCTTTGCTTAAAAAGCTGATATTCATGACTAATTCTAGCTAATAAAACATATAAAGGCGCATTGAGCATACGCAAGATTTTATTGCTACTGCCAGTCATTAACTTGTGTTCAATGAGCTCTAAGTAAATCACGCCTTGTTCTAGGTCTTGGACTTCCGGATCACTGCCTTCAGCATGATCAGTGTTCATTTGTTTTGAATGGGTTAAATACTCTACAACAAGACCGGACAAATCACTCCGTTCTAAGCCCTTTACATTAATTTGATTTAGTAAGGATTCACGATGCTGAGCTAAAAGTCTTTGGTCTTGAGTCAATCGAGCGACCCCCAAAATCAATAGCCATCTTTCTTTTTTTCGCCACTGCACTGAATGTTTTTGTATAAACTTTAATAAATGACTCAGTGGCTCATAGCGCTCTTGAGGTTCCAAAGCTTCGATTTTTACAAAGTAATAACATGCTGTAGCATAACTTGTAGTGGGAAGCTGATTGTCACTATTATCAGCTAAATCATTTGAGATATGAGCCAGATTTAACTGCTTTTGCTCTACTTTAGAGAGCTGTAATTGCTCAGCCCCCATCGCTCCGAATTTATTACGTATTTGTATTATTGTGGAATTAGTGGGGCTAAGGTCTTTGTTGAGTAGTCCGAGTCCGGTTTC
The DNA here is from genome assembly GCA_937146725.1 of uncultured Myxococcales bacterium. Taxonomy (GTDB): domain Bacteria; phylum Myxococcota_A; class Bradymonadia; order UBA7976; family VGTA01; genus CAKZRU01. Next base: position 11,963 of record CAKZRU010000078.1, read on the forward strand.
TTGTCGACTATGCCAAAAATACTCTGTAAATGCTTCTAAGGCCGAAATGCTCTTTTTAAGTTGTACGTATATTTGTCCAAGCTCGCTCCATTGTTCTTCTTCATTAATGCTTGGATCACTTTTGCTTAGTAAAGTGGTTAGAATTCGAGTCGCTTCAGTCTCAAGCTTAAGTGTATTGTTTTGCTTGGAGGTCACTGATTTTATTTTTTGTTTTTCAGTACTTTTTGCTTCATCTGGGGCAGCACTTATCTCTTCAGTTTGTGAGACTAGTTGGTCAGAAAGGTCAACCGGCTTGGGTTTAGCGCTGTCTTTTGACCTATCTTTAGATTGTGGGTTTATCGCTGGTAATTGATGACTAGGACTATGTTTTTGTAAAGGTAAGAGTAGGTTCTTAAGTTCACTGTATCTAGGTTCCGCAAAAAGTGATGGACTGCTCTTATACTTGTTGAAGTTAAACAAGGTATTCTTTTTAGCCTTGTGTAAATACTCTTTTTCACTACTAACTATATAATGTACTAGTTCATTAAGTGGCTCAAAGTTTTGCTCATTAAACTTATACAGTTTGGCTTCTTTTAAGCTTGGTAATGAAGCTAAACTAGGTGACGAATCTTTTGAAGGAGTTTGTGTTTGAGTGACTTGTGGTGAAAGACTCAATACAGTTAATTCACCATTTTTTAAGTTAAAGAGTTTGGGATATTGGTCTCTACGTAATCGAGGTTGA
>CAKZRU010000079.1 GCA_937146725.1 uncultured Myxococcales bacterium
TGCTCTTCCGATCTCTGCAACAGCGTTTGAAGCGATCAATAAACAAAATAACATCGAGGATGCTAAAACTCTTTGTCATAGCGCCAGCGCATGGCTTGCTCAAAATGGTTTAGCCGCCGGGATTGATGCGATTATACGTTATCAGCATCGTGAGATTTCCTCATGGCTTTTAAATAGTTATGAGGAAGTATTAATGCGGTTGGGCTATCAAAGACCTAGTGACTTTCGAACTTGGATCATGAGCCTTGATAGTCTTACAAACTTAAGAGTAAGCGAGATTTTAACTGAATACACTCACATGCTTACTAGATTAGTTCGCCTAAGAAAGGACCATGTACTATGAGAAATGCAGCTCGTGATCATCGCATTTTTGGCAAAGCTCATGCGGGTCTTGCTTATCAAGCCTTGGCTCCTTCCGGCTCAGATGGTAAAGTGCCCAACCTAGATAAACCGACTTGGTTTGAAAGAGTGGTTAAGTCTAAACCGCATCCTGATTATGAACATAGTTACAATGCTTGGTATAATGTGACTCATGCTTTGGGGCACATGGCTTATGTCAAAACAGTATCCCCACTTCTTTTAGGGGTTGGGGAACCATCTGCAGTTGAAGTTGGATTGACGATTCACCCAACATGGGGTGTACCTTATATTCCAGGTTCAGCACTCAAAGGGCTTTTGTCTCATTACCTAATGGCAACATATGGACCGGAAAAGTTAGGTATTCATCCTAGTGACCCAAATCACCCGGAGCCGGAGCGAGCCGCATATCAAGCTGTGACTTGGCAAGGCACAAAAATCAGTCATGGACCCGGTGAAGTTTACCGTGCTATTTTTGGAGCGCCTACCGCTGATTCTGATGATGATTATCCGGAGACATCTGGTGCTTTAGTTGGGCAAGTGACTTTTCATGATGCACTTATGAAACCCTTACCCGAAAAAGACAGCCCAGGTCCTTACTTACGAGATATTGTCAATCCACATGTTCCTTCTTATTATAAAGATGGACATCAAGGGAACCAATGGCCAAATGATCGTGAAAGCCCCATTCCTGTTTTTTATATTGCAGTCCGGCCTCAACTTGAGTTTCGCCTAGCGATTAGTGGTGCACCCGAGCTCCAAGAACTTACCCTACAGCTTTTGATCGAAGCACTACGTTCATGGGGTGTTGGAGCTAAAACACGTGCTGGCTATGGTCGCTTTAGCGGTTCTGAGGAGAATGGAGAAGTACGTATTATTAAACCACCCGCTCCTACGGATCCAATTTTAGAAGAACTTGTCGCAATGTTTGATGATGAAGATTTATCTAAGAATGATAAACTGAATGCCTTTGAAACAGAGTTTTTTGAGCGCCTCAAAAGCAAAGTTGCTGAAGGAAAACAGGAAATTGTGGCCGAAGCCTGTCGTTTGGGACGAAAAGTATTCAAAAACAAGAAAAGAAAAGATAGGTTTATGGTGTTCAATAATGAGCTATTAAACTAAATCATCTTTACTTTAGTGATTCTACTTATGAAAACTTAAGGTAATATGTACCTCGGCCTTCAATCGTACCTCGCCCGATACCAATTAGTTGACCAATTCTTAAGATCTTACGAATGGCGTGCAACGACTCATATGAGGCTGGTAAGCTAAAAATCAATTTACCTATTAATCGAGTTGGACCTCCTCGCCTAGCAGCAGGACGCTTTTCCAAGTTTGCTACCTTTAGTCTTGTACCAAAGCATAGGTTTTGAATCATTTGACGAGATATATGTGGCCGAGTTACTTGGTTTGAATTCTTGATACCATAGCTATCATACAAGGCAGTTAAACGTCTAATGATCAGTAAGAGTATATCTTCTAGGTTTAAATAAATGGGCCCATTCCTGGTCCTCGTTTCACATAGTTTTGTTTCCAAAGGCGTTATAAAAATGATTTGAACCTGTTTTGGATCATATCCTAGTGCCGAATCTTTATCTAGAAAACTTGTTAAAGTCATGTCATCAGTGCAGTGAAGTTTATTCTCTAATTGATTGTCTCCATAATTTAGATTAGAACTCCAAATTTCTTTTTTATTGAATTGATCAATAAGCTTTGTAATTATATAAGAATCTTTATTTTTTCCTATACCAATAAGCAATGTTCTTTTTATAGCTAAAAACCATAAATTAGCTTCTTTTACATGAGGACCAAATAAGGTGAAAATAAAGTCTTGGTATTGAGAGGATTTATTCTGCCTCACAACCAATTTGGGTGCAGACAAGGCAAAGCGATATGCTGTTGGACTAGAAGAAGGATTAAAGGTGTTTAAGAAACCATTTGAGTATACGCAAGTAGCTACATGACAGGGTGATTTTGTATGAAAAACTAAAGGAGAATCACAAAGGCCTAAGCAAGAGAACTCTTTTAGAGAAAAGCCCAGCCCCCCCCTCAACCAACGAAGCCAAATACCTTCGTCAGGTAAAGGCTTTATATGATCCAGACGATTTCTTATTTCAAATCTGCTTACCCACATTGGTATTTGTGTATAAGTATCTATAAAGTCGTTTGTTTTTTTTATATAACTACTCGATCTTTAAAATTATATCCTTTAATAAACTAGTTATCAGAATCTATTTCTAGAACTATTAG
>CAKZRU010000080.1 GCA_937146725.1 uncultured Myxococcales bacterium
ACATCGGTTGCTTCAGCAGGAAGACCAGGTTCCCCTTGAATACCTTGACTACCTTGTACCCCACGTCCCCCACGCTCACCTTCGATCCCCCGAAGCCCTTGATGACCACGCTCACCTTGAAGACCTTGTTCCCCACGCTCACCTTGAATACCTTGGATACCCTGAATCCCCTGTTCTCCACGTTCCCCTTGAAGACCTTGTGGTCCTTGATCTCCTTGTAGACCAGTCTCACCACGTTCGCCCTGTGGACCTTGAAGACCTGTTGTATCGCCTACCCATTGTCCATCGGCATTGATGACGACTTGCTCACCAATGCTCACTGTCGCTGGGTGAATGTTTTCACCTGAGACATCAGTGGCATGATCGGCCACACTTGCTACTGCGGCTTCATCAGCCCACATGGCACGTAAGGCAACGCCTACTTTCATGCGTGGACTAAACTCTTGGCCTTCACCTACACTAATACCCATGTATAACGTGGGTGCTTGAGCTAAATCAGTAGGGATTGGATTTGTATCACCTAGATTGACAGTGAAGTTGCCATCCTCAATCGCTACATTGGGTTTAAGTTCCTCCCATAATAGCTCGCCTTCTGTTTCGGCATTATAAAATCTAAACGTCATGGCATATGAGGCGGTTATGGGTTCTCCACGAACATTATTCAACTCGCCTTGATATGTGATTGTTTGGCTTTCTTGAGCAAAAGCTGAACTCACTAACAAGAAAGAAATCAATAAAGCTAATAATCTTTTCATTGGTTGTCCTTAAGGGATAAGTCGGCCTTTAAGCTTGAATTCTGGTGTAGTTGATTGGTGTGCTGCAGTGTTTAAACCACCATTTAAACGATAGTTCTCGTTGTCACTGGGTGAACGATTGATCTGTAATGAGCCATTTGAAATGATGACATTTGGCGTTCTTGCCGAATCATCACAAGCATCTCCAATGAGATCAGAGTCGGTATCTACTTGTTCTGGATTACTGACTTGTGGGCAATTATCTTGATCGTCGGCAATGCCATCACCATCGCTATCAAGAATGGGTACAGGACATTCATCATTGTCACATAAATCGCCTTGACCATCGTTGTCACAATCAGCTTGATCGGGATTACTCACCATAGGGCAGTTATCTTGATCGTCGTTTACCCCATCACTGTCACCATCTTCGGCAGCACATGAGTTGGTGAGGGTACATGATGGTTGGCAGTTATTGGCACAATCATCTGTATCATTGAGATTACCATCATCACAGACTTCACCCAATGAAGCATTCTCCCTCCGGTAAACCTCATTCGTATTGATCTCAGTGACAACATTGTAGCTGGTTCAGAAAACACACTTGACTATCGATCTACACTTGGAAGCGATTTAGATCCTAGAGGTGGCAATATCGCCCTAAGTGCCTATGTTGTCTACTATGCCCCTTAAGCTCATGGCTTATGCTGGGTCGTATACCGAGTATCTTCACTTGGTAAGTTAAGGTAATTCAAAGCGTCTTGACGTTGGGCCAAGTGCGCTAGAAAGAAGGCGCTTAAATACTTCTGCGTTATCTCAATTCCTTCTGCTACGGGCAAGTAATCAAAGGACTAACCTAGACCCTTATCAGAATGACGTATACCACGCCCACAGCCTGGACTAAATGCTTCACTTAAACCGCATAAGTCAGAGAAAGACCAATGTCCACTGTCCGCAATATCAAGTTTCCATATCGGTGAGCTAGCTTGCTCAAAGTTTGAACGAATCAATCTATTCCCGACCTCTCCGATACTGTTATCTTCCTCGGCAAGAAGTAGGAAAGTAGGGATATTAAGATCAGTCATGCTAAAGCCAGGAAAAAGTGGATTTTGCATAGGTGCTGCTAGCCCATCAACCGCCTGAACCTTAGTCTCCTGACGAGCAAAGAAAGCTGCGGTAACCGAACCAAAACTATGTCCAAATACACCAATTCCCTCAGGGTCTATGAGCATATTTTTGAGTAAATCAGAGCCAAGAAAAAGCTCACCGTTCAATGCAGAGTCCATGATAAACTGTAGATCTTGTACTCTAGTATCAAGTTGACTTGGTGATAGCCTTTCTCCAACGGCCATTGGTAGAAAGGGTAATGGACCTGCATGATCTACACTGAGCACAATGATGCCATGACTCGCCAGTCGCTCCGCCAATGAAAATGATGAATAACGACCACAGTTATGACAATGACTAAACAGCACTAACGGGTATATGATTTGCTCACTCAATAAACGGCCATCTCTATGGCTGTTCGTCATTCGAGTTGGACAGGATCTAGGAGCAAGATCGTACAATTCTGCAAGTTTAATACGAGAAGACTCGACTTGCTCAAAGTTGATAGGGCTCTCTCCTCCTCTTGATTCTTCTATACTAGGGTACCAAAGTTCTAAAGTGAGTACTCGATCCCTCATAGAATCGATCGCTTCAATTGTGGTGTTTGCTACCTTATAAGGGCCCTCGCTCTCAGGTGGTAGCTCTGTCAATAAAGCCTCTTGAGTCTGATCAGCAGAACAGCCCCACAGATAAACAAAACTACAAAGGCTCAAAATGATTAATAAGCGGTGTATGTATGGTGTCATAAGTTGAAACTCAGCTTTCGAGCAGATCAGTCCTTATCAAAGTTCAGTATCTATGAAGTATGAGTACGAACCCATGCACAGAGCAAATCGATGGCGGTTATTACTTTAGAGCAATGTACATGAATGATTTCAGTTAGTTTTTGTTCATGGATAGGGCTTGAGGTGTGCAAAGCCTCTAAAGCTTGTTTACCATCAAAATCCACGAGAGCTAGACGTAGGCTCAGTTCTTGAGCAGGTCGACCGAAGTGCTCTCCTTCCAAGCAAGCGACACCAATTTCATTAAGTAAGGTTTGCGCTAAGACCGATCCTTGCTCTATTTTTCTAGCTGCCAATTTTGTACGATGAGCTTCCAAAGAGATAAACAGGTAAAAGCCCCCACTAGCTTTACAAACATTAACTAGAACTTCATTTAGCCTCTCGGTAGCTTGACGAGAGAGTTCCCCTAAAATCTGTTGGCAAGCCGATAAGTATTGATTTAATGAGGGCGTATCATGAGTTGCGCTAATTGCTGCATACTGGATTGGAGCACTCACCGAAGTAAAAGTCTCACTGGCGATTCTCCCCATCGCCTCAATCAGCCAAGCAAACTCATTAGGTGCACTCAACCAACCTAATCGCCAACCTCCAGCTCCTGCCCATTTACTAATCCCATTACTGATGAGTGTCCCCTCAGGGTAATAACGGGCGATAGAAATATGTGATCCTTGAAAGTGAGTTTCACTATAAATCTCATCGGAAATCACCAAAACGGAATACCTACGAAAAATCTCAGCAAATGATCTTAATTCTGCTTCATTATAAGCAACACCGCTTGGATTATTTGGTGTGTTTAAAACCAGCATTAAACGTTCTTCAGAATGAGCTAAACAAGCTTTCTCTAAGTCTTCTGCTTTGAGTCTCAAGCCATCCTGCCAACTTGCTTCGATCCAAGTTACATTACGTTCGGCAAGTGAGGCTTGTGGTGCATATGATACCCAAGAGGGTGATGGAAGCAAAAGGCGAGCTTTTAAAGCCATTTGCACCATATAAATCAGCTCTTTAGAACCAGGGCCAATCATTACATTCTGTGCATTGCGTTCGATACCTTCGTATCGTTTCAACCGATTGCATATCGCTTCTCTCAAGACAGGCAGTCCACAAACCGGTAAATAATCTTTTTCGTGGGCATGCTCAACTAAGGCAGCTGTCACTTCTTTAGGCACAGGGAAAGGAGACTGCCCTAAGCCGAGTCGATAGATTGTTTTCCCCTCAGCAATCAGTTCTGCTGAACGTTCATTGATCCAAAGTGTGGCCGAGGGCTTAAGCTTGAGTACCTTAGCTTGTAAATCTTGCTGATCCCAAGCTTGTTTTTGCCACTCTACTTGCTTCATTATATTTTTCCCTTTGCATAGCTCTTGATATGCTACTCACGCCTCACCCATTTCAAATCAGTAAAGAATAGCCTCTAGTAATACTGACTTAGAAATGATGACTTAGGAAGAAAGAAAGCAGCTATAGGGGAAAGTGTGCCTGCTACATTCCCACAGACTCAGGCAACATATCCACTTGCAGGATTTTCATCCAAGGCCATAGGGATCTCAGTGGGAGTCTCATACATCACAAAGATTTTGCCGTTAATCAGAATATGCTCATTTGGATTTTGATGCCATTGCTGTTCTGCCTTGATGACCTGTGCCCAAGTCTCGAAATATAAAATCACATCTTCACGAGAACGGTAATCAAGATAGCGACGTTGTCGAGGCAACCATCGGGTCACTCTGGGAGAGGACAATCGTTCTAAATCGCCAAGCTCATCTATTTTTAGACCAAAAGATAGCATCTCTCGAATCAGATCATTAACGGGTACACCGCTCACTTCACAGTACTCGGCTACGTGATCGGCCCACTCTCCTTCAGAACGAAGAGCGATTTGATGGATTTCTACTTCGCTTAGTCCGGTAAGAGTTTGAGCAAGATGCCCGCAGTTACATCTTCCTTGATGAGTCCATCTGTACGATGCCCCATCTCGTAATCTTGTCGCTGTCATACGCAAATGACGAGCGAGTTCTTTTCTTTTCATATTCATCTTTAACCCTCGTCATAACTTAAAGGAGAAAACAATTATTCATTGAGTTCAAGTAAGTGTAGCGCTTATCAAGCATCTTGCAAATTTAGGGCGCCCAATAACATTGCAAACAGCTGTAATTCATAAAAATTACCCTAAAATATATTATAAAACTCCCAGCAGGCTTATCTAAAACTTTTACTATCGACATAGTAAAAGTATAAGCTCTGATTAAGTCCAAAACAGGCCAACTGCACAAAGGAAAAGTGATCCATGAGTAAAATGAAATACTATCTAATCTTAGGTCTACTCATAGTAGTCGCTTGTGAACCTCAAAGCGCTACTAATTCTGGTTCTGATGATCAAAGCGCATCAAATTCTCAGCTAGACTTTGATGTGATTTCAAATGCAGGTCAAGAGAACAGTGAACTTGATGCGACCA
>CAKZRU010000081.1 GCA_937146725.1 uncultured Myxococcales bacterium
CAGCCAATGGGCAAACTCACGCCCGTGAACCCATAGAGGCGTCACCGGATGGTCCCAACGCTCTGAAGTATAGTTTAAACCTGCATTTGGATTACACACGCCCGCATCAACACAAGCTTTATATTGTCTTGCGGTGACTTCGGTTTTGGTGATTTCAAAGTCTGGTACGGTGACTTGGTAAGTTTCACCACGAAATGGTAAGCTAAAGGTGCCCCCCTCCACATATACCCATTCAAGGCTAGGTGGAGTGGCATTATTAATCAGACTTTCTGCTTCCCAAGTGCAGTCCTCTTGGCAATAAGCCTGACCATCACACTCTTCATTGATCTCGATAAAAGGCTCATTACTGCTTGCACGATAAAGATAATTGAACTGGACAATCCCATCACCGCATTTAGGCACTTTACATAAGTGACAACCATCTTGTAGATCGGCATCGCCCCCATCATCACATTCCTCAAAGTCGGGGTCACTTTCATCTAAGTCACTTCGAGTCACACCATCACCACAGCGGGCTAAGCGACAGCCAAAGCAGGCATCAGTATTATCCGCATTGGCATCATCACATTCTTCACCAAGTTCGCTTTGTAGGATGCCATCACCACAGCTTTCTAACTCACAGCGGGCACTACAACCATCACCCGAAATACGGTTTCCGTCATCACAGCGCTCATTGAGCGAGAGCTTACCATCACCACAAAACTCTACTTGGCAATGGGCATCACAGCCATCTCCTGATAGACGATTACCATCATCGCATTCTTCACCGGCCACCATAACTGCATCACCGCAGGTCAGCTGACAATATTCATCACAACCATCGCCAAAAAGAGTATTTCCATCATCACATTCCTCGCCAAGATGCGTTTGAATATTTCCATCACCACAATATTCCAATTGGCAAAGCCCATCACAGCCATCACCAGTAATTCGATCGCCATCATCACAGGCCTCATTTGGATCAATAACCCCATTGCCACAGACCTCGGTCATACAATCTGCACTACAGCCATCCCCATTGACCAAGTTCCCATCATCACAAAGCTCAGTAGCCTCAATCACCCCGTTACCACAGTCGGTATAGCAGTGAACATCGCAACCATCTCCATCTAGACGGTTTCCATCATCACATTCTTCGCCAAGATGCGCTTGTTTGATACCATTTCCGCAAAACTCTTGCTGACAGTTGGCATCACAGCCATCACCGTTGTTAACATTGCCATCATCACAACGTTCACCCCAAGCCCCATCTAAAATACCGTCGCCACAGACAACTTCAATGATTTCACATTGGGCTGAGCACAGAGTACATGAGCTTTGACCAAGAGGACAGCGGGTGGGCGGTTCTTCACCGGCATCACATTCTTCCCCATTGGCTTCATCGAGTTGCTGATCACCACAGCGAGAACTTAAACCTTGAGTCCACAGGCAATCAGGACCACAAACAGCACAGTTTTCAGCACCATATTCACAATTTTCAAGATCGGTATTCCCATCATCGCACTCCTCTCCCCCAATGATATTAAGCTCACCATCTCCACAGCTTCCTTGCGCCAGACCTTGATTAACTTGTACCAATGGGATGATCGGACGAAAGCCGTAAACTGCTGAAGTGGAATACCCACGATCTGTACCGTTAGTACCGGTATGTACCCAATGGTTATGATGCAGTGTGACTCGTCTTAATCTTTCATCATATCCGCCTTGACTTCCGACTGTAACGGAATATGAAAGTCCTTTCGCAATACGATAAGTGCCCCCTTGTAGTGCTGAATTGCCAAAGAAATCAAAGTGCTCATAACCGGCTTGTTTTGCGCTTTGAGTCACCTCGGTTAAATTACCAATCATGTCGCATAAGCCCTGATCAGTAATATCATTGGGAAAGGAACAGGGGGGCGCAACTTGGGCTAGAGGGCAGTGATGAGTATTGGCAAGACAGTCTTCGGTAAACTCATGTTGAGGAAGCTGCTCACCCCAAGGAAAGTCGTCATAAGCACCTCGGCTACGCGCGGCAAACTCCCATTCCAAGGTGGTGGGTAATCTTCCTCCAACCCATTCCGCATAATTGAGCATTTGTGCAAAAGGAATACTATACGCGGGTAAATGTTCACCTTGAGCCAAACGGTCAGCCCAAGAAGTGATGATTTTACTGTTGCTACTTTCACCCCATGGTTCACAGGGACCACGCTCGATACAGGCCTTCATTTGGCCAATGGTGACTTCGGTTTTAGCCATATAAAAGCCTCGAATATAGTAATTACGAGGGGGCGTCATACCGCCTTCCCAAGCATAATCAAAGTTGTAAGCTGAGTTTGGGTCTATCTCTCCCACCGGTTTACCGATCGTAATTGGGCCTCCCTCGATTAAGATCCAATCAATGTTTGGACAGCCGGTCGCTGCACAGGGCTTAAGTTGGCAAGCCTCATTACAATCCGGTTCAGTTGAATCACAAGCCTCGCCTAGGTCTCTACGGCCATTACCACAGTATTCCGGTAAGCAGGCAAAGCAACCATCACCCGCTACCGTATTGCCATCATCACATTCTTCACCGACTTCGGGTTGTAAGATGCCATCACCACAGCTATCTTGCACGCACTGATCACTACAGCCATCTCCATTCACCAAATTCCCATCATCACAGGCTTCATCATTGTCTAAGCGGCTATTGCCACATTCTTCGATGAAGCATTCAGGGTCGCAGCCATCACCCGGAGCTCGGTTACCATCATCACATTGTTCGGTGACATCTCTAAAGCCATTTCCACATTCGATTTGACAAATTGCATCACAGCCATCTCCTAAACTTAAATTGCCATCATCACAGGCTTCTCCGGCCTGTAAAATACCATTTCCACAGCTTTCTGTGCGACAAAGAAAGTCACAGCCATCCGCATTATTGGTATTACCATCATCACAACTTTCACCGGCTTCTGCTTGCACAATTCCATTACCACATACTTCTAGGTTGCATGAAGCATCACAACCATCGCCACCTACTAAATTACCATCATCGCACTGCTCATTATCTCCTCGTAGGCTATTCCCACAGGTTAAACGGCATAGGTGACAGCCATCTAAGGAATCATCGTTTCCATCATCACATTCCTCATCTCCCCACGGTTGTAAAATCCCATTGCCACAGGTTTCAATGCGACAAAGGTCATCACAACCATCAGATCGCTCGGTGCCTCCATCATCACAGCTTTCAAAGTTAGGTTGAATCACCCCATCACCGCAATATGTGGCGGTCAGTGTTCTAGGTTGACAGCCAGCATCACAGATTTGGCACGAGCTTCCGGCAAGACCATAGCAGGCTTCGGTTTCTGTGTTGCCATCATCACAGCCTTCACGGGCCTCATCAATAATCCCATCGCCACATACCGAAGGGATACCTGCGACTTCTTGACATTCTTCATTACAAACCGTGCACACACTTTGGCCATAGGCACAGCGTAAGTTAGGGCTTAAGCCTGAGTCGCAGACTTCACCAAACTCGGCTTGCACCACTCGATCACCACAAAATGGGGCAATGACTTCTATTTCTTGG
>CAKZRU010000082.1 GCA_937146725.1 uncultured Myxococcales bacterium
ACTTTGCGTCCCTTATAGACCTAAAGTGAAATGTAGATGCTGTGGTTCACCATTAAACAGGGTCTGATTTAATGAACTTCATAGCTTTCACGCAAAGCCCGTAAAGTTTGTGAGCCCACGCCTCTAATCAAGCCTAACTCCTCTATGTTTCGATAGTCACCAAAGCGATCTCGATACTCGACAATCTCGAGGGCTCGGACAAACCCAACACCTTCAATGCCTCTCAGTTCTTCAACCGTAGCTTTGTTGATATCTTTTTTAACCACAGGAGCCGGTAGAAATAAAAGCTCAGGTCCGCCAAGTTCTGCACTTGCCATTGCTTCAATTTGGATAAGTCTTTGACTTAGATATTTGAGAGGCTCTAAGGCAAGAGAAATCCCTTGCACAATTGGACCGGTCAACCAGGGCTGTCTGATGATCTTGAGACCAAAGTTTAACAGTGGATAGCTGAGCAAAAATAGTCCGGAACTAATGCGCAAACTGAGTATTAAGAGCCCTTTAATAAAGCGACTAAATATAATAATCATAGATCACTCTTCATAAAAGATGAACTATTTTTGAGTTTCTACTTTACTTGACTTCTTTTTGATCCCTACACTGATGATCGCTAAGTTTTTTTCTACTGTTTTTGGACCAATCCCTTTGATACGGGTCAAGTCTTGCGGACTACTAAAAGGCCCATTTGTTTCGCGATCTTTTACAATCTGCTCCGCTCTTTTTTTGCCAATGCCTTTCAAGCTTTGTAACTCACTTGCAGAAGCGGTATTGATGTTCACTTTACCAGCTTCACTAGCGGCTGATTGATCTTGAGGAATTGTTTTTTGGACATGATCAGCTTGGACTACTTCAGCTTTGGAGGCCTCACTTGGCTCTGCAAAAGCTGATCCCATCATTGATGAGCTAACAGCGATCATAAAAACAAAAAGATAAGTTGTTGATAATAGTTTTAGCATGCACAAGACTTTCTGTGTGATCAAGTGGCCAAGATCGTTAAACTGAGGATTAAAAGCAGTAATCGAGATTATTCACCTATTAATGATCAAGTAGCTTTTAGTTAAGTATTAGATAAGCACATGATCAAGCTTTCGACAAGTTTTAATAGATTATTTGCTTCTTCAAGCTTATCATTATAAACTCATGTTCAAATATTGATTCTATCGGAGGCTTCAAGATGAAATATCTGTCACTCAAAAATCTGTCTGCAGCAAGTTTAGCATCAAATTTAACTGCCCTAACCATCTTGCTTTCGGCGACCAGCTGTTTTGCGGAAGGTGGTGGCGGCGGTGGTGGTGTTGGTGGTAATGGTGCAAGCGGCCCCGAACCACAATCTTGGCTTTTTATGCTGATTGGCTTTTCTGTCCTTGGCTTAGTGGCTATGTATCGCAAAAATAAAAAGCGTCAGGTACTTGAGCACTAAATTAAGAATAGTGTACTGATGCGCTTCATTTATACTAAGCACTGATAGAAGCGCTGATAGAAACGCTTGTAAAAATACTCAAAAATACATAGCACACATATTGTAGGTGTTGGAGTCAGCATGACAACAGATTATTCTGAGTTCTTGTATGATTGGAATCAAGTCGATTCAGTTCCTTTTCCCCGCGTTCAAGTCGATGATGAAACGCTTCGAGATGGTTTACAGAGTCCTTCGGTCAAAGAGCCATCTTTGGATGAGAAAATCGAGATTCTTGAGCTTATGGTGAGTCTAGGGATTAAGCGTGGTGATATTGGCCTACCAATGTCGGCCCAAATTGATGATATTCGGGGCTTGCTTAAGCATATTGTTGAGGCCAAGCTTCCTTTTGAACCGGGTCTTGCTGTTCGCACTGTAGAAAGTGATCTACAACACATCGCTGATCTACAACAAGAGTTTGGCATTAAGATTAAGGCCGAGGCCTTTTTAGGATGCTCTCGTATTCGTCAGATGGTAGAAGAGTGGGACTTGGCCTTTTTGCTCAAGTCTGCAACTAAAGCGGTTAAGTTTGCGAAAAGCCATGATATGCCGATTATGTTTGTGACCGAAGATACCACTCGAGCGCATCCTAGTGATCTTAAGGCTGTATATGGCGCAGCGCTTGATGCTGGCGCTGATGAAATCTGTATTGCTGACACTGTAGGTCACTCTACTCCGGAGGGGGCAACAGCAGTCGTCAAAGCTGTCAAAAAGATCATCCTAGATCATGGCCGACCCGAAGTGCTTTTAAATTGGCATGGACACTCCGATCGTGGTTTAGCTGTGATCAATAGTCTTGCCGCTGCTCGAGCAGGTGCCGATGTGGTTCATGCGGCAGGTTTAGGTATTGGTGAGCGCAGTGGAAATACCCCCATGGATCAGCTTTTGGTCAACTTAAAGCTCTTGGGGGCCTGGGATCACAGCTTGAGCCATCTAGGCACCTATGTACAAAAGGTGAGTCAAGCCGTAGATATTCCGGTTCCGATTAACTATCCGGTTTTCGGAGAAGATGCTTTTCGCACCGCTACCGGTGTTCATGCTGCTGCGATTGTAAAAGCTCAACGAGCCGGACATCATGAACTAGCCGATTTGATCTACTCGGGCGTACCTGCTAACCCCTTTGGCTTAAGTCAAGCTATTGAAATCGGGCGCATGAGTGGTAAAAGCAATGTGATTTATTATCTTGAGCAAAAAGGAATTCAAACGTCTGATCACTTGGTGTCTAACATCCTAAAAGTGGCTCACCAAAGCGAGGCTGTTTTAAGTGAGGCCCAATTACAAAGCTTGATTGGAGAACTAAGTTAAGTTTATTTCGCTTATTTTCACATTAATAAGGGCTAGTAAAGTGAGTGATTCAGAGCAAAAGCAACAGCTTGAACAAGCCGTAGAACTTCTATCTCAGGGACAATGCGTTGGTATGCCCACCGAAACGGTTTATGGCTTGGCAGCCGATGCCTTAAATCCGCTTGCAGTCGCTCAGGTCTTTGCCACCAAAAAGCGACCTGCCTTTGATCCTCTGATTGTTCATGTAACCGAGCAGCTTAACCTAGAGGATTATGTGGAACTAAATGAGACTGCCCGCATATTGATTGATGCCTTTTGGCCCGGTCCACTCACCTTGCTCATGAAAAAAAAAGAAAGCATCTCGGATTTGGTCACTTCTGGGCATCCAACGGTTGCTGTTCGTTGTCCAGCCCATCCTATGGCACAAGCTTTGATTAACTCTTTTGGCGGTCCGTTAGTTGCCCCAAGCGCCAACCTTTTTGGCCAACTGAGTCCTACAAGTGCACAGGCGGTCTATAATGGTCTAGGGGATGGCATTAAACTTGTACTTGAAGGTGGTGCTTGTGAAATTGGTTTAGAGTCTACCATCGTCAATACAACCGAAGTATATCCTCAACTTCCTCTGCTTAGGTTAGGTGGGATTGCGAGTGAAGCCTTAAGCGCTTTGGGCTTTGAACTCAGCTATCCAACTCCAATTATTGGTCAAGCACCGGGCACATTAAAAAATCATTATGCGCCCAATGTTCCTCTTTATCTGTGGGAAGCAAGCTTGGAGCAGTCTTCAACTCTAATCGAAAACGATCAGGCTTTATTTGAGGATGACTTACAGTTTTTAAATACAAAACAAGCCGCTTGGTTGGGATTTAATAGCCATCGAGTGGGCTTTGCACATTCTTTGGTTTTGAGCGAAAGTTCTTCGCTCACCGAAGCTGCCCATAAAGTTTTTTCTTCATTACGTGAACTCAGTGAGCTCAATGCTGAATATATTATTGCAGAACTTCCTCCTGAATTAGGTTTAGGGCGCGCCATTCGAGACCGACTAAAACGAGGGGCTTCCGGCTTTGTACATGCCAAGGATAACAAGTGGATCAAACTTGGATAGACCTTTGCTAAGTTACGCAATAAGGTATTTAATGCTCCTTAGTCAGATGATGACTTGAGAACTTTATGGCAATATAAACAAGAAAAGAGGTCTACATGAGCTTACCCATGATATTTGTCAAAAATCAGCTCAATGAGTTTACAGACCAGGGGAGTTGGGATGGCTTAGTGCTCCTTGTTGATGAAGACCTAAGTTTGCTTAATCCGGAGTGGCAAGAGTTCATTAGAGCGCATTGGTTATTTGATCAAGCGAGCCGTCAAGGCGTTCATCTAATCTCTTGTCCACTCGCCCCTGAATCTAGACTGCTACTATGTACGCTTCAGAGCTTATACGATGAAGCGAACGACTTAAGATCTTTGAGGATCGCTGCTTTTGAAGCGATGCAAAGAGCTTTAAGTGCAGGAATGCAACGCCCATGCTTTCAACTTGCGGTCGGAACTAACCATTATTTATCCGGTTTAGAAACAGCCGTGTTTGGCGCTTTGTCTGCCCTTTGGGTGCCACTTGAGGCCAGAGAGCTTGCAAGAGGTGGTTCTATTGAAGCTTTGGGGATTATCTGTGGAAAGATCGATGAGCTAAACTCTACTGACCATAAAACGACTTGGACTCATTGGCTTTCTGCTGTTGAACATGGACGAATTGTTGCCCGTGATATATGCGGTACAGAGCCAGAACGTATGTCTCCGCCCAAGCTAGCCGAACTTTGTAAAAAGATCTTTCGTGATTCAGCGGTAAAACTAGACATCATCAAAGATCGAAAGGTTCTTGAAAAAAACTATCCCTTACTATCGGCGGTTGCCCGCGCCTCTTGGTCAGTGGACCGACAGCAACCAAGAGTGATTAGGCTAAGTTACCAAGGTGATCCAGAATCAAAAAAGCTGATTGCCCTTGCTGGTAAAGGTGTCACTTATGATACCGGTGGAGCCGACCTTAAAGTAGGCGGACATATGGCAGGCATGAGTCGTGATAAGGGGGGAGCCGCCGCCGTGATTGGTTTTATGCTTTCTGTGGCTTATACAAAACCTAAAATGAACTTTGTTGCTGAAATCGGAGCTGTGCGCAATAGTATTGGTGCTGATGCCTTTGTCACCGATGAAATTGTTACAAGCCACGCCGGAGTAAGAGTAAGAATTGGTAACACAGATGCCGAAGGTCGCTTAGTTCTTGCCGATTTGCTTTCTCATCTTAGAAGTCAAATCCAAGAACCATCGCAGGCTCACCTAGTGAGCATAGCCACGCTGACCGGACATGCATATAGAGCCTATGGGCCGTTTACGATTGCCATAGATAATCCATATGTCCATAACTTGGCACATCATACACAGCAAAGCAGTACAGTTGCTTCAGAAAGTCTTTTTGATGCAAGTTCCTTTCAGACTCAGGCTGAAAATCTTGGAGAAGGTGTAGAAATCTCCAGGTTAAGAAGCGAGGACTTTAACATGATTGCTCCAAAATCACTGAGCGAAGATATCATCTCAGCTAATTCTCTACCCACCTCAGCCACACCGCGAGGACATCAGTTTCCAGCCGCATTTTTAATTAAAGCAAGTGGCATAAGCAATACCGGTCTTAAAGGGTTAGAATTACATCGTCATGCTTATCGCTTTACCCATATTGATATTGGAGGAAGTGGAGTAGAAGATGGAGATTGGCAACATGGTCGACCAACTGCTGCACCTGTTTTGGGTTTAGCTTCCCATTTTTTCCATTGGTCAAAGTTTTTGCTCTTAGTTTTAAGCCTAAGCTCACTGTTAATCTCCAAAACCTATGCAGATCAACCGAATCAAAATCATGCTTCTCAAGTTCATCATTTGAGCGAGTTCAGACAAACGCCTCTTTTACCTAATGAGGCTATCGGTACAGATGGTATGGTTGTTTCGGATAATGCTTTGGCTTCAGAAATCGGAGTAAACATATTAAAAGCGGGTGGAGATGCAGTGGATGCTGCGATTGCAACCACTTTAGCACTTGGGGTCTTACAACCCTTTGCTTCAGGGATTGGTGGAGGTGGATTTGCGATGATCTATCGCCCCACTCAAAGCTATGCCTTGGACTTTAGGGAAATGGCGCCCGGTTCTGCTCATGCTGATATGTATCTTGATCAGCAAGGCAATGTCATCAAAGGAAAAAGTACGGTCGGTGCACTTGCTGCCGGTATTCCGGGTGAAGTTGCTGGACTATATGAGTTACATAAACGACATGGAAAACTGACTTGGAAAGAGCTTGTTGAGCCAGCGTATAAGCTTGCTCTAGATGGCTTTCCCATGCATGAGCTTTTATACAAGAGAACAAAGTCAGCCATTGAGCGAGTGAAGTATTCATCAACCTTAAGCAAGGCCTTGTTAGATGCCAAAGGGCAAGCAAAAGCGCTTGGAACAAAGGTGCAATTTCAAGATCTTGCTCAAACACTTAAGATGATTGCCGAGCAGGGTGCTCAAGGCTTTTATGAAGGACAGGTGGCTGAAGATTTGATCAATGCAGTACAGCAAGCTGGTGGTATTTTAACGCTTGAGGACTTAAAGAACTATCAAGTCAAAGAAAGGGCTGTGCTTAAAGGACGCTACTTAGACTATGAGTTACTCACAATGCCTCCACCAAGTAGTGGAGGACTAGTCATTATTCAAGCACTACAAGCTTTTGAACAGCTATTGGCTGGTCGTACCCCTCAAAAACTCGGACGAAACTCAGGCGCTTATCTTCACATGCTCACCGAAGTCCTTAAGCATGGCTTTGCTGATCGTGCGGAATATATGGGAGATCCTGACTTTTATCCCGTACCAACTCAAAAACTTTTATCTGCACAGAGAATTGCCGAAATCGTTAATCAGTTTCGTAATGATAGAACCCTAGCAAGTGATAAATATGGTGCAAATATACAAGCGAGTAAAGATGGGGGAACAAGTCACCTAAATGTAATTGATGGTCAAGGCAATGCAGTCGCTCTGACCACGACCATTAATACTGGATTTGGTAGTCGATTTATAGCGGGCAAAACCGGTGTACTCCTCAATAATGAAATGGATGACTTTATTATGAAGCCCGGCATACCCAATGCCTATGGCCTCATTGGTAAAGCTTCCAATGCAGTCCAAGCCTATAAGCGACCTTTGTCGAGTATGAGCCCTACAATTATCCTTAAAAACCAAAAAGTAAAAGGCTTGGTTGGGGCTTCAGGAGGGCCAACAATTATCACAGGAGCGATACAAACTATATTAAACCTTATCCATTTTGATGGCGAACAGGCCGAAGTGGGTAAAGCGGTGAATGAACCTAGAATCCACCATCAATGGATGCCCGAAACCCTAATGTATGATGAGGGCATGCCACAAAAGAGTTTAGCCGCTTTACTTGCCAGAAAGCATAAGATCAAGCAATGGTTCATGCGTTTTACATCAGTGCAGGCCTTGTGGCTCATCGAAGCTAAAGAAGATCAACAAAATATTTTGGTGGGCGCTTCTGATCCATCTAAGCTAGGTAAACCAGCTGTTGTTAAAAAAATTAGTCGATAAATCATATGAATCTGCAAAAAAGTATTGAATAGCGCTAGCGCTTATCCTAGCCTAAAGCATAATGAGTACATCCATCCTCAATGGAAGAGGACAACGAGAATAAGGAATACACGATGATCACTCCAAACTTCATCTCTCGACGAGGTCAAATCGAACTTACTAAGACCGGCAATGCGATGAATCGTTCATTTGAACGCCTTTCATCAGGTCTACGCATCAATGGCGCTCGTGACGACGCAGCAGGACTTAGCATTAGCACCCGCATGGGGAGCCAAATCGAAGGTCTTCAACAATCTATTCGCAATGCCAACGATAGTATCTCCCTTTTCCAAACTGCTGAAGGCGCTTTGGGTGAGGTAGAAACTATGCTGCAGCGTATGCGTGAACTTGCTGTACAGTCTGCTAATGCAACTTATCAAGATTCTGACCGTGCTTCACTACAAGCTGAAATCTCTCAGCTTCAAGACGAGATCGACAATATTTCAGAGCGCACTAACTTTAACGGCATTGGTCTTTTTGAGGGGACTAAAACCCGCTTAGATTTCCAATATGGTGCTAATGCCGGTGATAACATTCACTTAAACCTCACTAAAATGGATACCGATGCACTCGGCCGCCAAGCCCGTTACACAAGTGCAAGTGGGGTTAATACCACAGAGAGCTTAACCAATGGTGGTGCTTATACTCTAAAAATTAATGGCACTGAAATCAGAGACAGCTTAGCATCTGATGATACAGTATCAAAATATAGTACTAAGCACCTTGGTTTTGCAGTAGGAACATCTGCAATTGCAAAGGCAGCGGCGATTAACAGTGTCTCGGATGTAACTGGTGTTCGTGCTATCGTTGGTGAAACAAGAACAGATAACCAAGCTCGTGGTAATGCTATTATTGGTGGTACCTTCTTCGGTAACACCGGTTCAGTCCAAGCAGCAGAGTTCACGGCAAATACTTACATGGAGATTAATGGCGTTAAGATTGCCGGCTTTGGCTTTGAAGCTCACGACTCAAGTGGTGAACTGACTCGTCAAATCAATGCTCATTATGATGAAACCGGTGTTATTGCAGAAATCAATGCTGGCGGTGAACTTGTTCTCGTTGCCAAAGATGGACGAGATATCAGTATTTCATACTTTGATAATGGTGGTGTTCCCAGTATTGAAACAGCAGTTGGTTTAGCATCTGGAGTTGATGGAGCATTTGCCTATGGTGGTGAAATCACTCTGCAAGCAAATGAAACTTTTGAAATTGAAGTCACTGATCCATCAACCTTTAATAATTCAATTGGAGGTATCCTTGAAGCTGTTGGTGATCCAGCAATACTTGCCGAGCCTTACGTACTTGGTACAAATCGCGAAGCAACAGTGGGTACAATCGATTTGACAACTCACCAAGGTGCCATTAGTGCACTTGATGTCATTGATCTAGCTTTGGAACAAATCAGCTCAGAACGATCACAGCTAGGTGCTCTACAAAACCGAACTGAGTCAACCATTAGTAACCTTTCTCAAACAGCAGAAAATCTTTCAGCGGCCTCCAGTCGAATCAAAGATGCTGACTTTGCTCAAGAAACCGCTCAATTGGCTTCACACCAAATTAAGCAACAGGCAGCAGTGAGCATGCTCGCTCAAATGTCACAGTCTGGTCAGGTTGTTCTTTCACTCTTGCAATAGTTTTAACGTTTCAAGTGTGAGGGGCCTCCCCTCAAGAGTAATGGGTCTATGATCCAGCCTCTAGAAGGGCGGCCTTTGGTCGCCCTTTACTATTTAAAAAGGGTACTAAAGCCCCCGATGTACACTTACACAATCATACACTATCTTACATTTTCAAAGTTTTACTTTGACATAACTCTAACTCACCGTCATCCCCCTGTGAGATTCTCATGTTAAGAAAAATACCCCCATTATTATTGGGCTCAATTTGGTTACTTATTACCGCACCAAGTTTTGCCCAAAACGCCTGCCCAAGTCAGGCGACTTTTGACTCGTCGGGTACACCGATTGAACCTAGTTTTACTGGTGTTGCTCTTGGTGATCTAAATACTGACGGCCATCTTGATGCCTTATGGCTAGACCCAACCAACGGCACAATGATTGTCGACTTTGGTAACGGTCAAGGTGGCTTCCCAAGTTCCGAAACTTTACAGATCCCTAATAGCGGTTCAGTCGCTATTGGTGATATGGACGGAGATGGTGATAATGATATTGTCACTTTCAATGCTGCCGAGGGCGTTGTCCAAATCCTCCAAACAGTTGATGGTGTCTATGCTGCTGAAGCAATCACACTGCAACAGTCGGGTGTTGGTCCTGTTGAAAGAGCCTTTACCTTAATTGAGCTCGATGATGATGGTCTACCCGATATTGTCTCAACACAAGTTGGTGGCTGTACCGTCGCACGTCTTTCATCTAACCAAGGTCAAGCCCCTGAGAATTGCTTAGTCAATAGTCAAGGTAAGCTCACCCCAATCGACTTAGATGGTGATGGAGATGATACAGATGAATATGTGCAAAGTGAAAGTGGCAAAGTTTTCACTCGAAGTGGAATGATCTTTACTGAGGTCAGAGATCTTAGCACAGAAGGCTCTTTCACAACAGTAGGGGAAGTTTATCCTAGAGATGTAGATGGAGATGGGGATGTCGACATCCAAGTCTCAGGAGAAAATGCCAATGGTCCTGTCATTGTAAACTTTATCAATTACCGCATTACTCAATGTAATGATGGTAACGATAATGATGCTGACGGACTCATTGATTTAAATGACTTTGGTTGTGAAGGCTCAAATGATAATGACGAGAGTCAGCCTGCCCAAGCACCTGAGTGTGCCGATGGTATCGATAACGATGGCGATGGTGCGGTAGACACTGATGACTCAGCATGTTTCTTGCCAAGTAATGGGAGTGAAAGCGCTGATTCTTGCGGTAACAAAACGAATATTGTGACAGTTGAAGCTGGCTCATTTACCATGAACTCAGTTGGTGAAACTAACGAGTTTTCACTGTCTTGTCAGGGTGCCGGCTTCTTGATGAATACAGCAGAGAAGATGGTAAGCTTCACTGTTGAGCAAAGAAGTAAGGTCGAGATTAGTGCTAACTCTAATACCGCAAACTTTGATTCATATATTTATGTTCTATCAGCATCAGGCTGTAACAATGGAGAAGTAATCGCTTGTGACAATAGCGGCGCCGGAGGTTATACTATATCTATGGATGATGTTGCGCCTGGAACCTATTTCTTGGCACTTAGCTCAAATAGTATATTTAATGTAGAAGAAGGTTCAGCAACAGTCAATCTATCGATCACTCCAATCAATCCAACAACACTCGTTGCAACAGGAGATTTGTGCGAACAACCTGTTTCTTTAAGTTCGGCGCTTTTGGCCTTTGGTGACTTCAACGGAGATGGCCAACCCGACTCACTTTCATTAGCCAATGGTGAAAGAATCACCATGGTACAAGAAGTGTGTGGTAATGGGATTGCTCGCCTTGGAGAAGCCTGTGACGATGGTAATCTATCTAATAATGATGATTGCTTAAATACCTGTGAGTTAAATACTTGTGGTGATGGGTTTGTTTTAGACGGCGTTGAAGAATGTGATGATGGTAATGACATCAACGATGATGCTTGTAATAACGATTGTCTCTTACCTGTCTGTGGCAATGGTGTTGTTGAGTTTGGTGAAGAATGTGATGATGGAAATACAATCGCCACTGACTCATGTACAGACACCTGCCAAGAAGCCATTTGTGGCGATAGAATTACTCGTACTGATATCGCTGAAGGCGAAGCCGGTTATGAGAATTGTGATGATGCAAACGATGTGAATGGTGACGGTTGTCATCAGTGTCAAGTCAGCACTGAGTTTAGCTTTGTCAGTTTCAATGGTGGCCCATTCCTCATGGGTGAAATGTCTTCTGCAAGTACCACTAATCCTGATACATTAGTTAATGTTGGTATTTTTGTGATGAGTCGAGCTGAAGTTACCGTTGCTCAATATAAACTTTGTGTTGATGCTGGTGCTTGTCAACAACCAAGAATTATATCGGGTTGTAACTACGGTGTTGAGGGGCGTTTAAATCACCCTATGAACTGTGTAACACATGAGCAAGCAGTGATCTATTCAAACTGGCTTAATGAACAATTACCCGACATCGATATTCGACTACCTACTGAATCAGAATGGGAATATGCTGCGCGAAGCCAAGGACAAGCGAATTTGCTTGCTTGGGGAAATGAAACCGATGACTTATGTTCGTTTGCAAATGTTGCCGACTGTGGTGTAGGCCAAACTACTCCAGTGTGTGCATATTCTACAACATTTGCCGATACTCCTGATGCGCCAAATGGTGATACTGCTGACTCATTATGTGATATGACCGGTAATGTTGGCGAATGGGTATTAGGTGCATACAACCGTAATTATTCATCAATGCCTACTGATGGTAGCCCTAATACACTTGGAACTAACCTTTACAAAGTACATCGCGGTGGAACTTTCTTAGATCCACTGAGACTCTTGAATACAAGTAATCGAACTCCTCTTTTCTATAGATATTTAAAGCCCTTTGTTGGTTTCCGCGTTGCTGGCTCACCACGCTGTGGTAACCGAGAAATTGATGCAGCCTTTGGTGAAACCTGTGATGATGGTAATGTTGTAGATGG
>CAKZRU010000083.1 GCA_937146725.1 uncultured Myxococcales bacterium
AGCCCTCTGTTTGTCTAAGTGGTAGCTTAAAAAGGAGCCTTAAAGTAAGTGCCGTTTCAATGGCTAGGTCTGAGTAAAGCTTGGGCCTACCTAGTCTCTGACCTAGGTCGCTATTCCAAGATTCAATGACGTCTTCTGAAAGCCATAAAGTGAGGTCTCCACGTTTGATTAAAGATCGCTCATAAGACTGCCAGTTGTGTATTTTATATTTCTTTCGGTACTTGGGATGTCTATTCCGGTGGTGTGGCTGAGTCATGTGTTTACTCCTCAGCACTCATCTTATATTATTCGATAGACTTATGCACCAACGCCATAAGTGTTATGATAACAGACACTGTTTGATTATTGATTAGTATGCTGATATATTTTGCAACACGCTTATTTTACCTATTCCTCAATCGCTTGGGAACTCAAAGCGCTTTGGGGCAAGTGATTAAAGTGAGCTGTAAATTGACCTATCAAAGTACTGCTCAAAAGTGAGTTGAAGCATGTGGGAAAGCCTTAAAACTAAAGCCAAAAACTTAGTCACAAAGCATGGAAGCGAAGTGGGAGCGGTTGCTAAAATAGCTGCGCATGCTTTGATCCCAGGGGCGCCTTTGGTGGTGAGTGCAGTGGAAGCATTGTGTGATTACAGTGTTGATAAAATGGCCGAGGTGAATGATGAAGCGCTCCAGAATACCTTAGAGCAACTAGGGGCTGATGTGGTTCAACTTGAGGTAATTTTGGGGCATTTGGGAGGTCAGTTGGCTGGCATGATGACCCAAATGTCGCAAATGGCGAGCTTTGGTACGCCTCCGCAAGCCTTGGAAGCCATGATCAACAGCGCCCTTGAATTGCAATTTTCAAGCCTACGTGACGAAGTACGAGCCTTGGCACCCGAGCTAGAGAGCGTGAAGCGACAACAAGCAGAGATGCTCCAAAAACAAGCCTTGCAAGGTGACATGTTAGTACAAGTGCAAGACAGCATTGATGCAGCTTTGGTCTTTAATGCACCTTTAGCGAGTGAGGGGATCCTTGGCGCAAATGTTACTGTGTTTTTGGCTGCTTTGGGTAAGTTCCAAAGTGCCTTGTTGAACGGTGACCTTAGCGGTGCAGAACAAGCCTTAGCGGAAATGGAAGCAATTTCACCTAATGGGAATACCTATCGGGTGAATCAAATGGCGCTAAAGGCGGCGCAAAAAGACTTTGCGGGTGCCGAACAAATCGCCAGAACCATTGCAGGACCTGGTGCCAATCACCCCAGACTTCAGCGTGCCCGACAAAGCTTGACCAAACTCACGCAAGCTCGGTCAGGGATGAGAGCTAAGTTACCTATTTCAAACTCATCCGCATCTAATCCAACGAGTACCAAGCGTTATAAAGAGGGTGATCAAATCGGTGATCGGGGGTGGACTCTAAGTGCTTTGCTAGGCCGAGGAGGAATGGGATCGGTATGGCGAGCCAAAAACCGTAGGGGCCAAGAGGGCGCCATTAAGCTAATGAATGCCGAACTCGGTTCCGATGAGCAGTTTGTAAGTCGCTTTCAGTCAGAAATCGATGCCTTGGACAAGGTAAATCACCCAGCAGTTGTGCCGATCTTGGATTGGGGCTGTGACCGACAAGGCACTTGGTACTTTGTGATGCCCTTTATTCAGGGCTCAAGCTTGAGAGTTAAATTAAATAGGGAGCAACTTAGCGAAAAAGAAGTGTTAAATTTAGCTATAAAGCTTACTTCAGGTCTGGTTGCTTGCCATGCTCAGCACTTAATACATCGGGATATTAAACCTGAAAACATCATGCTTAAATCCGATGGATCACCAGTGTTGATCGATTTTGGGATTGCGCATCAAGAGGGACAGAGCACAGGCCAAACGCAGATGGCAACAGCTGGCTATGCGCCTCCAGAACAGTTAGGTGGCCGCCGAGTAGATCACAGTGCAGATATTTTTGCTTTAGGTATAATCCTAGGTGAGTGTTTGGGCGCTCAAGTAAGCAAGGGGAAATGGGTCAGTATTCTGGCAAAGATTACCAATGCAGCTATGCCAAGTACGCGTGGTACAGCCCAAGAACTATTGGAGTTGTTGACTGAAGCACCCAAAAAGTACCATGCTAACTCAAAAGGCCAAACACTTGGTCCATTGAGTGCACAAGAAGCCGCAAAACTTGTCATTAATGAAGATAAAAAATTACTTTTATGGTGGCCACAAGCCACGAACTGGGTGATTTGGAATCAGGTCAAGGAAGTTCAGCAACTTGTAGATCAATTAGAACAAGTTACCCCTCCTCCTTTACCAACTCAGCCAACGCCTCCGCCTGCTCCTACGTATACTCCGGAGGCGAATCCCGCTCCGGTTTCTCCTTTTCCCGCTCCCTCTCCCTCTCCCTTTCGCTCTACTACAGCTTCCTCATTATTGCCTACGGCTGCAGAGTCAGCCCAAAGTGTACAAGCTAAGCAGCAGGTCCAAGCCCCTTCGGGTCAGTCAGCCCAAAAGAAAGTTGCTAGCCCTTATGTTTCATCGAGTCTTAGTGCACTTGACATGCTACAGGCAGAAGATTCTAAAAAAAGATATTCGAAACATCATTTGGCCGAGGGCTTTAGCTCTTTACCGGCGATCAAAGACCAAAAGCTCTCCAACAGAACGACACAGGTTAGATCACATTTAAATCTACTCGTAAGCCAAAATTCAGCTCAAGGGCACTTTAGGTTTCTTAGGCCCAAATCTCCTGACTTTAAGGTAGAGCCATGGGTTATCCTTCGCTTATCGCAACTGTTCTCGATACCTAAAGAGATTCTTCAAAGTACTTTTAAAGATATAGAAAACAATCAAGCATATAATGCGTTTACTTTAACAACGCCGAGCAAAGATCGTTATATTCAGGCTGCGAAGTCTCCTCTAAAAGAGATTCAAAAAAGAATCTTATCTACCATTTTGTATGCGAGTCCAATGAGTGCGGCGACCCACGGAGGCCAACCTCACCGATCTTTAGTTACCAATGCTACGCCGCACTTACATCGAAGTGATGAGTTTATTAAGCTCGATATAAAAGATGCTTACCCCTCGGTGAGCTTTAAAGACGTATTTAATCTTTATTACACCCACCTAAAAAAGCTTTTACCGATCTTAAACTTAAGGTCGCCTAGGAGTAAGCCACCTCTGTATTCTAAAAGAGCGGCTTTTGCGAATGCATTGGCTATACTATCAACCATTCCCAATACTCAGGGAAACTGGTCCTTGCCTCAAGGTGCAAGTACATCTGCTGCCTTGTTAAACTTAGCCTGTGCTAAATTGGACCGAATGATTTACAGGATCATTAAGGATTACCCACAGCTTGAGTTAAGATATACGAGATTTATCGATGATATCACCATTAGTGCTTCAGTGGAAATCCCTGATGAGCTTATAAAACGTTTTGAACAAGCTGTAATCAAAGCTGACTTTGATCTTAATCATCGTAAAAAAGTGATTCACCGCAACTTAAGTGGACCATTCTCTAACGTTGATTCTGTCACGATTTGTGGACTGAAAGTAAGGGTAAAGAATAGCCGTTTATCATTTAGTCGTAACTTACAAGAAAGATTAAACAAGCTTTTGGGTCATGGGGCTCATGCATATACAGCGCAGAGTGTAATCAGTTTTACCAAGCAGGTTTACTCTCAGACTCCTCGCTTTTTGTCTAATACACCATGGTTAAATCGTCACCCTGCTCAAGGCTGGTCAGATCAACAACCCGCTTATTATAAGCAAATTGTCACAAGAGGTGGACATCGAGTTTTAGACTGTCTTTCTGTTTGGCTAGATCTTTCACCCAAGGCATTATACGAGGCGGTCCAGTTGGTTAAAAAGGGGCAAGCCTATCAGCAATTTCGCTTAGCTAAAGGTAATGGATCTTTTCGTGAGATTCATGCACCTTGTGAGCAATTAAAACTGGTGCAAACCTCAATTTTGTGGCGCTTACTTTATCAGTGTCCGGTCTCTGCTTGTGCTCATGGTTTTGTGCCACAACGGTCAATCGTGACCAATGCTAGACCACATTTGGCCTCAAAATCTATTTTTAACCTAGACCTCAAAGATGCTTTTCCGTCGATCAAGAAAGCGCGGGTACTTCATACCCTAAAAAGGCATCTTGGACATTCAATTAAGCATTTAGGACCGGCCCTGAGCGAAGAAGAACGCAAGCTTTTGTGGACTATTCTTGTTGAATTACTCACTCACAAAGGTGCTTTGCCCCAGGGTAGTCCTGCATCGGGTTATCTATTGAATCTGTGTCTGATTAGTTTAGATCGAATCCTAAGCGATCTGACCCGAAACCACGGGGTTACATACACGCGATATGCTG
>CAKZRU010000084.1 GCA_937146725.1 uncultured Myxococcales bacterium
GCATGGAAGAGGTGTGTTTAGAATCATTAAACATTAAACTAAAAGAATATTTAAAAAAAAGGCTGTGTCTTTTAAAGTGTCTTTTAAAGAGTATCTATTTCAAAAAACTAAAGGTTAATTAAAATGATCGCCAAGTTTCCAAAAAAACTCATCCCCCTACTCTGCTTCATAAGCTATTTCCTGATGTTTTATGGCTGTCAAGCATCAGAAGATGGGATTGGTGCAAACAACGGCAATGTAACTGGCATGGAGTTAGGAACTAAAGATAGTCCCGAAGAAGAGGAAGATACGGATATTCTAACCATTGTTGAGACGATGATTAGCCCCTTGCAGGTTGTTGATTTATCCGAAAACGGGATGATAGAGCTTAAATCACAGGCGAATGAGCCTAAAAGTCATTTAATTATGATTGCCAATCCCAATGAGTTAGATGTGGTGATTGGTACGGCAACGCCTGCTGAGATTTTAGATGAGAATAACACAGAGCTTAACCTTGATACCGAGCTTTCAAGTTGCTTAGTACAGGAGTTATTACAAGCTGGGCAAAGTTGTTCTTTGGTGATTCATCATCAACCGGAGTTAGGGACCAAGTCCTTTCAAATCAAGCTTTTATACTCTGTGGCTGAGCAAGAAAAGATTCTTGATCTAAACATACTGTCGATTGGAGAAACCCCCGCCATACTTGAAGTAGATAATCTACCCATGAACGGATATTTTGAGTTTAGCGGGCCAGCCTTAGAAATCGACGAATTAACCGTACGCTTGGTCAATACAGGGGTCGCTGATGCAAGCGAGATCTATTTAACCGGCATTGATGATCCCGATGGCCAAGAAATGCCACTGCCTTTTATGATCAATGAGGCTGAAAGTAGTTGTTTAACTCAAGATTCTTTGCCGGCCGGCGAAAGCTGTGATTTGCTTTTATTTAAGGAGCTGACGCTGTCCTATAATATAGATTCTTTTATTGTTCACTACCATAATGGCGCCGAAGAAACTCAATTTGGGATAGGCATTAGATCTCATGGTGATGCACCGGCCATACTTGAAGTCAGTAATTTACCTGCGGCAGGTCATTTTGAATTGAGTGGAGTGATTGGAGAATCGGTCAGTGAAACAATTGTTGTTCGCAATACTGGAAGCGGACCGGCCACTCAACTTGGGCTTTCTACGATTCCCGATCCTGACTTTAATCCACGTGCGCTTCCGGTCGACTTAGATGCCAACAGTTCCTGCTTAAAACGCGAGGCTCTTTATCCTAATGAAACCTGTGAGTTCAATATTTCCAAGACGCTCAATCGTGGCATTAATATTGATCACTTGATCGTTGATTATTTTAACGGCATCAGTGATGACGAGTTAGTGATGGGGATTCATATTATTGGTGAAACGCCAGCTCAATTAGAATTGGTTAATCCACCTTCTGGTGGCTATCGCTTGGCTTCGGGTGTTGGCGAAACCGCCATGCTAGATATTGAGATTCAAAATGTAGGCACAGCCCCTGCAAGCCAACTCACCCCTATGGGTATATTAGATCCGGATGGAATGGTCATGGATGTGCCTGTGACGATTGAACCAACATCGACATGTCATAGTGAACTCATTTTGGATCCCAATGAATCTTGTGTATATGTTGTTTCCAATACCCCCGAGCGAGCGCCTTACATCAACATTGATACCATGAGAGTTAGATACCAGGCCGGTGGTGGTGAAGAAGCCTATTTGTCGATCGGTTTAAGGATTTCAGGCATTGAATAAACAAGGGCCTCTCGTTCATTTACGCGCATTTTAAACTCGGTACATTCTACTCAAGCCTGAAAGCTTGCTAAGGCTTGCCTTTCTTCAAGATTTTGCTAGTATCAGCTGATTAAAAAACAGTCTTTCTTGCACTTGTGATGCCTTATTAACTTGTGCCTGCTAAAAGGAGTTCAGCTTGAGCGAAGAAATCGTAGTTGGCATTGATCTTGGAACAACTAATTCCTGTGTCGCTGTTATGATCGACAGTCAAGTTGTAGTCATTCCAGATGAGCAGGGCCGACGTATTCAATCCTCGATTGTATCCTTTATGGAAGATGGCTCTTTGGTGATTGGCAATGAAGCGCAACGAGAGTTAGTTGCCGACCCGAGAAACACCATATTTTCAGCCAAGCGTTTTATCGGATATCCCTTTGATAGCAAGGAAGCACGTAAGCTACGAGCCCAGCTACCATATAAAGTCATCAAGGGCGAAGATCAAAACTCCATGATTGAAATCCGAGGAGAGGCCTTTGCCTTACCTGAAATCTCCGCATTAGTCTTGCACCGTATGAAAGACCTTGCTGAGCAGTATTTAGGCGTTGAAGTGAACCAAGCTGTCATCACAGTGCCCGCCAACTTTAATGACAGCCAAAGACAAATGACCAAGCTAGCTGGTGAGCTAGCCGGCTTAGAGGTTTTACGAATTCTTAATGAACCAACGGCGGCAGCTTTGGCTTACGGTTACGGTAAGGGCTTAGATGCCAAATTGGCGATTTATGATCTTGGTGGTGGCACTTTTGATATGACAGTTTTACAGGCATCAGGAAATGTCTTTGAGGTCAAGTCAACCGCCGGTGACACTTACTTGGGCGGGGACGACTTTGATAACCGTCTGACGCGAGTTATCTTAATTTATCTGCAAAATCACTATGACTTCAGCATCGAAAAGCAACCGCATTTACGTGGCCAAATCAAGCACATTGCCGAATTGGTCAAAAAGGGCCTGAGTGTTCGAGATAAGTTTAAACTGAGTCAGCAGATTCGCTTGCTTGAATATCCTGAACCGGTTGAGCTCAATTTGGTGATGAGTCGAGAACTCTTTAAAAAGCAATGCTCTGACATTATCGATCGTTCTTTTACGATTTGTGATGAAGCTTTTTCTAGAGTGCCCTTTGATGCCAAGGAGATTGATGATGTAATTTTGGTAGGTGGTTCTACCCGAGTGCCTTTAGTCAAATCTATGGTTGAAGATTACTTTGGTAAGGCCCCTCGTACCGATATTGACCCCGATGAAGTTGTTGCTGTTGGCGCCGCCATTCAAGGTGCGATGCTTGGTGCTCCTTTCTCGGTTGAGCAACTCAAGCATAATCCTTTGCTTCTTGATGTGACACCGGTGTCGATCGGTATTATGACTGTACAAGGGATTTGCGAAGTGCTGATCAAAAAGAATACCGCTGTTCCCTGCGAAGAATCAAAGGTCTTTACCACCACAGTCGATCAACAAACCGTGGTTAAAATCCAAGTTTTCCAAGGCGAAAGCCGTGTAGCGAACGACAATGTCAAACTTGGAGAGTTAGAGTTGATCGGTATTCGTCCGGCGCCTCGAGGTGAGGTGAAGATTGAAGTCATCTTCGAAGTGGATACCGATGGTTTGGTATCGGTTAAAGCTAAAGACTTAGATACCGGACTTGCCCATGAAACTCGCGTCAAAGTATCCACTGGCTACAGTGAAGAAAACGTATCTCAAATGAAAGAACGCCTTGATGCAAGCGGTGTAGGTGCGGTTGAACTCACCAAATAGCTCACTTGTCCGTGTGCGCAGTATACGCAGAAAGTATTTATGAGATTGAGTCTGCTTACCCCTTAGTGTATCAAAAAGCTAAACCTATTAAATCCCTTAGAAATTAAACCTCAAAAAGTAAAATCCCATGAGTCAATCTAGCCCAGCGAATTCCACAGCACATATTGCCCTGCTTCATCCTGATGAACGCCAAAGAACGATGCTGTCTAGCGCTCTTTCTAGAACCTGTGCCAGCTTTACTTCCGGTGCCCAATGGTCTGATATTGCTAAGTATCCACTGCGTTTAGGGGGGATTTGGTTAATTTTTGATGAGGGAACAGCGACAGAGCAAGCTATAGAGCAAATTAGAAAGGCGTCGGAACAAGCCTTTTGGGGCATATTAGTGATCGGTCAGGGCAATGCCACAACTCAACAAAAGCTTAGAGGCTTGGGCATTGATGCTTATTTACCCTATCCATTTGATTTTAATGTATTAAGTCAGCAGATACAAAGCATTGGTGACAAAAGAGCACCCATTAGCAACTATCAAGTGCTACCACCTCAAGTGGCCGGAGGCCTAGATCGAGTTTGGGCTCGCTTTGACTCACTGACCTATTATCAACTTCTTGAGCTCAACATTGACTGCTCATTAGAAGATATTCAAAGTCGCTTTCATCAACGCTCTCTCATGCTACATCCAGATCGTCACCGACGCATCAAGCAAAGTCACCCACCGGTTTATGAGCGAGTAAACTTGATTTACAAAAGGGTTTTGGAAGCTTATAGAATTTTAAGCGATCCCTTACAAAGGCCACTGTATGACTCGGCTTTATCTTTGGGGAGCACACGTTGGGACTATAAGTTAGAAGCTCAAAAAGCATCTATTTTAAAGAGTTCAAATCAGCAAGAAACCCAACTCGCACTTGCACAAGCCTTAAATTGGCGTAATCGTGGTTTACTTAAGCCTGCCTATGAGTTGATGCTTTCAATCTGCCAACGAGAGCCTAATAATCCAGATCTCAAAGCAAGTATTCATGGCTATCAAAAGCTTCTTGAGCTTGCTTGCCGAGAACCAGAGATCGATGCAGTCATTCAACAACAATTGGCTCCATGAGTCATTCAGTCTATTCCGAGAACCCATTGCTTACACCACGTCAAGACCACAGTATAGCGCCTGTCTCTGTCGATTTGCTACCGCAGCATCTTGCAATTATTATGGATGGTAATGGGCGCTGGGCTCAGGAACAAGGTGCCCCGCGCGAAGAGGGCCATAAGGTCGGCTCCGAGGTGGTCAACACCATTGTCAGAACTTGTCGGCGTTGGGGGATTAAGCATCTGACACTTTATGCCTTTAGTGAGCAAAATTGGGGACGTCCCAAGTCTGAAATCAAAGCTTTAATGAAGCTTTTGGACCAATACTTACGAGAGCAACGCAGTGAAATCCTTGAGCATCGAATTAGGTTAAGAGCCATTGGCAATCTGAGTAAATTACCCTTTTGGGTACGCACGCCTCTACAAGCATTGATCAAAGAAAGTGCCCAAGCCCAAGGGATGACCTTAACTCTTGCTTTAAGCTATGGTGGTCGAGAAGAAATCGTAAAAGCAACTCAAAAGATTGCTCAAAAAGTACAGCAAGGACAGCTCTCACCTAGCGACATCACAGATGAAACCATACAAGCGCATTTATATGCTCCGGATCAACCGGCACCCGACCTTATTATTCGTACGAGTGGTGAACAAAGGTTAAGCAATTTTCTATTATGGCAATGTGCGTATGCCGAGTTTGATTTCTTGGATATCCCTTGGCCCATGTTTAATGAAGAAGCACTCCGAGATGTCTGTCTTCGCTTTGCCTCTCGAGAACGACGTTTTGGGCTCACCAGTGCTCAAATTGACGCTAAAACCCAAAAGATTACTTCCTCCTAAATCAAGCTTAAAAGTATTTGAATCACAAGCTTTTAAGCGGAAAGATACATCATGCTTACCCGTATTATTTCAGGCATTGTGATGGGCGTATCTGTCTTTGCCCTACTTTTCATGTGTTCATGGCATTACTTTGCGGCCTTTATCGCAGTAGTGGCCTTTATTGGGCAAGATGAATACCAACGTATGGCCAATCCTGAAAGTGCCTTAACGCATCGCTTATTTATAGGGTTACTCACAGCCGTTTTAGCATTAAGTCCCTTAGTTGCGCAATTTGTAGACAATGCAAATCTACACGCACCTATAATGATTTCAGCATGGGCCGTATGCTTTTTACTGATAGCGGCTAAGCACTTACGTCATCCCCTGCCTCTACCAAAAAGCGCCCATCGGGTAGGCTTAGACGGCTTAGGTCTTTTATATTTGGGAGCAACCTTACCTGGTATTTTGGGCTTAAGATTGCTTGATTTAGAACAGGGCTGGGCTTGGGTTTTATTGTCAATGCTCATCACCTTTGGCGGTGATACTGGTGGCTACTTTGCCGGCCGTGCTATGGGCGGAAAGCTCTTTGGCGAAAAGCGTTTAGCCCCACAACTGAGTCCCAAAAAAACCTGGGAAGGTTATTTGGGTGGCGTGGCATTGGGTACCGGTGGTGCCTTTCTTGCTCAAAGTCAATTTACCGCCTGCGCTTCACTCAATAGCTTAGATTGTATTCTGCTCGGTTTTATCGGCGTTAGCTTAGGTGTAGCCGGTGACCTTTTTGAATCAATGATGAAACGTTCAGCAGGAGTCAAAGACAGCGGTACTTTAATTCCCGGTCATGGTGGTGTTTTAGATCGAATTGATGCCCTGCTTTTTGTGGCACCCGCTCTTTATTTATATTTGATGATTCGCCTGGGCTAATAGAAAGAATAGTTAATGACGAGTCTAATTGCTTTCATTGTTCTCATTGGTGTTTTGATCACAGCCCATGAGTTTGGTCATTATATTGTTGCTAAACTTTGTGGAGTGAAGGTACATACCTTTTCGATTGGCTTTGGACAGGCGATTTTATCAAAGACCATCGGTGAAACCGAATATCGCATTGCTCTTTTACCCTTGGGCGGTTATGTCCGTCTACATGGTATGGAACGAGAGTTTGGTGAGCCCGAAGCAGAGCTAGATCCTCATCAAGAAGAGCAGAGCACAGTCGATCCTGATCAAGGTCGAGCGCTACAGGATAAACCGGCTTGGATGAGGGTTTTAATCTTCTTTGCTGGTCCGGCCATGAACCTGATCTTACCCTTTGCTTTACTTCCCCCCGTTTTCTTTTTAGCTGAACGTTACGATCAAGTCATCGATAACCAAATGGGCGCGGTAGACGAAGGCTTACCGGCGTATAAAGCCGGACTCAGAGACGGTGATCAGATTCTTGAAATCGATGGTGAAAAAGTCTATGCCTTTTGGCAAATCCAAGAAAAGGTCAATGCCTATAAACAAGGTACCCCCCCATTACAAGTTAAGGTTAAACGTCCCTACACAGACCAAGCCTTAAGTGTTGAGCTACAACCCGAGCTTGTGCCCTCAACCGAAGCCTTTGCACATTATGATCAACGTCCACCTCGGATTGGCTTTCAACCAGCTTTACTCGCCGCTGATTATGTCATTCAAGCTGATGAATCATTGTTTGCCAAAGCGGGTGGACAAAACTTTGATCGAGTGATCAAGGTGAATGATACTGAGGTAGAAGGACATACTCAGTTTTTGGGTCAAGTCATCGCTACTTTAAAAGCCACATCAAACACACCTAATTCGTCGGCTGACACAGAGCTTACTCTCACCGTAGAGCGCTTAAAAATATTGGATAAAAACTTTAAGTTCTTACGACAACGTCAAAACTTTGAACTCAAGATTTCCATGAATGCACTTAAGCAAAAGATTCAAAGTCTTGTTGCCAAGCAAAACCTCAGTGCTAGCCAACAAGAACAAGAGCTTGCTCAGTTAAGCTTACAGGCCTTAGGTCTTAGGCAAGGTGGGGCCTGTATTTCTTCCATCGATCCCAAAAGTGCCGCGGCTGAAGTACTAAAAGTTGGAGATTGTTTATTAGCTGTAGACCAAGCCCAACATTCTCTTGCTGTATTTTTTGAACAACGTCTCCGCTATCATCCGGAACAGAGTAAAGAACTCAATATTCTTCGCAAGGGCCAACAGCAAACTGTACAACTCACTCTCAGAGAAGAAAGCCACCGAGACCCGCTTGCCGGGGAAGTCAAGTTTTGGCAACTCGGCTTTACCCTTTCGGGCCTTTCTAAAGTAAAAGCAATGCTGCCACCTCAGCAAACAGAAAATCAACAACGCTTGGCCTTCTCATGGGCACAGGCTAGTAAGCAGGTGTCTAATGAGCTAACCCGCTCTATCCACTCACTTACCGGTTTATTTTCTGGTCAAGTCAGTCCGACTCAACTCAGTGGGCCTATTACTATTTTTTATATTGCCGGTCAGCAAGCCGAAGCCGGATGGATCTCTTTTATTAATCTCATGGTCTTAATTAGTTTAAGTATTGCTCTACTTAATCTTGTTCCGATTCCCGGTCTGGATGGTGGGCATATTCTTTTTGCAAGCTTAGAAATGATTACCGGTCGGCCTTTACCCTCAAGAATTCGTGGCTATATACAAACAGTGGGTGTTCTTATGATTCTTTGCCTTATCCTTTTTGCCTTGGGTAATGATGTTTTAAGAATGTGGCGACTTTCCCAAGGACAGTAAGTAAACCACGATCAATTCGCCAAACTTTTCTTCTAACTCACACACCATATCAGGAACTTAATTATGCGATCTAGCACAGCAGAAATGCTTAAAATCTATCTTTATGAGCAATCGGTTCCTGCTTGGTTATCATCTACCTCTGGACAGAGCTGTTTCGAGCTTTGTGATGACTATCAAACCGCTGACTTACTTCTGTGTTCTGTTGCTAGCCTTGACAACGTGAAAACCTTATCTCAAGAGCATCGCTTAATGCGAGTGGCGGTTGTTGAATCGGGAGCAGCAGATCATAGCTTATCATTAGCTGATGACTATATTTCAAGTACAGCTCAAGAGTTGGAAATTCTCCGTCTTTTCAAGCTTGGCTCACTTTGGCGAGAAAGACAGCAACTCAAAGATCAGCTATCAGCAAGTCAGCAAAGGGTAGAAGCTCTTGAAATTGGAAGTAAGGCCTTGAGTGAACTTCATGATGAGGGCCAAATCTTTCAAAGATTGGTCGAAATTGTGGCCAAGGAACTTAATAGTGAGCGTGTCTCCATCTTAAGAGTCTTTGCCGATCAAGGCTACTTACAAATGATTGCTGCGCACGGTATACCACCAGAAATTGTCGCCCAAGCTCGACCTAAAATAGGCGAAGGTATTGCCGGTCGCTGTGCAGAAAAGGGTGAAGCCATCTTTGTCTCCAATCACCAAAGATATCGTGATGCAAACGGTGGTGAAGTCAATGGAGAAAAAGCCTTAAAAGGGGGTAAAGAGCTTCCTATGTCACTGACTGTCCCTATTCTAGTCAAGGGCCAAGTTTTAGGGGTAGTTAACGTCACTAGCCGCTTAGGAGAGCAACCCTATTCAGTGGAAGAAATCGCATTTTTATCAGCCCTGATGAGTCATGCAGGTTATCTGATGGAATCGGCGAAGCTGATTGAAAGCCTAAGTTCACTACAAAGCTTTAGTGAGCAGGTGATCAATACCTTAGCTGACCCGTTAATCGTTGTAGATGAGCAAGGCCAAATCTTAAAAAGCAATACTCGCTTTGCACAAATCTTTGGTCATAGTGACCACATACAAGGGCTTTTACAATCCGAGGCCGAACAAGAGATCATCGCTCATCTCAAGCATCAACAAAGCCACTCTTTGCCTAACCTTAAAAAAGGAGATTTCACCTTTGATGTGCGCTTAACTCCTTTTGAAGGTGATGATCACCGAACCTTAGTCCTTTTCCAAGATGTTACAGAACGCCAACGCATGGGTAAGCAGTTAGTCAGTGCAGAAAAAATGGCATCTTTGGGTATTTTAGCCGCTGGTGTGGCTCATGAAATCAATAATCCTTTGGGCTTTGTTAAAACCAATACCAAAGAGGCGGGGCGTTATTTTGAAGACCTGTTCGAGATTCTTACCGCATGGCATGACTATGCTCAAGAACAACAACTTGCTCCAACGATTGCCCCCAAGCAAATCGAAAATGAGATTGGACTTGATGAGGTCAAAGAGGATATACCTAACCTCATCCGTGAAAGCTTAGAAGGCTTAGATCGTATTCAGAAAATCACTGCAAGTCTCAAAAGCTTTGCTCATCCCGATACTGAAAATACTCGTGAGGCTCAGTTATCCGTCTTGGTGGAAAATGCTTTGGTCATTACCCAAAGTAAATGGAAGCATACCTTACAAATCGAAAGGCAGGTCGAAGAACACGGTTCTTTATCATGTATTCCTAGCCAATTAGAGCAGGTCTTTATGAATCTAGTCGTGAATGCAGCACAAGCGGCCAAGGGTAAGCAAATGACCTCAAGTATGAAGATCTACACCCAAGCTCATCCTGATAGCTCAGCCTACATTGACTTATGCTTTGAAGATCGCTGTGGTGGGATTCCTCATGAGGTGGTTGAGCGCATTTTTGATCCCTTTTTTACCACTAAAGATATTGGTGAGGGCACCGGTTTAGGTTTACACATTGCCCACAATATTATTGAGGGACATGGGGGTAAGATTAAGGTAAAGAGCGAGCCATCCATTGGCACTACCTTTATTATCACTCTTCCTCTTGGCGTAAAACAAGGGCCGTTAGTCATCAAGCAACTTTCTCGCTTTAAGATCTAGGCTTTGCCCTTTTGCCCTATAAGTTTCGCTAATACTCATTATAAAAGGTTTATAAATTATGCTCAGTAAGCTTCTTGCTCCCAAAACTTTCATTCCATTGCTTATCATTGCGGGTCTTTTGGTCGTCAACTTTAAGGCCCGTGCTGATTTTGCGGATCCCGCACAGGTTAAAACCATGGTTAAAGAGGGTGCGCTCTTAGTCGATGTACGTACGCCTCAAGAATATAGTCATGGGCATATCGAAGGTGCGATTAACATTCCGGTCAGTGAGGTATCTCAGCGTCTAAAAGAGTTTGGAGACCCACAAAAAACAATTGTTGTGTACTGTCGAAGCGGGGCTCGATCGGCAAGAGCAAAGGCCATGTTAAACAAGAATGGTTTTAAAGCGGTTCATAACTTGGGTGGGATTGGGCGCTGGCCTAAATAAGCGAGTACACGCAAATCACCTCACCCAAATCACCTCACCCAAGTAAACAAGCCCACTTTAACTCGGTATACTAATCCCCGACTTAACTCCGGAAATACTCTCACGAATCCCGGAAATACTTTCCTTAATACGTTCAGCATGTTGGGGCTGTGCTTCTACTGAGTAGACCCGTGTGGGTGTGCTTTTGCCCTTGGCTAAAACCTCATCAACAAACGCCACTACATAGTTGTCGTTTTGGCCGGCTTCTGTATTATGTTCAGCCTCAAGCTTAGTGACTTCAGAGATGAGAATCGGCTTTTCGTAATTTTTCGTTAAGCTTTCCAAGCGAGAGGCGAGATTAACGACATCGCCAATCACTGTACCTTCCATACGAAAACGCTCACCAATGGTACCCAACATCACTTCACCAGTATGTAAGCCAATGCCCATTTTTATGGGATCTTCACCAACTCGCTGAGCATTAAAATCCGCCAAAGTTTCTAGCATAGCAATACCGGCATCAATGGCATCATTGGGTGACACAAATAAGGCCATAATCGCATCACCAATATATTTATCAATAACCCCATGATATTGGCGAACAATCGGCCCTAAGTGAGCAAAATAGTCATTAATAAACTTAAAGGTTTCCTCGGCGGTCATCTTTTCGGCCAAGGGAGTAAAAGAACGAATATCAGTGAACATAATCGTCAACTTAGAACGTGTATGATCACCAAGCTGCACTGACACAATATGCTCTTTACCTAATAGATTTAAAAAGGTTTCAGGAACAAAACGTACATATGCAGAATTAAGAGACTCTAATTCTGCTCGGGCTTGGGCCTCAGACAGCTT
Organism: uncultured Myxococcales bacterium; assembly: GCA_937146725.1. Classification (GTDB taxonomy): domain Bacteria; phylum Myxococcota_A; class Bradymonadia; order UBA7976; family VGTA01; genus CAKZRU01. The sequence continues at coordinate 11,535 of CAKZRU010000084.1, forward strand.
TTGCTGATAAAGAGTTTCGGTGACCGTATTCAAGGCGTTAGATAGTTGCGCAAACTCTGAGGCCCCATCTGCCTTTAAACGTCCACTTAAATCACCTTCGGCGACCTTGATGAGTCGTTCTTCTATGTTACGAATAGGAATGATGGCAATCTTGTTTACCAAGTATAATTGTAAGGCCAAAAGCAACAGCAACATCAGCGAAGCCAAAATAGATTCCTTTAAGACAAAGGCTCTAATTTTAGCTCTTTGATGGCTCAGGTCAGCATTGAGTACAATCGAGCCTTGTGCTCGACCTTTAACCTGTACCACGGCTGGGGTCAGTCTAAGTACATCACTTGTTTCGGTGCGTACACTTTTCCATTCAGCAATGACTCGGCCCTCATCATTGCTAATTTGTAACAAGGCAATACTTGGATCACCTTCGCCAAGTTCTTTGATAATGCTAGAGAGCAAACTTAGGTCTTCGGCAATAATGGCATCTTCAGCGGCGGTCAATAAAAGCTTTTGTATGCGCTGATAACTAGCCTTTTGCTCATGCTCAAACTGCTCGATTTGCGAGTTAAAAGACAAATAAAATAGCATCGCACCAATGAACAAGGTTGCAAACAAGAAAACCCTTGAAAGATAAGTTCTTAAGCCGGGTAATTTTTCGATCTCTGAGTGTGTATCTATGCTTGTCATAGAGTTTACTTCTTTCGCGCAAGTTCTGTAAGACCCAATGCTTTTACATCATCCCAATCTTCATGTTGGGCTTTAATAAAACCATTAAAGTTAATCGGCTTGAGGATGTGGGGAAACTTGGCTTTAGCATCAAGTTTGGCCAAAGCGACTTGTATGTTATTGATGATAAACTGAGGCACCCGAGGATGAGAAGCTAAAGCATGTGGCGTAAAAGCCTTGGTGGTCCATGCAATCTTGAGTTGCTCTCTGACCTTTGGATCAGTGGAAGCAAAGGTACGCTTAACTCCTCCGCCAGATGGGTACAAGCCTTCTGCCACTGCCTTGTATACCGAATCATGAGAACGAACATAGACCGGCTCAAAGGCTACATTAATCGATTTTAAGTGCGCTCTAGTCAATAAAGAGGCTGCAAAAGCTGCCGGAGAGGGAAAGGCAAGCTTAGACTGGTCAAGCGAAGCAAGTGACTGATCCTCTCGATCCTTTCTCATCACCATAATCCCTTTAATCCGCTTATCTTTTTGACGGGCAAAGGCTCGATAACCGGTCGCTTCACTAAAGGCGACATAATGATAAGGATTCATGTAGGCTAAATCATAACGGCCCTCGCGACAGCGCGCTTCAAAGGTAGGAATAGATGAAGCGGTCTTAAGGTAAATTGTAAGATCAAGCTCTTTTTCTAAGTACTCAACCAAAGGGGCCCAACGTCGCTCAAGGGCCGATGGCGCCTGTTGTGGAACAATGCCTAAGGTCAAAACATGAGGAAAGTCCTTACTGACCTGCTTCCACGGGTAAACCGATAAAGTGCCCTCACTTTCTTGAGGCTCCGGCATACACCCAAAGCTAAATATGAGGCTACTTAGGCTGATGAGCAAGGTCAAGAACTTGAACTGAGCAGAAATCAAGGTCAATCCCTTTGATAAAACTTGATTAAGCTTCATGTTCCTGTTTCCTCTACAGTGTTTAAGTCAGCGAGTTGCACTAAAAAGAATCGCTAAAACTTGGTTTAAGGCTGAATAAGGATCTAATTCACGCCGAGTGATCTGTGCACATAGTTCATCAATTTTTAACACATGTGCTTGGGATTGGCTTGCTTTTTCAAGGATTGCACTTTGCATTAAACCCAGTAGTTCATGTTTTACGCTTTCAAACCGTCTTTGATAAGCTCGATTCCCCTCGGCATTAAAGCTTATAAAAGTCTCAATGGCCGTCCAAGCCGCATCAAGACCCTCAGCTTGAGTGGCTATGATTTGTTCTACCGGAGGACGCCATTCTCCATGATTTAAATCAAGCATGGCTCTTAATTCCCGAGCGGTTCGACGCGCCCCAGCTAAGTCGGATTTATTGACCACAAACACATCCCCGACTTCCATCACTCCGGCCTTGATCGCTTGGATTTCATCACCCAGTCCGGGCACCATCACCATTAGGGTACAATCACAGACACGCATGACATCCACTTCGGATTGGCCGACACCTACCGTTTCTACAATAATGGTATCACAGCCATATAAATCCAGGGCTAAAATCGCCGCACTGGTCGCTTTTGAAAGTCCTCCTAAATGGCCCCGAGTGCCCATGCTTCTAATAAAGACTTCTCGGTCTGTCGCATGTTCATTCATACGTACTCGATCACCTAAAACCGCGCCTCCGGTAAAGGGACTCGTTGGATCAACGGCAATCACACCGACCCGCTGTCCCTGTGCTCTAAGCCGTCGAATAAAAGCATCGGTTAAGGTACTTTTTCCCGACCCCGGTGGACCACTGACCCCCAAAACAAAGGCACGGCCAGTATTAGCATAACGCTCGCTTAAAACCTGATAGGCTCTAGGGTCATTGCGTTCCGCCCAAGTAATCAGACGCGCTACGGCTCTTCGCTGTCCTTGATCAAGGGCAAGACCTAGTGATTGGGCTGTTTTCACAGCTTGCCCTCTCGTTTGACAGCATCTTGTATATACTCAATGATGCTTGTGGTAGGTGTACCCGGCGTAAAGATCTCGGCTACGCCTTGCTCTTTCAGACCCGGTATATCCTCATCCGGAATCACACCACCCGCAATAAATAAGATATCTTCTTGTGCATCTTCCTCACATAAAAGCTTATAAATCTTGGGTAAAAGAGTATTGTGTGCCCCTGATAAAATCGAACAGGCAATCACATCAACATCCTCTTGAATGGCGGCATTGGCGATTTGCTCCGCGGTTTGTCTCAGCCCTGTATAAATCACTTCCATCCCCGCATCTCTCAGGGCTCTTGCCACAATTTTAGCCCCTCGGTCATGGCCATCTAGGCCGGGTTTGGCGACTAAAACTCTAATCGGATTTGCTTGCTTTACTTCACTCATATTTTACACCTTGTACACTTAGCCATTCTCTTGGTAAATGCTTGATTCGTTCTCTTGATTGCTTGTACTTATGACCCTTAGCGCTTTTATAAGCTCACACTCTGTTGATACTCACCAAATACTTCCCGCATGACACCGCAGATTTCGCCTAAAGTGGCATATGCTTTAACCGCTTCCAAGATCAAAGGCATGACATTCTCCTCGCCTTCGCAGGCCTGACGAATGGCAGTAAGACAATCAGTGACTTGCTCTTGATTACGACTGGCCTTAATAGCGGCAATCTTTTCTTTTTGGCGCTCTCCCACACTTAAGTCTACCTTTAGAAGACCGCTTGGAGGAGGTTCTTCAACGATATACTTATTCATGCCAACCACAATACGTTCTTGAGATTCCACAAGTTTTTGATGGTCATAGGCTGCGTCCATGATTTCATCTTGGATATATCCAGCATCAATCGCCTTAGGAGAACCGCCTAAGTCATCGATACGCTTGATATATGCAAGAGCCGCTTCTTCAAGCTCACTTGTCTTGGCCTCAATATAGTAAGAACCCGCTAAAGGATCCACAGTGTTAGCGACACCGGATTCATGGGCAACAATTTGCTGCGTTCGTAAGGCGACTTGTACAGCCGATTCAGTAGGAAGCGCTAAGGCCTCATCTTTGGAGTTTGTGTGCAGAGATTGAGTACCACCTAAAACAGCAGCTAAGGTCTGTATGGCTACGCGGACTATATTGTTATCGGGTTGCTGTGCTGTTAAAGTAGAACCACCGGTTTGAGTATGAAACTTCAGTGCCCAAGACTTAGGATTTTTAGCGCCAAAACGCTCTTTCATTAAACGTGCCCAAATACGGCGTGCTGCTCTAAACTTAGCAATTTCCTCTAAAAAGTCATTGTGAGCATTAAAGAAGAAGGATAAGCGAGGCGCAAATAAGTCAATATCCAAGCCTGCCTTAAGCGCTGCTTCTACATAAGCTACGCCATTAGCGATGGTAAACCCAAGCTCTTGTGCCGCGGTAGAGCCTGCTTCGCGGATATGATAGCCAGAAATAGAGATCGTATTCCACAAAGGAACATCGCTGGCACAGTACTCAAAGATATCAGTGATTAAGCGCATTGAGGGAGCGGTTGGAAAAATATAGGTGCCTCGGGCGATATACTCCTTGAGAATATCGTTTTGAATGGTGCCTCTAAGCTTTGAAGCCGGCACACCTTGTTTTTCACCCACTGCAATATACATTGCTAAAAGCACAGATGCTGGAGCATTAATGGTCATTGATGTGGAGACTTGATCAAGAGGAATCCCATCAAATAAAACTTCCATATCCGCCAAAGAATCGATAGCTACCCCAACCTTACCGACTTCACCTTCGGCTAAATCATGATCGGAGTCATAGCCAATTTGGGTAGGAAGATCAAAGGCGACCGATAAGCCACTTGAACCCTGTGACACCAAGTATTTATATCGTGCGTTCGATTCTTCGGCAGTACCAAAGCCTGCATACATACGCATGGTCCATAAGCGACCTCGATACATGGTGGGCTGTACACCACGAGTAAATGGATATTGGCCCGGAAATCCTAGATCTTGCTCATAATCAAAAGCATTGGGCTGAGCTTCTAGATCCTTAGGAGTATACAAGCGCTGTATAGAATCTCCCGAACCGGTGGTGAATTCCTGTTTTCGCTCAGGAAAACGGGCATTCACCTTATCGACCTGAGCTTGATATTCAGCTAAGCTTTCATCTAAATAATGTGGTTGTGTCTGAGCACCTAATGTTTCTTTTGAATCACTCATTTTGGTCTAATCCTCTGTGTTTATACTCGTAGTGTATACTTGTAGTGTATACTTGTAGTGTATACTCGTAATTTATACTCGAAGCCTATGGTAACGAAAGAACTTCTTGCTCCGCATAATTGTGTGAAGTGAAATCAACAATGAGTTCGACTAAGTCAGGGCAATCAATAAAGGGGTTACGATTACCTTGCAGATCTTGGATTCTTTGATTTCTTTCGATTTCCCAGGCATCAACCGGATCGGCTAAATGCCATGCACGCAGATTTTCTTCCTCATAGTCGGGAATGTCAAGCCCCCAACGCAGAGACATATAAAAGATCACGCGAGCCACATCTCCTCGTCTTTCTTCGATTGGTAAAAAGACCGAGTGTCCATCAGCATCCTGACCACTCAAAGCGGGTGTATACTGTCGATCAATGCCATACACCGGCTCTCCAAAATGCTGACTCCCTCGCAAGCTATTCACCACAGACCGAGCGGGTAAAAGATGATGTAAGTCTGACTGCTGATGTTCATATTGCGCGCTTGTTTCATCATCAATCAGACGCGATCTTGGCCAAGTATGCTCGCAGTTTACCTCGCCATGATCTGGCTCTGTATTAGGTTCTAAGGGCGTAAAGAACTGCGTATAAATCGTGTATACCCCCAAAGCTCCGTTTGGCCCAGAACGTCTCTCAATTTGGCTAAACATAATTGCTCGAGCGGTTGTGTAACGGTTTAAGTTCCCCCCTAAATCCTCCATGGGAGTCAGTTCTTGGTAGGTATCAGCCAAGTGGTCATAAATGGTTTGTGGAAGCAAGTTAGTGTCTAATGCCAGCCATTCTGTGCTACACATCACAGTTGCTTGCATTTCGCCCGCTTGCATTTCGCCCGCTTGCATTTCGCCCGCTTGCATTTCGCCCGCTTGCATTTCGCCCGCTTGCATTTCACCCGCTTGCATTTCACCCGCTTGCATTTCACCCGCTTGCATCTCACCCGCTTGCATCTCACCCGCTTGCATCTCACCCGCTTGCATTTCA
>CAKZRU010000085.1 GCA_937146725.1 uncultured Myxococcales bacterium
ATATTCTGAATAGGCTTACGTTGTTAGGCAGTCCTCAAAGTACGTTGGTTGCATGAGGACAAAATCAAAAGACCGGTGTTGTCTAAGTCATTGATTAGATGTATTTTTACTTATGCAACAAAGCCGTGGCCAATATGAAGTCGTTTTTTATGATCCCGGTGGGTATAGTGACAACCAAGGTGTTTGTGAATACACCTTTAGATGTATGAATGTTGAAGATGCCTATTTGCTTGATCAGTGCCAATAAAGGTTAAGTATTTAATGATGCCTTAATCATTCACTTTCTATATTCTCAAGTCTTTACGCACGTAGCCAAATAAGTTAACGACTACCTATATTATGTAAAGATTAAGATATGGAAGTGATATGCAAAAAACTAAAGACCAAAGGGCTTTCTCAAAGCCTATCGTTATACTGCTATGCTGTGCTTGGCTCAGTTTAATCGCCTGTGATGATGAAACTCAAACTTTAGATCCGGCTGAATTAGCAGGTAATGCCGGTCAAGCGGGAATGATGAATGGCGGTGAGCTTGCCCTTGCCGGTATGACTATGGCCGGTGAAATTGCTGCTGGATCAACGATGGCTGGTACTATGGACGCCGGCACTATGAACGCTGGTAATATGGACGCCGGCACTATGGCCGGTACAGAAGGGCAGATGTTTTGTACACCCGGTTCTTCCACAGAGTGTATTTCGGAAACCGAGCAAAGTGTATGTGATGAAAGTGGGTTTCGCTACAATACTGTGGCCTGTCCACAAGGCTTATACTGCTTACAAGGTCAATGTGGTGAACAACGTTGCTTGCCAGGATCTACACGTTGTCAAGCCGAAGCGCCTTCATCGGTTTTTATCTGCGATGAAAGCGGAATGAACTGGCTTGAATCAGAAGCATGTGAGCAAGGGCTTGCCTGTCAAAATGGGGCTTGCATGAGTCGCTGTGAAGCAGCAGCCAAGCTCAATACTTACATCGGCTGTGAGTATTGGACTGTCGACCTTGATAATTATCCCGATCCATATATTAACCCTATGCCAAACGTAGTCCCCCACTCGGTGGTCATTTCTAATCCGGGGGATCGCAGTGCTATGGTACGCTTTGAAACTCGGGCCGGTGTAACAATTAATCCGGCGCAAGGTGTTGTAGAACCGGGTGAAGTCCGAGCCTTTACCATGCCCCGACTTGATGTTGATAATAGTGGGATTACCAATCATTCAATTAAAGTCAGTTCATCAATGCCGGTGATTGCTTACCAATTTAGTCCGCTTAATAACGAAAATGTATTCAGTAATGATGCTTCTTTATTGTTGCCGGTGAATACCTTTGGGAAAACCTACTTAGTCACCTCCTGGCCCACAGGGGTAAACACAGAAAATATTGTACCCGGCTTTGATATTACCCCTCAGGCCGGTTATTTTACCGTAGTAGCAACGGCGCCAGGCGAAACCGAAGTAACTGTCACTGTAAGTGCTCCCACCGTAGCTGGGCCATCAGTTCCGGCTTTAGAGGCAGGAGAAACAGCCACTTTTGTACTTAGTCAATATGGTGTACTCAACCTACAAGCCGAAGCCTTTACCCCCGCCGATTTCTTTGAGTTGCTTGGCGCTCAGCCCTACGATTTAACTGGTTCATTAGTTGAATCAAATCAAGCAGTTGCTGTGTTTGGTGGGCATGAGGAAGCAGTGATTTCTACCACCGATAATACCTCTGATGATACTTGTTGTGCCGATCACCTTGAAGAACAGTTATTACCGGTGTCTGTGTGGACCAATGAAGCCTTGTGTGTCAAAGCCAAGCCTCGTGGTTCCGCAACTGAAAAAGACGTTTGGCGAGTATTATCGGGTAGCGATAATAATGTGATCACCACAACCCCAGCTATCACTGGCCTATCGGGTGTAACCCTACAGCGTGGTGAATGGGTACAGGTAGAAACCAGTGAATCCTTTAAGGTTCAAGGCACTGGGGCATTGCAAGCAAGCCAATTCCTGTTAAGCCAAGGCCAAACCGATCAAGGCATAGGCGATCCTTCAATGATTCTGACTGTACCCGTGCAACAATACCGTGATGATTACAATATTTTAGTTCCCATGGGATATGGCGAAGACTATGTGACCATCATTAGACCGGTTGGCTTAGACATCTTATATGATGGCCTAGCGCTCAGCGCTAACTTTGAGTCCTTTGCAGACGGCCAATGGGAAAGAGCTTATTTAGCAGTAGAACCGGGAGCTCATCGTTTTCAAGCAGCACAAGCCTTTGGTTTAGTCGCCTACGGCTGGAACAATGCTGTAAGCTATGGCTATCCAGCCGGACTTAATTTACAGGGGGCAGAGCGTTAAATACGTGTGTTCTTAAACAGATACACTTTGTAGCTTAGCCTTTGCCTTTTGAACAGCGGTTGACCACAAATCAGAGTGTTCTTGGTATTCGGCCTCAATATGCTGAATAACCACTTTGGTCAATTCCCAATCTGAGTATTTTTGATAATCAGGTAAATCAAAGTTAACGAAGAAGGCTTCTAGTTCAGAAGACCAACGGAATAAGCCATTTGCTTGTTGCAGATTTAAAGCGATGAATAGTCGATCAAGCTTATCTGGCTCCGATTTAAAATCATAAGCTTGTGGCGCATAACTCACCGTAGGGCTTGATGCACTTTCCACATCATGATCAGAAGCCGATCGCCTTGATCGAGTATATTGATCCCAACCATCCATTATAGTCGATGAAGGCTGTGCTTTCTTTTTAACATTATATTTACGGCTTGCAGGAGCAGATGAAGGCGGCATTGATACAGATGAACGTGATGCTTTACTAGCATAAGCTGATTGTTCTTTTATTGGTGCCGGAGATCCATCATAATCTGACTGTGGTGCCGATGATACAGTTGCCGAATACATTGGAGCCGGTGACATCGGAGCAGATCGCATTGATGACCTTGCCATACCAACTGGAGTCCCAAAGAATTGACTCATTCCACCAATGGATCCCATTGTATTATGCACATTCAGCAATGGCGTTGACTTAAGTTCCATACCACCAAGGACTTTGTCTCCCTCATCACGTTTTTCCACAGCAATAAAACTTGTAAACTGCGACATCAGTTGATGCTGAATCCCTAAAGAAATGATTTCTTCTTTGAGGCGCTCATCACGATTTTTCTTCTTATTCTTACGGCGAGGACGATCTTGCAGGCTTCCAAGATCTCCATTGATCTTGGCTTCAAGCGCTTCGATCTTGCGTCTGGCCCATAATGAGGAAATCGCTGAACGACTTAAGGTAGACTCACCCAACTCAGATTCAGCCGATAAGGTAGTTAGAGCAAGTTCTTCTTTTTGCTCATTAAGGTGAATGGTAAGTGCAGTTGGAACGGTTTGCTCATCTAAGAGTTTCGCATAAAGCTGTACAGTATCTCCTCCAAAAACTGTTTGCGATTGACCACTGGAACAATCTACCTCGGCATTCCAGTCCACTTTCAATGTATGCGGCTGAGCCCCAATCTTTTTGATCACACGTAAGACCTTAGGCTCAATGCGCTCTCCGGAGTGAATAAACTCAGCACTACCATTGGTGGCTTTTGCAATGCCTCTTACCAAGCTTTCACTTACGTAATCACCAAGGCCAAAGGTAAACACAGTTGCTTCAGATTTATGCTTACGACACAGTTGAATTAACTCTTGCTCATTGCTGACCGCTCCATCGGTAAGTAGAACAATTTGTCTTTGCATGCCTTCAGTACATTTGCTTTGCATCAAATGCTGGAAGGGCTTAAGAATCTCGGTGCCACCAGAAGCATAGATTTGGCTTAATTTTTTGAGAGCATAGTCCAAGTTTTGCTGATTATAGGCTTGAACACTGGGCCATACCATTTCAAAAGATGAATCAAAGAAGATTACATTAAACATGTCTTTTTCATCTAATTGTCTCAGTAATAGTGACAAGGCATTGGTTGCTTCATGAAGCGCTGAACCTTGCATAGAACCCGAGGTATCCAACATAAAGATCACTTCTTTGCCAATGCGCTTATGTTCTTTATCTTTGGGCACATGATATAAAACCGACAGATATTTCCCATGCTGATCTTTAACCAAGTGCGCTTGCTTTTGGCTGTCAAGTTCGAATTCCAAAATGAAATCACGATCAAGTGTCGTGGTTCGCTTGGCCAATTCTACTGTTGCCCCCTGCCGACTTAACTTGGTTTTAATTGGATGACTAGGGGATTCCATGGAAATCATCTCACCGATATTAGAGAGCTTGACATCAAGTTCAAGCGTGTAGGGGGCCTCGGTGACTCTTGGACTATTCCAACGTTCAGTTTCACTCATCCCATAGCGCTGTTCCTGCGAGTTAGGCACATATTTAGGTGCAACCACTGTAGGAATCAGCAAGCGAGATTTAGCGTCAACAATTTCAAGGGCATGTACGTAGCTGATTACAATCTCAACCTCTTGCTTTGGGGCTAGATTACCAATAGATGCATGCAAAACATTAGATCGCTCTTGATCAATTAAATAAGCCGCATGGCCATCAGAGATTGCATCATCATATTCATCAAAAGCCTCATCACGTTCCATGACCTTACCAATAATTTCTTTACCATTGGTTAAGGCTTTAAAAGAGTGAATGGCCGATCCATCTTGTACTGGAAACAGATATGTTGCCTCAATCGCTGTGTTTCCTTGATTTTTATAGGTCTGCTTAATGCTGACTTGACTATGGTGTCCTTGAATATCGACACTTATCTTGACACCTAAAAGAGGAATTTCTTGGCGGTCTTGGGTAAATAAACCTGATTGAACTTGATTCATAACATGCTCACTTTGAATGTTTTTTGCTAAAAAAGTCTTGGATATGAAGTCGCAGACTTTCTAGTTCAGTGGGAGATAAGGCACCCTCCTTTAGATGAAGTTCTAGCTGTTCATTTACCTTGAGCCGTAGCCAAGTTGAAATGCTTTCACTGTCATCTAAAGGAAGGGGCTTTGAAATCGCGGGAGAAAGAGGGGAAGAGGTTAAGGGAAGGGAGGGATAAGACGGTGAGGGGTTAAAAGAGGAAGGAAGAGATGTTGAAGAATTAGAAGACGAGTCAGCCGCTTCTGTTTTAGCTTCTGTTTTAGAAAGAGATGAGGGATTCAAGGCATGAAATTCTTCAATTTCTTCCAAAGAATACCCTTTTTCTTGGGCTTCTTTTAAAGCCAATAATTGCTGTAAGTGCTCATGGGTATAATAGCTCCCTCGGCCAGCCCCAAATGGAGCGGCCAATAAGCCTCGTTGAACATAGTAGCGCACAGCGCGACGACTTACTTCAGTGATTTCTGATAAATCCTTGATTCGGTATCGCTTGGTGCTGTGGTCCGGCATCAAAAACTCCAAAAAAGACGAGTATCATCTCATTGCTTATACAAATTACATGATCGAATATATGCACAACTTAGTTGAGTGTCAAGTTAAGTGTCAAGTTTAGTGTCAAGTTTTTTTACTTTGTTTATTATCGAAAGGTCATTGCTTGAGTCGGCAAGCTTAGTTAAGTTAGGACAAATCAATTTTCTTTTGGTGTAGGTTAATCTTATGAAAAAAAACATTGGCTTATCAGTCTTAGTTAGCTGTTTCCTTAGTCTAAGCGCATGCAACGACCGTCTAATCGTGCCTTTAGACCAAGCCTTAAATGCGGCAACTGGGCAGAATATAACGGTAGATGCTAAGACTAAAATTGATATTTTATTTGTCATTGACGCTTCGCAATCAATGGAACAAGAGCAAACGAGTCTCGCTGAAAACTTTGATACCTTTAGTGATTTCATCTTTGAAGATTTGAAAAACGCGGTTGACTATCGTATCGCTGTTGTTTCCACAGGCCAAAAATTAGAAAGTGATCCTTTTGGCGTTATGCCCAAAGACTTAGGTGCTTTTGTCAATCCGAGCTTGGGAGAAAGACCCGAGTGTCAAAATGCGACCAATCAAATCCTGTCTCCCACTAATTTGGGCTGTGCAATTACCGATGCTGAATGTCAAAAAGTTCAGCTTAAAGCTCAATTCTCTTGTGCAGCCCAAGTGGGTATCAAGGGCGTAGGTTTTGAACGTGGACTCGAGGCGATGCGCAGTGCTCTGTCATGCAATGGTCTAAATGCCAATTATCTTGGCGCTTGTTGTGAATATAATGATCGTTTAGATAGCTTTGTATACGATCCTCTGTGTCGTGGACAAAAAGGCTCTAGTCTTCCCGCACCTGATTTTTTACGACCGGACGCTTTTTTAGTGGTGGTCTTTATTACCGATGAGGACGACTGCTCAACCTATGCCGATGCCACAAAAGATTCTCCCTTTGCGACTTGTAGTGAAGATTATACAACTGTTACCGGCTTGCTAGGCTCAGGAGACATTGCCGGCCGCCAAGCCGCCAATGCTTTAATTTATAATGCATACTCAAGTCCTCTGTATTGCAGTGGCAGTGATCCACAAGCTTGTCATGCCTTGGAATGTACGAATGATGCTGGCCAATTGCTTGATCCCATAGATTGCTACTTTAGTCGTTGTGCTTTGACTTTAACCACTGATGAACGTGGCCGTTTAGACACTTCTTCCAAAGAAGCTTGCCGTCGACAAGCCAACAAGTTAGCACCGGTTTCTTTTTACCATCGCTTTTTGATGGGCTTGAAAGAGCGACCCAATGAGCAAATCATTATGGCTAACATCGTTTCTCCAGGCCTTTTAACTCCTAGTGGCTATCGACTGAACTTTTCGGATAATCCACCGACTGTTTCCGAATGTGCTACTAATGCAGCTTACATGAGCAGTAACCTAGACGCCTGCTGTCCAAACGGCCAATGCGGGGCAACTCCTGACTTAATTTCTTGTCCTAATATCGATGGAGATGGCTATTCAGCATGGCGCTATATTGATTTGATGTCCATGTTTGGCGAAAGTGGCTTAGGCTGTCGTGAAGGTGAAAACACAGACTGTGTCAACCTTTGTGATCCTAACTTAACCGATGCACTCAGCGCTTTGCGTAATAAAGTCATTTCGGCAGTGGGTGAATACTGTGTAGCTGGCAAACCCGCTTGTATGGTGACTGATATTAATACCGGTGAGCCACGAGCCTGTGTTGATGTCGAATTAGAAGTGCCAGAGAACTATAAATTAGAGCTCAAGCAAATCTGTGAACTCGGTCCAGAGCAAAACGGCGATTGTGGTATTGTGGGGACTGAAACAACACTTAGATCTGGTGTTGACTATACTTTAATCCTAAATGATCTCACTTGTGCAAGCGGTATGCGCATTAAACTAGCCGCTCCTCCTAAAGCCGGCTCAACCACTAAAATTAACTTTGAGCAGAGTGAACAACTGTTTGATCAGTGATCTTGTTCTCAATGATCTCGTGCTTTGGGTGGGAAAAGGACAAAGTAAAAACTTAAAATACTTGGAATAAAGCCATATAAACAAGCCCCACTCAAAATCACAGCAGCCGCCCCCTTAGTGCCCCAAAGACTGGTCACAAATAAAAAGGCAATCAGAAATACAGGGCCACCAATCATGGCTTGTCGCTTACGCTCCTTGGAACGCCATGAAAAAGTTCTAAAAATATGCATATAAGGCGTTTTAAATGAGACCATTAAGGTGGAAGACACGCCGACTAAAAAACTGACCCATAAGGCTTGTTGAGTAAAGAGCACCACACTGCTCATCACAATCATGCCCCCGACAGGACTAGGCACTCCGGCAAAATATCCCGGGTCTCCCTCATCTTTGTTTAAGGTAAAGTAGACCAAACGGCTGAGGGTAAACACTGCATAAAAAGCACCAATAATTAGTCCCTCAACGCCCTGCATCAAAGAATAAACAGCAAAGGCGGGTGCAATGCCATAGTTCATACCGTCAGCAATATCATCGCTATATACTCCAAACTTAGTGCCTCCAAACTTACGAGCAGCGGCTCCATCAAACCCATCAAAGGCAGCCCCAAGTAACAAGTAAAGTAAGCTGGTGTCAAAGCGACCTTGCAGAGAATAATGAATACTGATTAAACCACAAATAAAGTTGAGTCCAGATAAGGTATCAGCAATAAAACGCTTTTGTAACAAACGGATTTGATAAGCAAAAACGAGCCCCAAAAAGAGTGTATGTAAGCCTAGAAGAAGATTCGCATTTTCAGTCGTAATCAGATGAGGCGTAAAGCCAAATGCCAAGCTGATAATCACATAAAGACTAACCCCGCTCATCATCGCTCTTAAGCGAGTTCTTTTAGGACCTCTCCCCTTAAAAATCATAAATAAAGTCGCCAAATCTAAGATTAAACGGGCGATTAAGATATAGCTTAAGCTTAGGGTAAAGCTCATTAACTCAGGACGGATATAAAATAAGGCCCAAGTAGAAGCTAAACCTAAAGGTATATCGCTCAATAAACTAAGACGCGGTGGAGTGCTGTCAAGGCGTGAGTCAAGGCGTGAGTCAACGCTTATCACGGCTTCTTCTGTGTTTTCTGTGTTGCTTACTCCTAAATCTGCTGTCTCATGATTACCTTTCGCAGTAAAAAGCATACTGTCTAGGTAGGTCGCCTTTGATTGACGTAAAAAGTCCAAACACAGTGCTGTAAAAAAAGCCCAAAAGGCGGCCTTGCTGGGGTTTAACCATAGGTCATTTGTACTTGAGCTTGGTTGATGATGAGTCAATTGTAAGTACAGCATCCAGATTAAAAAAGGATGCCAAAGTAATACCTTGAGGGATAGCCATACATTGGGTCCAAAAGGAATGACTTTACCCAAATTGCTTTCTAGCTTGCCCCAAACGGTATTTAGGCGATCTCTAATGCGCGCTCTTCGGCTTTGTTCTTCGGACTTTGCCGAAGCGACAACAGCTGTTTCATCACCCATCACTGAGTCACTCTCAGTGGCTTGACTTGATTTTTTCATTATTGATCTCTTTGTTTAAAATCGATGTGAACTACATATTTGGCTGTGGCATCAGCAAACCACTCAATCAGGTGATCGCCACGCCCCTCAAGATCAAAACTGAATTCAAGGATTCGATCATCCCCAGCTCTTGCAAAAATATCGACATCGACTAAACGTTCTTCTAATAGCTCAACACAACCCACCTGATAGGCACGCACCAACATTTCTGTTCCCGGAAAGCTTTGCTCATCTAATAAAAAACGAATTGTCACCGTTGTTAATGGGTGAGGTGTATATACCATTGCCTTTTCCGCTCCCGGAAAAACACCACTTAAATAACTTTGCTCATCTAATTGGCAGGTGACTCTAGTTTGGCAAATCGGCAAAGAGGCTTCGCAGAGCTTTTCAAGGCGACCGGCAGTAAAACTGTCTTCATTGGACATACAACTCGAGAGTGACAATGAAAAAAGAGTAAAAAGAGCTAAAATAGCGCATAAGAAGCAAGCATTTAAGGATTGCCTATAAGCTCTTGTTTTATAATGACTCAAAGCGGTTAGATTTCGAGAAATATAGCGTAAATATCTCATAGGTACACCATTCATACACCATTCAAATAATGGATTAAGGTCAGTACTTAGTTTTGGAATTCGTGAACCCAAAATCCTTGTGTACCACTGCTTTTAGCGAGCGCTTGATAAGCTGTCCACCATTGCTCGGTAATCTCTTTCATTTTAGATTGGGCTAGCTTTTTATCCTTGCGCAACTTGAGTAGGCGTTTTTGAGTTGCTTTCACCGCAAGGTTGAGTGGTGCTAAATCATACACTGCAATATCATAACGCATTGATGTTTGTGCATAGACCAACGATAAGCGTGCCCTACTTAATGCAAGATTTGTAGTGGCATACTCTAGCTCTAGCTGAGCAAAACTGACCTGAGCAGAGTATAATTGTCCGGCAACTTGTAGGGCTGGGCCTAACTTAGGCGGACTTTGCTGAAACTTAATGTGCTTCGCCTGTATTTGTTCTAATTGATTTTGGGCATCCTGTACCCGACTTTGGGCAATTAAAACCGCATCTTCAGCATCGGCTATATTTTGCTTAGCTTCATTGGGTAAGCGTTGATCAGCTGCTGATAAAGAACGTACTTGCTGTGTACAAGCAGTTAAGCAACTCAAAAAGGCAATCCAAAGCAAGCATTGGCTTAATAATAACTTAGATTTCACCATGTTTCACCTCCACTGATACTGACCTTCCAAACACCCTTGGTCAGTTCATTAATTTGAGGAACAGATAGGTTTGTTTTTAGAAGCTTTCTCGCATTGTCAATACCGGCACTGAGTCCGGAGACAGCCGCCTTGCCAAAGCCCGAAATCGCTCCCTCATAATCACCAGACTTAGCACAGGCAATGCCATATAGGTTATGAACTTCTGCACCGCCTCCCTGAAGCGCTTGCGCAAGACTGAGTCGTGCCAGTTGTGGCTCTTGTGCCTTGAGCAAGGCTTGACCTAAGCGAACGGCCGCTTTGATATCATTGGGATTGCGAGCTAAAGCACTGCGGTCGGCTTGGGCGACTGTAAGCGCACCACTTTTGCTTCGTGCTGTCATTTGGCTTGGTGGAACTTCCGCATTATTCATCAACTGCTTGTTTAAGCATTGGCGTACCGGACTAGGGAATAAACCTCTGAGTAAACCTAGCTCTTGGCAGGCTTTAAGCGATTGGGTCTTTTGATTTTGTAAAAGCTTGGCTCTTTGTTTAAAGCCGTCCGCAAAGCGAGCCTTGTTGCTAGCACTCAATTCTGAAGGAGGCTTAAAACTAACGATTTTACTACTTGTGAACTCTGATAAAGCCGCCAAGCGGTTTAAGGCGGCTGAGCCCCATTTACTTTGGCCTGTACGAACAACTCGAAGATAGCTTTGCTCGGCCAATTCCATCAGTGTAACCCATTCCGCAAGCTCATCGGTTGAATCCCCCGGAGTAAACTCTTTGAGGAAATGAGTATTGACCTCGGCAAGTGCATAAAGACCCAAAGCTCTACTGTATGGATCAACTTCCTCGCCGGCTTCAATAACACTTTGAACTGTCTCCTCTGCTTCATCAAAGGACTTACGCAATACCTGTAAATAGCCAATGCCCGCAGCAATCGATGGCGAAGAACGATCTTTGAGTTTTTGAAGTGCAGTCCATGCTTGGTTGCTGTCTCGATGATCGATGAGTAAACGGGTATAGAGCGCAAAGATACGCTCATCACTCTTGGCATCTTTTGTTGCTTCCTCTAGATAAGTTAGAGCTTGGTTGATATCGCCCACTTTATAGCTGAGTTCAGCCGCTGCCGCTTTAAGTTGTGCTGATCGATTGGGTGAAAGTTGAGCCGCTTGCTTGTAGCTGTTGAGCGCTTCATCAATATATAATTGCTCGGCAGCACTACGGGCTAAAGAAGAATATACACCAACAAGTTGGCTTGATTTCGGATGACCACTTTGGATCAAGGCCGCCACTTTTTTCATCGCCTCAAAATCAGCTTCGCTTTGAGCGGCTACAAAGGCATTTAAAAGCGCTCTTTCCGCTAAAGAACCGGTACTATTTTGCGCCAAATCAATCAGTTCGGCACTCACATCACCACCATCAACCCCCGAAGCTTCAAGCGCCAATTCATCCAAGGCTAGTTGCTCAGCTTGGGCGACTAAGCTTTTGATACGAGGCTTAAGGGCTGAACTCATCCCTAATTTAAGGAAGCGGCGACCTGTATTCACAAGTTCATCATAGGCACTTTGCTGTTTTAAGGCATCAAGAACAAGCATCAAAGCCGAATCGCCTTGAACTGTACTAGGATATTCGGTGGCGACTGCGGTGAGATATTCAATGGCCTTTGCAAGTCGACCTTCCTCATAATAAGTTAAGGCAATGGCATACCGTACCTTGGGGCCTTGTTCTTTGGAAAGCGACTTGGTGAGTAAAACGCTGGCCGCCCGGCGCAGTAAAGCTCTTGAAATCACTAATTCTCCTCGAGTTTTATCACCAGCGCTTAAGGCCTTTTGAAAGTGAAGAACCGCTTGATAAGCATCTTCGCTGCCTTCACTATCCTTTAGTCGAGAAGCTCTTTCATAAAAACGTTGCGCCGCTAAATAATCCTTGCCGGAGCGTGAGTAGACCACAGAAAGATTGCCTAAAATATCGAGTATGTTTTGGTTGATATCAAAACCCTCGCTTTCGCTTTTATCAGCTTGATCTTGCTTGTTTGACCCCTCTTGGGATTGATTAAGCTGAGTTTGAAGCTTGATGTTTTGCTCTGAACTCACTAGCGCTTTAATCACAGCCCTAGAACCAAAGGTTTCCAAGTAGCGGGCATAGGCATGTTCTAGTTGGAGAACGTCACTTGATTGGGCCGCCCAAGTTTTGGTTCCAAGTCGCTTTTCCAAGCTCGCTTGTGCGCTGGTTGCTAGGTCACGTGATAAACGTTCAAAGCGAATCAAAATACTAGACTTTTCACTCGGTGTTAGGCGAGTAGAGCGCATAACACGATTAAAAGTCGCGGTGATTCTTGCTACATCTTCACCCACAGTTTTGTAGTCTTTCAGCTTTTTGATTGCACTGTGAAGATTTTCGGTATCTTCTCGTCGTCTTTGATGATCGGGGCCCAAATCCAAAAGGGCTCTAGATACATCTCTTAAACCTTCATTGCGTTCTAAAATAATGTAGCGACGACTCAGTTTTTCTAAAGCAGCGACCAAAGGGCCTCTGTCATAGGCCAAGCCCTTAAAGTATTCGACAGCCCCCTTATCACTGCGCTCTTTACTGTAGCAATATACCATGTCGACTAAGGCTTCTCGTCTAACATCATATTGTGACCCTTCCAAGTCTCGACTATTGCTTTGAGCCGAAAGCCATTGATGCGATAACACAATCCCCTGTTCAAAAGCCTTGATCGCCTCGGCACACTGATCTTGATTGACCTTAACCCAAGCGAGCTTGTAGTTGGCTAGACCACTTACTTTGTGAATGGGCCCAGCGGTGATTTTGGCAAAGCGAGTGGCGGCCTCATCAAGCTTACCACGATCAAAATAGTCACCCCCCAAAATCAATAAGGCCTCGTTGCTGAGTGGATGCTGCGCATGCTCGCTAGCGATTTGCTCAAAGCTTTTGCGCATGTTGTCATAATCACCAAGTTCACGATATTCTTGCCCCATGTTATAAAGGGCTCTTGGACGCAGGTCTGACTGAGGATAATCCTTTAAAAACTCTTGATATAAGGTGACCGCTTGTTGCTTAAGGGTTTTAACTTGTGGAACTTGTAGACTTTTGTTGCTAATGCCCTCACGAGCGCGGGCCACTTGATAATGGGCACGAGCTTCATCGCTTAAGAGTTCTGCGAGCCTGATTTTAAGCTCTTGCACATAGGTGCTACCAGTGGCTCTAGCTAAAGTGCGTCTTGTCTCAATAATCGCATTGCGAGCCTTGGTGATTTTTTGCTTTAAGGTCTCGGTCATCGGTGGGTCAAGCGCATCTTTAGGCAGTGATGAGCAAGCTGCTAACCCAAGATATAAAGCTAGGTATAAAGCAAGATTGATCAGCATAATATACTTGTTTTTGGGCTTATTTGTGTAATTGTTTTTGGGCTTATTTGCGGACTTATAAAAATTAATATTATTCATTAGTCGATACACCTATCTTCAGCGGCCACTACCAATTCATCAAGTTCATCCGTCCAAAACTCCCCATTAAACTGATAGACCACTTGCTCCGGTTGGGCCAAGGCGCCCAGCGGTGGAATTGGGCCACGCCCTTGAGGTGGTTTTCGTCCTCTGAGTAAGGCGACCCCAAGTTCATGGGTGATGAGTCGAACGCCTTCTTCTGCACTTAATAGCTCTTCGGTAAGGATGCTAATCTCATTGCGTAAGGCTCGCTCTCTTCTTGCCAAAGCCGAGGCCTTACCTTGAGCATATAGCTTAGTTAAGGCTTGGGTAAACTGTGGGCCAAACACAGCACTCGTTTCTTTGATGATTGCTTTTTCATGAGCCAGACTGTCGATAAACTTAGAAAGTGAACGGAGCTCACCTCTTT
Organism: uncultured Myxococcales bacterium; assembly: GCA_937146725.1. Lineage (GTDB taxonomy): Bacteria > Myxococcota_A > Bradymonadia > UBA7976 > VGTA01 > CAKZRU01. Next base: position 13,937 of record CAKZRU010000085.1, read on the forward strand.
GACCAGCGGCGGCTCTAAGTGCTTTAGACTGTTCGGGAATGACGCCATCATAAAGATCGGAAAGCGCTTGCTTATAGCGAGTACTTAAGCGCACAGCCGCCTGTCTAGCGGGCCCAAACTGACACAGTGCTCGGTAAGTCATCGCCTCTAAAATATAGCGTTCCGGAGCAATTAAAGCCTGATAAATGGGGGCATCTAAGGCAAGCAAAAAGCCCAAGGCTCGTCTAGGTGAGCCCTTTTTAAAGTGCGCCCAAGCGATTTCTAAAAGTAGACTTGGGTCATCAGGTACTCGCTCTCTGACTTCTTCAAACAAGCTGAGTGCGCTTTGATAGTCACTTTTTTGCATAGCAAGGCGGGCTAGACTGGTTTTACTGTCTCGCCAAAGGTCGCTATAAAGCTCTTGATCTGACTGCTGATCAATCCTTTTTGCTAGTTTTTCAAAGCTTCTTTGGGCCTTAGCCAGTTGACCTAATGCCACTTGTCGCACAGCCATAATATATTGTGCTTTAAAGCGATAAAAGCTACGGGGATGAATCTGCTTCAAGCGCCGACTCGCCCAGCGCTCTTGCCCCTGTCTTAGGTTATGCAAGCCTTGGTGATAGTGAATAAAGGAATCAAGTTCTGCCCCCATAGTGGAAAACTCTTCCACCGCCAAATAACGTTTGACCAAAGCATCCTCATCAAAAATACCACTTTCGATGATTGTTCTGAGTCCGTTAAGAGCCTCTGGAATCAGTTCTACATCGCGACGACCTTGGGCAATTTGCAAATACCAAGCCGAAGCTGCATAATTAAGCCCAAGCGCTTCGGCATTGCGAGCAAGCAAGCGTAAAACTCGATCATAGCGTGGGTCTTCTTCATCGGTATTTTTAAAATACTGCCAAGCCGCTTTAGCCGAAAGGGCATGGCGACCCTTTTGTGCTTGCTCAACACCAAATAAGAAGGCCTGTTGATGATCTTTAGGTACTTCGATAAAGCGTTGGGATAGGCAAGCGGTAGAAAAACCACTGGCCAATGCTAAAATCAATAGCAACTTTGGTCTAGATGATGATTTCTTTAGCCAAGAGTTTATAGGCGTATATCTCATTATTTACCCTTTTGATCCTATAGTGAGAAGCCTAGGTTAACCCATAACTCATTATGCACATCTTCGGCATTAAAGAATGAGATCATTCGAACATCTAAGCGGGTAGCAAGATCGTTTTCATGAAGAAGCTTAATCGCAAAACCGGCATCAAAGGCCGGACGACTCGTTTGGCTCAACCAACCGTATCCACCACCGGCCACAAGTAAAAGCTCACCATAAGCCATGCTTTCATTCAGCCATGAGCCTTTCCAATATAAGGGCTTAAAAACAAGATTAGATAGCGCAAAAAGCTTAACCCGCTCAAAGGGCGTAGGTTGCAGGCTATAAAAGGTTTGTAATTGCTCTTGGAGATCGGTTTTCATCTCAAAACTATAAGCCAAAGACAAAGCTTCCCAAGCCCATCGATGATTTTGGTGAATGGTGAGTGCACCGCTTGCAGTGAGTCCTTTTTTAAAGGCATCTAAGGGCAATAAACCAGCCGCCAAAGTCCATTCATAGGTTGGCACTGTGCGTCGATTTTGTACGACTCGTTTGGGCACACTTGCTTGCGCCGAGGCTGTATTTATTACAGTGGTTTGCACAAGCAGGCATTGCGTGAGTATTAAGCTCAAAGCAACTATGCTCATGCCAACGGTGTTCAACCAAGGAGTATGACTTGAGGACTTCAAGCAGAAAAGACGATCAACTCGATAAAAATTGGACCCAAGTGAAAGCTGTCTAAAGTTTGGCATATGCGGTGATCTCATCGTTACGGTTTCTTAAATTAGAATCATGGGCATGGATACCCATAGTTAAGAGTACGATGAAGCTTACCAAGGCTCAACCTTGATTTATAGATTTCCTAAGTTATTGAGTGAGTGATTGAATGAGTGATTGAGCTAAACTCTAATTATGGCGCTTGAGATATCCTGAAATTATATTTAAATTGTATTAAAATCATTTACTTACATTCGATCAGGGACTTTAATGCCGAGTAGATCTAATCCAAGCTCAAGGGTGGATAGACACAAAGAAACTAGAGATAACCAAGCGCCTTGTTGTGCAGGGTCTTCTTCACGAACAATATTGCATGCTTGATAAAAAGAGCTAAATGACTGTGATACATTAAACAAGTATTCGCAAAGTAAGTGTGGAGTATTCTTAGCTCGTACTTGCATAAGTACACTTGGGAACTTGCTGAGCTCTAAAGCCAAAGCCCGATCTGCATCACCTCTGAGTTTTATATCACCAGCTTGAAGCCCTTTGTCGCTTGCCTTAGCTAAGATTGATTTGATACGAACAGCAGCATACAGCAGGTATGGGCCGGTTTTACCCTCAAAGGAGCAAAAATCCTCTAATCTTAAGATATAATCACTAGTGCGGTGATTACTTAAGTCGCCAAACTTGATGGCGGCCACGGCCACCATTTCGGCAATAGACGCTCGGGTAGCTTCATCTGCCTCTTTTAGAGTTTGGGATTGCATTTCCCCCTCATTGAGTCGAGTGCTTGCTGCTTCTAGCGCCATATTGACGACTTCACGCAGCTTAACAGTGCCGCCCGAACGGGTTTTAAACGGACGACCGTCTTCACCATTAATCGTACCAAACTTAACATGTTCAAGATGGGTTTCAGGCTTAACAATGCCTACTTTTTTTGCCGCTTGAAAAACCTGCTTAAAGTGCATTTCTTGACGAGCATCAACCACATACAGCATTTCGTCAGCTGACTCTTGCATACGCATTGAAATCGTAGCTAAGTCACTGGTGTGATATGTAGCGCCGCCATCGCTTTTTCTAAGCATCAAAGGCACCATGTCGTCACCCTTGTCATTTTGGAGCGGGACGATTAAGGCACCATCGCTTTTTTCAGCAAAGCCTTGTTCGATGAGTGCTTCCACCATTGGACCAATTTCGGCTTGGGCATCACTTTCACCCCACCAAAGATCAAAGTGTACATCAAAGGGCGCAATATCTCGCTTTACCTCTTGGATAGATAGGTTCACAAAGTGACGCCATAATGCTGTATAACCCGCATGACCGGCTTGCAATTTAGCGGTCGCCTCGCTGGCCTTTGCACGTACATTAGGATCTTCTTTGGAACGGGCTGAAGCCTGTGGATAAAGTCGATTCATGTCTTCGAGGGTAATCGGTGACTCGGTGGGATAGTCACCGCTAAACAGATCATCAAAATAGGGAAGATTTGGCTGTTCTTCTTTAACCGCCTCAATCAGCATACCCATTTGGGTGCCCCAGTCTCCTAAGTGAGCATCACCAATGATGTTTTCACCCAAGAACTTATAAATGCGGCGTAGTGTTTCACCAATAACCGTACTGCGTAAATGGCCGATATGCAGTTGCTTAGCTACATTATAACCACCAAAGTCAATATACACTTTTTTGGGCTGCGTGCTCAATGAGCAAAGCAAGCGCTCGTCTTTAAGGGCAAGTGATGAGCGAGTTGCCAGTAGCTCATTGCTCACACTGATATTGATAAAGCCAGGACCAGCAATTTCTAATTTTGAAAAAAGACTACGCTCTTCTTCACTGAATTGATCAATCCACTTTTGGGCAATGTCTCTGGGAGAGCTTTTAAGTGCTTTGGCCGAGGCAAGAGCCCCATTGCATTGAAAGTCAGCGCCTTTATTAGAGGGAAACACAGTAGCGACCTTAGCATTGATACCTATTTCTTCACCACGACGGGTGAAAAGTTTGGTTAATCCCTGCTCCAAAGGAAGTGTTAAGTCGATTAAAGAAAGATCAAAACTGCCTGTGCTCATTACTGCTACTCACTTTATGGCTACACCAAAATATTATGTACTTGTTTTGTCCTTTGATCTGAAGCGAAGTGACACACTTGTCAAGCGCCTTAAGCAGAATGGGCAAGGATTATTAGCTAATTTTTAATGATCACAGCAACCATGACAAAAACAAGTTCATCATAGAAAAGAGCTTATCAAGTATGCTTTTTAAATCTTTATGGGTTTTTAAGTCTGGTTTTAAACCTTGCGTTTTGCCTGTACTCGAAATCAGTAAATATAAGCTCAAATCCTACTAAAGTCCTTAATTTAAAACAAAAAGGTAATTGTATGAAAAACAAGTCTTTAACCCTGATTAAAAGTCTGTGCTTGCTGTCTATCATGGTCGCACCTATTGCCCTCATTCAGGTTGATGCAGGGTATGCCGAGACAACAGCACCAACCAAAACAGCCGAGAAAAAAGTCGAGAAAAAAGCCATGATTGACCATAAAATCAAAAATATTGATGGTGAAGAAGTGGACCTAGCAAGCTATCGAGGTAAGGCCTTGATGATTGTGAATACTGCCTCTTACTGTGGGTATACCAAGCAATATGCTGATCTTAAAAAGCTTCAAGATCAATATGCTAAGCAAGGCTTCACTGTTCTTGCCTTTCCGTGCAATGATTTTGGTGGTCAAGAGCCTGGTAGTCCCAAAGAAATCAAGACTTTCTGCGAGGGTCGCTTTGAGGTCAATTTTCCCCTTTTTGACAAGGTGCACGCCAAGGGCCCAAACAAGAGTCCATTATACAAAACCCTGACCGAAGAAACGCCCGAGGGCATCAAGGGTGAAATTCGTTGGAACTTCACTAAGTTTTTAGTGAACAAAGCCGGTCAAGTGGTCAAGCGTTTTGAGTCGGGTGTTAACCCTAATGATCCCACTGTACACAAGGCGATCAAAGGCCTAATTACTGAATAATATTAGATCTCTAGGGTAATTCCTAAGATAATCCCTAATATAATCCGTATGCGCGCGCTCGCAAAACATTGAAATATTCGTCATAAGATGAGACAAACAGACCATTATCTTATCGCCGAGTATTATTGGAGGCCGCGATGTTTAAATCTTACAGTGCTATTGAGGCTTTTGACCCCGAGCTAGCCGAGGCAATGAACGCTGAAGCCCAACGACAAGAAGACCATGTGGAGCTTATTGCGAGTGAAAATTACACCAGTCCCCGAGTTTTAGCTGCGCAAGGGAGTGTTCTCACCAATAAATATGCCGAAGGTTATCCAGGCAAGCGCTATTATGGTGGCTGTGAGTATGTAGACAAGGCCGAAGAACTTGCCATTGAACGAGCCAAAGAGCTTTTTGGTGCCGATTACGCCAACGTGCAGCCTCACTCTGGCTCTCAGGCGAATGCAGCTGTTTACATGGCCTTGTGTAAGCCACATGATACTGTTTTGGGTATGAGTTTAAGCGATGGTGGTCACTTAACCCATGGCTCCAAGGTCAATTTTAGCGGTAAAATCTACAACTCTGTTGAATATGGCATCAATGACGAGGGCCTAATTGACTACGATGCTCTCTTTGCCAAAGCTCGCGAGCACAAGCCCAAGCTGATTGTAGCCGGTTTTTCTGCTTATTCTCGCATCATGGATTGGAGCAAGTTCCGTGAAATCGCTGATGAGGTCGGAGCTTACTTGCTAGTAGACATGGCACACATTGCCGGACTTGTGGCAGCAGGCCTTTATCCTAACCCTGTGCCTTATGCAGACGTGGTGACCACCACAACGCATAAAACCCTACGCGGACCACGTTCCGGCTTGATTTTAGCTCGCCATAACGAAGATCTGATCAAAAAGTTCCGTTCGGCGGTGTTCCCCGGTATGCAAGGTGGCCCACTGATGCACGTCATCGCTGCTAAGGCAGTGGCCTTTAAGGAAGCTTTAGAGCCGGAGTTTAAAGCCTATCAACAACAGGTGATCAAAAATGCGCAAGCCATGGCTTCGGTCTTTATGGAGCGTGGTTATGATGTCGTCAGTGGTGGAACAGACAATCACCTTATGTTGGTCAGCCTCATCAAAAAAGGCATTACCGGCAAAGCCGCCGATGCCGCCCTTGATCGTGCGCATATCACCGTCAACAAAAACGCCGTCCCTAACGATCCCAAAAGTCCCTTTGTGACCTCTGGTATTCGAGTTGGTACACCCGCCATTACCACGCGAGGTTTCAAAGAGGCCGAATCCACACAACTCGCCGGTTGGATGTGCGATTTAATGGATGCCCTTTCGGCAGAAAAACAAGGCCAAGAGATTGACATTAGCGCTGTGGAAGCCGAGATCCGATCCAAGGTAGAAGCCTTGTGTAGCCAATTCCCTGTGTATCGTTAATCGTCATAAAGTAAGTAAATCATACAGCCTGTGTAAGCAGAGCAAACAGTGTAGTGTTTTAAAAAAGAGCATGGCTGTTTGATCTAAACTGATGATTGCTTAATTGGGCTTTAATTACAGTGATTTACAAGTTAACTTCGCTAATTGGCACCAATCTTTC
>CAKZRU010000086.1 GCA_937146725.1 uncultured Myxococcales bacterium
ATACCTTTTTCATACCCATAGCTTGTGTTGTTTTACGTTCTTTTAACGCATCTCGAATAGCTTCTGCAGAGAGTTTTCGACAAAGATCTTGATACTCTGACTTTGTTAAATCTGACCAAAAAGGTGGCGGTGTGAGTTTGATCTCATATTCGGTGGTAAAGTCATCTAAACTGACTTCCTCACGACGTTGCTTCGCCCAATAACACCCGGTTCGGTCTATCCATGGACCACTCACTGATTTCTTCATCACCAACTGATGATAACCATGCAGCCCCTTCCACTGTCTCGGATGGTCAACAAGGCCTTCTTTGACTGAGTTTTTAGTCAAATACTTAAAGATATCCTGTAATCCTGCTTCATCCAAAATCTCCTCACTTGAATAGCGCTTTTGCCACAGAGTGCCATGCCAATCATGGATGCGGGCCAGCTCTCTGGCGAGGTTGCCTTTAAAAAAGCACATAAACTCAGCTAAATCTCTACTGGTTTTAGCACTGAGAATTAGGTGGAAGTGATTGCTCAAAAAGACATAATGATGAAGCTGAATCACTTCTTCATATTTGTGCAAGGCAAAGCCAAGAACACCTTTGGTGATGCTTCTGATTTTCTTGGTGGGCTTAAGAAAGGAAAAGCCTTGAATACAGCGAGAAACCACATGATGAGTCGCCCAATTTTGAGACTGAAAGCGTAAATGCGCTGGCATGAATATACTCCTTGATGAAAGTGAAGGACATATACTCTCTCGCTAAAAATTGAGTTTTGTTGCGCGCTATGAAGAAAAAAGTTTAAATATGGTCAAATTTGACCGAAGTTTAGGGATAAAATATTTTGTTGCTTCCGGCTTGGGTTGCTTCCGGCTTGGGGTTGATTCCTTGTTGGCCAGGCGAGCACATGATTAATATCTTAGAGTCAGCTTGGGCAGAAATGGGTGAATAAGTGTACCCTAATGGCTATTAATAACGCTATTGCTAATAAGCGATTACTTGAGTAGCTAAAAACACATCTTAAGACCTGCTGTTCAAAAAGGGAATGAATCCCTCCTGTGAGTTTAGTGAGTCGAACAAGGCGAACTGTTGGCTGTGTTGATTCCTAAGTCAAAGTCTACCCTTGAGAAGCTTGATCATTGTGGCCAAGCTCGCGCCTTCTGAGCGTATTTTCAAAAAGTCTTTGCAGATGATGATCTTACCCTAGTATTCGGTCACTTCAGGATCTCCCCAAAACAAGCCTTGATTGGGGCCACTTGGAACTACTCGGTCATCGCAACGTGCTGTATAAGGAAAGCCCATATCCATCACGGCTCTCAGTGTACGAAGCTCTGCTTCATTGATAAACTGAGTATGATCGAGACCTTCAAAACTATGGCGAGGGTCTACATCCTCGCCACTGAGAATCTCAAGAAGCCAAGCATTTTGTGAGTTGCCCCCCAAAATATCTGCTCGACCGTAATGAGAAGCATAACCATTCCCCCCCAAATAACGGTAGCCCCCCTCTTCAAATACCATTAGATTTTGATACGCTGGTTCCCATGGCCCTAGCTCGGCAAGGGGCGCATGAGAAGCAACTAAGTCTGCATAATGTTCGCTTTCTCGATACTCTTGATGTCCATCTCTAAAATACCATGAATAAGGCACAGAAAAGTCATATCCCGGTACTCGAGCTTCAGGTGGTACAAAACGTAAGAGCTCACTTGATAGCAAATCGGTTCTTGAGCCCGCCGGATAATTGGCGGTGGCTGAGTATTCGGATGCAAAACTTAGCTCACCTGCTGGCATCGAACCAGTATGACAATGTACACACTGTTGGTCTAAAATCGGTCTAATCTGATCTACAAAAGTCATCACTTTTCTTTCAGTCGCTGGTGTACTGAGATCAATCAATTCTGCTGTTTTTGCTGTGGTATTGAAATCGAGTACTCCACTGCTTAATTGGTCGATATCTTGTAAGCCAACAAAGGCATTGTCATCGATCACTCCATGGCAAGATGAACATTGGCTATAATACTGGTCTTGTTTAACTCCTGTATCGATGACATGCCCTGGGGGTAAGGCAAAAACTCGTGAATGCTGCATCACAACGCCTCCCTGATCATTGATGCCTTGAAAGAGAAGTAACTCGCCCGCCGGTACTTTTATACGAACTGAGCCATCAGCTTGAAGTGGAATATCACCCCAGCCATTACCCCCCATTTCATCTGAAACAAATAAACGTTGGTATCCTGTACTATTATTAATCCCAAGATGAGTCGGGTGATCATGGGTATCATGCACAGCATTACGATAAGATCGTCCATCATTCATACAGCCATTTCCAGCCCCCATTTTGACCAATACGCGGAGACTGGTAATCGTACTCAGCCGATTAAAGAGGTTTCTTTTATTAATGCCATCGTTATGGTGCCTAAAGCTAAACCATATTGGAACGTTTGCAATATGTAATTCAGCCGCTCCTTCCGCCTCGTTGGTCATTGTCTCTAATTGAGGAGGAGCCTGTCTTTTACCCACCCATTGCGGAAAACGTAGCATTCTTCCTTCAGCTGGTTCTATAAACGGTGTTCTTTGTCCTTTGTGATCAAGTAACCAAATCCCCAAAGATTGGGGTAAATAAGGAGCTAATGAGTCAAGTTTTTCTTGAGTGTTATTGCCTTGTGAATACGTATTGTACATCGCATCCCCTTGAGCAACATAGGTAAGCTCAGGATTTAGGGCGACAAAGGCTTGACCATTGGGAGAATAGGCCGGATCTAAGTAAAAGCGATTCACTGTGCAATTTTGACCATCCGGGGGCTGTCTACAATAAGAGAAACTGGGGTCATGGGTGTCATTTTCGGGATCGATTTGATGATATGAACTTAATTCAGATTCTAAACCAATGCCTAAAGTATGATCGGTAATAAAAGGAAGCCATAATTCTACCGCTCCGCGTCTACGACCGGTTAAGCCTAAGACCAAACCATTGGCAAGCTGCACCGCTTTCCCCCACATATTTGGACCTTGTAAACGGCCAAAGAGAGTTGGTTGCTCCATCATACCATCTGGGGTTGTTTTAATGTATAAATGTCGATCCATTCGCTCTAAGTTCCATACATGGATTGCAAGATTTCCATCTTGAAGCAGGAAAGGGAAATCGGCTGTACCACCTTCATTCAAATACACGGTTTGCGGGTCACTTCCATCAAGTGCCACCGAAATAATATTATCTGCAAACTCAAAACCATGATAAGTACGTGTCATGCGTCGCCCCGTTCTAGGGTCAGGACCACGGCTAGACAATATAACTCGCTGATCATCCGCTGAAAAAATGGGTGTTTTATCGTCTGACTTACGAATTCTAAAGTGCTGATCATATACTCCTTTTAAGGGGAGTCCATCACCATTAAAAAGACCAAAGGGTGAGCTACGTGCATAAGTTTGCCCCGAATGCCTTCGACCTTCAGGCATCAAAAATCGAGGATTAATCGCTTTGCCATCGGCGCCAATGTCAGCAATACAAATATTCCAATTTACATCAGCAAGCCAATCATCTCCTTCATGCACAGGGATGCGACATTCAAAAACCATTTGAGTGCCTGCGTGATTAATGGACATATGCCCAAAGTCACATTCCCCCATATCATTGCATAACTGACCTTCTAAAAAGTCGATTGCTTCGCCTTGCGGACGAAAGTTTTCAGGATTGATAGGCTGTAACATGATTTTTGCTCGCCCATCTCTTAAACCATGATCGCCTCGATGAGGAGAACGGTCCAAAGCCCAATATAGGTTGGGCGCATCAACATAAGCAATGTATTGTGTGCTAGCACTTAAGCCACAGTCGGCACAACGCGCCTCTTTTTCAAGCTCAATCCATTGTAATAAAGTATTATAATGATCATCACCTATTGTCACAAAAGAGCCCCCTGCATGTTGAACATAACTTGGGTCATCACTAGGGATAATCTTGCTTAATAGGCGACTTTGGGTAGGTGCATCTAAAGAAATCAACTGCCGAAAAGCGGAGTAGTTTTTTAAGGTATCAGCAGATGTAAATGTGGCCTCTGACTGACTTAAAGTCGTGAAACCAAAACGCTCTCCCAAATGGCAACTTGAACAGTTTTCTACAATCAAAGGTTGCACTTGGTCTTGGAAAAAAGCCAAACTTGGGGTTCGAGTACAGTCGACTTCACAACCATCTCCTGATACTAGATTTCCATCATCGCATTCTTCATTCGCTTCCAAATCAAGTATGTGATCTCCGCAATAAGAAACAATACCTGCTACTAAAGTACAATCAGAACTACATACCTCACAAGTTCTGTCTCCATAAGCACAGTTTTGGGAAGGTGTGAAGCCTTCGTCACAAGCTTCATCCGAGTTGATTTGTTGATCACCGCAAAAGCTTGTTTCTCCCAAAACCTCAGTGCATTCTGCTGAACACACAACACAACGATCTAGGCCATAAGCGCACCTTTCTGTTTCTACATTACCATCATCACATCCTTCTGCCCCATTTATAATCCTATCACCACAGCGAGCTTCTTGACATACACCATTTAAGCAGACTTCACTGTCACAGTCTGTGGACTCATAACAAAGTAGGCCTGCTGTACAGCCGGGACAATCCCCTCCGCAATCTAGATCGCTTTCGATACCATTAAGTACCCAATCTTGGCAACTAGGTGGCAAGCAAATCCCCCCAGCACATACTTTTGATGTACAATCATGATAAGACAAACAATTTTGACCTACAGAACATGCCGAACAGGTACCACCACAGTCTAAATCACTTTCCATCCCATTATGAATCTGATCATCACAACGAGCAGTTTCCACCGGCCTCATATCTTCCATTGGCTCCATATCTTCTACCGGCCTCATATCTTCTACCGGCCTCATATCTTCTACCGGCCCCATATCTTCTACCGGCCTCATATCTTCCACTGGCCCCATATCTTCTACCGGCCTCATATCTTCTACCGGCCTCATATCTTCTACCGGCCTCATATCTTCCACCACATCATTTATACCATGATCATCAGGGGATAAGTCCTTACTATCCTGACCACAAGCTATGAAGGTAAGAAGTAAAAGGGGTATAAAGCAGTGCTTAAAGAAAATATTGTTCATGTGTTTCTCCCAATTGACACACGTATAATGGGTATAAAAAACGTATAAGGGTACAAGGCAATATACAAGGAAGGATACAACTTCTCATTAAAGGAGCAGTCTGTCCAACCTAGGGTCTTGCAGATTCCTTAATTACCTTAATTCTCATGTAATTATTTGATATAGTTATATTTAGTTTAGGCTTTGTAGAATCTATTTTTTATAGATCAGCTTAAGCTAAAAATATCATCAGAAGAGGAATAATGGATACGTTTCCGAACATAAAAACTCACCCTTCCCGTTTACATCTTAAAAATGCGTCTCGTGTTGTCATTAAATGTGGTACCGCCATACTAAGTTCAGAAGAGGGACACCCGAGTCTAACTCGTTTATCCAACTTAGTTGAAAGTGTGGTTGAACTATCACGACGAGAAATCGAAGTGATTCTAGTTGCTAGTGGTGCTGTGGGATGTGGAAAACAAGTTTTACACCGAGCAAATCTAATGAGAGCAAGTGTCGCCTCTCAACTTTTAGAGCAAGTTCCAGAGAAAATAGAAGAAGACAAAGAAGAACTCGATAAACTTAATGCTGCTGCTGCGGCAACCGGACAACTTGCTCTTATGTCCTTATTTGACACCTTATTTAGCTCACTTAATATGCAGTGTTCTCAACTCTTACTTGTCAGTGATGACTTTAAAGAGCCTCTCAAAGTCCAAAAGATGAGTCAAAGTCTTGAGTCTCTTATTGATCTTGGAATTATTCCTATTATCAACGAAAATGATGCGGTATCAGCAGTTGATCCAAGTGATCCCGATCCTGAGACTTTTGCCGACAATGATGCTTTAGCCGCTTTAGTGTCACGTCATTTAGGAGCAGATCTGCTAATCATTATGACTGATGTGGATGCTGTTTTTACTTGTCCACCTCAAGAGTCTGGGGCCAAGCGTTTACGCACAATCGATGAATCTACTGCTCAAGGCTTAGACTTTGGCAATACTGTAGGGCGTGGACGAGGGGGCATGAAGGCCAAAATTAAAGCGGCACTTAGGGCGGTTCATCGTAATCAAATAAAAGATGAGGCTGAGGATTTATCAAATCAAAGTACTTTAACACCACAAACTTCTCCACTCACTTCTCATTTAAACTCTTCTATTTTAGGAGGTCCACAAGGACAAGCTGTAGACGCAGTTTTAATTATGAATGGACATCTCGCTAGGGCACCCGTACGAGGTATACAAGGCGAGGATATAGGGACCTTGGTGGTGGCTGACCGTACTGAATGGGAAACGTCAACTTCAGGAGAATCTTTAGATGATCTCGCAATGGTTCGATCTCAGATTGAAGCGACTCAGCAGGCTAAACAGGCCTTATTAACTTTGTCATCAAAAGAAAGAGCAGATATTCTTTTAGCGATTGCAGACGCTTTAGAGAGTCGTTCAGCTGAAATCTTGGCAGCCAATCAAATCGATTTAACTGAAGCTCAAAACTCTAATCTTGCGGCTCCTTTACTTAAACGTTTGGGACTTAGTTTGAATAAACTTTCAGTTTTGGCAAAAGGGATTCGAGAAATCGCACAAATGGAAGAGCCTATTGGTAAAACAATCAGTGCTTTAGAAATCTCTCCTCAACTAAATTTACAAAGAGTGACAGCCCCTTTAGGAGTACTCTTAATTATATTTGAGTCTCGTCCAGATTCTTTACCACAAATCGCGGCTTTGAGTTTGCGTTCGGGGAATGGACTCATTCTTAAAGGAGGTCGTGAAGCAAAAGCCTCAAATCGCTGCTTACACAAAGTGATTACTGAAACCATTGTCGAAACTACACAGGGTAAAGTGGGAGCCGAAGTAATTAGTCTAGTCGAAACACGTGCAGAGATTAAGGCTTTACTTGAGCTTGATGACTTAATCGACTTAGTCGTCCCTAGAGGAGGCAATGCCTTGGTTCGCTATGTGCAAAATAACACAAAGATTCCTGTGTTAGGTCATGCCGACGGTGTATGTCATGTGTATGTTGACCAATCTGCAAAGCTTGAAACAGCCATTCGAGTATGCGTTGATGCTAAAGTCAACTATCCAGCCGCCTGTAATGCTATGGAAACAATTTTAATTCACGAAGAACATGTTGACACGGGAGTAGCCGATCAGATCTTACGAGCTTTACGCAAGGCCGGGGTGACAGTTTTAGGAGGATCACGCGCTATTGCTCAAGGCCTCATTTCGGTGGGGCATGCAGCCCAAGTCCTAGACCCACAAGAAAATAGTGATCCACTTCACATCGAGTATGGAGATTTAACCTGTGCATGTGAGATTGTAGCTGACTTAGATGAAGCTATTTTGCACTGTAATCAGCATGGAAGTAGTCATACAGAAAGTATTGTGACAGAAGAACAAGCTCATGCTGAGCGCTTCTTAAATGAGGTAGATTCAGCGTGTGTTTTTGTAAACTCAAGTACACGATTTGCAGATGGCTTTCGGTTAGGTTTAGGGGCTGAAGTAGGGATTAGCACTTCGCGTATTCATGCGCGTGGTCCAGTAGGCATCGAAGGCCTACTGACCAGTAAATGGTTACTCAGGTCTAATAAAATTAATGGACACACTGTTGGCGAGTTTGGAGAAGAAAACGGAGCTGTCTACACTCATAAACCGCATGATGGCTAAGTACATTACGAAGGACGTAAAATACAGCCACAACATATCGAAAAACACGAACAAGGAATCAGTAAAATATGTAATGCCCCATATCTTTAGCTAACTCCCCTCTCTCAAAGCACAAATTACCCGTATCTTAACCAAAGGTTAAAGCCTTAAAACTCATTGTGAAGTGATGTGTGTCCTTCTGCTACTGAACTTACCATTACCAAAAACTCAAAGGTCACTACGTCATCGAGAAAGCAAAGTTCAATCAGGTGAATAACGACGGCTAAATAAAGGCACACAACCAGTGGAAAGCAGATTAACAGTGATCCTACTCGCTATTAATCTACCAACCATTAACACCTTTGTATGCGTAGATGGACATTTCAGGCTTGGGCTTTGGTTTCTTATTATGTTCTAA
>CAKZRU010000087.1 GCA_937146725.1 uncultured Myxococcales bacterium
ATTGAGATGAGTGTACCCAATTCTAGTCAGGTAGTAGACTCTCTAACCCCAGAAAATTCATCTGATTCAAATCATAGTGACCAAGATCAAAGCCACCACAATGAAACCCAGTTTCAAGGCTTAATTGACTTAGTGAATGCTCGAACAGAAGACTTGCAAAAAAGTGTTCAAGAGAGCCCCCAGCGCCTCAGTGAAAATCAAAAGGGACTTAACCAAGATGCTCAAGAAGTGATTGAAAAGACTTATCAAGAAATTAATCAATTGGTGAGTCAGCAAAAACTCCTTCAATCCCAGCAAAGTGACATGCATCAGGAACTCATTGATCGAGAAAAAGACCTAGATAAAAAGGAAAGAACCATACTAGAACGCTCCCTTGAGGTTGAGCGTGAACTGAGAGAGTCTGAACGTACTCGTCATACTTACGAGCAAAAGTTACAGCTTCTTGCGGAACAAGAAGCTCAACTTAGTCTACAAAGGTCACAGTTAGCTGATCTGGTTACCCAGCAAATTGAACCTATTAAGCAAAAGTATGCTGAAGAAAAAGAGCAGGTTCGAGGAGAGGTTGAAACACATTATTTTAGCGAATTTGAAGCAAGATGTGCCGAAGCTGAAAAAGAGTTTGAGAAAAGGCATGCAAAACTTGAAGAGCGCTATCAGCAAAAAAAGTCTGAGCTGTTAGTCAAGGTTCAAACTAAACAAGCTGAGATTGAATCTCAAATCGCTGAAAAAGTGACTTTAATCGAAAAAGCGCTTATTAAAAAATTAGAGCAACAAAAGTCAGAAGCAGCGCAGCTGATCACTCAAGAGCAAGGCACTTTAAAAGAAAAAGAAGCAGCGCTTCAGTCTTTGTTTAACCAAAAACTCAACCAGTTAAATCAACGGGAAGCAGAGTTTGAGGCTTATGTATTACAGACAACTCACCGAGTTGAACTTGCAGAAGAATTACAAGCCGGCTTTGTCGAAGAACGCCAAAAACTCAATCAAAAGCATGGTGAACTAAAACAAAAATATGAAGTCTTAGAGCAAGAATATAAGATTTTAGACAAAGAAAAAGAAGCACTCAGAGTCCGATCAACCGGATTAAAAGCCTCAAGTGACGAATTTAAAGCCTTACTGACCGAGGTTCGAAAAGACAAAGAACATATAACGCAGCTTAGACAAGAACTTCAGCTCGAAAAAGAGACCTTCGAGAAAGAGCAAAGTATATTAAAACTAGAACAGGAATCTCTTTCAAGTTTTGAAAAACAGTTGCGTACTAAGGAACTAGAGCTTGAAAAGGCTAGTGCTGAAATTGAGGCGACGACTCAACAAAAGCTTAATCATGCTGAGCTTGAGCTAGAAGAAGCTAAAAGTACAAGAGAACGTTCGCTTAGATTAGAAGAAGAAGCGCAAGATCGCCTATCCAATTTAAAGCAACGCCAAAAAGTTCTGCAAGAACGAGAAAAGGAACTCAAAGCCAAAGAAGAAGAGTTTACTAGCTTTAAAGCAAGCGTTGCTGAACGAGATTTGGTTTTAGATAACCTCATTAAGGCTGCTAAGGAAGATCGTGAACAAGCCCAAATAGAGCAAACTCAAACTCAAGCTTTAAATGAAGATGCTCAACGCTTACATGAGATGCGCTCTGAGATGCTGAGCATTGCTGAGTCAGAACGTGAAGATGCTAAAAAAGCAGCCAATGAGGCACAAAAAGAACTTGAGGATCTTAAAAGAAAACAGGCAGCACTAGTCCTTGAGCAACAGACCTTAGCAGAAGCCCAAGCCACCCTTAAGTCAAACCGGAAAAGCTTAGCCCAAGAGCAGGAAGAACTTGATCGGGAGTACAAAGAGGCTTTGGAGGCTGTTAAGCAACAGAGCTTATCTGTTGATGAAGTCAGAGAGCGTCTTGAAGAACGAGAGCAAAGAATTAAGCAACGAGAAACCGCTCTCGAAGAACAAGAACAAGCTTCTAAGTTACAAGTTAAGACTTTAGAAGATCGACAACATCAAGTTGCAGAATTAGAAGAACGTATCTCTTTAAGAGATGAAAGCAGTCAAAAGCGTGAGCATGAAGCTGACTTACTTCAGCAAAAATTAGCTAAGCAAGAAGAAGAACTTAACAAAAAGCAATATCAAGTTGTTGGTCAGTTGGAACAGGTTCAACAAGAACGTTCAGCGCTTGAGATGGATATTGCCGCTTTAGAAATAGAGAAAGCCGGGTTATCAGGCCTAACAGAGCGTGCCAAAGAATTAGACACTCGTGCGAGTCAAATCGAAGTTAAACGTGCCGAGCTTGAGGATAAGGTCAGAGAGCTTTCTAGAGCGAATGAAGTGCTTAAAGCCAGTAAGGTAGAGATCGATTTACAAAGTCAAAATAGTCAGCAAATACTTAACGAAGCTAAGCAAATTGAAAAGTCGGTACAAGCTCGTGAAGATGACTTACAAGCTCAACGGCTTAAGCTACATGAGGAGCGAGAGAGCTTGGAAGCTGAACAGGCTTCTTTACAACAAAAACAGCGAGACTTAGAAGTTGATCAAGCCCTCTTTGATACAAAGCGAAACGAGCTAGAAGCACTCAAGCAACAAATTGAAAATGATCGTTTTGAAATGGATACTCTTCAAAGAGAGGTTGAAGAATATCATGCCTTAAATCTCCAATTGATTGAAGAACGTAATCGTCTTAAAGAAGGCTTATCTCGAGTTCAAGAGCGAGAAGAAGAGTTGAATCAAAGAGAACAACTTGTCTCTCAAAAAGAAGAAAATATGTGGCAGTTAGAAAGCGATGTCACAGAAAGTCTAGAAGAAGCTAAGGAACGAGATCGCTGGTCTCAAGAACGCTTGTTGGAGATCGAAGCTCGAGAACAAGCAATGAGAGAAGAAAACGACAGATACAAGCAACAACTCAGTGAATTACAAGATCGCTATAAGCAAGCGCTACGTTCAGAAGAAAGAATGGAATCGAAGCTTAGTGGGGTCGAAGCAACCAGTACGATGCTACAGCAAGAACTTGAAGTGGCTCGTGAAAAGTTTGATCGTGCAGAAGATGATAATCGAGAAATCTTAAAGCGTAATACACAATTAGAAATAGAGATTAAGAGTAAGTCTCTTTTGGCTCAAAGAGCAGAAGAGGCCTTAACCAAAGTTAAAGATGAGCTTACACTTAACCAAGATATTAGAAACAAGCTTGAAGAGGCGCACAACCAAAAACTTGAAGCTGAAGAGTTGCTAGAAAACTCCCGTTTAGAAGCGACAAAATTAAGGGAACAGCAAGCTAATTTACAAAAGAAACAGTCAGCTCTTGAGGTTCGTAGTAAAAATGTTGAGTCCTTAAAGCAAGAGCTAGAGCTAGAAAAGCAGGAGATGCAACGAATTGTTGATGAGGCATTAAAGCAGGCTCAAGAAGAAAGAGAGTTAGCTCAAATTGAACGTAAAGCGGCCGAAGCAGATCGTTTAGCGGCCAAGGCTGATCGCCAAGTCGCTCAACGTGAACTCATCGCTTCGGCGCGTAAAAATAGTGGTTCATATAGTGTTGATGATATTCGTAGTGCTTTACAAAATAAGACAAATGTAAGTGTAGAAGCTTCTTTAAATAAAAACTCAAACCAAAAGGCTTCGAGTCAAACGGAATCAGAACCAGCTCAAGCTCATCCTGTGACACACGCACAGTCTAATCTTCAATCGGCCCGACAAGAGACAGCCATTGATGTTCAACAAGGAACACCGACGCCCTCTCTTGAGCATACTAAAGCACAAAAGAACATTAATGATCACATATCTGTTTCATCTGATTCTGAAGCTCAAGTTCATCAAGCTTACACAGAGCAAAGTACTAATCCAAGTATGAAGCTACCTCGTCGTGGTCCACGTGATCCTCGGGGTGGAGATCGGCAGCTTGCTAGCTTTGGTGCTTTGAAGATTCCTTTGAGACGCTGTCCAGAAGGGATTGGACGGATTGGTTCAGAAGGGCATGAAGGCCGCCCCGAAGAACATCCGGTGCATCAAGTTAAGTTTGCCCAAGCTTTTTGGCTGTCTGAGGCACCGATTACTCAGCTACAATGGCGTGCCGTTATGCGCAGTAACCCAAGTCAGTTTACCGATCCTGATCGACCGGTTGATGGTGTTTCATGGATAGATGCTGCGCAGTTTTGTAATCGCTTGAGTCAAGCTTATGGCTTTGCACATGCCTATGAAATTGTTGAAAGCGAAGAAGCACCTTTGGTGTATTGGCGTGAAAGTGCCAATGGGTTCCGCTTGCCAACGGAAGCCGAGTGGGAGTATGCCGCCCGAGCTAATAGTTCTGAGCATAATACTTTATATGCAAACGGCTCTATTTTAGAATCGGTCGCTTGGTTTAGAGATAATGCCAATCATGAAACGAAACCAATTGGTCTAAAGTCTCCTAATGATTGGGGCTTTGTAGATTTATCGGGGAATGTATGGGAGTGGTGTCATGATGAATGGACTCGTTCTGCCTATCAAGAACGCAGTGCCTCTTCAAGTACACAAGGTTCATCATCGCAAGCCCAAGTCATTGCTTGGAATCCGACCACATATAGACCAGACCTAAGGCATAAAGTGGCCCGTGGTGGTAGCTTTGCTGATTCGCCGGCAAATTGTCGTCTTGCCTGTCGCGGTCGACTTGAAGTATTTGGGCGCCGTTATTCGGTCGGCCTAAGAGTTTGTCTTCCTTATGATGCTCAACTTTAATAAAGTCCTAAAGCGTCATTCACTGTCTTGTCAAAAGAGTTCACTTAACGCATACTAAAAAGGTGAATGATCTTTAATCAGTGAGGAACTAGAGATGGCGATAGTCACCTTTTGGCGTGGTGATCAAACATGGGAGATGCAGGCCGAAGTCGGTCAGCGGATTTTTGATCTAGCTCATCAACTTGAGGCACCGGTAGATACAACCTGTAACGGGGTTGGATCCTGCATTAAATGTAAAGTGAAGATTAGCTCTGGTGCTTTAAGCCCACCAACGGCTTTGGAAAGAGATCGCCTCGGTAATATTTTTCATATCACTCATGAACGCATGGCTTGTCAAAGTTATGTGACTGAACAAGATGTAAAATTAGAGATCCCTCAAACTCGCAAGCCACGTTCGCGTTTTATTAAAAGAAAATCATCAAATTAATTTAGTTTTCAGGCCAAGTTTATACTGAATCTAATTCAATCAACAAAGGAGAGCTTTATCTATGTCTAATCAGCACTCAGCCATGGGCTTGCGCCCAATGACTCTCACCCAAAAAATCCTTTATGCTCATGCGATCAATCCACCCAAACAGGGATTAAAAGCAGGAGATTTAGTCAGGATTAAAGTTGATTGGACGATTGCGAGTGAATTAGCATGGAATGGTATGGATAAAACCTACTCGGCTTTAGGGCGCCCAAAGATTTATGATGAATCAAAGTTTTATCTAGCGGTTGATCACACGGTTGATCCTGTGACCTTAATCGAAGATCCCCGTGCTCAAAAGCTCACCAAACTCTCTCGTGACTTTGCCCAAGAAGTTGGCTTGGCTCACTTTTATGATGCTAATGAAACAATTCTGCATACCAAGTTTTATCGTGACCTAATTCAACCGGGACAGATTGTGCTCGGTGCTGATAGTCACACAAGCTCTCACGGTGGGGTAGGTGCCTTTGCCATTGGTTTGGGTGGTGCTGATGTCACCGTCGCTATGGTGTTAGGCGAATCTTGGATCGAGGTTCCCGAGGCGATTGCAGTTGAATATACCGGTAAGATGCCCTTTGGCTTTACCGGTAAGGATGTGATTCTTAAAACTCTGGGTGATCTAGGTCGCAATACTGTAGCGATGGAACGCTCGGTAGAATATCGTGGAGCAATCGATCAGTTTACTCCCGATATGCGTTTTACCATTGCTAATATGACCGCCGAGTTTGGTGGTTTAAATGGTATTTTTGAGGCTGATGAGCAAATTGCTCGCTGGCTCAAAGCTCGCCCTCGAGCTCAAGATGAGGCTATTTATTATCGTGCCGATGAGGGCGCTGAATATTTAGATACTTATCAAATCAATTTAAGTACGCTTGAGCCTCAACTTGCTCAGCCTTTTTCTCCCGATAATGTTCGTGCCCTAAGCGAAGTGAATGGGATGGCTTTGGATGGTGCATTCATCGGTGCTTGTACCACCACAGAGGAAGAACTTGTTTTAGGCGCTTTGGTTTTAGAGCGGGCGATGGCCAATGGGATGAAGCCGGTGCAAAGCGATAAGCGCTTGGTGATTCCGGGTGACTTGAGTATTGTTGAAACAATGCGTAATGCGGGCTTGACTGAAATCTATGAAAAAGCTGGCTTTAAAGTGGGTGTTCCAGGCTGTTCAATGTGCTTAGGCATTGCTAGTGAAAAAGCTGGAGATGGGGAAACTTGGATTACGAGCCAAAACCGTAACTACCAAAACCGCATGGGGGCGGGGTCTTTAGCTTGGTTGGCAAGTGCAAGTACTGTGGCAGCATCAGCCATGAGTTTACAGGTGACTGACCCTCGGCCTTGGTTAGAAGAGGTTGACCAAGATCGCTTTAATAAGATTTTAGGTCAGCACAATCCTCAAGCTGTTGAGATTATTCATAGCGAACCCCAAGCGATTTCCGAAGCGCCAAGCACCACTCAAAACGAGCAAGCTGTCAGACAGCAAAACGACAGCGCTGTTAGTGCGATTGAAGCTCAAATCCAAAGATTTGGTGACCACATTGATACCGATGCAATCATTCCGGGAGAGTTCTGTCACCTTACGGATTTAGCTGAACTTGGTGCACACTGTTTTCACTATGTAGCTCCTGGTTTTGCTGAGCGTGTACAAAGTGGTCAATCCATCTTGGTGGGTGGTGAAGGTTGGGGCAGTGGTTCAAGTCGTGAGCATGCGGTATGGGCACTTAAGGGGGCCGGTGTCCGCTTAGTGATTGCCAAGAGTTATGCCTTTATTCACAAGCGTAATTTGGTGAATGAGGCCCTACCTTATTTACAGCTTGAAGATCCGGAGTTTTATGCCTTGGCTGAAACCGGCAAAGTCATAAAAGCTGACTTAAATACCGGAGAAGTTTGGCTAGATGGCCAAAAATTCCAAGCTCAACCACCGAGCACAATGGTACAAAAGCTTGGTGAAGAAGGTGGCATTGTTCCAGCGATCCGTCATCATGGCGACCATGTTTTTGCCCACTTAGCTCAAGCTTAACAGATCGAGGTTTGTATGTCTGGATTGAACACAGCATTTCGCTCATTAATGAACGGTACTAAGCGTTCTTTACCCAAGATCAGTTTTGGGCTTCTCATGTTCGCCTTGCTGAGTTCTACCGGTATGGCTCAAGAGCTTAAACCGAATGTGGCGACTCCGGGTATATTTGAAAGAGTCATCTCATTTTTTGGGATCTTTGTTTTGATCGGGGTGGCTTGGCTCATGTCAAGTCATCGTAAGCGGGTAGATTGGCGATTGGTTGGGATTGGTGTTGGTCTACAACTCTTTTTTGCCACCTTTATCTTGGTGACACCCTTAGGTCGTCCTATTTTTGATATGGCAAGTGCTGTTTTTAATAAGATTATTGGTTTTACAAATGCCGGTAGCGCCTTGTTATTTGGTGGTAGAGCTCCGATTGACGGAGGGATGCTCACTACTCTGGCCTTTGGAGTATTACCCACCATCATCTTCTTTTCGTCATTAATGGCCATGTTGTATCACTTGGGCGTTATGCAAAAAATTGTTTCAGGAATGTCTTGGTTAATGAGACGCACCATGCGTACCTCGGGCAGTGAAACCTTAAGTGCTACCGCCAATATCTTTGTGGGCCAAACCGAAGCGCCTTTGATGATTCAACCTTATATTGCGACCATGACCAAATCTGAATTAATGGCGGTCATGGTTGGTGGCTTTGCTACGGTTGCTGGTGGGGTAATGGCCATTTATGTGGCCTTTTTAGAGCCTTACTTTCCGGGGATTGCTGGTCACTTAATGGCTGCTTCGGTGATGTCGGCTCCGGCGGCTCTAGTGATTGCGAAAGTCATGTATCCCGAAACCGAAGAATCAAAAACTAAGGGAGAGATTCAGCTAGAAATTAAGCAAACCGATGCGAACCTCATTGATGCGGCGGCTCGAGGCGCGGGCGAGGGCTTAACCTTGACCCTCAATGTAGCGGCAATGCTTTTGGCTTTTGTGGCCTTAATTGCGATGGCCAATTACATATTTGCCTTACCGAGCTATTGGCAACATCACAGTGCCTTAAGTGAACTATGGGAAACTTTAGGTGGGGCAAAGGTCAATTTGGAAAGCATGGCAAGCTGTCATCCCGATAAGGTACTTTGGGAGCAAAGTGCAGGCTGTGTACAAAAAATAAGTACTTTGGCTAGCGATGCCCAAGTCACACTCCCGAGCCTATGGGGGGTATTTACCTTGGAATCATTCTTTGGTTATATCTTTGCTCCCTTTGCGTTCATCATTGGTATTCCCATGAGCGAGGCCGTGTCGGTGGGGCAGTTACTTGGTACCAAGATTGTTTTAAATGAGTTTATCGCCTACCAACAGCTT
This sequence comes from uncultured Myxococcales bacterium, assembly GCA_937146725.1. Classification (GTDB taxonomy): domain Bacteria; phylum Myxococcota_A; class Bradymonadia; order UBA7976; family VGTA01; genus CAKZRU01. The sequence continues at coordinate 8,511 of CAKZRU010000087.1, forward strand.
TCTGAATTGGTCAAAGAGGGTGCTTTAAGTGAACGTAGTGTTTTGATTTGTAATTATGCGCTATGTGGCTTTGCTAACTTTGGATCGATTGCCATTCAGATCGGTGGTATTGGAGGCATAGCACCCGAAAGACGTGGTGATTTGGCCAAGTTAGGTCTTCGAGCAATGATTGGTGGTACCTTGGCGGCCTTGATGACCGCAACGGTAGCAGGAGTACTTTTGTAGTGCGCATTAAAGAGATTACGAGCCCTCAAAATCCCTTAATTAAGGATTTTGCCCAACTTCTCACCAAAAGCAAAGAGCGTCGCCGACAAGGCATCTTTCTTATTGAAGGTTTTAGAGAGGTAGAGCGAGCCTTAAGCACCGGTTATCCCATTAAAAGTTTACTGTACTGTCCTGTGCGAACCTCAGTAGCCGATGTTGAAGCTTTGCTCAATCGGTCTCAGAAAACATGGACTGCTCTTAATCCTAAAGAAATACAGCATATTCACTGTTCGGAAAAAGCCTTTGCTAAAGTTGCTTATCGAAGTGAAATTACCAATATTGTTGCCGTTGCTGAGCGTGTTGAACGAACTCAAGCTGATCTTTTGCTGAAACTTAAACATGACCAAGAGCAAAATGATAAAGACCAGCCGATGATATTGATCTTAGAGGGCATTGAAAAACCGGGAAACTTGGGGGCAATTCTCCGCAGTGCTGATGCCTTTGGTGTAGATGCGGTGATCTTAGTGAACTGCAGTGCTGAATTAGAGCATCCTAACAGCTTGCGTAATAGTCTGGGGGCCGCGTTAGCTTTACCAATCATTGAGCTTGGGCTTTCTCACTGTGTAGAGTTATTGGAACAGCTTGAGATTCCTTTATATGTCACCCATTTGAATGCAGAATCGCTCCCGCCAACGGAATTAGCCCTGCAACAAGCCTGTGCCTTAGTTCTTGGGGCTGAAGCTACCGGAGCAAGTGATGATTGGTTTAAGGCTCAGCCTCAAGCACAAGCTGTGCTCATTCCTATGGTTGAGCAACGAGTTGTAGATTCTTTAAATGTGAGTGTAGCGGCAGCGGTTGTGCTTTATGAAGTTAACCGCCAGCGTACTCTTTAAAGAATTCTAACTATACTAAGCATAAAAAAAGCTTAAATCCTTGCAGATTTAAGCTTTAGTGAGAGTCATTTAAACTCTCTTTAGCTCGTCCTTGAGCTAAATCTGAAGGCTTTATTTCAGCACTGAGTTCTTAGAACTTACCTGTTGCTGAGACTAGACCAAAGAGTCCGTTCGCATTGCCACCGATGAATTGTGGTCCACCAGTGAGCATACCATGTGATAGAGTACCGTCGATGCGGAAGTTATCCATTAGGAAGCCTAAACCAGCGTTCCAACCAAAGCCGGCAGTGCCATGGGCACTTGTTGTTGCATCGTCAGCTTCGCGACTTGTGCCATTATTGATTACATAGCTGTAGTTGGCACCTGAGCGGAACGCCATCCAATTAAAGATTTGGTATTCCATTGCCATGTTAAAGCCAGGGAACATCACGCTTGAACCTGAAGTTTGGTCATCGTCTTGTTGGTCATTAGGCTCGCTACTCGTAGAGTTGAAGCCAAAGTGTCCATGGAAGGCCACAGTGTATTTCTTCTCATTGATCTTACCAGTGTAAACCGGACCAAAGCCCGCTTGGAAACCAAAAATTGTGTTATTTGATGCTGTGTCATCACCCATAGCAGGGTAATTGGTGTTACCAAGTGAGCCATAATTGATGTCAAACAGGGTGCCTAGCTTAAAGCCTTTTTTCTGACTTAGGAAATAACGACCACCCACATGGATGTTCATCACGCTTGCATCATCTACCGGATCTTCATCCTCACCAGCAGTTTTGCTACCATTCACCATGGCAAAGTCAAAAACAAAGTCTCCTTTTTTACCAATGCTATACCCAGCGCTTAGGCGTAAACCGAATATGCTTGAACCTGAAACATGATCGCCATCACTATTGGTTGAACTTTCACCGTTTCCAATAAAGCCTAAGCGGAAACCAAGCTTATTTTTACCTTGCTTCATCGCATACATAAGATCAGCGATATTAAGGGCGGTTGCAGTCGTGCCATCTTGATATACTACTGGTACAATATTGTTATTAACCATACCAAGCTCAGGGCTACCGTTGTAAGAACCACCACCTAGAGAAAGAATGCTGTCACTACGGTGTAAAGCGATACCGATAGCGCTCTTTTTGTCAGGACCAGCAATTAATAAGGCATTACCAACACCTTGATCGGCACCAAAGTCCATAGAAAGGGTACGATTGTAAGCCTTTTTCACCATAAGTTGTGGATAGACAAAAACATCGTCACGATCGCCCATAAGCATGTTGCCACCCAAAGAGGTACGACGATCTGCATGAGCCACACTTACCACAAAGGTAAGCGCTAAAAGTGCAACTAAGGCACGTGAAAGCTGATTAAACATTGAAGCTCCTTTGTTCTCTAAAGAGAATGAAAAAGAAAGGTATCTACTACTTTAGTAGTTACAGAGTTGTTATACATTAGCACACATGTAGGATAGTATGCTACAATATAAAATATGTTTTTTAAATAGCCAAGTTTACTACTTTTATCAAGTGATAAACCTGTGCAAGAGCTTGAGTGATCTTTAAGGATTTAGTCAAGCTCGAATCGAGAAATCATTCACTCTTTTTTTAAGAGGCTATAAGTGAACTTACTGACAAAATCCTGTGGTGATTGGATCTGGTGCAACAAAAACTTGAGGTAAGGTGATTTCATTATCCTCATTGGCATCGATCCAAAGTGGATTACTTAGGGCAAAAGTGGGTTGGCCCGGATGAACGGCTGATAGCTGTGGACCTTCAGCAAAGAAGATTAAAAAACCATCTTCGGAAACATTGATACTCACCGTATCGGCAAAGTCACTTAAAGCCTCGATAGGACTGTTTAAGCTTTGCTCCCAAATGACTTTGCCATTAAAGTAGGCTTTAAGTTTAGTGAGTTGACTAAAGCTAGGCGTATGTGCTTGTAAGGCGATTTCTTGATTTGAACCACTTAGGGTATCTCCCCACATGAGTCCTTGGCCTAGACTTAAATAAGCCCCTCCACCAATGCTGACCTGTCCTTGCTTAAGCGCAGTTACAATTTCTTCTTTGCTTACTGCAATCGCTTGATCGGCACGTGTAGGCAGGTAGTTTCTTGGATAACCTACCGGTCGGCCTAAGCCATGGCTATCGCTATTGCCAACCGCTGTGATTCGCTTGCCTTGTAGCAGTAAAGATTGCCAGTCTTGCATGACCGCACATACATCACCCGCCCCATTAAAGACCTCGATGGTGTCAAAGTCATCGGTCCATTGCTCATGCTCAGTAGGCAGAGTGCCGGAGCTTGAGTCAAAACCGACCGTATCAAAGTAACCGGTACTATCTCTTGGGTGGTTGACTTGAATCACTTCTGCACCACGACTACGAGCTTCTACAATGAGTTCTGGAATGGTACGTAACCTCCATGTATCAGCAGCAGTTCCCCCGCCATCGCTGACTTTGATGGATAAGGGTGGCGCACCACCAGCTCCACTTTCGTCATCAGCGTTATAAGCAATGCCATAAGCACCTAAATGCCCAGCTCTTGGAGAGATTTCCAAGCCGGTAATCGGGGCGCCAATATCATTACTAAAGCCAAAGCTTTGCACCAAGCTTGGGTAGTCAGCCATCACATCATGGTCGCTAGGCACCATAAAGCCAACACCTTCAGCGATATTGCTAATAATACGAGTTTTGAAGTCAATCAGACTATCCAAGCTTGGCGCAGAATGCTGATGAAACTCACCTGTGCTCCAACCATTTAGGGGCAACTCCTCTTTTAGACTTGCTTGCACATTATAGCTTTGCCCTGGACTAAGATTGAGCGTACTTTCATGGAGACTAAAGTGCCAACCTCGACTCACCTGTAAAGACCATTCACCGGCGGGCAATAAGACTTGATCCTCATTCAGTACAAAAAGGATTGCTCGCTCTCGTTGAGTCGCAAAATCACCCTGTGGTTTAAACAGCCACTTACTGCCTCGAATGGGCTGAAGCGCTTGGTCTTGTAAGTCAGTAAAGCCTTCTTGTAAGTTGAGTATGGCTGGAGCAACAAGAGCTAGATTCATCTCTTGAGTTTCACTTGCATCCACAGTGATTTTTTGCCGAACTTGACCGCCGAGCCAACCTTTGGCCTGTAACCAATACTCACCGGGAGCGAGTTTAAAGCGAAGTCTAATCGACTCTTGACCCTCGCTTTGCTTGAAGCGTCCTTGGGCAAGATGCAAACCAATACTATCGTTATCACCAATAGTATAAATATCGATCGATGTATCAAGAAGAGGCTTAAGTTCAAAGAGCTCTGGGAATTCATCTTGAGATAGTACTTGAGCATCAGTACCGACTAATTGTGGGGTTAAGCTTAATGTTTTTGCTTCATTTACAGAAGGCAGAAAGCGGTCTGCAACTTCACTTATACCACCCTGACCAAGCATAAGGATTCGCTTGGTATAAAGAATAGAGCCGGCTGGGGCTTCGGCCTGTCTTGAAATGACTGGTTGAAAGGGAAGACCGGGCAGGCTCATGACTCTTAGACTATCGCTGTCAGCAACTCGCCATACATAGCTAACTTTAGGTAAGTGTCCGCCCAAAAAGGGCACACTCGGCGGAATACGTTCACCATTTTGATTAGGGTAAAATAATTGAGTCGGATCCGCCCAAATCAAAAAATCACTCATTTGCAGTGAAATCGCCTGTGTGCCCACCTCTACCCAAGTATGGATCTCAAGTTCTTCTCGCTCAGTATACAAGTGATATTCATTCACAACATTCATTAAACGGGGCACATAAGAAGGCAAATAGCTGGTGAGAATACGAGAGCCGGCCGTTTGAGCACGAACTTGTACAATCGCCGGTTCTTCAGCAGTACCAGCAGACATGATTTTAACTTCTTGAGGAATAAGTTCACCAAAGCCCGGAGCTACAATCAGCTCCGAAATTCCGTCAACACCAAGATGATCCCAAGACATAAAATCAACTAGATTTCCGCCTTTGCGCTTAAATTGGGTCAAGCTTGATTCGCCCTGCAAACAGGCGGTCACTTTTGAGTTTTCAAGACGAATTGATCCTAAACGACAAGCGACATCTTGGCCCTCAAAGACCTCGTTGACTTCATCAACATAGCCTACTCTTAAAGCGCTTGGTCTATCTTGGCCAAGAGTCGCTTCCCCTTCGATTCCATCACCTTCCAAGGGTAGAAAATCAGGGATTTGAGGCATTTCAGTTCCGGCAATGGACTCTCCAGCTTGCATTCCAGCCATTTCGGTTCCGGCCATTTCAGTACCGGCAAGCTCTGAACCTGCCATTTCTGTTCCGGCCATTTCGGTTCCGGCCATTTCGGTTCCGGCCATTTCGGTTCCGGCCATTTCGGTTCCGGCCATTTCGGTTCCAGCCATAGTCTCAGGCTTTGTTTCATCATCACAAGCAAGCAAAGCTTGAGAACAAGTAAACATGATTAATAACACAAGTAGTTTAGATCTATACATATGTTGCCTTGCTATAATATTTAAGAACGATCGATACTGAGGACTCAAGGAGCAAGTAAGTATGCAGTAAATACAGTAAGATTCCCAATCAATTTGTTAGGCTAAGGGCTGAGATTGCTTTAGAGCCTTAAATCTTAAGTTTAAGTTTTTGCTGATTAAGGATGTTTAAAGCTATGATTCTCATTGGCGATTCTCTTACTCTTGTGGTATGGAAAGTGCCAGATAAATCATATAGGTATTCACTCAGTGAAAAGGATGGAGGAGTGCGTGAGTAATAAAAGCGCAAGCCAAGGCGTAAACAATGATCTTGATCCGACAGCAATGACCGTTGAAGATGTTGTTAAACATGCCGCTCAGGTTTTATGGGAAAAACAAGCTAGAGATCTAAAGATTTTATATGTTGAAGAACTGGTCGGATATACAGACTTTTTATTGATTGCCAGCGCAAGAAATGAAAGACATGTTGAGGCCTTAGGAAATACTCTAGAAAGACAGATGCGAGATTTAGGCTTAAGAAGTCTTAGTCGTGAGGGCTCTAAGAATATGCGTTGGGGCGTCAGTGACTATGGTGATTTTGTTGTTCATGTCTTTCAAATTGATGAGCGTGAAGTTTACGATCTAGAAGGTCTATGGCATGAAGCACCCGTTGTAGAGTTTGTGCCACAAGCTTAAAAGTAATTATTTTTAGAACACTTCGTTGCAGAGCGATCACTTTTCATCAAACTTAATATGCATTAAGACATATTTAGCGATGCAAAGCTTCTACATTCACCCAGTGTGCTCGTACTGTAGGAGTATTCAATCACAGTATTTAAACACAGAGGTCAGCTCACTTGAAGATTCAGTTGGTTACGATTGGTGGACTTAAGCAAGATTATGCTCAGACGGGCTGTGCGCTTTTTGAAAAGCGCTTAAAAGGCCTTGCCAAATACGAATTAAAAGAACTTCGAGATGCTAAACGAGCCAAAACACCGGATGTTGACCGTTGGCGACGTGAAGAAGCAGAACGAATCAAGCAAGTGATCAGTGATGTGCCTTATTGGATCGCCCTTGATGAGCGGGGTAAGACTTTAAGTTCTAGGGAGTTTGCTAAGTTGATTCAAAAAGCACAAAATCGTGCTTATCATCGCTTGCCCTTTGTGATTGGTGGTCCCGATGGCTTAGAGCCCGAACTTCGTGAGTCGGCGCCAGAACTAATTAGCTTAGGACCGATGACTATGCCCCATGAATTAGCTCGTTTGGTCCTGTTGGAACAGTTATATCGAGCGCATGCAATCCTAGCTAATTTACCTTATCATCGAGATTAATGAGTGATTGACCAATTTATCTAAATATATAGATTTAATATTTTTGATGTTATCATTTAGGAAAACATAAACAATGAGTACAGATACACAAGCCAAAGTTGCCCTTTCCCTGATTCGAGCTACTGGCCGCACCCACCTCGGTAATTATTTAGGTGCAGTTCGTAGTTTTGTCACCCTTGATGCCCGAGAAGATGTCTCTTGTATTTTTGGTGTAGCGACCTTGCACTCTTTGACCACCCAAGGTGATCCCGAGGCACTTCGACGAGATATTCGAGGAGTTGTCTTAGATTTTCTTGCTGCTGGGATCGATCCAGAGCGTTCGGTTATTTTTGATCAAACCGCCGTGCCGGAAACTCTACAACTCTCATGGATTTTAAGTTGCTTAGCAACCGCCGGCCGCTTAGAGCGTATGCACCACTGGAAAGAAAAGAAGGATAAGCTAGCAGATTTAGGTCAAGCAGCCAATGTAGGTTTATTTAGCTATCCAGTCCTTATGGCTGCAGATATTTTAGGCCCAGGTGCAGATATTGTGCCGGTGGGTGAAGACCAAGTTCAGCATGTTGAGTTTGCCCGTGAGCTAGCACGACGCTTCAACCATCAGTTTGGGGAATACTTTAAGATTCCTGAAGTTTTAGAGCGCGAAGCGATTAGAGTACCCGGCTTAAGTTCTTCGGGTAAAATGGGTAAGTCAGAGGGCGAAAAAGCCACCTTATATCTAAGTGATAGTTATGATCAGCAATGGAATAAAGTCAAAGTGGCGCCCACTGATCCGGCTCGGGTAAGACTAAAGGATCCAGGTGATCCTCAAAAATGCAATATTGGCGGTATGCATCGTATTTTAGACCAAATCGGTTTGCATGAAGCAGGGGCTTTACAATGGGTGAATGAGGGCTGTACACAGGCTACAATGGGCTGTTTCCCCTGCAAAAAGAAGCTACTTGATGTGATGGAAGAGGCCTTCTTGCGGGATATTCGTGAACGCCGAGAAAAGTTTGCCGCCAAAGGGGATGGGTTTGTGGATGAAATTATTGCCGCAGGTAATCAAAAAGCACGCGCTCGTATTCAGCCGATTGTTGAAGGTGCGATGCAAAAAGTCGGCCTAATCACTCGTTGGAGCTAAGTATGAGCGAGCAAGCAACACTTTTGTCCTGTGGACATGAGGTCTTAGATGCACTGCAATGCCATTATTGTACTTATATTCAAAATGACTTAATCGAAGAACTTGCGCTTCCTAAGGATGCCCACGGAAAGCAACGTGAGTTTTCTCATCATGATGAGTTTCAGTTTATTTTAGTGCATCAGTCTTGTGAGTTAAGCTTTAAAGGCTACCTTTACGAGGCCAAAAGAGTCATCTCTTGCCTTGAGCAAGATCAGCTTGGCGAAGCATTAAACTTTATTGAGCGTTGTCGGTCATGGATCTTAATCGCAGCAAGACAATTACAGCATTTAGTAGATCATCTTACGCCCGAGGACTTTGCTTTCTTTAGAGAGTTTCTCAGTCCGGCATCGGGGGCTGAATCAATTCGCTTTCGCTTGATTGAATTGATCACAGGTTTGGGGGCAGACAGTCCCTATGTTAGTCATCGTGGCCATACCTTTAGCTTTAGAGACTTTCTCGATCGAGGTCCAGCCGAAGGAGCCGGTCGGCCAAAAACACGTTGGTGGACAGCTGAAATGAGCAAGTATGACCAAGGGCTTAACTTTAAAAAAAGCTTTCTGTCTTATCTTAAACGTAATTCGATCGCTCCCTTGAATAGCTTGATAGATACTGAGCAAAATATCCAAACTTGCACTGACTTGTTACTGAAAGATGATGCGGTTGCTGAATTAGCTCGTGGCTTGATAAAGCTAGAGAAAGCGATTTTAGCGGTCCGAAAAGTGCATTTGAATGCTGCCAAAAAGCACATCTCGGAATCTGCTGGTACAGGCCATACCGATGGAGTGATGTACTTACGCTCGGTTTTGGAGACAGCTCGTTGTTTTCCGGCTTTAACCAAAGCCTATGAACAGCTTGAGCGTGAAGGTAGGTTATCTTGAGTCTATTTACTGATCCTAGTCGTCGAGACGAAAGGATGAAGATGCTGATCAATCGGGTTCGTAAGAATCACAAGCATCGAAAAAAGTGGGCAAAGCGTGAGGGCGTCAGTTGCTTTCGGCTTTATGATCGAGATATTCCTGAATTACCCTTTATTATCGATACTTATGAAGGGCGCTTGCATGCTTCGGTTTTTGTTCATGATGAAATGGATATACAGGAAGCCCAAGAACTGACTTTAGAATGGCTGAAAGAAGTCGCCAAAAGCTTGAGCTTAGACCCGGAGCAAACAGTGCTTAAGGTAAGAGCTAGACAAAGCGGTAAACAGCAATATAAAAAGCGAAGCAGTCAAGCCCAACGCCTAGAGGTCAATGAAGCTGGACTTAGATTTTGGGTTAATCTTCATGACTATTTAGATACCGGTCTTTTTTTGGATCATCGCCAAACGCGTGAGCGAGTCTCGGAAGAAGCTCGAGATAAGCGCTTTTTAAATCTCTTTGCTTACACAGGTAGTTTTACGGTTCATGCTGCGGCCGGTGGGGCCTCAGAAACTGTGACGGTAGACAGCACTCAAGGCTATCTCCAATGGGCACAGGATAACCTTGAACTCAATCAGTTTGCCGGCTTACAGCATCGCTTTGAGCGGGCTGATGTAAGAACCTTTCTCGAAGATGAGGCCCAAGCGATTCGACAAGGGGTACGCCCAAGATATGATTTGGTTGTTTTAGATCCGCCCACCTTTTCAAATAGTAAAGGTGCGCATCCGCCCTTTGATGTCCGTCGTCATCATGCTGAGCTTTTTGATGGTGTATACCAAGTCACGAAGCGGGGAGCAGTGCTTTACTTCAGTAATAATGCCCAGCGTTTCTCTTTACATCCCGACCTAGAAAAACGTTGGGAAATTACTGAGATTACTGAAGAAACCGTACCATTAGACTTTCAGCAAAAACGTCCCCATCGCTGTTGGCGCTGCTTAAGACGTTAAGCAATAAGTAAGCGCATCGTTAAAGACGCCCGAAATTATTTGGCATTGAACTCATTGGTGATGGCTTTGAGCAAGTCTTGATGCCGTGAAGGCTTACTCAAAACTTGGGTGACACCATAATTGGCTAGTTGCTCTAAGTCTTCATCTTTAGCATAACCTGAGTGAATGATCACCTTGATGTCTGAGCGAACCGCCTTGATTAATTTTAAGGCTTCTAAGCCGCTTAGAACCGGCATTTGCATATCTAAAATAACCAAGTCAAAGTGATCTTTTTGGAAAGTTTGTACACCTTCTAAACCATTACTCGCAATAGTGACTTGGAATCCTGAATTAGTCAATAAGCGGGAGATTGTACGTCTAAGGATTTCTTCATCATCAACCAACAGAACCTTTAGGTTCTTAGGGAGTGAAGAAAGCTCAGGAATAATACTATTCTCGGCTTTGATTTCTTGATGCTTTAGATAAGGAATTAATACTTGGAAGGTACTGCCAGAGCCTTCGATAGACTCTACACGAATCGCGCCATTGTGCTTGCTAACCGCACCATATACCGCAGTCAAACCAATCCCCGCTCCAGATTGATCTCGCGTTGAAAAGAATGGTTCGAAAATATGTTCAATGATTTGACTAGAAATCCCAACCCCATGATCACTAACTTCTAATGATACATAAGAAATATCTTCTAAAGGGCTTCCATGCCAATGCAAGTTCTCTTGATTAGGAGCTTGATGAAGTACCGTAGTTTTCACTGTGATCAGTCCACCATCAGGCATAGCTTCAGCGGCATTAATCATTAGGTTCATAATTGCACTGGTCAGCAAGCGCTCATCGCCTTGTACTGTGGGTGCTTCTAAACCACGAACGACTAAATGTTGAATCTTTTTATTAAGTAGACCCCGTAGCATAGTTGCCGCATTATCAACCGTATCATTTAGATTAACAACCTTGGAAAACTGAGGACGCTTACGGGTAAACATCAAGAGTTGCTTAGTTAAATTAGATGCTCTTTGCGTAGCTTCATCCACATATTCAATCAATTCTACTTGGTCTTCACGAGGGTCAAACTGTAATAGGTCAACCGAACCCATAATGGCACTCAGAATGTTGTTAAACTCATGCGCAATCCCACTGGCCATTTGACCAACGGCATTCATTTTTTGTGCTTGCATAAACTTACGATGCGCTGTGACATCTTGGATATGGATAACCGCACCAATCCCATTAGGCATTTCATAAGGAGTTAATGAAAGCACATACCAGCGATAACCTTGGTACACTTTCAGACAGAGCTCGATTTCGGTAGAGCCTTCATTTGGTGTTTGATAAAGATCGGTGAATATCGTGGATTGTACCAAGTGAGTCAGCGTAGTTGACCCTTCGCCTTTACGATCCCAAATAATCTCAAAGAAATCTTTTCTAAAAAGTTGCTCAAGTTCTGTTTTAAATGTAACTGCCGCCACATTGGTATGAGTCAGCGTAGATTCACGATCTAAAATAAAGATTGGGTCATTGATAGCGTTGATAGCAGCAACTAATTGAGAGCTCCGTTCGACATTTTCACCAAGTAGACGCTTAAGTGTTTTAGAAATGACAATTTGGGCGGCCACTAACACTGCACCATAACTGGCATACATCACTAAATAATATCCATCGCTTGGCATAAGCGAGCGATCAAATGAAAGCCCATTAAAGACCGCATAAGCACCAAGAGTAACAATGCTAAAGTAGTAAGCAATGGTACCCCATAAAGGCATGATTGCATGCATGAATACGATGCTGATCAAAATCGCAATATAAGCCGGGGCTAGAATACCACCATTGTTGATAACAGCATAAGCAAGTGTACTAGTCATTAAGAATAGGCTGACATACATTGCTAAAGCTTCATAGCGAAGCTTATATAATATCAATGTGGGAATGAGTGAGACTAAGATGAGTCCTTCAATCAGCATACGTTCATAATCTGGTGTATTATGAAAACTTGCAACTAAGTTGCTCAAGGCCACCAAAGCAATCACTGGAATAAGGATCTTTAAAAATAAACGAGAAACTTCTTTACGACTTTGTAGTTCTAGTGAGAGCTGAGTTTTCATGGATAAAGCCAAGAATAAATAAAAGGTGGTAATTTACAGAGTATAAACAATATTCTTGCTTATTACATAACACTAAAATGTAAAAAAGCTAAGGCCTAACTTCAAATCTTGGGATAAGTTCTTGATCAATTATATTAAGAGGTAATGTATTATTTGTATCATTGTGTATCATTTGGTTGTTTTATTGATCAAGGGAGAGCGGACTTTAATGGATGTGGAATCAGTTTTTAGAGTTTGATGATATAAAGAAGTAATAAGGAAAAGGTTATATTTAATAATCTCTTAGCTAGAGTGGTTCTTCTTTTGAGTCACTATTGTCAAAAGTTGGCATCAGTTTTGTGAGAAAAGGATTCAGTGATCATAAATGACTTAAAACTTAACACTTTAATCAGTTCAGGAGAACTCAATGAAACTTATTAGAATCATTTTTTCTATCAGTCTTTTAAGCTTGTTGGCACAGCCGGTCCTTGCAAATCCCATGAAACTTTTGGATGTGGCTTTCAGCAAAAAAGTTTGTGATGGCTGGAATCAAACTTCTTTACCCAAAAAGGTCGGCCGCAAGGGATCAGGTTGGATTGACAGTGCTGACTCTAAAGGAATTCAAAAAATTGTGGTTACGCGTAAAGACTGCAAGGGATGGAAAAAGGTTCAACTTGTGATTAAGGCCAATGAGGCTGGGGAAGCGAAATGTGTGGAAGCGGGTGCTTTTGATGGCAAGGCATTTCAATGGAAGTTTGAACCAAGCACAGTACATTGGGCAGACTTTAGCGATGGCTTTGGTGCTTTTAAGATGCCTAAAATCATGTCAGGTTTTGTAGGCCCATATGGCACTGCGATGAAAAATATTGGTAACTTCCAAATCTTTTTTGCCATGGTTGGCTATGTGGCACAGAAGAATAAGGTTGATTGGAGCTGCAAGGGTGCTGACATGGAAGATGTCAATGATGAAATCAAAGGCATTGATCAAGCGGATATGAAAGCGATTCTTAAAGGAATGGCCGTACTCAAAAACTAAGTCTGAAAAGTTTTTAAACCAAAGTCAAATGCTTGGCTTAACAGTCTTTTTTAGCGCTGTCGCACATTTACATCGCTGTCAGACTGGTTAACAAGTTCACTTTCTCGATTAGAATCTTCCTTGAGATGCAAGGCAAAAAAGGCTTCGGCAAACTGTGAGCTCAGTTCTAAAACTCTGCTTGGAGCCATTGTGCCTTCGGTACAGGCCGAGCATGGAGAGAAAAGACCACCGGGACATGAGCTCACAAAGTCCATGTGGTCTGCCCCAACTAACTCCCATTCTAGCAACCAAGACGCATTGTTTAAGGCGCTAAAAATGGTTTGGAAATTATTATCACGGGGGGCACAGGCAGGTGCAAAGGCATTGGCCGGTTCGGCATTAGTAAGTTCACCGATTAAACCAACGGCTCCGGTGATTTGTCCTAGTAAACTATCGGCCAAAGTGGGTCGGATTGAAGGATCGGGAAGTGGGCTTGGGTCACCATCTACCGGATCAAGAGCAAGACTAGCAATGACTCTTGAGTCTTCCGCCGCATTAAATAGAGCTAACTTACCACCCAAGCTATGACCCATAGTAGCGATCTTAGTTTGATCAATACGATTAGCAAAGGCACTGCTTAAGCTCCAATCAATCGCCGCTCTTACATCAGCTGCCATTTCGATATGGTTTACATCAAACAAAGTACCCGGTGGGTCTGCACTCATGACAATATATCCGGCTTGTGCTAAGGCTTCTAACATGGGTGCATAATATGAGGATTGGAGCTGAAACCCAGGGGTAAAGACAATCATGGGATATGATGCTCCACCTTCGGGAATAAGAACCTTTACCGGAGTATTTCGGCCGACCCGGTTAACTGTATCGGTAATCACTTCTAAGCCTTCTAGCATCGGGTTAGAGGGTGAGTTTGAGCCATCTAAGTTAATTTCGGCGGCTTCCATTCTAGGAAAGTCGACTTCGACTTGTACTTGGACATCCGCATCGGTGGGCATCATCGGACCAGAGTTATCAACATCAATAAAAGCTAAGATCGTATATGTACCCGCGCTTAGGTTAGGGAAATCGATCGCTTCTGGATAGTTAGGGGTTGGCCGTTGTTCAAAGGCGCTTGGTGGACCTAGAGGGGGCCAAGAACTGAAGGCTGCAACCACTAAAGGTCCATTTTCACTTCCATTATATTTGATAAGTAAATCACTATTGCTTGGAATCAGCTCTCCGGTTGTTGTTCCGCCTTCGGTACCGGCTTGAGCACCTGCTTGAGTTCCGCCTTCGACTTCCATGCCTGCCATATCTGTACCGGCTGTATTTACATCGCCATTGGCCCATTCGGGCATTTCTGCAAGGCGCAAAGGATAGGTACCATTGCTTGAAAGGCGGTATAGATAAATCACATTTTGATCATAGCTAGTTACGATTAACTCTTGTTGACCATCTCCATTGAGGTCTTTGACTTTCATTGAGCCGGCCTGTGGTAAGTTTTCATCAAGTACCCAAGTTTCAAAACCTTGGTTTTCATCTTGTAAAAGAACAAAAACTCGTGAATCTCCATCGCCGGAGACTAAGATATCTTTGCGCTCATCACCATTGACATCGCCTACACCAAAAATCCCAGGTGCGGCTTGATTATCTCGGGGTAAAGACACAATATTTTGAGATACTTGCCGACCGGTCCACTTAGCTTGCAAGTCGTTGGGTAGGTCATAGACAAACACAGCGGATGCCCAAGGATCGGGTTCATCGCCGGTGGTTTGGGTATGGTTAGAGCCAACACCTTTGATTTGACCATCACCAAATAGATCTTCAATCAAAGAAAATTGAATGGCGGGGCCAACCTGATCATCAATCACATGTCTTTGCCAAGTGCCTGTATCATTTGCATTATTTGCTGTACCCGTAGGGGCAGTGAGTTGTTCAAACCAAGCAAAAGACTTAGTTTCAAAGGGGGCAAAGAACTCAGCACTCACAATGTCTAGGTCACCATCACCATCAAGATCATGTAGTTCAGCCAAGCTTCCCATTCCGGCACCAATCTCACGAGCTGTGGTTTCAAAGCGCTCACCCATGGCCTGCCCCTTAAACCATTGAGTTTGCGCTTGATCAACAAGGTTACCATTGTCAAAATACCGGCGTTCACCGACAGTGATCAAATCATCAATGCCATCATTATCAAGGTCGGCGAGTAAGCCATGATGATAAAAAAGATTACTGTCAGAGCCTTGGATATCATGACGAATCCATTGCCCATTAGCTTGTTCATACCACAATAAGGCACCACAAGGTCCGGGCGGAATCATCTGACCGTTAGGGTCGATGCGAGGTAAAATCTCACAAATTAAAAAGCCAGCACCAACGGTTAAATCAAGGTCTCCATCACCATCTAGGTCAGCAATTTCTACGCTATTCGGCCAATACAAAGGTTCTGCGTCATTGGTAATTTCTTCCACTGTCCACTCTTGCAGGCTATCACCTTGGTAGTAAACACTGACTCTGCCGGGTTCGATGCTAAATCCACCAACTGGGCCAAACTCAGAAACGATTAAGTCAAGCTTTCCGTCTGCATTCATATCAGCAATCGTTGTAAAAGCCGGTCCACTTGCCATGTCATTGATGCTAATGCGCTCAAGAAAAGCTTCGGGATTAGGTTGAATCTCTTGACCGGCCATGGTGATGTCATCACCGGCTCGGGGCACCATGAGTGGATCATCATTAGAGCTATTGCTTGTGCTATCATCACAAGCCACAAGTCCAAGAAAACAGCATATACTCAAAAAATTGAGTATGGATTGCTTATATGATTTAGGCATCGTTTGGGCCTCCTATTGGCATCAAGCCGAAATAAGAAAGGGGACTAAAGCTTTATGATGCTTAAGCCTTTTAAGATGTTGTGAAATATTTTTCTTGGTTTTTTATAACAAGTGTTATAGATAGTGCAAGTGTTTTAATGCATAAAGATTGTTTAATTTGCGTATATGTTTTGCCTAACCTGATTAAACAGTTATAATACCTGTCAGAAATAAGCTTACTGAAATCAAATAAGGACCTTATATGTTATTCTTAAATACCTATCGACAACTCGTGATGATTCTTTTAACAGCCTTAACTTTCTGCGCTTGTGAGCCAGAGGCAGCTGAAGCAGATAATAATGCTGATGCAAGTGAAGCGGGCGCCATGGAAATGATGTCTGAGAATGAAGCAGGCACTGAGGTAAATACTGAAGCCGGTACTGAGGCAGGTACTGAGACAAGTACCGAAATGACTGAGGGTCCATGGGGTGAAAGTTGTGTGGAAGATAGTGATTGCACTGCGCCCACAGACTTTTGCGTAAAACAACCAGGTATGAGTGAGGGATATTGTACTTATGCCTGTACCAATAACCAAGAATGCCAAGATTTAGAAGCGCCCGAATCATGGACTTGCAACACGCTAAGTTTTTCCGGTTGTGAAGATATTCCCTCAAATTGGTGTGGTCCAGAAAGTGAGCTCACCGACTTTCCTGGGATCATTATCGAGTGTCCATAATGAAAGCTGTACAAAGACTGTTTAAATGTGTGCTTAGGCCAAGAGTTTCGGTTTATTTGTTGGTGAGCATATTAGGCATCACAGCTTTGGCCTGTGAAGAAGCCGATCGAAGCTCAAATGCAGCGAATGGCGAAAGCGAAACAGAAGTCATGCTCGATCAGGGACCAAGTACAGAAGCCTTTGTTGCACCGGCGACTAAACCTGCACAATGGCGCTGTTCATACAGTAATCCATTTTCGCTAGCCGCAGAATGTAAGGCTTACACTGATACAGATTGGACCGAGGCAGAGGCCAGAGCTGACTGTGAAGCAGGTCAGTATGAGGAAGCGGGTACCTTTGAGTCGGGAAACTGTGATTTAAGCCCTATCTTGGGTTATTGTGATGTTGCTCCTTACATTGGTGATGATTATCGTTTGTTTTTAGGGGGAGATAATCCCGATTTATGCAATGTGAGCGGTCGAGCCTGTGTGGTGAATCTCAAAGGTGAGTTTTTACCCTCTGAACAGTGTGTTGACCGCTATTCTCCTCCCGAAATGAATATGAGCACAAGTTCTGTTTTTGAGTGGCCGACTTTAAGTTGCCAAGCACCACCTGAGGGTGAACAGTCCGGTCAAAGCGAGAATGGTGAGGTGTGTACTTGGAACTTAATCAGTGGCTGTACCGAAGCCGGACGCGATTATTATGAGTATGGTAGCTGTGATACAGTATACACAAATCGGCCTTATTACCCTGTACCTGGTTTACCGGCAGGTGATGAAAGTGATCCTCGTTACAGCGATGAAACATATCAGCAAGAAAGTAATTGGGTAAAGGAGCAGGTCAAAGCCTGTGCCTGTGTATGCTGTCATGATGATCGCGCTCCTCGTGGCCCCTCAACATGGTCGGTGGATGCCGGTCCATTATGGGTGAACACCATGAGTGATACCGCCGTAGCGATGTTTGCCGGTTATATCGACTCAAGTAGTTTAGGCGCATTCATGCCTGAAGAAAACAACGGCTTTGATCGCATTCAAAGCGCTATGCCCACAACTGATGTCCAAAGAATGCTCGCCTTTTTTCAAGCTGAGTTTGACCGCCGAAATATAGACCCTGCTTGGGCTGAGAATGTACGTCCTATCGGTGGCCCATTGGTCACACAGCGCGACTATCAACCCGAAGCCTGTGCTACAGGAATTGGCGTAAATCGTGAAGGCGTTATCAACTGGGGTAGTGAGCAAGGTGTCAGATACTTATACATTCTTGAAGAAGATGCTAATAATCCAGGGATCCCACCTAATTTTGACCTGCCCGAAAAAACCTTATGGCGCATCGACATTCCGTCAGATCAAGACCCGTTAGCCTCGGGTACTGTTCGCTATGGCGAAAAACCAAGTCAAAGCATACAGGTATTTCCTGAAACACAGGCACCACAAGCCCTTGAAGAAGGTCAGCAGTATTACCTGTACGTCATGCGTGATGTCGCCATACCGGTTGAACGGTGTGTATTTACTTATTGAGAAACCCAAACTCAACCTCAGCTGACTTTTAGAGTTCAACATACAAGCTCAAGTGCTATAACAAACAAGCCGTGTAGTTTGTGGTTCTTTATCTTTGTTAAGGGCTCTTAGTTTCTGTCATCTCGCTTAAAAAAGGTTGGTTGCTTATGCTGTCTGCAATCGTGGTTGATTATGCTTCGCTTGGATTTATGTTGATTACTTTGTTTGTGATCGGTGCTTTGGCCTTTATGGCTTTTGGTTTAAATCAAGCGATTTTATTGGTTAAACACTTATCCATAAGTCTTGGGCTTTTTACTGCCTTAGTGAACTTAGTTCATTTTTTGGCAAATCTTTCTGATCCAAGTGCCTTTTTGCCAGACTTAATGTTATCTGCCCAAGCTGTGTTTTATGGTGTGGCCATAGTCATGCTATTATCACCTCTTTCAGCTTATTTAGCACGGCGGTCACTCGCTTCACATACGCCGCAAAACGAGTTGAGTAAGGATGATTTGATTCAGAATGACCAAACGCAAAGAGCGTCTAAGACAGCATTATGGGTTTCTTTGAGTATTATCATTGTGTGCTTGGTTAAGCTTGGGCTGAATGAACCACTTCTTTTTGTAAATATCCCTGCGCTTATAGCGCTTAGCTTGGTCATTTTAATAGGCTATTTTTCTTGGGATACTCAAGCTGAATCCAATCCAACTTTAGCACGTTTATTGAGTTTGCATAGCTCGAGTGTAAAAGGTGCCGGACTTATGCTGGGCTTAAGCTTGACCATGGTTTTTTATCACTCTAAGCAACCACAATTTGCCGGGCCACTCTTTGCGGTAGCTGTTTTGAGTATGTGCTATGCTGTGGTTTTACAAATGTTTGTAAAGACTCAATATGTTTTAGCAAACAGTGATCCTTTAATTAAACAAGATCAAACTCTGATTGAGTTTAAGCAAGGTCAAAAGACCATGATGGCTTTCTATATTGCCACGCTCTTTTGCATACTTAAATTTTTTTCCCTAATGGCTCATTGATTGATATAACTACTTAAACTAAAAAACTAAAACACAAATAGAATGGTTTTTAGCTAAGGAATATCAAGATGAGTTTAGTTTGTCATTTCCCGTTTAGGAGCTCTACATTCGTTTTATGCATGATGAGCGTTGCCCTTTTATCTACTACGGCTTGCGACTCTGATGAAACATCTTCGCAAGAGTTAGATGTGATGCCTGTGTCTGATCAGAGTATAGATCCTGAGCAAGGTGACTCTGAGATAGGCGATGAGGCAGGTGGAGAGGTGTTAAGTGGTCAAGAAATGGGAGGAGATGAGTTGGGTGGAGGTGAACTAGCGGGCGAAATCGCCGGTAGCGAATCGATGAGTGGTGATGAGGTTACGCCTAATAGCGCTGGAAGCGAGCAAAATCTTGTTGAGCCAATTCTTAAAAGTGAAAAACGCGGTATTGCCTACAATGTGACAAGTTTAGCTGACCTTGAAGCGCT
>CAKZRU010000088.1 GCA_937146725.1 uncultured Myxococcales bacterium
GTAAGTCATACCTCGAGACTCAGGAAATATATAATCCGGTGGGAATGATTGTAACAAGGCTGCTTCTCTTGGAGTAATCGATCGACGTTGATCGGCATCAGGATGGATAAACATCAATCCATCTTTGTATAAGTGAGCTACTATTGTGGGAGATGGCTTATCCGCGTCTAATGCACGATATTTGATATGATTGCTATTCTTACTCATACGCGCATTGTAGAAGGCTAATTTCTCTTGAGTAGATTTATTGTTGTAATCTTGAGTTATCCAATCATAGAAGAAAGCCTTGTCACGCTCATTGTGAAAGCGTGGTCGATGCATTATATCTGGATTATCATCTTGTGGACTATTTAAATGACCCACTGCATCTGTAAAACTATATATCTTTTTGGATTCTTTTTGAGGCTTGAGTAGTGCCGCATAAAGACTATTCAGTTCTGCTTCAGCTTCTTCATGATTTTGACTACCCATCTTGATACCAATGATGATCACGCGCTTACGCTTTTGAGGTACACCGTATAAAGATAGGTCTAAAAGTGCTTTTGAAAGTTCAGCAGGTGACCAAATTAAATAGCCAATGGATAAAAAGTGTTCATATATCAGCTCTGTAGCTTTTTGACCTCCTGGTTTAGCGCTCAGTAGACCTTCAACATTTTCAAACACAAACATCTTGGGCTTATAAGTATCTACGACTTTAGCAAAGCTCTCGAACAGAAAGTTCCGATAATCATGCTTCATGCCATGTTTGTCTTGAGCTCGGCCTGCGAGTGAATAGGCTTGACATGGTGGACCACCGACGATTAGATCGACAGATTCTCCATCAACAAGTTTATCAAGGCCACCATCTAAAAAGTCTTGATGGTTATTAGCATACTTATCTTTTAACTCTTGGTGTTCTTTAGACTGACACCCATGAAGCAGAGCCTCTGTTTCTTGGATATCAAACAGAACTACACGCTTTTTTGCTTCTTCGGTTGAGTGATTCCACCGTTGGTGGAGGTTTGCTCTCAGGGTTTTCACCATGGGTGCTTCCCATTCAACATGGGCAAGTATATTAAAGCTCTTCGATGTAGCAGACTTATCCCATAATAGTTGAGGTAATAGCCCTTTTGGAAGAAAAGAACGTTTATCTCCTACTTGCATGAGCCCTTCAGAGAGACCGCCACACCCTGCGAAGAGGTCGATCACATTAATCGAATGCTTTGAATGATCTGTCATTTAATCCTCTCCAATAGCTCAGTGGGTTGGTGTTTTTCCCAATCCTCTTGAGTGACGTATCCTTCTTCTTTTGCTGCCCATAACACCCATTGAGTGACAACTGCTTTTGATATCCCATCAAATGTCTTGCTGCGTAGCGTACGTCTCTCTTCTGGTGTTTTGGCTTTTGTAAGCGCATCAGAATACCATTTAGGTAAAGATTTACCGCTCGACAATACGACTCGCTCTCCTTTACCAACGATATTTGTTGGGCAAAGACCATGTTTGATTCCTTTGAACCAAAAGCAAGTCTTCTTACTCGCTTCTTGGCCAAACATATAGGGTTGAACCATATCAGGATAAGGGGATAGAGGGACGAATTTAGGCGGCTCCTCTTCTATCCCATCTGGTTTTGACTCTTCAGGTTCTAACAAGTCTAACAAGGAGAGTTGGCTCTCATCAGACTGTTTTATTTTAGACTTCTTTGGGACTTGAGTATTTGCTAAGACCTCCGGAGCTTCTATTAACCATTTTAGAGATGAAACACACTGTTCGTTAGTGTTATCAAGTTTGACATTGGTCCACGACCATCTGAGATCTTTCAATCCCTTCTTACCATCTAATTGCCAACTTGGTAATTTTTTCTCGTTAAGATCTCGGGCTACTTCTCTGAATGTTTTACGTTTTGATATGGTGCTAGTAGATAGAGACTTGGTAAATTTACTTTTGAAATCCGATGGGGGCTCATAGTCTTCGGGAGGCGTCCCTATATTATATGATGCATCTGTAAGGTTAGTCTTAAGAGTACCAACAGGATTCTCAATCACAATGTATTTACTAGGCGCCATTGCAATGGTCATCAGAAAGCGAATTGATTGAGCACGCTCGATCTTTCTTAAAGGAAAGCGTGGGTGGTAACTCTTTTCTTTGTATTTTGTATCATGGTACCAACGTGCACCGCTGACAGCGAGATAAGTACAAGGTGGATTCGCAATGATCATATCCCAACCACCTTGCTTGAGAATATCTTCTACAACTGTTGTTAAAGTATCTCTGTCCGTAATGAGAGAAGTGTCATCGCTATCATGAGATGAGATAAAGGTCTCCTCGTAATCGCACTCTTCATCATAGGCTAGCATCTTAATCGCATCACCACGTAGATGATATTTTGGACCTGTCAACTGAGTCAAAGAGTCTTCAGCAGAGGTTGGAAGAAGATCACAGCTGTAAGCCATCAGGGGATAGTTGTGGAATGCAGCAAACCTTCTTATTTCACCTGATATGGCTTGACTTTCCTCACAGGCAACAAGTATATTAAATGACTGTATTTCTCTTTGGGTTTTCTTCAAGCGATAGCCTCTTAAGTTCACTTTTCTTTCGATTATTGGTTATTCTCATTTGCACGAAAAGATGTCAAGAATATACTGTCTTTATGTTCAGTTTTACTCAAAAAGTTAAGCTCAAGCTGTCTTGAGGATTCAAGATGGCTAAAAAGTCAGTTATAAGACCTGTGTATTTATAAGAAGTAAAAGTTAGGTAAAATCTATGTTTTTGATATCAATACCAGACTGTTTTGTCACAACTACTAATAAAGTTGGCTCAGGAAGTGGTGAAGGAAAACTAAGAATCGATAATAATATTGCTGAACATATATTTCAGACGAATCTTGATCTAATATTGGATAAAGATTTCAGAGAAGTAAAAATAGTAGTAGATCTTTCAATATTTAAGATTCATTTGTTAAATCTT
The DNA here is from genome assembly GCA_937146725.1 of uncultured Myxococcales bacterium. Classification (GTDB taxonomy): domain Bacteria; phylum Myxococcota_A; class Bradymonadia; order UBA7976; family VGTA01; genus CAKZRU01. Next base: position 2,947 of record CAKZRU010000088.1, read on the forward strand.
AAAAAAACATATGAACATAAATTTAATAACCTTGAACTTTTTTATAAACGTTTAGACAAAATTCAAAAATATATAAGCTCGGGAAGATATTACTTTGAGTTTAATACTCAAGTTAAAAAATTTAAGGGAGGAGGTGGAGCTGTCTATATCACAAGACCTCAGACAGATACGGATGATTATGATTTTTTATTTAGAGAGATCAACTTAAGTCCTAGTGATACGAAGTCATTTTTGGTTATTGATATAAATGGTTCTACAATTAATATTGTCAATATCATTTTAGATGGTTTTGAAGAACGACTTGATTGGGGAAACTTTAAAAAACAAACGATAGAACAATATTATGTACATAATATTCAAGATAATTTAATTTACTTAAGTAGAGGCGTTGAAGGTAAGTATTTTATAATCCCCAAGCAAATAATAAAAGCCTACTTACAAAGCTACATTAAGAAGAAAATCCCACTCAATGGTTCAATTAACACTTCAGAGATGAAGCGTTTAGTTTTAGACTCATATCAAGATGACTTAGTTTGGGATAATTACACCTTGGGTCAACATGCAGCAAATGCACACATTTCAAGATTTGTTATATTAAATCCTTCGCTACTCTTAAATATCGACCCGAAACCTAGAGCGGCAAAGTTGCCCCAACTAATCCTCCAAGGCCCGCCAGGGACTGGTAAGAGTCATCAGCTTGATGCTCGGCTTAGTGGGTATGGGATTGATCAAGATAGTGATCGCTTTGAGCGGGTGGTTGGGCATCCAGAGCTGACTTCGGCGGATTTTATTGGGCAGTATCGGCCTATGACTAAGGGGGCTAATGCGGAACTTGAGTATTGCTTTGTGCCGGGGCCCTTTACGCGCTTACTTAAGCAGGCACTTGGTGATCCTAAGCAAGCTTATATTTTAATTATTGAGGAACTTAATCGTACCAATGCAGCGGCTATGTTTGCTGAGGTTTTTCAGTTGCTTGATCGACGGGATGATGGGCAAAGCAAGTATGGGGTTAATCTTGGGGCTGATGTGAATCGTTATCTTTTGAAAAAAGAGGATGAAGAAACTTCGGATAAGGATGAAGAACGGATAAGTCGGCATAAAGTACGTTTGCCGGCGAACTTTGCGATTTGGGCGACTATGAATACGGCCGATCAAGGGGTATTCCCTATGGATACTGCCTTTAAACGACGCTGGAGTTTTGAATACTTGGGAGTCAATGAAGGTGAAGAGATTTGGGGGAAGGCTGATCCACAAAAATCAAATCCTTGGAATCCGATGATTATGGATGATGGCTCGATGGATTGGCAAAGTCTTCGTAAAGGCATTAACCAAGTACTGAGTCAGCATGGGAAAGATGAAGATAGACAGCTTGGGGGCTTTTTCTTAACTCAACGTGAACTTGGCTGGGATCCTATGAACGGCTGCTTAGTTGATAATCATCTTGCTATTATCCAACAGAATATTATGACCAAGGTCATTGGATACCTACGAGATGATGTTTTACGTTATGAACCTCATGTTTTATTTATCGCCAATGAACAACAAGCAGTTCCTGGCTTTAGTGGCTTAATTTCACAAATGAAGCGTGAGGGCATCTTATCTGTTTTTAGAGCAAATGATGTTCAGACTTGGCAAACTGAATTCCAAAAGTATATTGCTCGCCATCACTCGGTTAACCCTACTACTGATGAGTCTGATCCTAATTTAACTGAAGAAATACAAGAAGACACTCAAGAATATACACAACCTGATACTCAGCAAGAGCTGCAAAATCCTGCGGACTCTGATGATGAAAACCAAGATTAACTTTTCGTTTTTAGGTTTTACTCATGAATCAAGTCTATAATCGCACTCAAAGTGTCAGTGTATTTGCCCAAAGACCTCATATCATTTTGCATACGGAACGTCGGCCTTTTGATATGCAACTCGATTATGAGAAAAAGGCCAAAGACTTATTTAATAAACTTGAACTTAAGCAAAAGATTAAGGGAGATTTTAGCCAGTTTGTCGGCTTTTTATGTGGTGTTGAACATACCTATATTTGCTTGCCTAAGATTTTTCGCTATGCCTTTACCCAGCCTGGGCAAACGAATGATTTAGGGCAGAGCTTTGGCGTGGATGATGAGAGGGCGCAGAAATACTTGGAACTAGCGCGTCTATTACGGCAAGTATTTAGCACCTTTCAAGCAGATAAAGAAAACACTCATGCCGTTAATATGCTCGAAGCCTATCTTCCTGATCAAAATCATCCCGATTTGAATGAACCTATCAGTCACTTGATGCTTGCGGAGCATATTCTTAAGGACTATCAGCGCTCTGGCCTATGGGTGGATAGTGAGCAAGTTCTTATCCAATCCAACACCGGCAAAGTGAATTGGAAACGAACGATACAAAAAGGTGGCGAGCTTTGGGTTAAATCAAATAAACGTAAAAAGCCGATTTATACCGCTCCCTTGGTTAATCGGCGGTTTACGTATTCACAGCATCCTATTACCCTTGCTCAAATCGCTGTGTTACATGAAATTGACCTACTGTATCGTCCTTTACTTATGGATTATGCGCTTCCCCTGCCGGCTAAAACGCCTGAAATACAGACAAGCAATCACCAAGTCTTAAGTAAAAAACTTAAGCGTTCGCTGAGTATGGTTTTTCAAGCCCGCCCTCGTCGCTTGGCTAATTTACTTATCAAATATCTTCAGATTAGCGAGTACAAGGGGAAGCAAGATCAAATCGACTTACTCGGTACCACAAGCTTTCATGTGATTTTTGAACGGATGTGTCTAAAATGTTTGAGTGCCCATCAACCACAGCTCAACTTAGCCGCCGATAAAGTAGTATGGGATGTCAGTATTCTGCCCGAGAAGATCCGTAAAACTAAAGAGACTCGTGAGGGGAAGCCACAGCAAATCGACTTAATCTCTCAAGTGCAAGAAGAAAGTTATAGTCCTAATTCAGAAACTAAGGAAACGTCTACTGACCAATCCAAATTGATTCACTATCACTTACCCAAAGATGGCAGTGATGACCTACTCATACTTGATGCTAAGTATTACGATTTTATAGGTGCAATTGCTCATTCTGATCACACCGGACATCTACCCAAGCTTGATGATATTCGTAAGCAATATGCTTATCAGGCTTGGCTCACAGCAACTTTGCCCCACAAGAAGATCATTGGTAATGCTTTTTTATTTCCAACTTATGGAGTCGAAGCTGATCTTGAATCAACAACCTTAAGTACAGATGGACAAACAATCCCTTTTCAACGCTTGGGTAAAGTTAGTTTACAGGGCAAATCAGTCATGGGATCAGTAAAAGATGCACCCAAAAGCCTAAGGCAAGCATTATATCTTTTGGGCATTCCACTTGATCAATTAATGCAAAGTTATGTGCAAAATAAGCCTTATCACAGTGTCTTTTTGGGTGAGGAAATTCCCATGCTTAAAGATGGCTCAAAAGATAAAGCTGAAGATAACTCAAAAGATACAGTAACACGTTAGTTAATCATTAAGCCAAGCATCAAGCCAAGCCCCCACAAGTAAACCAAAGTTTACACTCATGAATGGCTGTTTATACGTGCTTCTCTGGCTGGCTTAGGCACTTATAAGCAAAATTAATAAAATGCAATAAATACAAACAATTAGACTACAAGTCAAACTTGGCACAGTCTATACTCTTTTTCCTCTTGATTACTGTTAATCATTCTTAATGTATAAAACACCTATTTAAGGAAAAGATCGATGTTACATCTTAGACGACTTGTATTTACTTTATTACTTTCTTCTTTAACCTTGGCTTGTGGACAGGGCTCTTTGCAAAGAGGTGGATTCTTAGGGTTGGGGTCATTGTGCTACTTAGATGCGTATGAAAGTCATGGTGCTTTTGTTAGTTTTGATGGCCATGTGGGACTTGATAGCGTTGCTGATCTTCGCTTTGGCTCTTGTGATGATGTGGAAGGTGATGCTGTTCCTACTGCTGTGCAAGTGGATGATCCAAGCATTCTGAGCGCTGAGATTGTGACTCGGATGACCGAGTCCTTTGCTACAGAAACCGATGAAGTGATGTCCGTTGAGACTCAAGTGGTGAGAGTCACTGCCCATGCTGTTGGAACAGCTGTAATCACGATCAGTCGGGCTAATGCTGATGAGGTTAGCTTTGAAATCTATGTCAAAGAGCCAAATACTGTGCAATTTGTGGATGCGATCAATAATAAATCAATCGTGATTGGTGCTTCTTTTTCTACCTTTGTTAAGATGAGCGCGGATGAAACCGCTTTGCTCGGCGCTAAAAATTGGTCGGAGGCCATTAGTTCTTCTGCCGGACTCGACGTCATGGCTGACGACACCAACGGCGTTACGATCACAGCCCAAGAGCTGGGTGCACAAAATGTAGAGCTTGCTGGACTGAGTCACGCCATTTCAGTGATTGAGTTAAGCAGTGTACAAATGAGCCTAAGTTGGGTCTCCAAAGGGCCTGAGGGTGCTGTCTACTTACTTAAGAAACATGATCAAGATGGACAAAAGGTTTTGGCCGCTGGTGAAGCCTTTACCCCAAGCTACACCTTTGAAGAAGGCTCCGCCTGTACCATCGGTATGAGCGATGCACAAATGATATGGATTGATAACAATGACGCCGAGTCTTGTACATTCACTGTTACTTTTGGTGAGCAGGTACTCACCGAAGAAATCACTTTTCCGGCTGAGGCCGAAATTAACCCCGATGCTTTCTTAGACTAAGGCTTAACCTTACTAACCCTCACCAAGATTTTGAACGTTGCTACTAGGCTTGAATCTGCTTTAACCATAACTCTCCTACCTACCCTTTAAGCATCACCAAAGATGAAATCGACTTTTTTAGTCTCTCTTTTGACCTCTCCCTTGAAGTCTTCTGGAATACTTTTTACTCCGGTGTGATACATGGAAATCATCTTTAAATTGTCTAGGGTAGAAATCACCTGTGGCAAGGACTTGATTCGATTGTAATCTAGATACAGTTCTTCGAGTTTGGTCATGTGCTTAATATCAGCAGGCAGGCGATTCCAATAGTTTGATTTGATATGTAAAACCCTTAGATTCTTCATGTGTGATAAGATCCCAAAGAACTCTTTGCTGTGCTTACGATCATAGTTAAAGCGGTTTGAACTTAGAACAAGAGTATGGACTAAGGCATTTTTAAGCGCAGGGTTTAATACATATAAATAATTAGATGACAGATCTAGATACTTAAGGTTTTTACAGTTTTTCCAACATGTTCCCGTGGAATTTAAATCATTCGCACTTAAATTTAAGGACTCTAAAGAGGGTAGCTTTCCAATTTGCTTTGACACCGATTGAAACTTATTTGCACTTAAGTTTAAGACTTTTAACTGAGTACATTGCCCAAGTGTATTGGGTAAGCTTCTTAAATAATTTAGGCGCACATTAAGCTCAACAAGATTGGTCAGCCGAGAGATCTCCTTGGGTATGTTTCTAAACTCATTGTGACTTAAATCAAGCTTTTCAATTTCAGTAATATGAAAGAGTTCTGCCGGAAGAACTTTGAGTTTTTTTTCACTTAAATCAAGCTCTTTAATGGGCTTGCTAATGCTTGGATCTAGCGATCTTAAATACACAAACATCTTACATTTTAAATCAAATGAAAGTCCTGTGCCAAAGTTATCTAAATCAAGCTTATAACGCGGCCGAAAAGAACGCATTTTCAAGGGCGTATACCGATCATAATTCTCTTGATGCTCAAAGTAGGAATTAATGCTTGGATACATCTGTTGTGCCACAGGGTAAAAGTCTTCCCACTGCATCAAAAACTTAGGCGTATCATATAGGAAGCGTCTGGATAATGTCTTTACTGCTGGTGTCAAACTTGATTTAAGCGCTTGAGGAAGTTCCCGCATTAAGTTCTTGGCGAGCCGCAGCGTATTTAGCTTTTTTAAGCTTTTCAATGAGGCCGGTAAGTCGGTCAAAAAGTTTTCACTCAAATTCAAGGATTCAAGGCTTGTTAATTTATTGATCTGTTCAGGCAGCTCACTCAAGTCATTTTGAGACAGATTTAAAGACTTTAAAGTTTGAAACTCAAATACATGACTTGGCATTGACTCTAGCTGATTACCAGCTAAGGACAGAGTTTCAAGCTTTGGCAAACCTCTAAAATGCCAAAAACTATCAATTTTATTGTAAGAAAGATCTAAACTTTTTAGCTCTTTCATACCCCTTATGCAATCAGGCACTCTCTCAAGAGAGCAATCTTTTAAGGTTAAGCTTTCAAGATGATCCTTGAGTTTTGCAATATGATCCATGAGATGAGTCACGCGAATACCACTTAAGTATATCGTACGAATCGTTGACTTACTGAATAGCTCTTCCCAAAAAGGTAAATAGAAACTATGGGCACGTGTAAAGCGGACTTCTTTAATGTGAGTTAAATGCTCAAAGAACCTTGGACATTTTGAGGGTAGCCACCGGTTCTCTATCTCAATTTTTTGTATTTTTCGGGCAATATTTGGATTAAGCTTGGCGAGAAACCCAAGAATCATAAATGAAAACTTAAGATCACTAAAAATATCATCAAGTTTATTGATGTTAGCCGTTGGTTTTTTCTTTAACTTATATGTCTTTTGAATCTCTTTAAGCAGTGTATCTGAATCCATATAATATGATTCTAACAGTTGATAGCCTTGTTCACGAATATGCTCTTCTTCGTTTTGAATCAGTTCCTTAATTGTTTTAAAGTACATACTTATATCTTTCTTAGCTAAATATACTCTTTGATCGGCTATACTCTTTGACCAACTATACTCTTTAAACGTGTATTTGATTTCATTTGTGTCATTATACTTTAAAAAAATAATTTTATTACTTAAAAAGTACCAGAGCAAGGAAGAGATTTGTTTTAAATCGCTTGTATTTAGTTGATCTGCTTATTGTCCTTTACACATACTTGTTAGTGATTGTTTAACGACTTAGCCAAGCCTTGTAGGCATCCATTTTATATTCTCTGCCTAAAAAGTCTTTGGCTAAATCAGCTGCGGCTTTGGTACCACCTGGTGCTAATACTTTTTGAGCGTAGTCTTGAACCACCTTGGGTGAAAGTAGGCCCTCTTTTTCAAAGCGGGTCCATAGATCTTTGGCAATGACCAAAGACCATTGATAGGTGTAATACATGGAACTGTAACCCATAAGGTGACCAAAGTTGGCATATACCGCCCCATCCTTGATGGCTTGGTAAGGACTAAAACGCTTATAGATGTCAGTGGTAAAGGCTTTTAGGTCAAGGGTTTGGGGATCTTGTTGATGTAAGTAAAAGCTATAGGCTGCATAAAAGAGCTGGCGCATCACGCCCACGCCTTTACCAAACTCATCGGCCTTGCGCATCTTATCTACCATCTCTTGGGGAATCACCTCACCGGTTTGATGATGCTTGGCAAAGCCCTTAAGCACTTCATGTGACCAAGCCCATTCTTCTAACAGCTGCGAAGGCGCTTCTACAAAATCCCATTCCACATTGATACCACTTAGACGCACATAAGGGCTTTCTTGGGCCAAAAGATGATGGATTAGGTGGCCAAACTCATGGAAAAGCGTTGTCACTTCACCATGTTCCATTAGACCTGGGTCTTTATCAGTGCTCGCTGGAAAATTACATACAAGTGAGGCTACCGGTAGGCGGCTTTTACTTGTACCTAAACCACTTAAACCGGTTTGAATCGGAAACATTGCGGCATGCTTATATTTGTGCTCACGAGGATGCATATCTAAGAAAAATCGGCCAATCAGCTTGCCTTGGCGATGCAAGGTGTACGCTTCTACATTGGGAGCAACAGTCGGCTGATTTGAATCTTGCTTAAACTCTAGACCAAAAAGCTTTCCATACAGTTCAAAAACACCATCTTTTACACTTTGATAAGGAAAATAAGGGCGAACAGTTTTGGCATCAAAGCTATGTAATTCTTCGCGAAGCTTACCTGTGTAATAAAAACGATCCCATACTTCAACTTGCTTTGCCTTGGGTTCATCTTTTTGGATTCGGGCTAGGAGTTCTTTGAGCTCTTGATCAGCAATCGGCTTGGTAATACTGACCAGCTTTTTTAAAAAGTCATCAATGGTTTGGGCCGAGCCAACCATTTTATCTTGGGCATTATACTCCGCCCAAGTCTTGGCCCCCAATAGCTGAGCATATTCATGGCGAAGCTTTAGCACCTTGCTTAATACTTCAACATTGGCCGGATACCCACGTTGCATAAAAGCGGTATATAGCTTGGCTCGTGCCGATCGTTTTTCTCCATATTTTTGAAAGGGGAAAAAGTCAGGATAATCGGTGGTAATGATATACTTACCCGCCTTGGTCTGCTTTTTGTTTTTGATAAAGTCTGCTGGTAAACCTTTGAGTTCCTCGGCAGTTAACTCTACTTTCTTGGTGTCACCATTGACATTTTTACTAAACTGCTGGGTCAGCTGAGTCAATTCATCATTAATTTGCTTAATCCGCTCTCGCTGTGCCGGTTCCAAGCTCACCCCCGCCCGCTTAAAGTCACGAATGGTCAGCTTATACAAGCGTTGCGCTTGGGCTGTTGCACGACCAAGCTCCTTGGTATCAATGGCGGCAAAGCGATCATATAACTCACGATCCACGCCCAACTCACTATTAAAAGCCGACAGCGCTTGCTCACACTTTTGGGCGGCCTCTCTGATTTCTTTATTAGGGTGGGTATTAAACAATAAACCACTTTGTCCCATGGCGGTATCAAGAGCGAGCATCAGTTGGTTGTACTCATCCAACATCATCTTAAGCTTAGGCGACTTGGTTGCTTTAATTGCCTTGCGATGTGTTTGTGCGGTCGCAATCGCTTGATCACAGCCCTTTTGAACCTGTTTCGCACTTTGCCATAGTGCAAAGGACTGACTCGAACTTGCTTTTTGCTCTTTTGTTGCCGGTGCTTGGGCTTTAGTACTCTGGGGTGCCGTATGCGAGGAATCCATTGATTTACTTTGACAAGCACTTAGCGATAATAAGCCACTTAGGCTTAAAAGGAGGGTTTTATTTCTCATAGACCTACTTTCGGAGTTTGAGTGATCAGATAAACTGAGTGTTTTATCTGTTACTTAAAGCATTAGCGCACAAGTTTAGCCTATGGTGACTGCTGATAAAAGTAGCTCTTGTGAAATATATAACAGCCAAGCTATACTTTTTTCATAAACAACCTAAAACCACATTTAATAAATAAATCTAATGAGATAAAACTCCAATGACACAAGATATACGCTGGATACAAAGATTTACCCACTTCAAAAATGCCTTACATAACCTTGGTGAAGCGGTTGAACTCTGCCAACAACGTGAATTAAGTAAATTGGAAGAGCAAGGCCTAATCAAAGGCTTTGAGTTGGTTCATGAACTCTCTTGGCTCACAATAAAGGACTACTATCAGTACCAAGGAGAAGTCTCTATCCAAGGTAGCCGAGATGCCTTTAGGCTCGCTTTTAAACGAGGTCTTATCACTGAGGGTCAAATCTTTATGAACTCCATTAAATCTCGTCAATTAAGTGTGCATACCTACAATGAAGCAACCGCCCAAAAACTAAAAAACGAAATTATCAATATCTACTACCCACATTGCTGTTTACTGGCACAAAGTTTGGAAGCACTGATTGAACATGAAGTTTAGTTATGTAGGAGATTGAGTCATGTATGGGCTTAAGTCACAGGATATAGACTCAATACTTGGTGTGATCCAGCAAGTTTCAACAATTGATCAAGTGATTCTTTATGGCTCAAGAGCAATGGAGGCTTATCGCTTAGGTTCCGACATAGACTTGACCATAATAGGGAAAGGATTAACCCTACAAAATACGATTTATCCACTCATGGATTTATTAGAAGACTTATATCTACCTTACAGCTTTGATCTATCCATTTATGAGCATATTTCAGATCAAGCGGTGATTGATCACATCCAACGAGTTGGCATCACTCTTTATAAACGAGAGCTGTTAACTTCTATCTAAAATCTTAATTAACCTATCTATGAAAACTCATCATTAGGATTAAATATGTATCAAATCAACGCACAAGAATCTAGACCGGGCTACTGTGTACTCAGTCAACCTCAGGGGGTAAATAAACTCATTCAATCAGGCATTTATGGCTGCCTGACCATCAGCCTCATTCTATTTGCGATTCCATTTTTGGCCGTTTTTGCTTGGTGGATTTATATGTTTTTTCTTGAGGCTGACTATTTAGGACTTTTAATGCCCATTGGCTTGATTCTTTCGCTGATTTCAGTGCGCTGGCTTACAGTTTGGCCTAAAGTTCCTGCCAAGTTGGTTTTTGATGCAAGTGAGCGCCAAGTTTACATCTTGGATACATTGAGTGATACACCATCTACGAGTCCTTCCATGTCTTTTGGCGAGATTAATCGTATTTTGGTGAAAGAAGTCATTGTTCAAGGTGATAAGCGTCAATATAGGCGCTATAAAGTGGTTCTACTCAAAAGTGATACCAGCTCATGGGACTTATTAGGCTCGTTTAGCAATAGAGATGAAGCGGTGATGGCCAAGCGTGAGCTTCTTGAGTTAATCCAATGGTCAGATGAGCAAGGAACCGCTATGGGCGAGGTCAATCCAGATCGTGACTCTCATCAAGAGGTTGATGAACCAAGCTCTGATTTTGGGACTTGGTCTTTACCAAAAAGCACTGTCTCAAGCGACAGTTTTGACTTTGAAAGTCTGAGTGAATGTAGCAAACTTACTTGGAAAACCAAGCATCCTCCAGGACGTAAAAAAGCTCTGTATGCCTGTGCGGCTGGCTTAGCTTTATTGGGTCTAGGCTTAATGTCATTCTTTTGGCTGGTAAAGCTTTTAGCCTTGATTCCCTTGGGGATTGCTTATTTTATTTACCAAAGTTTAAAAGCGTGGACCAATCAACAAGAAATTAGGATTTATGCTGATCATATTGAGCTCAGTACCAAAACTTTAGGTCAAACCCTTGAACTGCCTTTGAAAGAACTTAAAACCCTAGCCTTTGACTTGCATAGTAGCAATATGGCGCTTCGTTTTGTGAAACACAGCGAATTTGACTATGTGACTCAGATCAAGAACAAGGGCGACAATGCCACTCTTGCTGAACAAGTTGAGGCCACCCGTATGCTTCTTAAAAGCGCTCATGTCTATGTGGCTTATTTGGATGCCGGAGATATTTTACGCTTAGAAGAATTGATTCAATCAGAGGTTTTTAAGCGCTCAGCGATTGCTTTGGCCTAAGAATATGTCACTTATTTTTAAGGGACAACTGCTTCATACACTCTGACATAATCCACTTGCATCTCCTGTGGGAAAACTGTGCTTGCGTCAGGATTACCCAAAAAGCTTCCACCCACGGCCACATTTAAGATCATAAAAAACTCATGATCAAAGGCCCAGGTGGTGTTCGCTGGAATACTTGCAGGAGTACGCTCCATATACATATCACCATCAACAAACCATTTAATTGATGTGGGTGACCATTCTACCGCATAAGTGTGAAAAACCGCTGCTAATGAGCTTTGTGAGGCTCTTGCTGAATATAAGCTGTTGCCACCTGAGTACCCCGGACCATGTAAGGCGCCCGTGGATTCATAAAGGCTTTGACCTCTAAACTCCATGATGTCTATTTCACCACAGTTAGGCCAACCGACTGTTTCAAAGTCACTGCCCAGCATCCAAAAAGCTGGCCACAACCCTTGACCATAGGGCATTTTTATTCGCGCCTCAAAGCGACCATATTGTTGACTAAATAGGCCTTGGGTCTTAATTCTTGCCGAAGTATATTGATTTCCTTGATAGTCTTCACGAATCGCTTTGATTACCAAATATCCATCACCATTTTGGAAAGAGTTTTCAACTCGATCAGTATTAAACTCAAGTTGAGCATTACCCCAGCCACCACCACCAATATCATGCGTCCACTTTGTGGCATCAATGGGTGTATTGGCGGCGCCATTAAACTCATCACTCCAAGTCAAACGCCAACCATCGGCTTCTTCAAGTAAGCCATTGGTGCCTAAACCACTTTCACAGGCACTACAACGTCCATATACATCATTACTACTTGCATTTTCAGCCACTGTCACTTGACGATTGGCATAGCCAAAGCCATCAGTGATTGGCGCACAGGCACCATCACCGGCTTGTACATCGTCAATCAAGTTTTCTGCGGAAGCAAAGTTATCTACCATGTAGATGAACTCAAGTGGGCCCTCGGGGAAGGTGTATGTACCTGTCCAAATCCCATCGCCATCTTCATCGCTTAGCGGATAGCCGGCATCGCACCATTCACAAAATGGGCCGGTGATATATACTGTGTTAAAGCTTTCGGGGGCTTCGGCACAAGTCATGTCTACTGAAAAACTGACCGCATAATCGCTAGGCGTTGGGGGCTCAACTACGGTTGTACCACCAATAAAGGTGATGTCATCAAAGTAGTAAGTACGCTCGCCCGCATCAGCGCCGGTGACGCCAAAGTTAAATGAGATTGAAATCTTATCATAGGTCGCTTCAGGGTTAAGTAAGGCCGTTCCATTGGCTTGTTGCGCAAAGTCAAAAGTAAGAGTTTCCCATGTATCACTCACTGTCACTGTGGCTTCGGTTTCAACCGTGACTGTGTTATCTGTTGAATCTTCTGCTTTTAGGCGTACTTGAATGCCACTATGTGGCGAATACACTCTAACGGTCATGCGGGTGTTTTCAGCATCGATGGGTAAAACACCTACTGCATCATTTGCCTGTGTTGCTACCGTCGTTCCGGCCCATAACTCGGCTGTACCATTTTTGAACACTCGCCCTACTTGATTACCTGCATCAGTAGGATCAGCTGCAACACCGGAATCATCAGCGCCCCCAAAACCAATCAAAGTATATACTTGGTTGGGGTCATCAAAGGTAATGGTCTCAAAGTCACCTCTTGGTGGAGGTGGAGGAGGTTCCTCATCACAAGCTGTACAACGGCCGTAAATATGATTAGCTGAACCACCCTCGGTGATTTGTACTTCACGGTTCGCATAGTTTACGCCGTCGGTCACAGAAGCACATTCACCAGCACCGATTAGATCCTCTTGGTGCGCAAAATTATCCACCATGTATTTAAATTCAAATGGACCTTCTTGCAAACTATAAGTTGCTGTCCAAATTCCATCACCATCTTCATCACTCAGTGGATAACCCGCATCACACCACTCACAGAATGGGCCGGTAATATACACAGTAGTAAACTCAATGCCGGCGCAGTTCATGTCTACGTTAAACTCAAAGGGGAATACGCAACTTCCATCATCTTCTTCGGCAAGCATATTGTAATTTTCTGCATTAGGCTGAGTACAGCCTTGAATCGCTTCGCCATTACTAGGTGGCTCATCATCACGCCACTGCACATCATCTAGGTATACTGTCACAGAATCCGCACCACTTGGATTTTCCAAGTACCAAGCAAAAGCACCGGTTAACTCTGTAATCCCTTCGGGGATGAGCATATACCCTTCAGTAGGCTCGGTGCTTAAGTTACTGTAGCCTTGCTCTACGCCAAAACCGTCCGCATCCGAAATACCCGTGGCAAAGTTCATACGCTCATTGCCTTGCTCACCCCAAACTCTATAGCGCACATGAGTCGCCCCTTCGGCAATCATCAGTCCGGGCATCTCTCCCCAATTATTTTCTGGGTATTGGAAAAAGAAACCTACCCACTCTGCGCCATTAGGTGTCCATGTTAACTTTGTACATACACCTTCTGGGCTTTCGTCAGTCTCGCAGGGCTCAGCAACTACATCACCTTCCCCCATATAACCTGACATAATGAAATGATCTTCGACATAGAAGGGTAAAGCAAGCGCTTGTGGGCCACCGGTACAACTTTGCAAGGCTTCAAACTCAACATTACAGGCGGTGGAACCGGCAAGATTTCCATCCACACACTGCCAGCCTGAGTCGGCTAAGCAAGCTTGATATGCACTCGCTTGCATAGCACAATCTCCAGTCAAGGCTTGCTCACATTCCATATGGCAATCTACATAACCGGGCGCACTACAATCAGGAATTGAGGTTAAAGTAGAGCAGCTGACCGTACAGGGATTAATCTCGGCCTCTTCATCCGATTCCATGATGAGCTCGTCGATGTAAAACTCTAAATTATTATCGCTTTCATTGGTGACCCAAAAGAAGCCACCTGCAATATCGCTATAAGGTACACCAGCAAGGTCGATAGTATAAACTTGAGGTGTGGTACTTAGGCTAATCTCAGCGAGCTCAACCGCATACTCATCTTTGCCTCCCCCATAGCCTGAACCAAAGCGTAGACGTTCTCCGCCATTGGCGCCCCAAGCTCTAAAAGAAATACTTGTTGCCCCTGCTGGAATACTTGCGCCCGGTTCATCACCCCAATTATTGGCAGGCGCTTGCCACCACACGCCACCCCAACCTAGATCACCTGGTGTGTAACTAAAGTGGTGACAGATACTTTCTAAGTTTTCATCACGCTCCGGACAGGCAAAGTCCGCACTGATATTTTCAACTTCACCCTCACCCATAAAACCGCTCGGTGCAAAGAGACTGTCCATATAAATCGGAAAGCTTAATGGGGGTGGTGTATCTCCGGCCATTTGTCCTGCTTCTGAGCCGGCTATCGTACCAGCCATATCACCGGCTTGAGTACCTGCCTCTGTTCCGGCTTCTTCTCCAGCAGTTATTGGTCCTATTCCGCCGGTCATTTCACCTGCCATGGGCAAGCATTCCGTACCACTACGAACGGTATTCTCGGGACAACTCTCATCACCACCACCTTCTGAGTCACAGCCGATGGCAAGTAACAGTAATAGGCAGGTATATAGAAATGGAGAGCCTAATATTTGGTCATTCTTCACGACATTTCTCCTTTTTGACGTGGACTAAAGTATGATGAGCGTTATCTTGATTTAGATACTTTGTTCTTCAAAACAACAAAGTCTTGACTCGCTTACACTCAATCACTAGACTAAGTATAAGTACTTGTTAAGTCAAAGCTTATTTATACACTTACTATAAATCATATTTGACCAAATTGTGACTTAAGCTTAACTAATGACACAACTTTGTTTATATAGTGAACAAAGAGATCAAGTAATTTATCACTTGAATGGAAGGAACTTTGCATATGTCTGATCGCTATCAATGCTTGTTTGGCATTCTTGACCAAAGTGCGCTTCATCGTGCTGACAAGGCTCAGCTTCGCGATCAAAACCTAGCTCTACTTCTGCGAAAGATTTGGGCCGGCCCTGAAACAACTCGGGCGAGTCTTGCTCGAGACACAGGATTAAGCCGTTCTTCTGTATCTTCTTTGGTAGACGAGCTGATTGACATGTCCTTAGTTCAAGAGAGAGGTGAAGGTATTTCCACTGGTGGACGTAAACCCACTCTTGTGCAATTTAACTATCAAGCTAAGTATATTCTTGGTTTAGACATTGGTGCTTCACACATCGGTGTTTTACTTATGGATTTAAACGGACAAGTGATCCATTGGAAACAAGAAGACTGTCCGGTGCGTGATCAGCCTGCACAAGCGCTTCAAAAACTAAAAGACTTAGAGCAGGCCATATACGAAGACAGTCATATCGATCAAAGTCAGTTATTGGGGGTCGGCGTCGCTGTGCCCAGTCCAATCTCTCCACAAAACCCTCGTTATTTATCACCAACATTTATGCCCGCTTGGCAAGACATAGATCTAATTAAAGCTTTGGACTTTCCACAAAACTTAACTCTTGTCATAGACAATGACGCCAACTTAGGTGCCTTAGCCGAAGTGTGGTGGGGAGCCGGACAAGGGTGTCACCATCTGGCTTTTATTAAGTTAGGAACCGGTATTGGTTCAGGGTTTATCATAGATGGGAAGGTATTTAGAGGCTATGGTGGTTCGGCCGGCGAACTTGGTCATATGGTGATTGATCCGGAAGGTGCCAAATGCGTTTGTGGTTTGCAAGGCTGCTTGGCAACCTTTGTAGGCTCACAACCTATTTTGGATTTAGCGCATTCTTTTGGTCTGAACAGCTCTGATTTAAAAGAACTGATTGCCACCTTGAAAGAGGGGCATCCAAAGGCCCGCGAAGTGATCACCAAAACTGCATATAAGCTAGGTTTGGCAGTGGCCAGCTTAATGAATATGATGAATCCCGAAAGAGTTATTTTAGGCGGAGAACTCGCCTTAGCTGCCGATACTCTACTTCATCCTCTCCGAGAATGTGTGCAAAGCCGTAGTCTGTGGAGTTCGGTATCAAACAGTAGCATCTTAACCAGTACCCTTGGTGAGCAAGTGATTGCTTTAGGAGCGGCGACTGCTGTTTTACAAAAAGCACTCACCCAACCCAAGTCAATCTTTATGGATCGGTGAGGCCAACATGAAGACTAGACTCATTTATGTGCATAAATGGATAAATCTTGGGTGCTGTATAAGCACAATGCTTTTAATGAGCTTTTTAATTGGATGTGGATCTGAGAGCAAACCCGCTAGACCGGTAACGGTTGTAGATTTTGGCATAGCACAAAGTGAATCACCCCAATGGCAACTGATTTGGAGCGATGAGTTTAATCATTCAGCACGTAGTCCGGTGAATCCACAGAATTGGCAACATGATATTGGCGGTCATGGCTGGGGAAACCAACAATTAGAATATAATACAAATGCCTTAAGAAATGTGGCTCAAAATGGAGATGGCTACTTAGAAATTGTGGCGCTTAAAGAAGAAATAGACAGCAACGCATACAGTTCAGGACGAATCCATAGTCGAGATTTGTTTGAGGTTCAATATGGACGCATAGAAGCCAAGATCAAGCTTCCGATAGGTCAAGGCATCTGGCCGGCTTTTTGGATGCTTGGCCAAGGCTTTCCAAATGTTTCTTGGCCCGATTGTGGTGAAATTGACATCATGGAATTTAGAGGCCAACAGCCCTTTGAGTCAACCGGTGCTGTTCATGGTTCTGGATTTTCGGGTGGCAATGCACTTGGTGGTCGTTTTCAAAGCGATCAAGACCTAAGTCAAGACTTTCATCTATATGCTATTGAATGGTCAGCCCAAGAGATCAAATGGTTTGTTGATGAGCATTTATTTTATCAGCTAAAACCTCAAGACTTACCCAAAAACGCTGCATGGCCTTTTCAATCCCCCTTCTTTTTGCTTCTTAATGTAGCAGTTGGCGGTCATTATGTAGGGTCACCCAATGAGCGCACAGTTTTTCCACAAAAGATGCTTGTGGATTATGTTCGGGTATATCAAGCCCAAGATCAGAGCATTACTTCGGAGGATCAATAATGTTTTATCCTCTGAAAATCTTGCAATCGACGTATAAGCAATTTGCTGATCTCCCTAGCAAGCTTTTTGTACTTATACTTGTCATATTTGGCCTCTGTATCGCCTGCAAGCGAGAGCATGATGAACCCCCCGGCAATGTACTCACGATTAGCGTTGAGCAACATAGCTCATGGATTAGGAACTTTAATCCCTTTTCGCCAAATGCACGTCGATTTACTCGAGCTGGCATCTATGAACCTTTGATGATTTACAATAGTATTCGTGCTGAGCTAGTTCCTTGGCTTGCCACCAAATACCAATGGAATCACGATTATACTGAACTCACTTTTACTATCCGCAAGGGCGTTCTTTTTTCTAATGGGGAACAACTCACGATTGAAGATGTGGTCTTTAGTTTTGAGCTTTTAAAAAGCTATCCGGCACTTGATACCGGTGGCTTATGGTCAGTGATTCGTCAAGTAGAGTCTCGGCAAGCTCAGCAAGTCACCTTGACTTTAATCGAGCCCTTTCAGCCCAAACTCTTTGATTTGGCACAGCATATCGTGGTGCCTAAGTCGATTTGGAGCCAAATCAAAGACCCCATTGCCTTTACCAACCCTCATCCGATAGGCACCGGCCCTTTCACTGAAGTCAGCGTATTTAGAGCTCAAGTTTTTGAATTAGGTAAAAACCCTCATTATTGGCGCAAAGGTAAGCCAAAGATTCAAGCCCTGCGCTTTCCAGCTTTTCCTTCCAACGACCAAGCCAATCTGGCTTTGGTGACCGGTGATGTAGAATGGGCCGGTAATTTCGTACCTGCTATTGAGCGCACCTTTGTAGACCCCGATCGCAAACATCGTCAATATTGGTTTCCTTTAGTGGGTAGCATGGTTAATTTAGTACCAAATACTTTAAAAGCCCCCTTTAATCAGACCAAAGTACGACAGGCACTTAGCCAGGCAATCAATCGAGATAAAATTGTTGAAATCGCCATGTATGGCTACACTCGACCGGCAGATAGTACCGGATTAAGTGATGGTTTTAGCCGCTTTCATGATCAGCAAGTGAGCCAAGACTTTACTTGGACACAATATGATGTTAATCGAGCCAATGCTTTACTCAAAGAAGCAGGTCTTGAAAAGAAGCAAGGGCAATGGTTTTACCAAGATGAGCAAGGGTCAATACTGCCCCTAAATCTTACCATTGATGTGGTCAGTGGTTGGTCGGATTGGGTTAGAGCAGCACAAGTCATTGCTCATCATCTCACTGATCTTGGTATACCCACAAAAGTCAGAACCTCTGAGTTTAGTTCTTGGTTTGATCGTTTGCAAAAAGGAAGCTTCCAATTAGCGATCGCTTGGGCCGATGACCGAAGCTCACCCTATGAATATTATCGCTGGCTTTTGGGCAGTGATACCGTCAAAGCCCTAGGAGAAAGTACCGCTGGTAATTTTCATCGTTTTGGAGATTCCACTGCCGACCAGATTTTAGCCAAACTAAAACGAGGCAGTCGTCAGCAAAACGAGCATGATCTTGTCAAGCAACTACAGCGACGTTATGCAGAACTCACTCCTGCGATTCCACTCTTTCCCAATCCACAATGGGGAGCGGTCAATACAAAAAATATAGTTGGCTTTCCAAGTCAGAAACACCCCTATGCCCCTCTTTCTCCTAACCGAGAACCAGAGTGCTTATTGGTTTTTGATCAGATTAGACCACGCTTATCTAAACCACAGCAAGGAGCCAAACCATGAGCTATATTCTCAAACGTTTTGTGCTGTACTTTTTGGCCTTTTGCGTATCCTTGATCTTAAATTTCTTGTTGCCTAGACTTATGCCTGGCGACCCAGTTGGCACTATGTTTGCTCGCTTTAAAGGTCGCTTGTCTCCTGAAGCAATGGATGCCCTTAAACAAAGCTTGGGATTTTCTGGAGACTCACTTTTAGATCAATTTTGGGCTTACTTACACTCACTTTCCCAAGGTGATCTAGGCTTGTCTGTTGCCTATTTCCCAACGCCGGTCACCGAGGTCATTGCCACCGGTTTATGGTGGACCTTGTGGCTAGCAGGGCTTTCGGTATTGATTTCGTTTATCATCGGTACTTCTTTGGGTATTTTGATCGCTTGGCGCCGTGGTTCTTGGCTAGATCAAAGCCTGCCTCCGCTTTTTGCTTTTTTAGGCGCCTTTCCCTACTTTTGGCTCGCCATGTTACTTTTATGGGTCTTTGGCTTCCAACTGGATTGGTTTCCTTTGCGCCACGCCTATGGTGATGATTTAGAACCGAGTTGGTCTTGGCTGTTTATATCAGATATGTTTAGACACGCGGCTTTACCTGCATTGAGCATCATATTGGCCACCTTGGGGGGGTGGATGCTCAGTATGCGCAATACCATGATTACCGTATTGGGCGAAGATTATATCAGTTTAGCGCAGGCAAAGGGTCTATCTTCAAAACAAGTCATGCTTCGCTATGCAGCTCGTAATGCCATTTTACCAAATCTAACCGCCTTTGGCATGGCCATTGGTTTTGTCGTCAGTGGCTCACTTTTAACCGAAATTGTATTTTCATATCCCGGACAGGGCTATTTGCTCGTACAAGCGGTACGCGCTCAAGACTATCCGCTTATGCAAGGTCTATTCTTGACTATTACGACCTCGGTGCTTTGTGCAAACTGCCTACTCGATCTTTTGTATGTTCTTCTTGATCCACGTACAAGGAGCTCATCATGAAGCATCTTAAATGGCTATCAGCAATACTTGATAACCCAAAATCTAAATATGGCCTTATACTGATTGCTTTATTAGTACTATTCGCCTGTATTGGCCCTTTTTTAGTCGTTGATCCGACTCAGTCATTGGCCCGACCGCACCAAGCACCTAACTTAAGTCATTTCTTTGGCACAACCGGACAAGGGCAAGATGTTTTAGCCCAAACAATTGTCGGTGCGGGTCCCACACTTTTTATTGGATTTACTGTGGGTATCTTAGTCACTTTGATCGGCGCTTTGGTAGGCGTTTTAGCCGGCTATCTAGGTGGACTCATTGATGAGCTTCTGACCGCTCTTATTAATGTTTTCCTGGTGATTCCGGGCTTACCACTCGCCATTATTTTGGCTGCCTATCTACCCACAGGAATGCTCAGCATGATCCTGATCTTAACCTTTACCGGCTGGGCATGGACCGCTCGAGTGATTCGGGCGCAAACCTTGAGCTTACGAGATAAAGATTTTATCAAAAGTGCCCAAGTGATCGGGGAGCCTTTATGGCGAATCTTGATCATTGAACTCTTACCCCATATGGCTTCATTGCTTTTATCTACCTTTATTGGCACAACGATTTACGCCATCGGTGCCCAAGTTGGCCTAGAGTTTTTGGGTCTTGGGGATATGGGCTCGGTGACTTGGGGTACCAACCTTTATTGGGCCGCAAATGACCAAGCCTTGCTCACTAGAGCTTGGTGGACATATGTACCTACCGGCTTATCCATTGCCTTAGTCGGCTTTGCCTTAGCATTGATTAATTTCGGCCTAGATGAGGTCACAAACCCAAGATTAACTGTTGATCGTATTTGGCGGCACCGCTTGCAGGCGATGGGATATACCTTTTCAAGAGCAAGCGTTTATATTGGCCAAAAACAAGTACATGACTTTTCACAACCCTCCTCTCCTCAAGCGCTTGAGTCTGCTGAGAAAGGAGGAAATGATGAAGCATAATCATCTGCCTCTGCTTCAGTTGTCTAACTTAGAAGTCACTTATCTGAGTGATTTGTCACAAGCCGATACGCAAGATTTTATTTCTGTACAAGATGTCTCCTTTGACATCCAAGAAGGTGAGCTTTTTGCCTTAGTGGGAGAATCCGGCTGTGGCAAAAGCACCTTGATCAACGCTGTACTCCGCACCTTAAATCCGCCGGGAGTGATCAGCGGAGGCCAGTGCTTCTTTTTGGGCTCTGACTTATTTCAAATCACCGAATCCAAACTTAATCAACTACGGTGGTCTGCACTGTCCTTGGTCCCACAAAGCGCAATGAATGCACTCAATCCTGTCCTTAATATTTGGGCACAGTTTCAGGATGTTTTAGAAAAACACGACCAACAAGATTTATCACTAAAATCATCAATGAGCTCATCACAAATAGAACAACCAAGCGAGCAAGAATTACGTACTCTTGTTGTAGAAACTCTTGAGCTCGTTGAACTTTCGGCTGATGTCCTTAAGCTGTATCCGCATGAACTGTCAGGGGGAATGAGACAAAGAGTTACGATTGCTTTAGCTCTGATTCTTAGACCAAAACTCATTATTATGGATGAACCCACAACGGCTCTTGATGTGATTGTTCAGCATGAGATTATGCAGGTTGTTTTGCGTCTTCGTGATGAACTTGGCTTTTCGATTTTACTCATTACTCATGACCTTCCCTTAGTGCTCTCTTTGGCTGACCGAGTTGGCATCATGCAAAAGGGAAAGCTACTCAAGGTCGCCACACCCACTCAGCTTCTTTTAGAACCTCAAATAGACTATATTGCTCAGCTGATTCATGCCTCAAAAATACCGATTCCTAAAGCGCTTAACTCTAAGCTAACGATTGAGTCCGCATTACCAAAGCACCAAGCTAAAACAGTGACTCTCAAAGCTAAAAATCTCGTCAAAATATATAAGCAAAAGTCATTTTGGAAAAGTACCCAAAAAACTGTCTTACAAAACGTCAACTTAGAATTATATCAAGGTGAGACCTTGGCCTTAGTGGGCGCCTCTGGTAGCGGAAAAAGTACCTTGGCTCGTTTGTTCATGCAAATGGAGCAACCTACAAGTGGCGAGATTTACTTGGGAGAAAAGCGACTTGATCCTAAAAAGGTTGATCGCGCCTTTAAGACGCAGATACAAATGGTTTTCCAAGATCCTTTTGGTGCGCTTAATCCGATTCATACCATTGCTTACCACCTGCAAAGACCTTTACTCATTCATCAAGTCTGTACCGCCCAGCAAGTTCGGGCGCAAGCCTTGGCTTTACTTGAAAGTGTGGGTCTTTCACCAGCTCATGAGTTTATTGATCGTTATCCCCATGCTTTGTCGGGTGGACAAAGGCAAAGAGTATGTATTGCTCGAGCATTGGCGAGTCGGCCTAAATTACTGATTGCCGATGAACCAACCTCCATGCTCGATGTCTCCTTACGTGAAGACTTATTGCTCTTATTACAACAGTTGATCCAAGAACATCAGCTGAGTTTGCTTTTGATTACCCATGACCTGAGTACCGCTCAAGCCTTAGCAGACCAAGTCGCCATTCTTGATCAGGGCAAGATTGTTGAACAAGGACTCACAACCGAGGTTTTTCAGAACCCTCAGCACCCCTTTACCCAACGTTTAGTGAAGGCCATTCCCCAAACCCCTAACTTAAGTGCTTCCCAAAATCTTAGGGAAGATCAATCGGTTTAAAAACTTAATGACTTTGAAGGCTCTATCATGAACCAACCCAAGCAACCTTATACTTTCCCCGATTCCTTTACCTGGGGCGTAGCAACATCATCCTTCCAAATTGAAGGTGCCACCTTTGAAGATGGAAGAGGTGCATCCATTTGGGACACCTTTTGTGCCAAACAAGGGACAATCGCTGATGCTTCCAATGGTGAAATCGCCTGTGATCACTATCATCGTTGGTCCGAGGATTTAGATTTAATTAAATCCTTAGAAGTCAATGCTTATCGTTTTTCAATTGCTTGGCCTAGAATCTTGCCAAAAGGCTTTGGTCAAGTTGAGTCAAAGGGTCTCGATTTTTATGAGCGCTTAGTGGATGGCTTATTAGAGCGAAATATTGATCCTTGGGTCACTTTATACCACTGGGATTTACCACAAGCACTGCAAGATCAAGGCGGCTGGGTGTCCCGTGATGTTGTTGAGCACTTTGTGGACTATACTCGGATTGTTTGTGAACGCTTGGGTGATCGTGTAGCCGGCTGGATTACCCATAACGAACCATGGTGTGCCTCGGTGTTGGGCTATCTCAATGGAGAACACGCACCGGGCATTAAAGATAACTATGCTCATCTTGCTTCAAGCCATCATTTACTTCTCAGCCATGGTAAAGCCGTTCCGGTCATTCGTGAGATTGTGGGTGATCGACCGGTAGGAATTACTTTGAATCTTGTGCCTTCTGTGCCTGCATCCTCTAGTGAAGCTGATGCCGAGGCCAATGCTCGCTTTGATGGCTTTTTTAATCGTTGGTATTTGGACCCCTTAGCCGGTCGGGGTTATCCACAAGATATGATCGAACGCTACAAGGCCGAAAACTATATTGATGACTGGTCCTTTATCCAAGATCAAGACCTAAAAGAGATCAGTCAGCCCATCGACTTTTTAGGCATTAATTACTATTCACGAGGCATTATCCGTAGCGACCGAGTAGATGAAAGTGAAAATCTACCTGTTGAAGTGATCGCAAACAGCAACCCAACCGACATGGGCTGGGAAGTCTATCCTCAAGGGATTTATGATCTGTTGACTAGAGTCCATCAAGACTATGACTTTAAGTCGATCTATATTACCGAAAATGGAGCTGCTTACGCGACTGGCCCTGATGAACATGGGGTCGTTCATGATCAACTGCGAGAGTCTTATTTACACGATCATCTCATTGCTTGTCATCACGCCCGCCAAGCTGGTGTGCCTCTTGATGGCTATTTTGCCTGGTCACTCATGGACAACTTTGAATGGGCCTTTGGTTATGAAAAGCGTTTTGGGATTGTGTATGTTGATTATGAAACCCAGCAGCGAATTCCCAAGCAAAGTGCATTATGGTACCGCAATGTCGCTAAAACTGGAGAGATCTCATGTTAAATAAGCGGCCTAGGCTTGAGTGCTTTAGGCTAAAGCTGTTGCCACATAAGCTCAAATCTAAATCAAAATATCTTAAAGGAAGTGCAGGGCTAAACTGCTATTTGCTGGTAATCCTTTTTTGGGCGATCATGCTTCAGTCTGTGTCAGCCACTCCTCATCAGGTAAGCATCCAACATGATCAAAAGGGTTGGCAACTCCTAGTGGATGACCAACCAACCATGATTTTTGGAATGAATTGGGGCTATATCCCCATTGGGCAAAACTACTCTTGGGTGTTATGGCAACAGCCAGAGTCGGTAATCAAAGAAGCCTTAGTCAGCGAAATGACCCTATTAAAAGAAATGGGCGTCAATGCTATTCGGCAATATCCGGGAATTCCGCCTAAATGGGTTACATGGATCTATGAAAATTACGGAATTTATACGATTATCAACCATACTTTGGGACGTTATGGTGTCAGTATCAATGGCGCTTGGATGGCGCAAACCGATTACGCAAATCCTAGTGTTCGCCAAACGGTTATAGATGAGATTACCAAGGTGGCCGAGCAGTATAAAAATACGCGCGGGCTTTTGATGTATTTGTTGGGTAATGAAAATAACTATGGCCTTACTTGGACTTCTTTTGAGGCAGAAAATCTACCCAAAGCTGAGCAAGATATCGAGCGGGCGCGCCCTTTGTATACCTTGTTTGGTGAAGCAGCCCAAAAGATTAAAAGCTTAGATGCCAAACATCCAATCGCACTAGCAAATGGTGATCTAGGATATATTAACCTCATTGCCAAGCACTGCCAAGCGGTCGATATTATGGCCTCGAATGTGTATCGAGGCGCTTCATCTGGCGACTTATTTGATCGAGTCGCCAAAGAACTAAAACGACCTTTTATGTACAGTGAATTCGGCGCTGATGCATATAATGCCAAAACTCGGCAAGAGGACTCTAAAGCCCAAGCCGAATATCTACGCCAGCAATGGCAAGAGATTTATGAACAGAGTTATAATAAGGGCAAATCTGGAACGGCGATTGGGGGGCTAATTTTTCAATGGAGTGATGGTTGGTGGAAGCATAAGCAGGTCGAAAATCTTGATCAGCATGATACAAGTGCCACATGGAGTAATGCAGCCTATCCACATGATTACATGCCTAATGATCATAATATGAATGAAGAATGGTTTGGGATTGTCGCCAAGGACTTTCCGGATGAGCGAGGTCTTTTTAATGTACGTCCTCGCGCCGCCTATTATCTGCTTAAAGAAGCTTTTAGCTTGGCGCCTTATGCCAAAACAACAGATCTTAAACGGATCAAGCAACACTTTAAGCGCTTACAAAGGACTAACTTTGACTCCGCCTATCAAGCGGACCGAGCTGTTGCTCTTGCTCAGCGCTTGGGTATGGTTCGCTTAAGTCGCTTACGCTTACAGCTTGAATCTGGTTTTGCCCAAGGTGATACTCAAACAGAGCGTGGGACTCAGGGCACAGTGGGTAATACGCAAAGTCTTTACTTTGATATACAGGCTCAAGCAAACTCCAAAATCCAAGCGCGTGCCTCCTTAAATATTTTAGGTGATGTGGCTCAAAATCGACTAAATCCCATATTTTATGAAAATCGGGGACGTAATTTGCGTCCTAGTCAAGATGAGCCGAGTTTAGTCCCAGAGACCGACTTAAGCGCTTTGGAACGAGTCGCTTTGTACCAAGCTGAAATCAAAGTGAATGAGCGTTATTTTGATGTGGATGCTTTTTATCGAGTTGGACATTATCATTGGGGTGATGAAGGAGACTTTTTTGGCCTTTATCCCGAAGCATATTATGGCCCTAATATAGATACTTATAATGCGGTCGCTCCCTTGGGTGCAGTGATCAGTGGTAAGCGGAATCTACGTCACTTTAAGGTTGCCTTTGGTCCTCAACTTTATTGGGGTGCAAATCCTGGAGTCATCGCCAAATATTATCAAAACTTTGGAGCTTTTAGTCTCAGTTTAATTCATCATGAAGATGTCGGACAAAATGCCGAAACCGGCTCAAGCAATGCCTTGCCGATTCGCCAAAGTCGACGTACCGCATTAAGTTTAGCTTATCAAAGAGGTGGACTTAAGCTTGATTGGGGGGCTTTGTTTTCGGGAAGCGACCGAGTGGGTGAATCATTCTTATGGACGCAAGAAACTCAAGACAGAGGCTATCGAGATTCGGGACTTTTGGTCCATGATGATCGAATCCAATGGTTAGATACTTTGGGCACAAAGGCTCGAATCGCCTATAGCTCAGGTCGTTGGAGTGCCTATGCACATGGCGTAGTGAAAGGCTTGGTCTCAGTCGCCGGTGCTGACCCAAGACAGCGCTTTACTGGTTGGTCACTCAATGAGAGTGGAAATGGAAACCAAATGGGCGGTTTAGCAGGGGTTATGATGAGCTTTGGCGCTTTTCAAATCGCTCCTCATGCTCTGTATCAAAAGCCCTTAATTGGACCTATGCATACTTTGGATGATCGCTTTAATCCCGCCAGTGGTATCTATTATCCGGCACTGAGAGCTCGTAATCAACTCGATGATCCCTTTGCTGTGCTTGATAACCGTGAAACGATAGCTGCTGAGCTTTTAATGGTGTATGACCCTACGCCCGGCACATGGTTTTGGCAGTGGGATAACGACTTACGAGAAGATGCCAACTTTGCCGCCAGCTTAAATATAATCTTTAGACATCAACCAACTTCTAGAGATGCTCGCTTTGGTGTCAATGAAGCCGGACAGTTTTTTGCCTTTGCCGGTGCTCCACCCGCAAGAGACTTATGGGAAGTCAAATCAAGATGGGTGGCTCGTCCAACCGCCTCTTTACGTCTACTTGGACACTTGTTTGCCGGTGAGGCACAAGCGCGTGGTGATGATACTCGTGTCTTACTCAGAAGCGGTGGTGATCTACAGGTTATCCACTCCTCATGGTCGGCAAAACTCAATCTAGCGTTTAATGATTGGGGACCTTATGATTACCATCGAGATTATAACCTGACCTATCCCTTACAAGCCGGTACAGACCTGGCCTATATCTATGGCTTAAAAAATCTTGAGATTACTCAAGCAAGGCTTGGAATTAGAGGCCTATATCGTACTCTTGACCAATACTCAGAAGGCTACATACCAAACGGATTACCCACCCAAAAACTTGGTCATGAATGGGAAGTGATCACTTATATTCACTTGGATTTGTGAGGTTTTAGAGATGAAATATACAAGTCAATTGCTACTTTCGCTCAGCTTATACTTGGGGCTGCTTTTAACCTGTACAGCCTGTGTTGAAGCCCCTCCTTATTTTTATGCTGAAAAGATTACCGAAGCTTCGTTTGAGATTTTTGATGATTCAGTAGGTATTTTCCCAAGTGCTAAAGTGATGCAAGACCCAAATAATCCCTTTGCTCAGTTTGGCTTAGATACAGAAACCAAATGGGAGATTGAGGCACAGGGAGATGCTGTTGCCGGCTTTTATGCTTGGGCTACTTTTTTAGTTTTACAGCCCACTGGTGAACATCAGTTTTACACCGCCCTAAATCTTAAAGCGATCTATGAACGGTCTTTGCTCACCGATGATCAAGAAACAGAAAAAGAACGTTTATTAAATCTATGTATTCGCGCCTTTCAGTCGGTACTTGATCATTTTCCAAGATCGGTTACCTATGATCGGACCGGCAAGATTCCTTATGGGCTAGCGACTTTGGCGATTCAAGAACTTCAAAGCTTAGGAGCCTCGCCACAAGGAGGCTGGAACCTTGTTACCCAAGACAATGGCGAACTTGTTGCCATACAAAGTCTTGAGGTAGAAGTGATTGAAAATGACAGTGAAATAGAGAATGAGGAAGATGACCCATGATCTTTAAATATTCAAGTAAAATCAAGTCCTTAACTATTCTTTCCTTACTTTTAAGTTTCAGTGCTTGTCGTCCACCAAGTGGCCCCGATGATTACGCAAGTCAGGAGTATATCCCCGATGCAGCCATGCCGATTGATTTGATATTAGCAGAGGGTGAAGAACGACTCAGCTTGGGTATATTTTACGAGGGGCCATTCACCCAAGAAGTCCTGATTGATGATGTAAGCAGTCATTTTTATATTTATGAAGAAAGTTTTAGCTTAATCGCTTTTGATGGAGACCGGATCGAAGGGTTAAGTTGTGATCTTTTAACCCACCGCGGAGGTGCTTGGTGGGGGGGAGGAGTTCACTGGGATGAAGCACGTGACTTGAGTGAATGGAGTACATTACATCTTAGTCTTAAAAGTGATGCAAGTAGCTTTGAAAGCCTACAACTCGCAATGAATAATAGCGATACTGCGCAAGCCAAGCTAAACCTAAGTCCTTATGGCTTTAAAACAGATGATGCCTGGCATAGCTTAGAAATTCCCTTAGCTGACCTTGAACAGCAGGGACTTGATTTGACCCAAGTCATGGCGCCCTTGGTGCTGATTGGTCAAGCGGGAATGTCAGGAGACCGCTTACTGATTGATGCAGTCTACCTAAGCCGTCAGAACCCTTAAAGAAATCGAAACCGCGCTAGGGTGAATCATAGACGCTGATATCGCTGTAGAAGTGGCTGAAATGACTCGCCGGCAAATTATTCAGCGTTCCGGAGCGAGCATGTTGAATCAAGTTAAAAACTTGGGTGTTGAATCACTTAACTTACTGAGAAACTCATTTATTTAAGCTCTAATTAAGCATGACTTAGCTTAAAAAGCGACTGGGAACAGCACTCAGCTTACGAAGCAACCGTTCTTTGAGCTGCGGTAAGTAATGGGTGATGGTTTGACCCTTGTTATTAAAGTTGGCAATGGAGAAATATCTTTTAAAGCGGGCGTAATGACCTTGTGCGGGCATCGAAAAACGTCCATTTACGCTTAGGGTATCTCCACCCCATTCAAAGCGAAAGCAATAGCTTAAAGCTGAGCTTGATAATGAGGCATCGCTGAATTCTGGCTCATATTTAGCCATTTGAAATTGCTTTAGGTCAAAGCGCACACAGCAGTCTAAATCGCTCAGATATACCAAGGTCGGTTGCAGTTGCTTACTAAGTATTAAGGCCTGTAATAGGAACTTATTATTTTTAGTATGTAAGCGTTCCATAAAGCTTTTATGTAGATCTTTCAGTTCATGAATGCTCACCGAAGGGCTTTCATAATAAGTGACATTCGCCAAGCGCTCATAATCTTGTTTATACCGAGCCAAGGCCGAACTTGAATCAATCTTTGCCTGTCCATCCCATTCATCGTTGGGATACAAACATACCGCCTGTGCTTCACATTCTTGTTCTATAAATTGCATGGCTGTATGTACACTATTCGCCCCATCATTATGCCAATAGTTTTCACTATGACTAAACCAAATAAAGCTTGCAAAGGGCACAACAAACTTAGGCTTTAACGCTGTAATTTGTAATTTGACTCGCCTCAGTTTTTCTTGGGCCGCTTGCAGTCTGAGCGTTGTATCTTCTTGGTTTCCAATCCCTTGAGCATTGGAAAACTGGGTCAAAAGAATATCGATGTTTCCCACAAGCTCGGCAATACTCTCGGCTCGCTTTTTACTGTTGACTACACAATCATTCAAATTAAGAAGCTTTAAACCGGCTACCTCAAGCAATGACCAAGAGTCGCCATGCACATAAGGATAAACTTGAATCGATACTTCCTCGCCTAATACAAGTGTTTCACCTTCGCCGACTTCGATCACCTCTTTAAACCCAAGATGTCGACAAAATGAGGCCACTCTGCCATCGAGCGTAGCTTGATATACGATCGTAATCTGAGCCCTTATCTCGGCAGGAATCTGCTTAAGATTAGGCGGACTAAAATGATCGGGATGTTCATGAGAAAACCAAATATGGGTCACTTCGCTAAAGTCACTGGGCTGAAACTCTGTTTTGGAAAGTAAAGACCAACCATGATCAAAGGCATCTCCGCTGAGCCAAGGATCACAGATAATGGCCACTTCTTTGTGGCTTACCAAGTAAGAGGCATGATTAATCCACTTGAGTTTCATGGCCAAAGTGCTCCTGTTATGATCGAAGTCATTAAATAATTAATAATGATCTAAAGTCATAACGAAGCTTGATGCAAAGGTCAAAGAGCGAGGGGTTTTATTCCCACAGCATGTTAGTACATCTATAATTTGCTGATCTATACTCTAACCATTTATAATCTGCTGATCTATAACCTGCTGATCTATAACCTACCGATCAAAACACGCCTATCGTTGAAAAAGAATTAAACTTAAGCGCTCTGTTCTTTCTTATGGCTTGCACTCGGTGCTGTCCCGCTGGCTCCATAGTTGGGTAAAACTCGAGCACTTGGGTCATCGACATCACAGTTTTCCCAAGTCTTGTTCGGCATCCAAAAGTCTGGAATCAATTTGGCCTGACCAGAGAAATGCGACTCAAAAATCTCACGATATAAAAGCGATTCTTTGGTAAAAGGCTTGGCATGGTCATACTTGGATCGAGCAAGCTCAAAAGCTTCATCACTGTAGCTTTGTTTGGCGAGCTCTTTCAGTAAATCAACCATACTGTGGCCGACCGCATCACTAAAAGCAGCTTTTTGACGATATAAGATCTCTTTAGGTAAGTAATCACCTGCCTCAAAGGCCATACGAAGCAAGTATTTACCAATGCCATAACTGTTCATTTTAAGGCTGGGCTCTATCGACATGACATAGGACACAAAGTCAGAATCACTGAAAGGTACTCGGGCTTCCAAACCATGCATACTAATACAGCGATCAGCTCTAAGAACATCATAGACATATAGCTCTTTTACTCGCTTAGCGGCCTCATCCTGAAAGGCTTGGGCACTAGGGGCGTAATCAGTATATTTATAACCAAAAATCTCATCGCTCACTTCACCGGTGAGAACAACCTTAATCGGAGTTTCCTGTCGGATATAGCGACAGAGCAAAGACATGCCCATGGATGCTCTTACTGTTGTGATGTCCCAGGTTTCCAAGTGATAAATCAGCTCATGTAAATGGGCGAGCATTTCCTTTTTGGTAAATAAGTACTCGTGGTGCTCGCTTCCAAGATACTCAGCCACTTGCCGGGCATAATGTGTGTCAATGGGTCCATCTTCAATACCAACCGAAAAGGTGGTGATCGGTTGGTCTGACAAGCGAGCTGCGATCGCACAAACCAAACTTGAGTCAAGCCCACCACTCAATAAAAAGCCTACCGGTGCATCGCTTCGTAAGCGTTTTTCAACCGCCCTGGTCAACAGCTGATTAATTTGAGCACCGATATCTTCTAATTGACCGGAGACATCTGCAGGGCTTTCCCAAAGCTTCATAAAGGGGATAAAGCGATCTTGGGTTCCGTCATAGTAATGACCTGGTGGAAAAGGGATAACTTCGGTATCAAGTTTGGTTAATACTTTGGCTTCAGAGGCAAAAACAATACCGCCGCCGCTAGGTGTACAATAAAACAATGGCCTAATGCCCATAGGGTCACGAGCGGCAAACATAGCTTGTTTCTTTTGGTCATACAGCGCAAAGGCATACTCACCATCGAGCTGATCGACCAACCCAGCGATCCCAAGTTGTTGATACAGGGGGATTAAAGACTCACAGTCAGAGCCAGACTTAAACTCATAACTGTCGCTAAGCACTGCTCTGAGCTCTGGATCGTTATAAATTTCTCCGTTACACACCAAAGTAATCCCTTGGTATTGAAAGGGCTGTTGGCCTGAATCAGACAAATCCATAATCGACAGACGATGAAAGATGAAACGAGCATCAGCTTCAAACATGGAGACTGTTTGATCGGGCCCTCGGTGTTGAATACGTTGGCCTCTATCCAAGAGTTCTTGATCTGATAATTGAGTTTTACTTTCGGCTAAAAATCCACACATAAGATTCTCCTTGTGCTTGAGACTTGATTTGACTTTATGATGGAAGAGATAGACCTTTTGATCAAAAATTAATTTAAAATAGATGCTTTTTATACAAATCTATTAAAAATATAAGCCTCTAAGTATGAAAGTGATAATAAATGAGCTCTGAAACGCAGCCGCATTATGAAATTGATAGTATCGATCGTCGCATCCTTAACATTCTTTTAGCCAATGCTCGTACGCCCTTCCTAGAAATTGCCCGAAGCCTAAATGTTTCTGGTGGCACTGTGCATCAACGCGTTGATAAACTAAAAGAAGCGGGGGTAATCACCGGTTCCACCCTGAAAATCAATTGTGAACGCATTGGTTTGGGAGTGACTGTTTTATTAGGGATCCACTTACACCAAGCGCAACGGATAGATGAGACGATTCAAGCGTTTAAATCCCTGCCTGAAATTGTGGAAGCCTATTATACAACGGGTAACTATGCCTTGTTTATTAAGGTGCATGTTTCATCGATTAAAGCTTACCATCGTTTTTTGATCGAAAGGCTACAAACGATTGATGCCATCAGATTTACCGAGTCTTTTATTTGCTTGGATGTTCCTATTCAGCGTTCGGTCAACTTAGGCCATCAGAAATTGTATTAGCTTGCACCTCTTTTGTATTCACGATTTAATTCTTTACCCTTACTTGCTTAAACGATCTAGCTTAGCTTTTAGCTTTTCAGTTCTCTTGCTTAGCTGTTTTTTCCTGATCGACTGAATGGACTTCACTGTTTATGATACCTTTTTATACTCCTCCTCTAATAAAGCAATATTCTCAGAATATGCTTGATCTATCTGATCAGCTAGGCGATGGCTTAGCTTTTAAACGACATTCAATTCTGCCTTTACTTTTTACTTTATCTCTACTGAGTGGTTGCCAAAACGACCACTCTTCTCAAGAGTTTTCAGAATCTTCGGTTTTGACAGATCCTACGACTCAAACAGAACTGTTGCCTGCGGACTCACAAGTCGTACAGAAACAATTAGTACAGAAACAAGCAGACTCAACCAATGATCCCGCTTGGTTTAATCTTGTACAAAAGCGGATTCAAAATGGTCAGTATCAAGTTCGTCCAAGCACCGACTCCAATGTCCTACAAAGCTACAATCCCTCATTAAAACTAGCGGCCTCGTTTAAAGAAAATGGTACGACGGTTTCATATGAGTCTATCAATCATAAAAATGGGGTAAAGCAAAAAGGCTCTTTAACCTTAGCCACAAGTCGTTTACGCCTTGATGAACAAGAAATAGAGCTACAGAACAAAATATTTAGCGCCCAAGAATGCGTTCGTTCAGGATTTTCTGATGAGTATGGACAATGCATTAAAAAAGCTCAACGTATGCTTGCGCCTACTCTTGAGGAATGGTGGATTAATCAGCCTTTATCACTAGAATGGGGCTGGACCATACCTGCAAGCGCTCAAGGGACTCAAACAATACGGGTTGCTCTCTCTTTAAAGGGCGCTCAATCGATCGAACTTGAGCATGAATCTCGAGTTTTGGTTGAAGCTGAACAAGGTGCTTTTTATCTTGATCACCTGCTTGCTGTCGATCAGCAACAGCACACTTTACCCAGCAAGTTTTTTATCGAAGATCAAAAACTTTGGATTGAAGTTGATAGTCGCCAAGCGACTTTCCCCGTGATGATCGATCCTGCGGTTTTACCGATTAGTCAAGCTTGGACCGACTCAAGCGATCAAGCGAATAGCAACTTTGCGATTGCGGTTGCAGGCGCCGGAGATGTCAATGGTGATGGGTTTATGGATGCACTCATTGGTGCTGACCTTTATGACGAAAGTGAAGCACTTAATGTCGGTAAGGCCTTTTTATATTTAGGCAGTCCAGACGGTTTAAGAGATACGGTTGCATGGTCTTACACAACCGGCCAAACCAATAGTAACTTTGCTTATGCTCTTGCTGGCTTAGGTGATGTCAACGGTGATCAATTGTCAGATATTGCCATCGGTGCCTATCGCCATGATAGCGCTACAGTGAGTAATGCCGGCCAAGTCCTTGTATTTTATGGTAATGCGAATGGCTTAGCCGATCAACCGTCTTGGTTTTATGAAGGAACTGTGCGCAATGGGTATTTAGGTAAAACGGTCAGTGAAGCGGGTGATGTTAATGGAGATGGCTATCAAGATTTACTTGTGGGTGCGCCCGGATATGGTGAAACAGAAAGTTCAGAAGGCCAAGTGCTAGCTTTTTATGGTTCAGCAAGTGGCTTGGCCAATACACCAAGCTGGCAATTTGAACCCAATAGTGCTGGGATGGGTTTAGGCAATAGTCTTGCTGGTGGTCGGGATATCAATGGAGATGGCTTTGATGATATTGCGGTCGGTTCACCGGTTCACGAAACAAACAAGGGCTATGTTGCAGTCTTTTTAGGAAGTGATACCGGTTTAGCAAATACGAGCGCTTGGAGCGTCACAGGTGCAACAGCCGAAGACCAATTAGGGTATGCTTTGGCTATGGCTGATGCCTCAGGCGATGAAAAAGCTGAGCTATATATTGGCGCACCGGGTAAAAATGCCCTTTATGAACTGAACGGCACGGATGATCTAAGCGAGAGTACAGCTCAGCAAGTCACCACAGGGCCAAACTTTTTTGGGAGTGCGATCTCTCGCATTGGAGATATGAACCAAGATCGCTTTGAGGATATTGCTGTGGCTAGTGTCCGTCAAGATATCTCCTCAGCCGGACAGGTACGCTTTTTTTATGGAAGTCCGGAAGGCATTTATCCAAGTTATGTCGCTCGCAAAGATGGACTTGGTTCTGATGATCTTTTTGGACGCTCTATTGCAGGCTTAGGTGATACTAATGGCGATGGTTATGATGACCTTTTAATCGGTGCTCCCGATTTTGGTTTTGGACAGGTCAGTACAGGGTTTGCCTATGTGTATCTTGGGGTAGAAACCGGTCTTAGACCAAGTCCGGCACGTATTATTAATGGTGATCAAGCCAGTGCTTACTTGGGCTATGCTATGGATATCGTAGGGGATATTAATGGCGATGGCTATGACGATATTGCCCTGGGTGCTTACCGCTATGATGGGGGCCAAAATGATGAGGGCGCAGTCTTTGTTTATTTAGGTAGCTCAAATGGTCTCTCAGAGATTCCTACACGAGTTTGGGAATCCAATGTTGCAAGTCGTCGACTTGGTTATTCCATATCAGCCGCTGGCGATGTGAATGGAGATGGCTATGATGACGTTGTGGTCGGCGGATATAACCGCTATGCCTATTTATATTTGGGCTCTAATAACCTATCCACTAGCGCTTCTTATATTTGGGATACCACAACAAGCTCAAGTACTTCTAATTATGTGACTTTATGTAAGTCTTTAGGTGACATTAATGGGGACGGCTATGATGATATTGCACTTGGTAAAACTTCCTCTAGTACCAGTTATCATGTAGGCATCTATCTTGGCGCTGAAAGCTTTGATACCAATAAAGATCACCAAGTTTATGCTTACTATGAAGTCACGGGCATTGGAGACATTAATGGGGATGGCTATGATGATGTGGCTTACACACCGTATTCCTCACAAACTCGTATTGATATTCTACACGGCTCTGCCAACTTTAATACGACTGTGGATCAAAATCTAACCGGGCCATCTAACTTTGGGATTTCTATTGTTGGCGGTGACTTTAATGGGGATGGCTTTAGTGACTTGACCTGCACCACTAATAATTATGCTAGCATCCGGATGTATCCCGGCTCTGCCACAGGATTATCCGCTTTAGCTTGGTCTTATACCGGTGCTTCAAACATGTATCGCTTATACAATGCCCAAGACGTAAATGGTGATGGCTTTGATGACTTGCTTATTGATCGAACCAATGCCCAACTCTTTTTGGGTGGAGAAAACGGCTTTAAACATGAGCCAGATTGGGTACTGAATGACACTTTCTATCGTGGTGCCGGTGGTGGCGACTTAAATGGCGATGGACTCAGTGATGTCTTGCTCAGTAATTATTCAAACGACTCTAGCAAGGGTCAAGTACAAGTTTTTTATGGCTCTCAAGGTGTACCTGAGGGTGGAAACAATCACTTTGTACTCGCCAATGCCGGTGATTTAAATGGTGATGGTTTT
Organism: uncultured Myxococcales bacterium; assembly: GCA_937146725.1. Classification (GTDB taxonomy): domain Bacteria; phylum Myxococcota_A; class Bradymonadia; order UBA7976; family VGTA01; genus CAKZRU01. The sequence continues at coordinate 39,060 of CAKZRU010000088.1, forward strand.
GATGAGATTGCTGTTGGAGATCCTAGCTATACAGATGAGCTTTTTAGACAGGGACGAGTCCTTATTTTCCCGGGCTCTCAAGCTGGTCTAGGAGATTCTGCGATTTGGGCACAGGTCGGAAGTGAGCGAGATGAAAACTTTGGTGGACAGCTATCTACTGCTGGGGATATTAATGATGATGGCTATGCTGACCTTTTGATTTCCTCGCCAAGAGCTGATGGGGTTAAGGCTGATGTTGGTCGGGTTAATTTGTATCTTGGACAGCAACAAGGATTAGCCGAAATACCGGCTTGGTCTTACACAGGTACATATTCAAGAGGTCGCTTGGGAAGTGAAACTGCAGCGATTGGTGATATCAATGATGATGGCTATGACGATATAGCGATTGCCACGCCTTATTATGCTAATGGTCAAAGCCGAGAGGGGCTTGTAGAAGTCTTTTTTGGTGCGCCTTTAGGCTTAAGTAATGTGCCCGATTGGCAATATGAGCCCAATCGAGCCGGCAGTCTTTTTGGTTTGGAAATGACCGGCGCAGGAGATCTCAACGGTGATGGTTTTGATGACTTGGCTGTAGCCGCTCCTCATGACAATGGACGAAGCGGTCGGGTATTCATCTTTATGAGTCAAGGAAATAACCTTAATAGTGTGGCGCTACGAGAATACGTAGGTAATCAATATGGTAACTTATTTGGTGCCTCTTTATGGGGCGGTTCTGATGTCAATGGAGATGGTCTTGATGACCTACTGATTGGTGAACCTGGCTTTACAATTCAAGGACAAGGTGCAGGACAAATCAATTGGGTACCCGGTAATTTTGCCGGACCACCGGCCACTGCAAGTGTCATCACGCAAGGTGTGGGCGAAGAGCGATTGGGTACTCAAATTGTTGCCGGTGATGTAAATGGTGATGGCTATGCCGATGTTTATGCAAGTGGTCCCTTATATTCTCCCAACAATGATCTAGCTCAAGCAGGACGAGTTGTACGCTTTTTAGGCAGTGAAAATGGGCCAACAATTCCCTCTAATTGGAATAGTGCTGGTAATGCATATAAGCTTTCTTTGGGGACATATTTGGCGATCGGACAATTTGGCAGTGATCAGCGCAAAGACTTGGCTGCGGTTGGCTATGCTTCTTATATTTATCTATGGTATGGCGCTAATACGATTTCCGAAGAGGCTCATCAGCATACCATGGGCGTTCAAAATGCTCCGGTTGCGCTTGCTCAAGCTGTTATCACCGAAGTTAATACCGCTCTTGACATTACTTTGAGAGGGATTGATGCCGATGGAGATGAGCTTACTTATGTGATCACTGAACAACCCAGCAAAGGTAATTTATCGGGTTCTCTGCCCAATCTAACTTATACACCTACCCAAGATGCGGTTGGCCAAGATCGCTTTTCTTACACTGTAAGTGATGCAAGTCAAACTTCGGCCCCGGCAACAGTTACAATCAAGCTTAATCGTAAGCCAAGTGCAATCCCACAAGATTTAACCACAACAGTTGGCACAGCGCTGCAAGTGAACTTAAGTGGCAATGATGAAGATAATGATGCATTAAGCTATCTCATCAAAGTTGAACCGAGCCATGGTATACTCAATGGATCGGGTGCGAGTAAAACCTATATTCCGAATCCGGGCTATACCGGACCGGACAGCTTTAGTTTTAGCGTTTCTGATGGTCATTTAGAGTCATTGCCTGCACAAATATCATTGAATATTCGCCCAAACAACACCGCACCGGTAGCACAGGCACTCAGCGCTTCGGTGTCACCCGGACAAGTCGTTGTCCTCAATCTAATAGGAAGCGATGCAGACCAGGATCCACTTACTTTTAGATTAAAAACAGAACCCTTATCGGGCCAAGCAACACTTGAAGGCAATCAACTTAGTTATCAAGCATCGGCAAATGCAAGTGGGCAAATTACCTTCACCTATGTGGCCTTTGATGGCCTCATCGAGTCAGAACCGGCAGTGATCACAATTACAATGATCGAAAATGATCTTCCAGTAGCCGAGGATCAAAGCTATTCCCTGCTTGAAGATCAAAGCGCTAATCTTGTGCTTTCGGGTAATGATCCAGAAAGTAGTCCTATCACTTATGAAGTGGTCAACCAAGTGCGTTTTGGCCAACTCAATGGTGTTGCTCCCAACCTCATTTACATCCCCGCAGCAAACTTTAATGGCGTTGACTCATTTACATATCGGGTCAATGATGGTGCACGAAACTCAGAATTGGCAACAGTTACCTTAAATGTTCTAGCTGTTGATGATTTAGCCATCGCCGAAAACCTAGAAGTCACTACTTTAGAAGATCAAAGTATCAACTTCCCTCTAGCAGCGACTGATGCGGATGGAGACCCCATTACTTTTCAGATTTCAACCCTGCCCGAGCGGGGCCAATTAAATCTCAATAATGATCGAGTGACTTACTCTCCGGAATCTAATGACTTTGGCGAAGTCAGCTTTACTTATGTAGCGATCAGCCAAAACCTAGAGAGCGAGGCTGCTACAGTCACAATTAGTATCACCGCTGTGAATGATGCGCCAAGCTCAAGCCCAGTCACCGTTGAAACCGCACTTAATGAACCGGTAGACATTGTTTTACAAGGCGCTGATATTGATGGGGATGATCTAACTTATACACTGATCAGCCAACCAAGTCATGGCACCTTAGAAGGGCTTGCACCAAACTTAAGCTATCGCCCTCAAAATGGTTTTGTTGGAGAAGATCAATTCAGCTATCAAGTGAATGATGGCCAAGCCAACTCAAGCATCAGTTCGGTAAGCATTACAGTCAATGAGTCTAATGAGCCTAATGAGCCTTTATCAATTAGTTCAATCGAGGTCAGTACTCCCGAAGATCAAGTCCTTAATCTACTTTTATCTTGCACTTCTGCACTCACCGGAGAAATTACCTATGAACTTGTTTCACAGCCTCAATTAGGAAGCTTGGAGGGAAGTGGTGCTAATCGACAGTATAGACCCAATCTCAATCAATCGGGTGTGGAACTCTTTAGCTATCGCTGTCGTCAAAATGAACTTGTATCAGAGAACGCAGAGATCCAAATCACAATTCAAGCAGTGAATGATGTGCCTGTGGTGGTCTCACAAAACTTAAATGCTGTTGGTGGTACACCTTTAGCCTTTAGTATTGAAGTCAATGACCCTGATCCTCAAGATCAAATTACTTCTGAAATCACCATGCAGGCCCAGCATGGACAAATCGCGGGAAGTTTTCCTAATTACGTTTACATTGCTGATCTAGGCTACAATGGCTTAGATGAAATCATTGTTGTGGCCAATGATGGCCAAGTCAACTCAGCACCGGCCGCTATTACCTTTGTGGTGTCCTCGGTCAATCATGCGCCTAGCGCTCAAAATCTATTTATTCTGACCAATGAAGATGAAGAAGTGGATATAGAGTTAAGCGCCTCTGATCTAGATAATGACGACCTAAGCTATGAGCTGATTTCTCAGCCACAACTTGGACGGCTGATTGGGAACAATGGGTCATATACTTATATCCCTGATGCAAATGCTTTTGGTGAGGATCAATTTAGCTATCAGGTTTTTGATGGACAAGAGCGCTCAAATGAAGCAGTGGTCACCATCGAAATTCAAGCGCTTAATGATTCACCCGAACTAAGAAATGCTCAATATATCATGCTGAGTGATGAAAGCATAACAGTGACTCTTGAGGGCAGTGATGTAGAAAATGACGCTTTGAGTTATCTTGTTGAGGCTTTGCCAAGCAATGGCACAATCGCCCTAGAAGCGAACCAACTGACATATACGCCCACAGCAGGCTTTGTCGGCATGGATATAATTCAAATGATCGTAAGCGATGGCGACTTGTTCTCAGAACCCGCTTCACTTTCATTCTTAGTGCAAACAAACCCCAATACGGTAGATAGTGATGGCGATGGCATCAGTGATGTTGACGAAGAAGCCTTAGGTTTAGATCCTAATTCAGCGGATAGTGATGGCGATGGGCAAAGTGACCGAGAAGAACTTGGTAATATGGATGAGCCTAGAGATGTTGATGAAGACGGTATTATTGATGCACTCGATGTTGATTTAGATAACGATGGCATTGATGATGACCAAGATGACTGTCCTAACTCTGAAGCTCAGGCCATGGTTGATGAACAGGGCTGTGAGGTAGAAGAAATGCAAGCCGGTGAAATGCAAGCCGGTGAAATGCAAGCCGGAGAAACGCAAGCCGGTGAAATGCAAGCAGGAGAAACGCAAGCTGGCGAAATGCAAGCTGGCGAAATGCAAGCTGGTGAGGAAAGTATGAATGTACCCACACCGGCAGAGGGCTGTGAAGCCAAAGCAAGGCCAACCACCTGGTGGATGTTGCTGATTATGCTTGTTGCGATCTTTGGCCTTAGAAGCTTATCTGCTGAACAAAAAGAGTAAAATATTTTAAGCAAATGCTCGGCTACTCCGTTAAAGCTGATTAAGCTAAGACTTTAACTTAGATGACCTCGTTAACCAAGTAACTAACCAAGTCACCAACCAAGTCACAGTAAAATATTTGGGGCTCTTAGTAGATTAAACGAAACATTCCCTTGTAGATGTCTTCTGATTTATATTATTTCACGTATCTTGGTTTTTATGAGCCTTCTAGGCAGACAGTAAAGTTTGTTAGGTACTCTCCGAAACGATTGGGGTTACTCATCCTGTCTGCTTTAGACATAACTCTCTTTCTAAGTACGTCATTAACTTAAGTAGACGTTGTTCAAGTGCCTTAAACTCCGCATATGGATCGGGATAATGGCTTGCAAGCTTTTCATACAGTTTAAGTTTAATCGATAGCGGAGATAGACCCACTTTAGGGATTGCTATGCCAACCGAAGCAAGTCGACGAGTATAAAGAGAAACGAGTAATGCGTGCTCATTCTCCCAGTGACCCAAGTTAAAGCTGTGAACTGCTTGCAACAAGATTTCGCCTCCGGGTAAATACTCAAGGCCATCTAAACAAGTAATACCTAGTTCTTTTTCCTTCACTGCTGATTCCATAATTCTACTGCCCTCATTAATTTTCGCTCAAAGACTTCCTCTTCTAGTCTTGGATACTTAATCAGTTGATTACGAATTTGCTCAAAGGCTTCAATTAAAGCTTTTTCACTCAATCCTTGATGCCTAAAGAAATTAAATACATCCTCTATATCTTGGTCATTATGGCGTTCTATCTTACTTAAAGCTTGCGACAAGAAATCATAATGAAATACATCGATTGAGCCATACCTTTTAATCCATACGCTGCGCTCTCTCCATCCTTGAAGTTCCGGAATAAAGTCTGTCGGAGAAGCAAGTTCGATATTAATATTACATTGACGCTTAACATACTGAATGGCCTCGTAAATCTTTAAAGGCTCTGGGTCAATCTTTAGATCGATATCAAGAGTAGCTTCACGCCATCCATTATAAACAGCACAAGCTCCACCTGTTAGGAAAATAGCCCCATCGCCTTTACAACGACTCGCCATTGTTGATAAAGCAAGTTCAAGACTTTGTTTATTGAGAGGATTTCGCATTGAGCATACTTTCAATCTTTTAAACAACTAGTTTAATGAGAGCAATGTTAAAAATTGTATCAAAGACTGGCTAAGAAAGGGAAGATTATTCCTTGGGCTACGTTTAATCTCGGAGCTAAAACCTCTAGAAATAAGTCATTTAAAACCATCCCTCTAAATCGCTATTTCAGGCTAAGTGTAAAAGAGATATTGATCTTGTACTCAATGAACTTATCCATAATCGTTGAAAAATGTAGATCAAAATTAAGGCCAACCACCTGGTGGATGTTGCTGATTATGCTTGTTGCGATCTTTGGCCTTAGAAGCTTATCTGCTGAACAAAAAGAGTAGAACGTTTAAAACAGCAAACTGGCTATTCATTAAGACTGAACAAGCTAACTTTTGATTGACTTTATAAATGTTTAAGCATTAATCCCTTATTAATCTCCAAGGCTCTATTGATGAGTTTGAGTCATGGGTGAGACTAAGTAAAAAACACTTAGTTTATCAACATAGGGGTATATATTATGCAAAAGCGCTTCTTTAAGTTTTTCTCTATTTTACTGCTTACTGTTGCAGGGGTAATGAATATTGCCTGCCAAGAGGATCAAGCAGATTCTTTAGCTGAGCAGTTTCAAGCGATTGAGGCTTCGGAACAAATCGAAGGTGTTGATTTAGGGAAGTTTGATCAAAGTCAGGCGATTACCGATTGGCTTCTCAAAGAAAATCAAGAGTACTCAATGCTAGAAGGTCGTAATCTTAAGGGAGATATGACCTTTGCTGCTATTATTGAAAAAAATCCACAAAGTGAAGAAACCCAAGTGGAACTTTTAGGCGAACAAAATTGTCAGTTCACTATTAATATGGTGTCGATGGAAGTTAGTCAAAGTACCTGTTCGGCTGAAGAAATCAATGCGCTTGAAATCCCTGCCAGCCAACTTTTGGGCACCTTTGATCCCTTGCTCAACGCAGATGCTCAAAAAGCGGATGGACTCTTTACTAAGATCGCCTGTGTAGGCGCCGGAATTGGTGCATCCGTCCTTTCCTTAATCGTTTGGCAATTTGCTTCTAGTGTTGCCATTGCCGGTGCTTCAATCAGTACAACCGTACCAATCCTTACCGCCGGTTCATCTGTGATTGGTGCGGTTGCTCTGTGCTACTCTGCTTTTGCTGGAGAAAGTGATTTGAGTAGCTGTGTAGGCGACTGTGAGGATGACCTCATGTGTGTTGAGACCTGTGTTGATCAAGCCAAGAACTTGCAAGCCAATGCAGCAGGCGAAGAAGAATCAGCGGTAGCAGCAGCCGGTCAAATGTTGCAGTGCATCGGCAGCTGTGACGCAGGTGAAGCCTGTGAGTCGATCTGCTATGAAATGCTAGAGAGCGTTAATCCAAGCAGCGACATGGAAATGATCAGCGAAGAGTAATTGGCTTAAAACCCACAATCGGGATCAACCATGAGACAAAACTCATCACAGATCCCATCATTGTAGTAGCCCTGTACTGCACAAACATCCTCCTCATTATTGGTTTCTTCTTGGGCGGGTGTGTTTCCATTGTTTTCTGACTCAGGATTAGCTGATGTATTGCAATCAGGGTCAGGTTGAGCACAAAAGGTATCGCAATATCCATCGTTGTAATAGCCCTCTACAGAGCAAATATCTTGGTTGGCATCAGAAGCTCCATTGTTTTCGGGCGCCTCATTTGCAGAGCCTTGTGAGCTTGAGTTTTCTTGAGTATTAGCCTCGTTCGCTTGTCCGCCGTTTTGTTGCTCTTGAAGCTGACGAATGACTGCTGCCGCACCTTGTTGGGCAAGTTGATCGCTATATTGATTCAGTACCTCATGATAGAAGCCAACTTCAGCATACACATCTCCACCACCTTGAATGTAGTAAGCACTGTTTACATATGCGACACTTCCATTCACAAAAACAGGTCCACCAGAGTCACCGGGGCATAGATTACTAGAGCCTTGGCCCACGGTAAAACTGACTGTCTGCTTTTGAAAAAGATATTCGCCTTCTTCCGTTTGACGATCATTACAACCATAGCCGTAAATCTCTGCTCTTGCTCCATTCATCGGCGAGCCTTGATGCAAGGAAGCCGGTCTAATCCGACTGCTTGGTACAGATTGAGCGAGCTCAAGTAAGGCAATGTCCTCGGCTCCGGTGGTTTGATCAAAGGATAAAGCACCTTTAACAGCATATTCACCCGCATCAAAAAGCATAGAGCCAAAGCTACTTGCTCCACTCATATAATTAATACAGTGAGCAGCGGTCAACACCACATTGGGCCTAATCAAAGTACCTGTACAGCTTCCACCTTGACCATTCATTCTCACTTGAAAGAGACCAACTTCGGGATGAGCGGAACTTAAAGTGCTGTTTAAAAGCTTCTCATTCACGCTCATCTCTTGATCCATGACCAAATCATCTGCACAAGCAAAGGTGTTAATTGCCATAACTATCATCAATAATTGGGTGAGTTTCATTGAAGCCTCCTTGTACACTGAGTCGCATAAATATTATGTTCTCAATATATAAGCAGGTACAATGCCAACTTTAGAAAAACAGAAATAACCAAATGAATACAAACATTTAAATAGACTCATAGTATTAAAGACTGAGCCAGTGTCTGAATATGTCACAGTACTTTGTATGCTTATCCTACAACTTGAGACTTACTTGTCTCACCAGCTACAGCGCTCGCTTAAACGTCGGCTAGTTTCAACTTGTGTGCTCAATTAAGGCAACTCAGCCTCAACTGAATAATCGGGCAAGGGATAGTGACGGGTGACTCTTATCGTCCAATCTGTGACCGGTCTCACAAGTCTAATCCCAACCGAGTGAAACGAATAATAAGAAGAAATACCTAGGGTATATACCGGCTGTGGCATCATATTAAAGCCTCGGTCGGCCATCGCCTTACGTGAATGTCTGTATGGCTCACTACAATCCTCTCTGATACAAGTTGGACTGCCATCAAGAGGCATCGGCAATACCGGACCATTTTCTGAGTCGTCGGCAAGCCACTCGGTCACGTTTCCAATCATATCACAAAGACCTTGTTGAGTGAGATTTTTAGGGGTAAAGCATACCGGAGAACTACCTCGGCCACGACAGGATTGGTTATTACTTTGAGAATTATTTACTGCTGAAACATCGCCAAGTTCACATAATGAATCCACCTGTGGAAGCTCAAAGTCTTGACCTCGGCTACTGGCCGCATAAATCCACTGTGCTCGAGAGGGGAGTTGAGCCCCGACCCATTTGGCATATTCAAAGGCGGTATCCCAATCCAAAGAGTTCACCGGATGTTGCTCACGATGCGCAATATAATTGCCGGATAAAGAACGACATACACCAGCTTCCACACAGAGCCGATATTGGGCAACAGTGATTTCATGCTGACTGATTTCAAAACTGGGTACATTGATCAGCACAGTGGCCCCTTCTTGCTCAACTGTAAAAGAACCGCCTTCAATGTAAACCCAATTGATTGTCGGGCAACTATGAGAGGCCGAACAGGGGGTTGTTAAAACACAGCTTCCATTACATTCTCCTTCTCCATCACATTGCTCTGAATAGCTTTGTTGCTCACCATTTTCATCAAGCCATTCGCTTTGATACTGTAGAATCCCATCACCACAGGCTGGGCGTCGGCATTGATGACAGCCATCGCTAGGGTTTTGGTCATCGCCATCATCGCATTCTTCAAACAATGGATCATCTGAGCTGACATCGTTTCTGACCAAAGCATCACCACAATAAGTGAGTCGACATAGATGACAACCATCATTGGGATTCCCATTGGTATCATCACATTCTTCTTCACCTTGGACAATCCCATCTCCACAGCCTTCGATTTGACAGCGTAAATCACAACCATCATTGTTATCACGATTACCATCATCACAGCCCTCACCCCACTGCCTTATCCCATTGCCACATTGTTCGGCTTGGCACAGGCTATCACAGCCATCACCATTTATACGATTACCATCATCGCACTGCTCATTGGACTCAATCAAACCATTGCCACATTCAAATTGACAGTTTAGGTGACAGCCGTCATTGATTTCTTGATTGCCATCATCACATACCTCACCCAAGCGACTTTGAACAATGCCATCACCACAACTTTCAATGACACAGTTTGGTGCGCAACCATCTTGGGCAATGCGGTTACCATCATCGCATTCTTCACCGTCTTGTATAATGCCATTGCCACATACTTGCCGATAACAATACTGGCAGGCAGGACCATTAAGATCGGCATCATCACATTCTTCATTGGGTGAAACCACACCATCACCGCAGATCCCATCTTCTAAAATACAAAAGGCATCGCAGCCGTCACCGGCCGCTCGGTTGCCGTCATCACAGCTTTCTCCCAAATGAGTTTGTAAAACACCGTTAGCACAGTACTCTTGAACACAGTTCTCATCACAGCCATCAAAATTAAGCGTATTACCATCTTCACAGCTTTCTTCGCCCTCAATCACTCCATCACCACAAACAACGCCACTCAGTTCTTCCCATTGGCATTGGGCATTACAGACTTCACAACTGCTTTCACCCAAAGGACAAGCGTCAACCAAGTCTTGGCCGACATCACAGGCTTCACCATGACTTGCATCAACAACGCCATCTCCACAATATGAAACCTCGCCCGATGTACTTTGGCATAAAGCATCACATACCAAGCATGAACGTAGTCCATATTCACATATTTCTGTGGTTCGATTACCATCATCACAGCTTTCGCCAAAGGTCAAGTCGAGTTGAGTATCTCCACAGCTTTCCAACTTACAATGAGCATCACAGCCATCTCCATCCACCAGATTACCATCATCGCATTCTTCACCGGTGTTTTGATCAATCAACCGATCTCCACAGCGGCTTTCAAAGGCATTACTCCACTGACATAAGCGATTACAAGTTTGACATTGAGCAGTACCCACCGGACAAGGGTTATCTACTTGATCTCCATCATCACACGCTTCCCCAAGTTCAGCATCAAGTACACCGTTGCCGCACCATGGGCTTTGGTCCTGATTAGAAAGGCTTAAGCTCCGTGCCAAGCGAAAGCCCAAGGTACTTGAAGAATAACCCAAGGAGTTAAAAGCAATTCTTTGGGCATCTAAGCGCTTATAAATCGGTAAGCGGAAAGGACCACGATAATAGTCAAACTCCACCGGCGTTGCATTGGGTGAGCGACTTTGACCATTGGATAAGTAATGATCATAACTCCCCAAGGTTAAAGAGCCGGTCCACTCATTGGCATTGCCTGCCAAATCACAAATCCCCACATTGGATAAGTCACCGGCTACCGAACAGGGCTCAAGAAGGCCATCATAGCCACAATCAGCAACATTGGCTCGACAATTTCCCTCTTCATCATGCAGAGGGAGTTCGCCCCAAGGATAAGCGGTAAATTGTCCACCACTACGAGCCGCATATTCCCATTCCAAAGTACTTGGTAAGCGCATTCCCATCCATTCGGCAAAGTTTTGTGCTTGGGCCCAAGTTACACCCACCACCGGCAAATTATCCAATGCCAAGTCATCACTCCATTCTTGAGCGGGCACTTCACAGACGGCGGCCTCAACGCAAACTCGATACATACCTCTAGTGACTTCGGTACGCATCAGTTCAAAGCTGGGAAGCCAAAACTCTCGTACCGGAGTGACTTCCGAGGCCCAAAAGCCACCATCCGGATTAAGACCACCAAAGGGTTTACCGGTTTTTAGATAACCACCGTCGACTTTAATGAGTTCAACCGCCGGACAGCCGTTAGCAAAGCATGGTCTTGGCTGGCATTGCTCATTACAACCGGCCTCGCTGGCATCACAAAGCTCGTTAAACTCTCGGCGCCCATTGCCACATTGTTCGATTAAACACTGACTACAGCCATCACCGACAATGTCATTGGCATCATCACATTCTTCTCCAAAATTGCTATTGAGTATGCCGTTTCCACAGGTTTCAATTAAGCAGGTTTGTGAACAGCCATCCTCATTGAGTAAATTACCATCATCACAAGCCTCAAAAACTTCTAAAATACCATTACCACATCGTTCGATTTGGCAAGTTTGTGAACACCCATCCCCATTGAGTAAATTACCATCATCACATTCTTCGACTTGATTTGTAACTCCATCCCCACAGTCGATTTGACATAGTGGTGAGCAACCATCATTACCTTCGGTATTGCCATCATCACATTCTTCGCCATATTGGATAATTCCATTCCCACAGACTTCAAGTCGGCATTGGCTATCACAGCCATCGGAACTGATCAGATTACCATCATCACATTCTTCACCATTGATTTCTTCGGTAAGACCATTTCCGCAATATTCGGATTGACAAAACTCGTTACAGCCATCACCGGCAACACGGTTGCCATCATCACATTCTTCAAGATTAGATTGAAACCCATCTCCGCATTCAAGCTGGCAATTCGCATCACAGCCATCCCCTGAGATCCGGTTATGATCATCACACTGCTCACCTAGCCCCTCTTGAACCACCCCATTGCCACAGCGTTCAGTCAGGCAGTTTTCATCACAGCCATCACCAGCTAAACGATTACCATCATCACATTGCTCTAGCCCGCTTTGAATCACTTGATCACCACAACTTTGAATGACCCCTGACACAACTTGACACTGAGCATTACAAACAAAGCATGGGCTTAAGTTATTATATTCGCAAGCTTCGGTAAGGGTATTACCATCATCACATTCTTCTTCTGCTTCATCAATAATGCCATCACCACAAGATTGGATAATGCCCGCTTTATACGTGCAGTTGGCCGAACATACTTGGCATTGGCTTTGGCCATACTCACAGTAATCGCTTTGTAAATTACCTAAATCACATTCTTCTGCCTCATCTACAATGCCATCACCACAATACGGGGTTAGGCCCAAGATCAGCTCACAGCGATCATTGCACACACTGCAACGCACACCATACGGACAAGGTAAGTCAGCTAAGCCTCCATCATCGCAGTCTTCGGTTTCATCAATGACCTCATCACCACAATAATGAGTGATTCCTGCTTCTAGCTCGCATTGATCATTGCAAACTTGGCAAGACTCCTGACCATATGCACATTCTTCGGTTTCAGTATTGCCATCATCGCAGTCTTCACTTGGATCAAGTAGACCGTCACCGCAATAGCGAGCATCACCGGCTTCTACTTGGCATATTGCATTACAGACATTACATTCGCGTTCTCCATAAGGACAGTCCTCAGTAATTTGATTGCCATCATCGCAAGCTTCGCCGACCTCAAGTAAGCCGTTGCCACATGAGGTCTGTACACAGCTTGCTTCGCCATTAGTAAAGCCACAAATAAAACGTGAGGGGCAGGTTTCATTAATCCATTCCAAGCCTTGGTTGCAGCGTTGTAAGTATTGGCCACTACAGCGACGCTCATTGGGAATACAGATTTCTGTTTCGCAGGTAAACTCACCTTCTGTTTGTGCACAGCGTCGACCGAATTCACAGCTTTCTAGAACTTCCCAACTTCGACCTAAGCTGTCACAACGATCAATACTGGTTCCGGCTTCTCCGCAACTCATTGCGTTTGGAACACAGATTCTTGGAACACAGCGGGTCTCAAACGGGCCTATTTCTTCGCAGTTTTCTTCACCACCACACTGCAAAATATCCCAAGTTCCGTTTAATGAGCATTCTTGTCGTACATTATCATTACAGCGAGAACGCCCCGGTACACACAATTCATCACTGCTACATTCACCACCACAAAATAGGGTTTCTCCCTCAATACGATCAATCGGACATTCTCCGCACACACCTAATAAAATCGGCTCACAACGATCACCACCCCCGTCTTCATCGCCATCTCGCTGATCGGGATTAAAGACTTTAAGGCAGTTATCCTGTTCATTATTTACCCCATCATTATCCATATCTTCATCACAGGCATCGCCTAATTCATCGGCAAAGTTTGGCCCACCGGGCAAGCCTTCCCATTCCGCATCAGTATTCGTTTGATTGGGATTGATGACTGTTGGACAATTATCAACTTGATCGGGCACACCATCTCGATCTTGATCAGCCTCCAAGTCAACTAGACAGCGGTGATCTATACAGACTAAGCCTAAATCACAGTCACTATTTAGTTGGCATTCAATGAATACGCAGTACCGAGAGCTAGTGTCACAAAAGCTTTGTTCCGGACAGTCTCTATCACTGAGACATTCACAGCGATTCCCATCACAGTTAGCGCTTTGTAAGGGGGCTTCAATCAGTTCACAAAGCCCTGATACACAGCGCTCATCACTGGCACACTCACTGTTGAGTGCGCAGGATTGAGCTTGGGGATTACGATCGGATTGATCGATCCCTTCGTCGCAGGACCAACATAGAAGAACGAACAGAATAAAAAATGGACATGAAAAAAAACTATGTTTGGTCAGCATGCTTTCTTCCCAAATCTTTTGTTGTTTAGGGCTGATAATAGGGCGCATTCACATAGGCTTCACCCAAGGGCGTCAGCACACCATCCTCTGCTAGCAGATTAATCTTGGGAAAGTCTGGTCGCCGACCGGTAAACCAAGCATAGCGATGAACATAAGGATGTGCTTCTAAAAAGGCGACCATATCAATTAGCCATTGCCTTTCTAGCTCATCGGTTGCCCAATCTTCATAGCGCCATAAGGCAAACTCAGTGAGCCAAACCGGCTTATTATAACGCATCACCATTTCATCTACTTGATCCTCTAACCCGTAGTCATACCAATGTAAGGCGGTATAATCCATGTGTGGTTCTCGATCAAACTGAGCTCTAAACTCATCAAAAAACATATCCATCCACAGCGTAAAGTTACTGCCAATGGGTGCACCATTGACCACCACACAGTTGCCACAATAATTAAGCGCCGGCCCAACGAGTTCAAGATCATATTCTTCGGCAATTTGCTCAAAGGTAGGCCACAGCGAGGCGGCATAGGCCGGTGTCATATTGGCTTGATCTTGAAAGTTGGGTTCATTGTAAGTGAGTAAATAACGCACTTCGGGGTGGTTATCGAGAAAGGCTCTGATCTCATCAGGGTTATTGCCATTCCAAGTCATTGGCACCCAATCGACTTGCAGTCTTTGATAGTCTTGAGCCACCGCTTGGTCATATCGTGGTGACCAATTATACCACCATGATACACCTGGTGAAAGCGCTTCAAGGTCAGCTAAACTTGTCACATTGTAGGCAATACCGCGTTTTTCACTTTTAAGAATTGGCTCAACAAGGTTTTGCTCGCTTCCAGCGCTATTAGGCGTAACCTCATCACCACTCATCGATTCGCTACCGGCGATTTCGCCTGCGAGTTCAACTCGCCCAGACTCATCTCCCCCCGATTCATCTCCTCCCATTTCTTGACCACTTAACATCTCTCCACCCACCTCATCGCCTATCTCAGAGTCACCTTGCTCAGGATCTATACTCTGATCAGACACAGGCATCATGTCTGGCTTTTGGGAAGATGTTTCATCAGAGTCGCAAGCCGTAGTAGATAAAAGTGCTATACCAATGATGCATAAAACAAATGCAGAGCTTTTAAATGGTAAATGGCAAACTAAACTCATCTTTATATTCCTTAGCTAAAACTCGCCCTGTTTGTGATTAAGGGCTTTAGTCTAAGTACTTATATCAATCAATTTGCCATTAAGGAAAAAAATTTCAGTGTACAAAAGAGCGTGGCAAAATAGAAAGCGAGCATGAGCATTTGACCTTGAATACTTTTCTGATCACTCTGCGCTTTCAAAGGCATTTTAGCTTCCAAGATATATCTTGCGCTGACAAACATTTGCAAAACCACAGCATAGCACATACTCAAAATAGCCACCGCAAAGAGCGGACCAGAAAGTTGTGGTTGCTTAGAGTGATAAAAAACCATGGTTAAGCTCAATCCCAACATGAGCCCAGCACCTTTTACACTACTGTTATGCAAACTTAATAAGCGTGCTAAGGTTGGGTTAGATTCAATTTGAGTGTCCCAAGAAAAATAGCCTACTAAAATAACTAAGCCTAGCATCATAAGTGCAGGGATATTTACAAAAAGAAGTGGTTCATTCAGCCCAAGCTTAACCAAGCATGCAATGATGATACTCAAAGAAACCCATAATGCTGTCTTAGAAGCTCTGTGAGTTTGTTCATTCTGAAGCAAATTATCCTTATTTAACTCATTTTGAGAATCGTTTAAAGGGTGTGACTGTCGTACTAAATAAGCTGAAATCGGCGCTAATAGCATCGCTATGGCCACCCCATAAAACACAGCTTGGGCAGATCGCATTAAGTCCGGCAAAAAGGCACTTGG
>CAKZRU010000089.1 GCA_937146725.1 uncultured Myxococcales bacterium
CACCCAAGTTCTCTGTGCCTGTAAGCCAAGGTGTCATCCATTGTACTGCACTTGCTTCAGGATAGGTTTCTTCAACGGGTAGTTCTTGGTCAATGTTATACAAAAGAGCCTTATCCGCACAGTAAACTCGCGTGGTATGGTTAGCATCCAATACACTTATTGCATGCGCTTGACAGGGCAAAGCCAACTTAACCCATTCATCGTTAATACGTTGGTTTTGTAATAAGTATGCTTGGCCATTTTGATCGTGCCCAATCGCCGAAACAAGCGACAAATAATTTGAAAAATGACTTATGCTTTTAATGTCGGCCCATTGAGTGCGCAAGGTGGCTTCTCCACCATTGGTTGAAAAAGAAAATAACCGAGCAGAGTTTTGAGAGGCAACCATGACCAAAGCACCAATTTCACTATCGCCGGTAAACCAATTGTAGTCTGGAAAGAGTACATCGCTTAAGCGACTGGTTACAGCGTCTCCCTGCACACAGCATAATTGATTTTGAGGTTGGCCATCACAGTCATGATCAATTGCATCACAGCGCTCTGGGCTCACCAGACATAACTCATCCTCTGGTGCTACCGATGGAAGTCGAAAGCTTGTCCATTCGCTTTCTTCTAAAGGCTTGATACTTAGAGAGGCCGTATTCTCATTCCAATACAGTAAGCTTGGCCTA
Source organism: uncultured Myxococcales bacterium (assembly GCA_937146725.1). Classification (GTDB taxonomy): domain Bacteria; phylum Myxococcota_A; class Bradymonadia; order UBA7976; family VGTA01; genus CAKZRU01. Next base: position 672 of record CAKZRU010000089.1, read on the forward strand.
TTGCTTGGGTTTTCAATTAACCCAAAGATTTCCTCAGCTGTTTGCTGTTCAAAATTATACTTGCCATATGCTGTGATTAAACTCCATTGAGTATCTTCTCTGACCATCAATACTTGTGGAGCTTCTGATTTGATGAGCCAACGGTCTATAGTGCCATCGGCAAGTGATAAAGCTTCATCTGTCGCAAGTCTTGCAAAAGGAGTTTCGGCTTGGCTTTGTATCGAGGCAAAAAGAGGATCAACACTACGACCTGGCGTACCAGACCACATCCACAAACCAATCCCTCTTGGTGTGTCTTCTGAGGAACGTAATAATCTACCCAAAACTTTTACTTCAAAATCATCACTCAATAACACTGAGTTGGGCTGACTATGACAATGCCATGCGTGATGTAAACCACTTTGCTCATTCAGCATATGACATTGGCCTTGCTCCGTGGCAAGAATCCAAGAGCCTAGACCTCTTGAAAGAGCAGTAGGTTTTGAGACTCCACTATGATCTTCAGATAGATCAGACCAATTGCCATCACGAGTAAAGCGCCAAGCGAGCGGATCTTCTTTAACAATATCAATGATTTGTTCATTATTTTGTGAGTCGTTCTCATCTTGTGAGTCGTTCTCATCTTGTGACTCGTTCTCATCTTGTGACTCGTTCTCATCTGCTGGTTCACTGCCTTGCCAAAGACTTCCCAAAACCAATGCACCACCATCTCCTTTGGCGACTAAAAGATCATGCTTGATACCTAAGTTAATCTTTTCCGGAGAAACAAGATCAGCCCTTAAAGCAAAGCTTTCTTGATTTTCTGTGCTAACTAAGAAATAGGGAGGAGTGCTTTCCAAAGCCACAAGCTTAATCATTGAAGCTTGCTCAATTTCAGCAAGATCAAACCAAGGCTCAGCTTGTATGCTTAAATCCTCTTGCGCTTGCTCAAGTTCTTCTTGAGTCAGTTCTGCTCTATAAAGTCGTTGATCAAATCGCCAAACCACAATCAGTCCATTAGAAGTCTGTAAAAAAGCTCTTTCATCCACCTGAGGCATAGGCAGAGCTTCTGGCAAACCGCTCATGTCAACTTCGGGTAATTCTGCATCGGTGATCTCAGCATCTAAATTGATCATTTGATCAAAACTAATGTCAGTCTGGTTCACCTCTTGATCTGTGGACATTTGCGCATCATTGCCATCCAAATACATATCGCTTTGCTCAAAGGTTTTAACGACTTGTGGGTCACAAGCGATTTGAAAGACTGCTAAAGACATAAAAACGACCAACGTAGAGGTAATCCTACTTGATCTAACTGACCGAACATTTCGATCATTGATTGAAGTACTGTTCATGTTTGCCTTCTTTTTAGCTTTGGTTTAATGGCGCGCAATCCATATGCTAGCAGAGTATAAAAGTCTCCTATACTATAGTTTATGACTTAGTATCTACTTTCATGTTTAAGTAATTTCTGACCAAAGTTCATGTTCACTCATTATTCGAGTGACTCGCTTCACGGACTTGCGATCAAGGAAAACTCACACTATATAGCTACGTTTAGTATATTCATCATTAAGTGATCTCTGATATATTTAGCCAGTCGCTTTTGATTGTTTTGAGTTCAAAAACAAGTCATGTACACGATATGCATGATACCAAATCTTAGTTACGAGTATCTTGATAAAGAATGATAGTTAAAAAGCAGAAAACATACATCTTGCAAGGGTAATAAGTTAGTTATGGCAGCAAAAGATCATTCCAATGAGCATGAAAATGATCATGCAAGTTACAGCGAAGCCGAATTGATCGAAATTATGGAAGAAAGACTTCCCTTCAATAAATATTTGGGAGTTAAGGTTGAGCATTTTAGCCGTGGAGATACTACGATTAAACTTGAACCTCGCAAGGAGTTTACCGGAGACCCAGGAAGACCGGCTTTGCATGGTGGAGTGATTGCTACCCTTGCCGATACATCTGCCGGTCTTGCAGTATTTACGATTCTAAACAAACCATCCACCACAAGCACCATTGATCTTAGGGTGGATTATCTAAGACCAGGCAATATTGATCAATGCTTATATGCTCGTTCTCAGGTACTTAGAAATGGGAGTAGGGTGTGCTTTACTCAAACTACCTTATACCAGAGTTCTATCGATAAACCGATTGCTGTATCATCAGCAACATACAGTATTGTACCTCATAAAGATCTAACAACTCCTCATAGCTGAGGTAAAAGTTTAGAGTTTTGATTGATTTCACAAAAATACATACGCATAACTCACTATTGAGCCTGCACTTTTGATTGGTGCATGTAGGAAAAAGTCTCACTCTTGTTAAGGAGGATCACTTTGTGGTCTTTAATGCTTAGTCTTAGTTTACTTGCACTCAGCCCCGCCGCACCAAGTTTATGGCATTTTGAAGGGCCTCTTGCCTTTCGCGCTCAAGAGTGGATTCAAAGCCAATATGGCGATAGTCTCACCGATCATCTTTTTGATGAAATCGCTCTTGAACGACATCTTTCTTCCTTAGAGAAAGATCCACAATTAAAGCATCTTAATCATCTACAGGACTGTTTGGTTTCAAGACTAGATCAAAGTGCTACAGCTACTTGTGATATTGATCGCTTACTCTTAGATGAGGCTCAACTCGGTGGTCATGTGTACTTTTATGCATCTGTACAAGGTGCCGAGTTCACTGTTAAACTTTTGGTGAATCAGCTTAATCAAAAAACTGTGCTCTACGAAGAAAAAGCGACAGATTTGAAACTTGCTGGTCGCAAAGTGATTGAGCGTGCTTTTGCTATGGGTCGTTATGAGATTAGTGGTGCACCATCAACAGCAAATATATTTATTGATGGAGTAAAAGTAGGGCAAGGCAATGGATCTTTTGTGGTGAGCACCGGTACTCACCAAGTCAAGGTCACCGCTCCAGACTTTCAAGACTATATCGCTCAGTTTAAAGTTAAATCAGGACAGCGTTTTAGTGAGAATATCAAGATGGCAAGTGCTCTTTCTATCTTGGATCTTAAAATCTTACACAAAGAAGAACTACAAGATCTGAAACTAAAAGTTGATGATCAAGAGTTGAGTGAAGAACAATACCTAAATGCCTATGAAATGAAGCCTGGTAAGCATCGTGTCGTAATTACGGCTAAAGACCGGGAGCCTATCGATAAAGAAATAGAATTAGCACCTGGCGAAAAAGGGGCACTCGTGGTCAACCTTCAGTATGATCGACCACTGTGGAAAATTGCTCTAAATACGCCTCATCCTGATACAAAATATGGACGGCAGCAAATCTCTATTCGCTTGCAAAGCCAAAGTATTAGAGCCGGTGCTTGGTCAGGAGAGGTAAGTGGCTTTGAAACATACCCCTTAGAAAAAATTAACGCCCAAACGGAAAAAATGAATGGCCTTGGTTTTGATGTAAGCTTTGCCTGGCTGGTTAGAGAAGAACTAGGTTTAGGCCCAATGCGCTTAGATTTAATTGGATATAACTTTGAGCGAAGTGGAAATAGTAAGGTTGGCGAAACACTGAAACTTGATAATAGCACAGTCATGTCTGTTCAAAAGCAACATGAGCTTAAGTCTCTACACAGACACAAGTTTAGATTAGGATGGGTTGGCTACCAACTGCCCATGTGGCGTGTTACACCTTATATCCAAGGTGGTTTTCTGTGGGTATATGAACGAGGCGAAATCAGTAAAATCTCAACCGGTGAAAGTGGTATAGTCACCCGTCATGGTATGCGCTTTGGTTGGGAACTTGGCCTTGATTATCGCATTACCCCGACTTGGGTCATTAAAGCCTCAATGACTAGTGATGTGTGGCCAGGTGAGCGCTCTGCCATTCAAAGTATGATTGGTGGCGCTTTTGCCTTTGATGCACTCACTTCTCCACTTCTTCGTTAACTTCTCTCGTTAACTTCTCAGCGACTTCGATATCTCGCTTAAAGGCATAGCTTTATGATTCATTTGACTCAATACCGACCATGCAAGTTTATCACGATTTTGTTCTTATGCTTAGGTTTACAAGTGATCAACTCAAGCTGTCCCATTTCAGCAAGCGTAGCGCACGCAAAGAAAAGGGGTAAAAGAAGTAATACAAAACAATCGTCCAAGTTACATTTAGAGACTTGGCGTGACCAAGGAAAGCAACAATATCGAGCAGGAAATTATCGTGTAGCAAAGAACACCTTTATTAGGCTTGTTCAGCATAATTCTCGAGCTTACTCTGATTACTTGCTTCTTGCGCGAAGTGCAAATCGAGCAGAAGATTACATTGTCGCTTCGGTCGCTTATCAGATCTACTTTGAACTTGCTAAGTCCAAGGGTAAGCCGCAAGCTCGAAGCGAGTATACTGAGGTTAAGAAGTATGTATCTAATGGGATGGACAAAAGAAAGCGGAAAGCCCATAAGTCAAGATGCAATGAGGTTTTAAAGCTTATCAAGTCTGGTGAACTATTCGAAAAATCTGGTGCTTATGCAGCGATTAAAGACTTGCACCAAGAGGGGATTTTTGACCCAAGCCTAAACCGTATACATACCCAATTTAAAAAAGCGCTTTTAGCAAAGCAAAGTAAGAGATTGTTGGCTGCTTTATCGGGGAATTCTGATCAAAAAGAACTTAGTCATTTTGTTAAAACCCTAAGTGCATGGGGCAAACAAAGTTGGGGGGATCAAGAGCGGGCAAAAACTGAAAGTATTGCCCTTGATACCTTTGTCAACCTACGCAAGTCTCCAGAACAGGGCATGGAGCAACTCACCGAACTCGTCAAAAGCAATTATGATTTGCCTCCAAAACTGCTTAGGACATCACAAATGCTTGCCTTGATGAATGCTAAACGACACCAGGAAGTCTATCTGATGGCTGATGGACTTTTACGATCTCTCGAAGCCCAAACAACTCTTGATGAGCGCTCAAATAAAGACCAAAAAGACATTCAGGTACTGCAAGCGATTAAGTTTAGCTACGGTCGTTTACTCAACAAGGAAGATAATCATGAGGTCTTAAGCCAAGCCCTGATGAGCACTCCAGCTAAAATCAAAGCACAGCTAGAGACTATAAGCTTAAGCAAAAAAACAAGCAAAAAAACAAGCCAAAAGATAAGCAAATAAGCATACTCACGATAAACAGATCTTTAGTTAGCTTGTTTGCTGATTCACATCGTTTTTGCTACTTCGGAGTCACAATATGAGCAAGGCTACAAGCAAAGAGTTATCAAGCTCAAATGATCAAACAAGCTCAAATGATCAAACAAGCCAAATCAAATCACCAGATAGCTATCTTGACACAGCACTTTATGAACTTTTTCAACAGGTTCAAAAGCACTTTAGTTTTGAGGCTTCTATCTTTACTTTAGAGCATGCTGAGATGTGGGTTCGTTTGGCGATTGTCGATGATACCATCGCTCAAAAACTCTATGATCAGTGTGCCTATGCCTTAGATTTAGAGGAAGAAACACACAACATCCTCTATCAAAAAGCATTAGCATTACATTACATAAGAGCTTTGGGTGCTCGTCAGCTAGTGAATAAGGTCGTCGAACAGCTTTCAAATGAATGGTTTGTGCTTAATAATCCTCTGTTTGAGCTCGAACTTGATTTTACTCAACAAGATCAGTCACAAGATCAGTCACAAGATCAGTCGAGTATGCATTCTCATTGGCACCAACAGCTGATCGAAGTCGAACATAAACGTGATGGCATTAGTCAGTTTCCACCTTTGACACGATTATATACGGCACCAACCATGGCACAGACCGTATTAAACCTTGTTCATGAGATTGCGCTTGGTATCGATCCGATCAGAGCAAAGCTCGTTGGTATAGTGAGCGTATATTTAGCAAACGATCATCAAGCAAATCCGGTCTCAAAAATGAGCCCAAATGAGCAAATTATGGCTCATTTAAGAACATGGTTATGGGATCAGTGGCGTAATGGAAGCCAAGATGAGTTGATGCTTAGCATGGCCTATCACTGTGTTCTTAATCAGCCTAAGCGAGCTGAAAATCTTGCTCTTAGACTGGCTCTTGTTTCCCCAAACTTAGCGGAAAAAGCCTGTTATCACTTACAAGCACTTCCCGATGAGCAAAAATCTTTTTTTGCAAGCTCACTAGAAAAGCAACTTAAGCGAGTAGGAAAAATCAAGCTTTGGGTCGCCTGTCGTACTCTTCTTAAACTTAAAAGATAAACTTAAAACAAGTGAGTCCTTTAATTAGCGATATCTAAAACCAATCAGTGGCTCTATAAAGGGAGCGGCCGTGTGCCATATAAGCGGATATACCAATATCAATGACTGATTGGATATAAGTTGATTCAGCCATTCTTGCGCTTTGATACAGGTATTGGCATCGTGAATTAGGTTTAACTTTGCCATCCAATGTTGAGCTTCTAAATAGATCTGTTCACATTGAGAAGTGAGATCTTGTGCTTGAGGGTTATCCTTCAACTGCTTAAAGGCTGATAAGCTTTCGTTACTGACTATGGTGAAGCATCTTAACAACTCCCCCAAATCTCTAGCTTCATCTAGATTATTTTTAAGTTGAGGACAGGCATCGGCAAAGGGAATGGCATCTAAATATGGGTGTGTAAGCACTAAGGTAGAACCACATAGTTCCTCAAGTCTTTGGCTCAAGGTCTGAGATAGGGCTTCGATTTCAGCTTTGATCTCAGTTCCACTCATATCGCTTTTGCTCTCGATCTGACTTGATAATTTTTGGAAGCGCTCGAGTAATTGATCTCGAGTATTGTTTAATAAGGTTAAGGCTTGTTCTTTAATCCTTTGTGTAAGCTGTAAGCGATGGCTTTTAAAAACCGAGAGCAATTCAGAAACCTTTAGTGCCTTACGCTGGATATAAAGTTGGCTACGAAGTTGGCTTGGATTCTTATGATAAAACCAAAACTCTCCTCGTAAGACTTCTCGCCAAGACTGTCTTAAGTCTGCAAAGCATTTGATCGTCTTGCCTGAGGCCAACATCATAGGATCTGTAGGTATAAAGTCATTGATGAAATTATTGATATCATCTCGTCCCCAATAATGCCTCATCCACTGTGGTGTGGTGTATAAATCAATTTTCTCCGAATAATTACTTTCCTCAATTAAAAAGGCTAAGGCTTCAACTCTTAAACCATTTTCCTTGGGCAAATAAGGCAAAGAACGTTCACCATCCAAATAAATACTCATAAGCCATTCGGCTCTTTGGTCTCGACTTAAACCACTTGCTTGTAAGCCTTTTAAAGCAGAAAAAGAAATCGCATGACTGCGATGAGCACCGCTTGGCCAAAAGTCTTGGAAAAATCTAGACTCAATCAAGGTTTCATGCCCCTCAATATCGCCAATATACACAGCACATGCTTCAGCAAGAGCATGAAATAGGTGATGCTGGTGCACAGGTAAGAGCTTTAAACCACCACAAAGTCCAAACGCCGCCCAAATCGAATGAACGCATTCATGAATAAGGTCATATAAAATCTTTACGCTCGCTCCATGCATACTTTGTAACCAACGATGATCATCAAAGGCACCCACACCAAATGCATACTCACTAATAATAGGGGTCATTCCTGTAAAAGGGTTCCATTGCAATAACAACTGATCGCTTTCGGTGATCACTAAGTTTTTATGAGCTAAATGATCGTTTAGCTCAATTAAGTCTGAGATAAGTGTAGGTAAGGGCCGTTCAATGCCAATGGCTGACAAGATTTCTTGAGCAGTGGAACACTGTCCTGGAATGAGTAAATATCGAGCAGCATACTCAACAAAAGCATCTTGATGCATGATAAACCTCTACATTGAATTCTTAACAGATCGAATTGAGTTGTATGCTTTATGAAGACAACTTTTTGAGATATAAAGCACTTATTTAGTCAAATCAAAAGGAGAGAAATCATGACCAACAAGCTAAGTATTCTTTATTTATGTGTATTAAGCCTATCATTAAGTGCCTGTGATGATGATGACTCAGTCACATCAGCAACAGAAATACAAGCCGGTAGTGAAATGCTGATCGGTGATGGCCCTGCCGGTGAAATGCAGGCAGGTGAGATGCAGGCAGGTGAGATGCAGGCCGGTGAGATGCAGGCCGGTGAGATGCAGGCCGGTGAGATGCAGGCCGGTGAGATGCAGGCAGGTGAGATGCAGGCAGGTGCTGAAATAAATACAAATACTTATAGTCAAATAAGTACAGGTCGCTATCATAGTTGTGCCCTTGATTTAGAGCAACAAATCTTCTGCTGGGGTAGAAACAACTATACTCAAACCGATAGTCCGGAAGGGCGTTTTACAGCCTTAAGTTCAGGAGAGTGGCATAACTGTGCGATCAATGAGGCAGGAGAAGCCCAATGTTGGGGAGATAACGAGTTTGAACAAAGTACAGCCCCTATTCTTGGTGCGCTCAGCCAAATTAGTGTTGGTTATTATCATAGCTGTGCCCTATCACAAAGCGGTGAGATGACCTGTTGGGGCCTTGATGACGCAGGTCGTATTACAGCGCCTACCGGCTCTTTTACAACGCTGAGTACAGGTTGGTATCATAGCTGTGCTTTGGATAGCGCAGGTACAATTTCATGTTGGGGTATGGATAGCGAAGGCCAAAGCTCTGCACCGGAGGGCATGTTCAAAACTGTCGCTAGTGGTGGACTCTTTTCTTGTGCTTTGGATTTGAATGACTCAATTCAATGTTGGGGCGCAAATGACTTTGCTCAGCTTGATGCACCTAGTGGTTCTTTTAGCAAAATCGTAGCCGGTGCTGATCATGCATGTGCCATAGAATCAGCAACAAATATGGTGCAATGTTGGGGACGAAATGATCGTGAGCAGTTAAATGTACCAAATCTAGAGTTTGTTGAAATTGATGCTGGCCTAGATCACAGTTGCGGGATTACAACAAATAATGAAATCGCCTGTTGGGGCCAAAATAATCATGGGCAATCCGAACCAACTCTGCCCTAAAGAGTTAGCTTCAAATATCAAGAGATCAGTAGATTGTTACTTTTATGTCTCATGTTCCTTACACGCACAGTTAGGCGAGACGAGAAAGTCACAACTTAGAGTTCTTACTGACTGGTTTGCCCAAGAGATCAATCTGAATAAAATCGGTTCTTAGCTCCATAAATCACATCTTTAATCGGTTAAATCAGTTTAATAACAATCAAAATAAAATGATTGGCATACTTTCTGCATTTATCTTGTGTGTGTTTCATCATGCAATCGTAAACTAACTTTCATAAGGAGGCCATTATGCAAAACTCATGTACATTGAAATCAATCTTAGCTCTTAACTCTGTATTGATCCTTGGTATAATGGCCACGGCTTGTGCTGATCAAGGCACAGATCTTTCAAACTCCACCAGTTTAAAGAGCTATGAGAATGATGAGTATGCAAGTGAATCGTATGAAAGCGACTCAGAAAACGACTCACAAAGCAGTGACGAATTATGGGTACAAACCGAAAGCAGTACCCCATGGGAAAACTCTGAGGCCGACTATGCAGAAAGTAGTCAGTCTGAAACAGCACCTGTACACCATACGAATAATACTAATAATAACAGCAGCAATACTCTAGGCGGAACCTGTGCGCCTGGCTGTATTTGGTCATCATATGCGGTGCAAATGGGGGCTCAGTCTGCTCAAGCTTCTTGTGGGGGCGTTTCATGTGCCTGTGTTGTTGATGGGGATATTTGGTCATCTTGCTCAGAGTCGGATGCCTCATCATCAAGTCAAGACAACAATTCTACGCCACAAGAAAACCAAAGCGAAGCACCCAGAAATACTGATCCTAACTACAATTCAGTACTTGGCAATCAACTCGCAGATGCAGCCTACAGAATTGCGGTATCACGTAATACTGTGGGCTATTGCTACTCTGCTGCTGCCGATGCCATCGAATCGGTTGTTGGACGCTTTTTGTGGGGCGCAAGTGCTTATATGGCTGCCGATCAACTTGCCGGACATTCTCGTTTTTTTGAAGTGAGTGTATCTGATCTCAGAGATTTGCCAGCCGGTGCTGTCGTTGTTTGGGCAAGAGGCACGTCAGCGCATGGTCATATCTCTATAGCTCTTGGTAATGGTCGCGAAGCCTCTGATCATGTTGCTTATCAAATGACTTACCACTATGGTGGAGGGCGTGCCCGAGTTTTCTATCCTCGTTAAGATCAGAGTATTCCGTAAAGATCAGAGTATTCCCTTAAGTTCTGAGTGGTCTCATTTAAGCAAAAAGCTTATCTAATTTCACGACTTTGCTCTTTAAGATCACGTCCTAACAATTCTAAGCTTTCATCAATCATCATATTCATGATTACCTTGGGATTTTGGTCACTAAACTCAGCTTGAAGCTCTTGGCATAATTTATTCCAGCCTTGATATTGATCATTTAAATCACGTACTACCCTACGCATATTCTTAGCTGCTCTTTCGTGAAAACTTGAGCCTTCTCGACAGTCAGTCACGGTTAGAGTTTGCCCTGTATATACCTTGAACATAAAGCCAAGTTGTCCATTCAGACGTGAAGCTTCGGGCAGGATAGATTCATGAGTAAAGAACTCCTTCATAACTGTCAGATAACGCTTCATATTTAAGCGACCCTTAGCAGGTTCGCGTTGCATATATGAAGAATAAAAGGCTAATTTCTCACAGATTGCCTCATCAAAGTCTTCTTGCAGTTCACGTAAATCTTCAACGCGTGACCTTAGATCAGCTTCCACATTTTCTAGAGTACTGTTGATCTTAAGCTTAGACATTTATATCTCCTCAAACTTATGCGCTTAGAAACAAAGTCGGTGTTCTATCATGACTAACCGTCCAAGCCTAAGTTTTCGGACATAACTTTTTAATTTTTTGTTAATGTAAACTAGCTCAACTTAACAAAACACCATGTTTGGGCTGGAATCACTGCTGATTGCGTCTCAGCAAGTTCATCAGTTATAGATTTGGCTAACTGAGAACCTAACAGGAGTTGATCTGTCTTGAGCTCTGTCGGGCAAGTCCAGGTTAAAGGAGCTAAACTCGGGTTAAATATGCATAAAACTTGTTCATAACACTCAGCATCAACATATGTACGCTTGAATACAAGTAATTCGGGATTGGTCTCTAGCATTTGAAGACTTCCCAGTTTCAAGGCTGATGAGCCTGCTCTAAAGCCTAAGAGCGTTCTAGTTGCTGCTAAGGTACTATCGGCATCTTGATCTTGAGCTGTGAACGATAAAGCAAGATGATCTTCACCTAGTGGTAACCAAGGTTCTGCTTCAGTCACGCTAAAGCCCCCTCCGCTTTCAGAAGTCCACGGATAAGGTGTACGACAGCCATCGCGCCCTTTATACTCAGGCCAAAACTCAATGCCGGCAGGATCGACAAGTTTTTCAAACGGAATGGCAACCTCAGTGAGTCCTAGTTCCTCCCCTTGATAAATACAAGGTGTACCTCTCATGCTCAGTAATAAGGCCAAAAGTAGTTCAGCATTGGCCTTACGATCCCCATTTGGTGGACATAAACGAGTTGCTGTTCTAATTACATCATGATTTGAAAAAGCCCAACATGGCCAACTGTCTGGATTTTTAAGGGCACTCTTAGACTCAAAACGCTCAATCACCTCACGCCAATAAGTTCCACCTCTGCTTTCACCAAGTAGATCAAAAGAATAACAAAGCTGTAAACGCTCTGGGCTCGTGTATTCCACCAAAAGGTCCAAAGAACGAGCCGGTGAGTCCCCAATTTCACCCAAGCCAATGGCATCATAGCGATTAAGCAACTGTCTAAGCGCTTCTAAAAAGCCTAAAGTCTCGGGCTGATTTTTGTCATAGATATGCTCTTGCCAACCATAGGGATTACTTTGATGAGCACTCATTTGGTCAGGACTTTGAGCCGGTGGATTGCTACGGAACTGTTGATCATGGAAATAAAAGTTCACAGTATCTAAACGAAAGCCATCTACACCAAGCTCAAGCCAAAACTCCGCAACTTTGAGTACTTCTTCTTGTACCTTTGGATTGTGAAAGTTTAGGTCTGGTTGCTCGGTCAAGAAATTATGCAAGTAATACTGACAGCGCCTTGTATCCCATTGCCATGCAGAGCCGCCAAAAATAGACAGCCAGTTGTTGGGTGCTGTTCCATCAGGCTTGGGATCGGCCCAAACATAGTAATCATGCTTGGGATTTGTTTTTGATGATCTACTTTCTTTAAACCAAGCATGTTGATCTGAGGTGTGACTAATCACTAAGTCTACAATCATACGTAAGCCAAGTGTATGCGCTTCACTCACCAATGTTCTTGCTGTCTCTAAATCACCAAAAATGGGATCAACATCACAATGATCTTCCACATCATAGCCGTAATCTTTCATAGGTGATTTAAAAAAGGGTGAAATCCATATCACATCAACCCCCAGAGACTTAATTTGCTCTAAATGGGTTCTGATGCCATTAAGATCTCCAACGCCATTGCCGGTTGAATCAAAAAATGAGCGGGGATAGATTTGGTAGATGACGGATTCACGCCACCATTGATGACGATTTGCAGCACTAGCAGGTATAATATTGGACATTAAGCTACCCTTGTAAAGCTATTATAAAGTCTAACTCAGAGCTTATTGCAATGCACTTGTGTACTCGACAAGACAAGGCAAAAAACTACTTCTCAAGTAAACAACATGGCTCAAGGCTACAATCTTATGAATGAGGTATCAAGAACAAAAATCATCGCTCTAGTTAAGCTTAATCAGGTTTAATCATGGCTAGAATCTTACTGATGAATCATTGCTTGGTCGGTTTAATTACATTAAGATACATTTATTGTACATGTGCATGAGAATTATATTTGTGTGCAAGATTATATGATTCTAAGTACTTACTCACTAGGAATGAATAATATGGTATTTATAAGTTTCTTTTTGGCAACCGCAAGTGTGGCTGTCATTACCTATTTTATTGTCAAAAATATGGCCAAGTCAGATAATCCCACCGAAGAATTTTTTACCGGGGGGCGTATGCTCTCTTGGCCAGTTGTGGCTGGCTCTTTATTACTGACCAACATCTCAACCGAGCAACTGGTTGGGCTCAATGGAGCAGTATTCAAAGATGGAAACTTAGTGGGGATCGCTTGGGAAGCCTTAGCCGCTTTTGCAATGATCGCTACGGCTCTGATTTTTTTGCCCCACTATCTAGCCAGTGGTTTTACGACCACAACCGCTTTTTTAGAGAAGCGCTTTGATCGCTCTGTGCGTCAAATTGTTTCGGGGCTATTTCTGTTTGGTTATGTCACAGTCTTATTACCCACGATCTTGTATACAGGGTCATTAGCGCTACAAACCATTTTTCAATTTGATTTCCCTTTGTGGATCTCAGTCCTTTTGATCGGTGGATTAGGAAGCGCCTATGCGATTTTTGGTGGCCTTAAGTCGGTTGCTGTCAGTGATACCCTTAACGGAATTGGTTTGTTAATTGGTGGTTTAGCTGTACCCATTTTAGCCCTTAAAGCACTGGGGGATTCATCTATTATTGATGGCTTGCATACTGTTTTTACTGAAAAAGCTGAGTATTTAACTCCATTGGCCACACTTGATCGTCGCGGTGAGCCTACCTCAGTCCCTTGGCCAACCCTACTCACCGGTATGATGTTTATCCAAGTCTTTTATTGGTCGACCAACCAAGTAGTCGTTCAAAGAGCCTTGGGGGCTAAGAATCTTGCCGAAGGTCAAAAGGGCGTTTTATTTGCCTCTGTGATGAAGTTGGTTGGGCCATTAATGCTTTGTGCTCCTGGCATTATCGCCCTACATATGCTTGGTGATTTAAGCGTACAAATCGACTTAGAATCCCTTAAACAAGCAGTCAAACTAAAAGGCAGTGACCCGGTGATGAGCCAATCTTTACAAGAGGCTTTGGCCTATGCACACACCCTAATTGGCCAATATCAAAGTTCATTTTCACTTTCTTTGGCAGATGCTGAAAAACTGAATGGCTTAGTCGCGATTAATGACCAAGTTTATCCGGCTATGATTCGGCATGTGATTACCGCTGATTGGGCCAGAGGTTTATTTGCGGCAGTTTTAGTAGGTTCTATCTTAAGCTCATTCAATAGCGCCTTGAATAGTGCATCAACATTGTTCTGCTTGGAATTCTATGAAGAACAAGTCAAAGCGCGCTTTGAAGATCAACATGAACGATCAGCCCATGTGGTTAAAGTAGGACAAACCTTTGGTTTAAGCTTAGCAGTAATCTCTATGATTATTGCACCATTCTTAGCCGACTTGGACTCAATCTTTGAATATTTACAAAAGGTCAATGGTCTTTATAGCGTACCGATTATCTCCATATTCTTAGTCGGTATTTTAGGCCAAAAAGCACCAGCAAAGGGTGCCAAATGGGCGATTGTACTTGGTATGCTCAGCTATGGATTCTTTAGCTTTTTTGGCGACAGCTTTTTCCATTGGCTTCATGGTTATGCAATCAGCTTTGCCATTGCCATTGCCACACTCTTAATCTTTGCCAAAATCCAACCGCGTTCATTTAGCGAAATAACAGATGAACGATTACCACCGCCAGTAGATATGACACCATGGGCACATGCAAAACTTGCTTCTGTGATCATCATTGGCTTAACCGTTCTTAGTTACGGATTATTATATATAGCGGCTCAGTAATGTTTGTCTATGGTACTAATTTTATTAAACTAAATGGTTTCAAATAAGCAATAGGACATCCATTGTGAATGCTAATTCTTCAGAAAAAACAACAAGTCACCGCTTATCCTTACTTGAAAAAATTGGGTATGGCTGTGGTGACATGGCTTCTAACTTGTACTTAGGCGTGGTCAATGTCTTTTTACTCTATTATTACACTGATATTTGGGGGATTGATCCTGCTTCGGCAGGCTTTATGTTTTTGATCACCAAGGTGATTGATGCGGTGAGTGATCCGGCAATGGGTCTAATTGCTGATCGAACTCAAACTCGTTGGGGGCGTTATCGCCCGTATCTGTTATGGATGGCGGTTCCTTTGGGACTATTGGGCTATTTACTCTTTTTGGGCCCAGATTTATCCACCAATGGTAAGCTTATATTTGCTTATGTATCTTACTCCTTAATGATGCTTGCTTACACAGCGATCAATGTGCCTTACTCAGCCTTACTCGCCGTGATTTCACCCAGTGAAGAAGAAAGGGTTAAAGCCACCCAATTTCGCTTTATTTTTGCGTCACTAGGCACCTTATTGGTCGGCGCAACCACCAAGCCTTTAGTTGCCTATCTAGGTGGAGGTAATGAAGTGCTAGGCTTTAGACTAGCTATGCTCATTTTTGCTGTCATCTCGGTACTTTTATTCATATTTACCTTTTTCACTACCCAAGAGCGTATCCAGCCAGAGGCTCAAGACAGTAATGTCAAAGAAGATTTTGGTATACTGCTTCAGAACCGATCTTGGATCGCTTTAGCAGTTGCTGGAATTCTGATGATTATTGGCTTTGTAAGTCGCTTATCTTCGGTCGCCTTTTACAATAAGTATTTTATGCAACTCGGAGATGAAAGCTATTTATGGTGGATGGATGGTGGCACTCTAATCATTACCTGTGGATTCATTGGCCAGCTTGTAGGCGCATTGGTTTCACCTAAGCTTCTGCAATACTTTGAGAAAAAAACACTGATGATCTATGCAAATGCTCTTTTTGCAGTGTCAAGTATTCTTACTTACCTATTAGATGCAGAGCAATATTCCGCCTTACTGATGACGTACACATTAGGGATTTTTGCCTTTGGTATTATGATTACTCTACTTTTTGCCATGTATACAGATTGTGCAGAATATGGCGAATGGAGATCCGGTAAGAATAATGCAGGGCTTACGGTATCTGCTTCAATGTTTTCGCTTAAAGCGGGCTCTGCCTTGGGCAGTGCGATTCCGGCAAATATCCTTGCCTATTACGCTTTTAATAATCAACTTGCCCAACAAAGTTCAGAAGTTTTATTTGGTATTCAGCTGATGTTTAATGGAGTGCCTTTCATCTTTTTTATTGCAGCCATTATACTAATGTTCTTTTATCAAATCGATCGAAGCTTACTTGAACAAATCGAGCGTGACCTTAATGAGCGACGTGAAAAACGATCAGCTTAGTCAACTGGCGCCCACCAATCAATCTCTGCACCTACTGGCATAATTGCATATGGGTTAATCGTGGGATGGCTTCTAAAATAGTGTTCACGAATATGGTCAAAATGAACCGTATCAGCGATGCCAGGCCATTGATAAATACGTCTTGCATACGGCCAAAGATTTGGATAATCGACCAAGCGTTTTTTATCGGTTTTAAAGTGCTGAACATAGACCGGATCAAACCTAAAGAGAGTCATGGCCAGTCTAATGTCGGCTTCAGTGAGCGTTTCACCGACCAAAAATGTACGAGTACTAATATGCTCATCAAGCCAATCTAATGCGATAAATAAGCGCTCAACCGCTTCATCATAGGCGGCTTGAGTTGATGCAAAACCCGCTAAATACACACCATTATTAACCTCATGATAAACGCGCTCATTCATCCGATCAATCTCTGCTCTATGCTCAGCTGGATATAAGTCCAGCGTTGACCCAGTAAGATGATCAAAGGCCGAGTTAAACATTCGTATAATTTCAGATGACTCATTTGAAACGATGGTATTTAGTTTTTTATCCCACAAGATAGGCACAGTGACTCGAGTGGTAATCTTTGGGTCAACCTGAGTATAAATCTCATGAAGATATTTGGCTTGAAACAATGAATCACCATCTGACAAGCGATAATCTTGCTCAAAGGTCCAACCATGACCGAGCATAATTGGGTGCACTGCATCTACTGTAATATAATCATTTAAGCCCTTAAGTGCCCGAAAAGCCAAGGTACGATTCGCCCAAGGACAGGCATAAGATACATATAAATGATAACGGTCTTTTTCAGCTTTAAAGCCTGCTTTACCACTCGGACCCGCTTCACCATTTGCGGTGATCCAAGATCGAAACTGTGCGGTTGTTCTTTCAAATTTACCGCCTGATTTTGAAGTGTCATACCATTGGTCTTGCCACTGACCATCAACAAGTAGTCCCATTGTTTATCCTAAAGTTTAATTGTGAAGTTTCAATTGTGAAGTTTTAATTGTGAAGTTTTAATTATGAATTCTTGAGTTGTGCTTGACTTAAAAGCTAATCCTTAAAGCCTTGCTCAATACGAATGAGTTATGATTAAGAAGCCTGTCTTATACTTTCGTTGCATAAGTCGCTCAATTAGATCAGTGTTTAGCTGATGATTTGAGTCGGTATACCTTAAACATGGCCCGTTTTACTCTAGTTTTGACTTTGAGTTGTTGATACGAAACTGATTGATAATGCTTTTTCAAGAATCGCTTTAGAGCTTTAAATCCATGATAAGACTCATTTTTAGCAATGATTATCCATTTTGGTGGCTTCGCCTTTAACTCTTTGATTGCTTCTTTCCACGGACTATAAGGATTAAATCGTGTGGGACTACTTTGGCGCTGTGGATTCCAAGTATTTGTAAGCTGTGTGGTAAGTACACCTAGATTTTTAAAATAGCGTGTTGCTGATGCCCGTTCGGTATAAAAATAGCTTGGCCATCCCCAACGCCCCCATACCCAAATCTGATCAGTGGCTTTGGTATTTCTTTTGATATGTTGACTGAGTTCCTTAATTTGCATCGCCGGTAGATACAAGGGTCTAGAACGCATTTGACGTGCTTTACTTAAGTGCTTCCATGATGACTGAACGGTAAAGGGAGTAGTGATGATCAATGCAAGTAGCAAAAGCTTTAGCGCAGGCTGTTGATACCGGTGTTGGGGTAGCATTAGGGACTTTAGTGTAACAAAAAGTCTTTGCCAAATCTGTGGATAACAACCAAGCCACAGCATGGCGGGCAACATCTGCAAATAATAACCCTTAAAAAACCGTAAGCCCAACGCAGTGCCCATAAAGCTTAAGATCAAAAAGCCAAGAAGCACTTTGATGAGATTTGAATCTATTTCAGAAGCATTATAATTCTTTGGCTGAGCACAATCATCAATATCTTCATCAATGAATGTGCTTGATTTTGATTTGTCTAGATATGCAATACTTACATAAGTCATAACCGCTACAACAAGTAAGCTTGTCACTGGTAAGTGCACAGGAATACCAACAAGTCCATCCCAAATACGGGGGAGCTTAGCAGCATTCTGATTTAGGTTTTGACCGGTTTCAATCAGATTACTTGCTAAATAATCCCAACCGCTTTTCGAAAAAAAGTAGCTTTTGAGGCCTTGTAATAAATGACCTTGTTGCCAATAAAAAAGAAATACACTCCCAAAGCCAACTATAAGTCCAAAAGACAAGCTGACTAAGGCTTTAAGCCTGTGTATGGACCAATGATAAAGCACCCACAAAGCTAATGGAAAGACAGCTGCTCCTTGACGTTTCATCAAGGCCGAATAGGCAATTAAAATACCTAAAAGAATCCATTTGAATATGTATGCTTTGGACAGAAGTTTACTATCGTTTACACTCGATTTATCTTGCTCAATGGCATCTTGAGACTGAGCAGTACGCTCACCATAAATCCACCACAAGCAAGCAGCCGAGTAGATATATGGGCCAATCATCCATGCCCCATAATTAATATCGATGCTGTCCGTAAATGGAGCGAGATAGATGTAAAGTAAGCTTGTAATGATTGCTGACCAAACCGAGCGATACAAGAACCAAGAACCCAAGCCAATACCTATTGAAGCCATAAAAGACCATATAAACATCAAACCTTGCGCACTAGCGATTGAGCGTCCAAACCAAGACCACCATTGGGCTAAAACAAAAAAAGGACCCGGTGCCTTCATTTCAACAGTATCGATATACGGCAAGCCACCTCGTAGAACCAAATCCGCACTATAAGTGATACCGGCACTATCTTCATTGTGAAAAAAGTCTAAGGACAAGGCCGGAAATCTAATCCAATAATGTAAAGTAAAACCCAAGATAAAAGCACTGATAATCAGTATTGTTTTTTTCATTGAGTTCATTAAGTTGCTCGTCCTCTCTAGTCATGAACGCTAGCTTTTTAGTCGCTACTGTTCGCTTTAACTTATGAGGCTAGATACCTTAGTTTTAGCTCATCGACAAGTGCTTCAACAAGTGCCTTGAAAAGTGACTCAAGCTAAAAAATGTCTTACTCAATATAGGCATAATCAAGTTCATAGTGATCAATAATAGAGCTTGGCTGACGTTGAAAATATTGCTCAGTCATATACTGTAATTCTTCGCTTTCGCCATAATACTCATTTCCATGATAATATACAGGCGTCTCTCCCAGACCGATAATATTTGTTGACTCACTGAAGCTACATACCACGATGCCCTCTATCTCCCGTTGAGTTGGATTTATAATTTGCCAATTGATGCCCGCATAACTGCTTAGCAAAATAAAGACCGGTGTTTCACCCGGACCGATTTCTACTTCAATCACATTGTCATGTCGATTTGCAGAGCCGGCTTCATAAACCATCACCGCTTTAAAATCTTCGCTTTGAATCATCATTGGTTCCAACTCTTGCCTAGATTGGCTGACTGAAAAGTCCACATTAAAGCCAACGGTATGCCAATTATTATGTAATTCAACCCGAACGCTATGGCTACCATCTGCTAGATCAACACTAACCCGTTCCCGATCTTGGAGAACCAAGTTATCATCGATATAAATTGATACATCAGACCAAGAGTAATCCACTGTAATATCTATGGTTGTTGCTCCATCAGCTTGTAGCTCCCCCGTCCATACCGCATAAAAGTCTTCTGAATTGATATTGAGTAAATCATCCCAAACATAATTCATACTTGGACGCTCAACTCTTTCAGTTGCGATATATTCGGTCGTTGAATAACTCTCGTCATAGTATGTTGCCAAAAACATATCCCATTCTACAGCGCCGGTATTGGTTGAAAATGTTGATGTGCTAGTCTCGGTTTCATTAGTCTCGGTTTCACTAGTCTCGGTTTCATTAGTCTCGGTTTCACTAGTCTCGGTTTCACTAGTCTCGGGTTTACTAGTCTCGGTTTCACTAGTCTCGGGCTCACTTCCTTCATCTTCTTGATCATGTGAACTTTCAATGCTTATATTTAGAGGCTCCATAGGTTCTTGAACAATACATCCACTTAGAAAGTTCATTGTTAAAAGATTGATTAACAACATTGCTTGAATCGAAAGTGTATATTGTCGGGATTGCTGGCTCATGATCTATTCCTCTCAAGATTTTTGAGTAGTGATGATTGATGATTTCAATATAGATGCACCTCATGTGCCAAGTTTTCTAAAGAGAGACCCGGATAATAAAAGTTAACCATTTCATTCATTTAAGCTAAAAACCTATAATCCTTGGCCATTCTTCGTTAACTATACTTAACATGATGAATAAATAAGTGTGTAGCAGCGTTCATACTTATTGGTGTTACAAATCTTGGTGAGCACATTCCATAAATCTTAATGATAAGGCAGATCAAACTAGCAAGCGCACTAAAGCCGGTAAATGAGTTTATTGATCACGCTTAATACTCAAAGCGTCGAGAGTCATACCCAAGTATATTGGTGGGCTCAGCAGGATTAATATAACCATATAAAGCATCGATGGAACTTGTGTTTTCTACAAAGTTGATCATGACTAAGTCACCCAGTTTGTAGGTGCCAGCCCAAGGACCCTCTAGATCATAATAGTTTTTAATTTGTAAGCCAATATTGGCAAGATTCAGCGAATTGCATGGCATACAAGAACCACCACAGTCTAGCATCGTTTCGTCGTTATTTAGGATCCCATCAGCACAGGTCAAAGGTGCTTGTATTTCTCCGCTTAAATGTTCTCCATGAGCAATGATCTGACCAAGCATATCAATCGTAAACGTTCTTGAATCTTGGCCAGCCTCTATTGTGGGATCATCATTTCTAGCATACCCATAATGCACAGTAATCGTTTGGTCTTGACGAATAAATTGATAGATCTTTTTCATCATAAAGCTATCAAAAAGTGTTGCTTGGTAGTAGGTGGCGATTCTTACTGCAATCATTTCATCAGAAACTTCGCCACATGGAGCGCATATCCCACCGCAATCTACTGCAAGCTCCCCCATACTGAGTTCACCATCTACACAGCTAACCGGAGTCGTCTCGCCTGATTGAAAACCACCAATTTCAATAATTTCATCGACATCAATACTGTTTTCCATAGACATACAAGTGCTTTCATTAGGCAAAGTACATACTCCACACTCATCAATAAGGTGTTGACCACCCCAATCACCAGCACAGTCTTGTGTACAATCATTACTGGGGTCAGCATCACAGATGCCACATTGATCTTCTGAGTTCATTCCTCCCCAAATGCCCATACAATCTTGCTGACAGTCATTGCTAGGATCTGTATCACAAACACCACATTGATCAATATAGGCCATGCCATTTGGGGTATCTGCACAGTCATAAACAATGACTTCACCGGCTTGCATTTCACCGGCTTGCATTTCACCGGCTTGCATTTCACCGGCTTGCATTTCACCGGCTTGCATCTCACCGGCTTGCATTTCACCGGCCTGTATTTCACCAGCTTGTATTTCACCGGCCATCATTTCACCGGCTTGTATTTCACCGGCTTGTATTTCACCGGCTTGTATTTCACCGGCTTGCATTATTTCGTCTCCTCCAATGGAATTACCGGCTGACTCTACTTCTGAACTTCCCGCTAATGGAACATCTTGACTACCTCCCACAGCATATGGGTTAACATATTCTTCTCTGACGACAGGCGCCATCATGTCATCTGTTGTAGGTTCATCAACAATACATGATACTAAAATGCAGGGTATAGTTAATGATACTAATGCTTTATGATATGCAGGATAAGTAGTAGCTGGGTATTTCATGGTGATTTTCATCCGATTAGATTAACTGAGAAGGTTCGTAAACTAGCATTTAATCTTTACAGATCTGCTTAAACTAAATCAAAAAAGCTGTATCCATAATATGAGTAGATTAGTCAATTATACATGCTTATTTATACTGTTGGATGCATTCATGCTATTAAATGACCTGTTTTTCTTTTATCGCCATCCTATAGCTGTAAAAAATCAATCACCTCTTTTCATGACTCTTGATGTAAATGTTCCATAAAACAATTCATAACCTAAGTCTAACCGACAGCAGCGTTCTCGCCTTTTTAGTTTTTTTTAACCTCCGACTGTATTTGGCTCCTGCTTCATCTGAAGCTGACTATGCACAAGGTATCTTTCTAGTAACCTTATGCTTTCAGTGTATTACATTGATCCTAAGCCGAGGCGAAATATTAACTCACCCAAGAGCACGTGGGATTTGCCATCGGCTCGGTTTACTCATCGGTGTTTTAGGCTTATACCTTTTGGCCATGAGGGAAGCTTTGGCAGCACTTCAGCCGGTTTTACTCGATCAAAACTTAATCGCACTCGATCAATTTTTATTTGGCGCTGTACCTGCAAGCTATTTTGATCAATATGTGTCCTTTGGTCTTACCGAGTGGTTTGCCTTCTTTTATTACAGTTATTTTATTTTGATTGCTTCAACAACATTACCAAGTGCATTTTTTGGGCGGTCAAGCTTAGCTAGAGGCCTAGTTTTGGGTCCGGTGATGTTGGTATGCGTTGGACATATTTTATATACCATTGTGCCTGGACGAGGGCCATACATAGCGATGAGCTTTCAAAATGAATTAATCGGTGGCTTTTTTTGGCAACAAGTCAATCATATGGTCAGTCAACAAGGCGCCTTACTTGATATTTTCCCTTCGTTGCATACAGCGATTCCCACATTTTTAACCAGCTATCTCTTTGTATATAGACGACAATGGCCTGTGCGTATTTCTTGGTACATTATATGGCCTATTCTTTTATTTTTTACCTTAAACATCATTATTGCCACTATGTATTTGCGCTGGCATTTTGCGGTTGATGTCATTGCCGGGTTTAGTTTGGCCCTTTTAGTGACTTGGGTTACCTGCCGGTATAATCCAAGCGATGCTCAACGTGAAGCAAAGGGGCAGCAACCAATCTTAGAGCCTTGTTTTGGACCTAGACATTAACGTGAGCTCTTAAACTGGCTGAAACTTAAGCTTCAGCTCTCCATTTATTCCAAATCAAAGGGCTTTTCTTCATGGCTAGAACCATTGTATGAAATTAAGATACTTTTCGCATCTTCCCGTCCTTTTTCCTTGCGATAAGTAAACAAGTGTACGGGGCGCTTCCAAATGGCATATAGGTTTTTTAAGGTAGGCTTTGTGTAGGTATCATCGAGCGCTACGCCTTCAAATTGATGGGTGAGTAAAAGCTCTCCACCATTAAAGTTTGCATCGTATACCTCAATAATTGGCTGTCCCATATTAGTAAGTTGTGACAGCATTTTACTTTTGACTTCCTTAAACTCGGTTGAGGCGATTTGCCATTGGCGCGCTCTTGGATTATTTTCAAAGGTAAATAACTGCTGTTTGGCACAAAACTCTGGAGTCAAGAACTCATCTAAAAAGGTCAAGTCATTATGATGGCGTCTAACATCAAAAATCTTTTGCTTACCTTGCATAGCGCCGGTGTCCCAATTTTCTTTTTGAGCCAAACGATCACATTCATAGTATGCTCTCCCAAACTTACCCTTATTCCAACGCTCAAAGATATCTTTAAATAACTCTAAGCCCAAACGATAAGGATTAATCCGACCCTTATGAGGGGCAACAGTTCCGCTGTGGCGATCAGCATAATCAATGACTTCACTTTGGTCTAAAATACCTCTTTGCGTCATAATATGCGTATGCCAAAAACAGGCCCATCCTTCGTTCATAATTTTGGTCATGCGCTGAGGGGCAAAATAATAGGCTTCGGCTCTAATGATCTCGAGAACATTTCTTTGCCAACGCGTTAAATTGGCATTTTCCATCAGAAAATAAAGCACATCTCGTTCCGGAGAGGCCGGATGTCGTGCCTGCTCTTTTTTAGCCTGATCGGCTCGTGATCTCTGCTCATCAAGATAGCTGTCAGTATTTACAAACTCATCCATGTACTCTTTGGCTTTGAGCCTTGGAAGCTCCATGCCCGCGCCAATCAACTCATCGGGCAAATCACTTTGAGGCTTGAGCGCTTGTTGTCGCTCTGTGGGGCGATAAGGCCGATGAAAATCAATCAAATTATCCAAGGAAAGGCAGACATCAATAAACTGCTCGACAGCACCATAACCATAAAGATCCATATATCGCCGAATGCGAGAGGCATTGTTGGCCAAAGTGTCAAGCATCTTTCGATCGGTTTGGCTGAACCAAAAGTTATTCTTAAAAAAGTCACAGTGTCCATACACATGCGCCATCACTAACTTTTGATCGACAAGTTCATTTCCCTCCAATAAATAAGCATAACAGGGATCGGTATTAATGACTAACTCGTAGATTTTGGACAGTCCATAAGCATAGGATTTAGCGAGTTGCTCATACGCCATACCAAAGCGCCAATGGGGATAGCGGGTAGGAAAGCCATCATAAGCCGCAATCTCGTTCATTTTGTCATAGCTGACGACCTCAAAGATGGTCTTAAAAAAGTCTAAGCCTTCATCTGCGGCGATTTCTTCAATTTGATCGCGCCAATCAGCAAGTTCTTTTGGTAGCGCTTTTACGTGTAAATATTCAATCATCGCCCTGCTCCTAGAAACTCTTTAATCGAGTCAATGATCCCGGACTTATCTTTAATTTCTGAGCATACTAAGGTGCAGTCAGCATCTTCTAAATTAAAGTTCTTCTTGAGATCTCTTAAAAACTGCCCAGAACCATAGTGGCTTTCGACTTGACCATAAGAAAACTGATTACTCGCCGGAATAATATGATCATTGAGTAAATCTAGGCACTCTTTGGTATCTTCTGTGGACCAATTGTCACCATCACTAAAATGAAAAGGATAAATATTCCAATCACTGGGTGGGTAATCTTGCTGAATCATCTCCCATGCTAGCTTATAAGCACTACTAATCATGGTGCCACCCGATTCTCGAGTATGAAAAAAGGTATGCTCATCCACTTCTTTGGCACTGGCGTCATGAATGATATATCGGGTTTCAATGCCCTTGTATTGGCTTTTAAGCCAAGCATTAATCCAAAATGACTCAATGCGTACAATTTCTTTTTGCGCCTCACCCATAGAGCCCGAAACATCCATCATATAAATCACGACCGCATTGGATTGAGGCTGCTCAGAAGTTGACCAACTTCGATAGCGCATATCGTCTTTAATAGGTAAGACAACTGGGTTTTTAGGATTAAATTGACCCATAGCAATACTACGTCTTAAGGCCTGTTTATAAGTCCGCTTAAAGTGCTTAAGACTATCAGGACCAACACTACGAATACTTGTATATTTATCCTTTTGTGACACAACCGTTGCGCCACCCTTTGGCTCTATTTTAGGCAATGCAAGCGCCTCACCTAAAATCTCGGCAAGCTCGTCGATACTGACCTCTACCTCAAGCGCTTTTTCTCCATCATTTTGTCCCGCCTCACCTTGACCCGGCTCTTCTCCCGGTTGACCTTGGTTTGATCCCAAGGAGTCTCCGGGCTGACCCTGTCCTTGTCCAACGCCACCTTGTTCATTAGAGCTAAAGCGAAACCTTGGTAAATCGATTTGAGGCAGTGGAATCTTAACCGCTTTCCCTCCCTGTTTACCCATGAGCTCACCATTAGAGATATACTGTTTCAGGTTATCGCGTACCTTGCCTCTAACAATGTCACGAAAACGACTATGATCTTGTTTAATACGGGACATACTAGAAGCTCCTTGAGCAAATGTTTGGATAAATACTTATGGTTAAAATGGGTTATAAATACTGAATTCTATTTATGTTTATTAAAACCCCACTAAGTGTGAGAATCATCAATTCTAGAGTCCACCTAGGTTTCCTCGATTTCGTTATCTGCATCTTCTTCAAGCTGACTTGGATCGATCAAATCACTTAAATCTAATGGGGCTGCGATTACAAAGGGCTGGATGATCAAAAAGCGAAAGGCTGCAAACTCACTTGGAGCTTGGGGGGCAGCTGGTAAAAAGAGTTCGGCCTCATGCCAAGCCTTAACAGAACTGGCATCATCAACAGCCAAGCTCACTCCGACTTCAACTAAGTCAAGAGTTTGATCCACCCAAAACAGTCCTCCACGTTCTGCATGTGGGGCTAAGGCATCCCAAGTAGCAATACCCACATCCGCAGAAAGCTTTTCATAAAGCTCACTGTGCTCTGGTAGGTTTTGCTCTTGCTGTTCCTCTTGTTGTTCCTCTTGTATAGACTCTTGCTTAGACTCTATTTTTTCCTCTTGCTTAGCCACGTGCATCACCTCGAGCAAAGATTGAAGCCACATAAGTCAAAACATCTGTTGCTGATTCTTCGCTATATCCAAAGTCTTTAATAAGACGTTGCTTAACAATTTCGATCTTTTGTTGAGTCTCTCGATCTGCTGCATTGCTCACTAAGCTGGTTAGCTTGATGGTATCTTTCTGATCCTCAAATAGCTTTTGCTCAAGTGCGCGATACAAACGCTCGTTGGTGTCATAGCTAAATGAACGGCCTTCAACCGCCAAAGCACCAATGTAGTTCATAATTTCACGGCGGAAGTCATCTTTACGACTTTCGGAAATATCAATCTTAGTCTCAATGGAACGCATTAAGCGCTCATCGGGTTGCTCATCTTGACCAGTATAAGGATTTTTGACCTTTTCTTTTTGGGTATAAGCCTTGATATGATCGATATAGTTTGAACACAAGCGCTTGATTGCATCTTCATCGGAAGAAATCGCTCGCTGAACCTCATTTTTAACGACTTCTTCATACTCTCCGCGAACAACATCCAAAAGCTGTAAGAAACGAGCCTTAAGCTTTTCGTCTGTAATCATCGAGTTTTGCTTTAGGCCACTTGCCATCTCGTTGAGCACCATAAAGGGATTAATCCCGTTTTCACTGCGTTCACTCACCAAGGCATTAGAGATTTTATCTTGGATATAACGTGGACTGATCCCATCCATGCCTTCGCGCATTGTCTCTTTACGAAGCTCTTTAACATTATCTTGGGTAAAGCCTGGAAGCGTTTTGCCATCATATAATTTAAGTTTTTGTAAAAGGCTTAAATCATGCTTTTTGGGTTCTTCTAAGCGAGTCAAAATGGCCCACATTGCCGCCATTTCTAGGGTATGTGGGGCAATGTGTTTGCCTCGTACCTTATCGCCTACAAAGTCTTTTTGATAGATCTTAACCTCTTGGCTAAAGCGAGTGATATAAGGAATATCAACCTTAATGGTACGGTCCCGTAAAGCTTCCATGAACTCATTGCTCAAAAGCTTGCGATATTCGGCCTCATTGGTATGGCCAATAATCACCTCATCAATATCGGTTTGCGGGAATTTTT
Organism: uncultured Myxococcales bacterium; assembly: GCA_937146725.1. Lineage (GTDB taxonomy): Bacteria > Myxococcota_A > Bradymonadia > UBA7976 > VGTA01 > CAKZRU01. Next base: position 28,078 of record CAKZRU010000089.1, read on the forward strand.
TGGGTTTAATCTTATGCTCCGCAGTCGCCCCAAGCAAATCATATAAGAAAGCCACATCAAGCTTGAGAATTTCAATGAACTCAATGATGCCTCGATTAGCAATATTGAACTCACCATCAAAATTAAAGGCACGCGGGTCGGAATCAGAACCAAATAGGGCGATTTTCTTATAGTTAATATCACCGGTTAATTCGGTTGAGTCTTGATTTTTCTCATCTTTGGGCTGGAAGGTACCAATGCCTACTCGGTCTTTTTCGCTGAGAATTAAACGCTTGACCCGAATGTGATCGATTACTTTGGCCCAATCTCCATCATAGTGATTCATAAGCTCTCTAAAAATGAGACGACAAGCAGGGTTTAAATCCCCACTAATACGTACAGAACGTTCGCTTTGATTCAGACCAAGTTTGTCAAAAGCCTGACTGCGCCATTCTTGGGGAATCAGGCGCAAGGGATCTTCGTTCATGGGGCAAGGAAAAATAGCTTCTCCACCCGTGATATTTTGTAGATCTTCAGGAATCACCCACTCATAAGTATATAGGGAGCCCTCTTTGGTTCGACTGTATGCTTCTAAGCCTGACTTTAAAAGCCTAGCAATCGTACTTTTGGCACTACCTACAGGCCCATGCAAAAGAATCACACGTTTATGTGCACCATAACCCATAGCAGCACTTTTAATCACCTGTACTAAGCGCATCAAAGGAATATCCATACCAAATACAGCATCAGCGCCACCATGAAGTGGGTCATCAAAGAAGTTATAGTGGAAAATGCGTTTTTTGTTATCGATATGCTCACTGTAGCCATAAGACAAGATCATATCATATAAACGTTGGTAAGCGGTTCGGGTCACTTCTGGGCGCTCACGAACAATGTTTAGATAGTCTTCAAAGGAGCCCGTCCAATTAAGATCGGCAAATTCCTCATAGTTTTGTAAGTTGGCAACCTCTTGAACTAAGCTCATGTTTTTCTCCTTGTCTTCAATCGTGAAGAATGTTGGGGGGTCTATCTATTCTCAAGCTAACGGACCAAGTATGACAGACTTGAGAGGAATCCTTAAGCGGACCCCTTAGATATTTAGTCAGCATACTTTATCTTACCTATATTCCGTGACTGATCTAAAGAGGAAAATGTCAGAACTATAAATAGAGCATTAAATCGAGTTTCTAAGATGACAACTCATCTTAAGTTTGTGTATACAAGCTTACCCTCATGAGCCTATGAATAAGTTAAGTTATGTTCATGACTCTATTCTTAAGTGCTTATGAGTCAGTAATCTCAAGTAAAGAGGCTCTGTCTATGCAGAAAAAAGTAACTTTTATTATCAATCCAATGAGTGCATCAGGCAAAACCGGTCAACGTTGGCCAAGTTTAGCCCCCAAAGTAAGTGCTAAGTTTCCCAATAGTGAGTTTATATTCACTCAGGCATCAGGAGAAGCGGAGCAACTGACTCAGCAAGCGATTCAAAACGGTAGTGAGCAGATTGTTGCTGTGGGCGGAGATGGAACTATGAATGAGGTGGTAAATGGCTATTTCAAGTCTCGGGGAGAGTCTGATGCACCCACAGTGAGCATAGGCCTTTTGGCCATGGGAACCGGCAGTGACTTATGCAAATCTTTGAGGATTCCCAAAAGTTTTGAGCAAGCCTTGAACATTCTTCAAGAAGAACCTGTTTTGGTAGATTGTGGCCGGGTACAGTTAGGTGATCAAGTGCGATATTTTGATAATATTGCGAGCTTAGGGATTTCGGGAGATATTGCTCGTCACTTTGAAGAACATGGTAAAGATGGGGCCTTTAGCTATGTCACCGGTCTGTTTAAATCAGCTCGCGCCTATGCCAAACGAGGCTTTTCTATGAGCTATTTAGATGAATGTGGACAATGGCAAGATCATGAAATGCCTGATGCTTTTATTGCCATTATTGCCAATGCTCAATATTTTGGGGGCGGTATGCACATTGCACCTAAGGCAATGATGAATGATGGCTTGTTTCACTGCGTTATGGTTAAAAGTGTGAGTGCCTTTGAAATTATGCGCTATTTACCTGCGATTTTTAAAGGTAAGCATTTAAAGCATCCTCCTTTTCATGACTTTCAAGCTTCTGAGATTAAGCTTAGCGCTACCGTTCCTTCATGGTTGGAAATCGATGGAGAACCCTGCTTTCAGATTTTGGCAAATCAAAGTGTAAACCTGAAGGTTGAAAAAGTATGCTTGGCTCTACATCTTGCACCAAATACAACTGCTTTGATCAAAAAGGCTTAGTCAAGAATGACTCAAATCAAGAATGACTCAGCGAAAACCCATTTATAACGATAAACTCAATGACTTTATGGCTTAAACATAGGGAGTAAAAAGTGGATCTCAGTCAACATAATCTACGCTTTGGTCGATTTTCAAAAGAGTCACTCAGCGTTGGTTGGGCTTGCGCCATACTGACCGGTGTGATGACCTTTATGGCCTTTCCAACCGCATTATCACCAGAAATCAACCTGTGGTGGCTCATTTGGTTTTCGCATGTACCCATTTTATGGTGGCTTGGTGATAAAACGCCTAAACAAGGGTTTAAATGGGCCTATTTAACCGGCATCATTATCAATACTGGTGGGTATTATTGGATTGCTGAACTCATTCAGACCTTTGGACATCTGCCCTTGGCCATAGCCCTGCTTGGCTTGGCCCTTCACAGCTTACTCGTTGGCTTAATTTGGGGAGTGTGGGGCTATTTAGTATGTGCCTTAAGTCCAAAATGGGGTCGCTTACTTGTCGTGCCCATTGCGATGATGGCTGCTGAATATACTATGCCTAGAATCTTTGATGCACACATGGGAGACAGCCAATATCCCTTTGTGATCATCATGCAAATCTCTGATCTACTTGGCGTGACCGTGGTCACCGGACTTATTTACTTATTCAACGTTGCTTTATGTGATGCTCTTGAGGGTAAATATAAGGGTCTTAAGTTATCGGCGGGACTTATTATATTGTCCTTGGTTTATGGTGGTGTTCGTATGGCTCAAATCGATGAGCAGATGAGCCAAGCACAAAAGCTGAAAATAGGGATTGTTGAGGGAGATATCGGTATTTTTGAATCGGAAACCCGACAAAAAAAGCGTGATCACTTATTGATTCAACAGCAACTTAGTGCCCAACTAGAAGCTCAGGGAGCCGAGCTGATTATTTGGCCCGAAAGTGCCTATCGAGCCAGTGGTATTCCCATGGATCTTGAGGCCTTTCCTCCCTCAAAAGTACCTTTGGTACAGCATCATGAAGATGATCAAAGGCAACGAACACCACGCAAAGATCAAATCACTCCACAACGTGGCTTTACCACTCCTCTGCTGTTTGGAGGTAATGGAATAGGGACTGCCGAACCTATGACCGAAACAGAAAAAGCTCGCGGTCGAGGCCGACGGCTATACTATAATCGAGCTTGGTTATTGGGTACTCAAGGTGAAGCCTTAGGTTATTATGACAAGGTACATCGTTTAGTTTTTGGTGAATACATCCCTTTTGGGGATATATTTCCGGTCTTTTATGAATGGTTGCCAGCAGCGTCAAGAACTGAAGTCGGTTCAGGGGTTAAGTCACTAGAGTTTACAAGTAAATCGGGGATAAAGGCCCGTTTAGGCATGCTCATTTGTTATGAAGGAATCATCCCCTCTTTCACTCGAGAACTCATGCAGACACATCCTGATGTTTTAATCAATCTCACTAATGATGATTGGTTTGCAGCGATTGCAGAGCGTTATTTACACTTTGCTTTGGCACTACCAAGATCAATAGAGTCACGGCGCATGTATCTGAGAGCGACACTCACTGGAGTCAGCGCTATTGTGGATGCGAATGGCCGTATTCTCAAATGGACCTCAAGCGAAAAGCCTGAAACCTTGATCGATGATATCCCCTTACTAAAAAGCCAAACTTTATATAGCAAAATCGGTGATCTTCTACCTCAGTTATCACTGCTGTTTATGCTTGGGGCCTTATGGCAAAGACGGCATGATGACTTGGTCAAGTGAGTCTATTATAATTTAACTTTCAATCATTGCATATTGATTAGATACTCAACTCACCAAGTTAATCATATACCATTCAGTCACTCATCCGACACTTACGTGACTTATCAGAAAAATAAGATTAAACCATGATACGAAACAATTATTACGTTTACATCATTTTAATATTGTTCACATCTTTGCTGACATCAGCTTGTGAAAATAGAAAAAAAAGACGGGGGAAATCCTTACCCTTTTCCCAAACGATCAATCAAGGTCAGATAACAGCAACAAATGTCATAATTTATGATCATGTTAAATCGTTAGATACGATGATTAATCTTGAGTCGATCAGTCAAAGTGACGATCAAATTATGATCAATACGCAACAAGCTGGTGAGCTTGATCTAGAAGTGGATGATATTATTGCAAGCGATGCAGGAGACGGCTTTTTAAGGCGAATCCTCAGCATTAGTACAAGTGAAATGGGACTCGAAATTGAAACCGAAGTTGCCTTATTAACTGATGCTGTCCAATCTGCTGATATTACGCTTAGGTTTGAAGCCCCCGAAGAAATATTAAATCCAAACCCAAGGGATGAAGAAGCTGAACTTGAGTCTCAAGAGAACCCAATCAAAGCGACATCAAATACAAACTTAAGCCCTAAACTTGATCGTCAACAGTTCAAGATGACTGAGACTCCTAACCGCTTTTTTGATGAAAAAAATCGAGTGATTAAAAAAGCCTTAATTGAATCAACGCTTTGGGTAGAAGGGAGTTTGTCCACAACCTTGAACTTTACCTTTGATATGTCAATACGAGAGGGCAAGCTCATTTCGGCAAAAACCAATTTCCATGGTGGAGTCAGTGGTTTTTTAGCATTGGGAATGACTAAGAGTTTAACAATTTCAAGAGAAATGGAATATGAACTTTTATCTCTTCCCAAGGTGAGTGTGAGAGGTATGATTGGCTGGCTTCCTGTTATCATTTCCCTCAAACCCTCACTTCAGTTTAATTGGACGAGCTCTTTTAAAACAACACTTGATTTATTTACTGCTAAAGTTGATTTTGCCTCAGCTTTGGATGCAGAGCTTACTTACTATGATGACGATGATGAATGGCGCATCGAATATGAAAGCACACCACCAAGCTTAGACCTGAGTACAAGCTTGGATGGACCAGAGTTAGGGATCTCACTCAATAATACTTTTGCCTTGATTCCACAGCTGAATATCCAATTTTATGAATCGGCTGGTGTTCAATTAGATACGCCATTAAGTCTAAGCAGTACAATCAGTCTTGCCGAGGCAGACTGCCTAAACTTTAAAACAGAGCTCGTTTCAAGTATTGATGTCACTCCTAAAACTCGTTGGGATGCTTTGTGGGGCATAGAGCCAAGTATGATCACAGTTTTTGAAAAGAAGTTATTGTCAGCATCGGAAGATATTTGCTTACCTGAGCCTAAGCTCGATATGATGATGAGCGATGAACAGAACCTTATCGAGCTCAGCGATATGATCATTGACTACTCAGATGACATGGGCATCAATGACTCTGATGATCGCACTGAAGAAAGTCTGCCGAATGACATGGGTGAGCCAATTGGCGAAGAACAACGTTGCCAAGCAAGCTTGAGTGGGGTCACAAACCTAGAGTGTGCCAAATGGTTTGGATCTTCAGATTCAACAAACGGTACTATCTTTATGTTTGGATTAGGTCAGAATCTTACCCAAACTAATATTTTCTCCAATATGGTTATTCTTGAGCTTGAGTCCGGTACATACTTTGACACACAAGGACAACACATGGTCAGCGCTTATATTACAGAGGATACAAGCATTTTGGATCAGGATTTCATATCAGGAGAATGTCAAATTCGTTTAAACACAACCTTACCGAGAACTTCTCTGCCTAATCTACCTGCTGCTGCTATGGTAGATTTGGATATAAATTGCATTTTAGATGATGGAAGCACAAACTATGATTTAAGCATTCAAGCTTCTGATTATCCGGTTCAATTTCAATAAGTTTGTGACTTTTATAATCTTGATACAGACCACATGCCACATTTAGGCAGTAGATCTGTTTATATCTTATCCAAGCACATTTCAGAGTATTTTGAGAGTTAAGTAATCGCTAAACCAAGCGTAATAAGAAGTATTTTTTAGAGCCTTTTCGTAAAACAAACAAGCGGTCGTCAATGGCATTAAGCTCGTTGAGTCGGACTTGTGGATTATCTTGTTTTTGGCCATTGACGCTGACGCCACCACCTTGAATAAGGCGACGCGCTTCACCTTTTGACTTAGTCATGCCAACGGTGACCATTGCATCTAGTAAGCCTGCTTCTTGGGCTTCTGCTTGGCTCAGCTGTCCTGAAGGTGCTTCTTGAAATACTTCTTCAATCTCTTGAGCGCTTAACTCGGTAATATCACCACCAAATAGTGCAGCAGTAGACTTTTCGACTCTGGCTAAGGCTTCGCAACCATGAACGCGTGCGGTGACATCACCGGCCAAGTATTTTTGAGCTTCTCGTAAGTGAGGCTCTGCAAGATGCTTGGCTTTGAGTGCCTGGTATTCTTCTTCCGTAATAAGGGTAAAGAACTTAATATATTGCAAAGCGTTATCATCGCTTTGATTGAGCCAAAACTGATAAAACTTGTACGGTGAGGTTTTTTCGGCACTGAGCCAAACGGCGCCATCTACTGTTTTACCAAACTTTTCACCACTTGAATTGGTGACTAAGGGCATGACAACGCCATGTACCTTGCCATCAGCGGCTCGGCGAACCAGCTCTGAGCCGGCGGTAATATTCCCCCATTGATCGCTACCACCCATCTGTAAAGTACAGCCTTCTTCTCTGAATAAGTGAAGAAAATCATAGGCTTGCAGAATCATATAACTAAACTCAGTGTATGAAATCCCTCCAGCTGATACTCGGCGTTTCACCGACTCTTTATTCAGCATGGTGCTCATGGGAAAGTGCTTACCAATATCCCTTAGAACCGAGATAAAGCTGAGCGGGCCAAACCAATCATAGTTATTGACTAGCTTGGCAGGATTGGCCGAGGCGTTAAAGTCCAAGAACTTGGCTAATAAACTACGGATCCCTGCAACATTTTTGCGTAAGGTGGCCTCATCTAAAAGATTACGCTCTTTGGACTTACCACTTGGATCACCGATCATACCGGTCGCACCGCCCACTAAACCAATGGGCGTATGACCATAACGCTGCAAGTGGACTAAAGCCATAATGGGTAAAAGACTGCCCACATGTAAACTATCAGAGGTGGGATCAAAACCGATATATGCAGTTACTTTTTCTTCGGCCAAATGAGCTTCAGCTCCTTCGGTTTGATCAAAAAGTAGTCCGCGCCAGCGAAGTTCATCAATAAGGGTTTTAGCCATGTTATTCTCTCTTGTTAGACATGAATTGAGTTTGGAAGTTCTCTGATACCATGACTTGCTCAGCAATCAATCCTTAAAGCGAGTAATTTTAAAATACTTGACGCATTTATGGATTGGCTTCACTGATGAATCGTTGGTTTTCGACTAAAACTAATCAGTCTGCTCTCAACCTAAAATGATAAGGTACAAACCATGCCACTTAATACACTTAATCACTATCAAGCTTACTTTTTTGATTTAGATGGCACCTTGATTGACAGTTCTGGTGATCTAGCCGATGCCATTAACCGAGTCAGAATTCAATATGGATTAAGCATATTAAGTAATGAAACGGTTGAAGTTGGTGTGGGTTATGGAGCGAGTGCATTGATTCAACATTGCTTTCCCCAAGAATTAAATCTTGAGTTCAAGGCGCTACGAGAAGCCTTTACTCAAGCATACGGCAAACAGCTTTTTCTTCATACACAGGCCTATCCAGAGGCTGAGCGAGTATTAAATACCTTAAAAGCTAACCCTAATACCAAGCTTGCACTCATCACCAACAAACCTAGTCGCTTTGCGATCCCTTTGCTGGAAGCTTTGGGTTGGTCTGATCTTTTTGATTTATATTTATATGGTGATTCGCTAGCTGAACGTAAACCCTCAAACTTGCCAATTAAGCATGCACTGACTCACTTTAATCTGAACCCTAATGAAGCCCTTTTTATTGGAGATAGCGAAGTTGATGCCCAGACAGCGACCGCCGCTCATGTCGACTTGGCGATTATTTCATGGGGTAGAGCGGCTTCTTCGGTCAAAGCCGGTCAATATGGCTCAGAAGCTCGCGTGATTGAGCTTTCTGAACTCCTCTCTTAAATATATTTGATGATTACAGCTGGCCCAGTCCAAAGGTGAATCTCATGACTAAACCTACAAACAAAAAAACAGATGAATCCATTGATTCGCTGGAAATATCTCAATCAAAGGCAAGAGGTGCTCAGCGCTTACTTAGGTTTTTGCGACAAAAAAAAAGTGATTCTAGCCTGGTCAATGGCACTGAAAAGAATGACATCAATGACCAAGCGAGAATTAACTCGTTGTTATCAAACTTAAGAACATATGTTCGTGAGAATGAAATCATGTTCTACGGTTTATGGGACTATCTCATTATCATACTCTCTCTTATTTCTGTAGGTATGATCACTTTACAACTTAATGCTCAATCTGATCCTGAATTGGTCAAACTTTTACGGCTATTTGATTTAATCATTTGTGTATTCTTCTTTGCTGACTTTTTACTTCGCCTATTAACTGCCCATTCTAAAACCAAATATTTAACATGGGGATGGATCGATTTGATTTCGAGTCTACCCATGATCGATCAGCTGAGATGGGGCAGACTTTGGCGCTTACTGAGAATTGTGAGGGCGATTAAAGGGACTGTTCGTGGACAGCGCAAGTTAAAGATACAAGACCCTTTGATCTCAGTATTGATCATTACTTTTCTATGTATATTTTTGGGGACTTTAAGCATTTTATACTTAGAATCAGGCGTTGAAGGCGCTAACATTAAAACCGCTCGAGATGCCCTTTGGTGGGTTTTTGCAACTGTGACCACTGTAGGTTATGGTGATTTTACTCCAATCACCAACGAAGGCCGAATCCTGGCAGTTTTATTGATGTCGGCGGGTATTGGTATTTTTGGTATATTTTCGGTGCAATGTACTCAGCTCATTTTGAATAAGCAAAAAGATGAAGATGAGCATGAACTGAAAAAAGTACGACAGGAATTGACTGAACTTAAATCAGAGCTGAGTGATATTAAGGCTTTGTTGCATGAACTTAGTACTAAACAGAAATAAATGGACTAGCTCTACAGTGTAAATCTCTAAAGTGTAAATCTCTAAAGTGTAAATCTCTAAAGTGTAATCCCATACCCAAATTGAGCACCGCTAGGTCCACCTGTCTCACCAAAGTTTACTTTGATTTCAAAGCCTTTAATCATCACACCAACTTGTCCAGAGAAAATATTTATAGAATCGGGACCTAAGAGGGCACGACCAAAGCGAGCCATGGCTTGAAAATCGTCATTAATTGGTACATAAATTCCTAAACTAAAAAAAACATTGCCCACTCCGGGGGCCCCCCATACCGGACCTGTACCTCCTTCAAGATACAGATATTTATAGCCGAAACCTAATAAACCAATCGGTCTTACTGGTAGTTTATCTGTTTCATAATCGCCTTTTGTAAAGGTCTCACTTGTGCTTCCCCAAGTATTTTCTAGGCCGATTCCACCTCGAATAAAGTCGCTGTTAAACTCATAGCCAAGTCCAATATGCATCAAATCTGCGAAGGTTTCTTCTTCAGTAGAATTAGAAGAATCATAGTCAAAATTGACCGATCGGGTTCCACTGACCTGCTCGTGATACCAACTGGCAAGCATACGATGTGTGTTACCAGAGCTAAGCTGGGGTAAGTCATAGCTTACAACTGCCATATCAAACGATCTTGTTTGTTTATTATTGTAAGTAACTACGCTATCGGGTCCCGAGCATGAATCTCCTCCCTCTATGATTTCATATTCATTTTCAAAGCTTTGCTTTGATCGACCCAAACTGATGGAAAGCTTTCTTTTTTGTGGTTTTATCTTTGGTTTTCGTCGATTTGGAGCAAAGATTTTATTGCCGTCTTTTGTTTCTCCGACTGCCTCTGCATCCATATCAATTTCAATCGCTGTTTGAGGATTGATGAGATCTTGTACTCGTCCTATACGAACAAGCTTTTTGCTACTATCATCCATTTGATAAACCCAGTTTTTACCCGAAGGTAAGGACCCTAATCCCGGTGTTGCAATACTTCTTAAACTGAGTGGGATCAAGCAAAGAGGTAAAAGTAAAAGCAACAACAGTGACCTTGAAGACAGACTGAGATTTGCTGTGTTTAACACTTGGTTAAATACTTGGGGTAAGATTGGCCTTAATACGGTTAAGCTCAAGTTAATCTTAAGTTTACCTTGCTGTTCAAGAGACTCAATAAACACTGCTGTGGATAGGCAAAGGCCAATCATGCTGAGCTGAGCGCTAAAAGGTGTGCCTATGTACAAACTTAGACTGCCGATGCACGCTAAAAGACTCCAAATAATCACGAGTTTTATGACAGAGCCCGACTTAAAAAACTGATTATAATGACTAGGCGCTTTTGTATGAACTAAACTATTATGGGTCGTTTTTAAGTTACGTAAAGCCATGACAACTGAAATCATGCCTAAAGTAAATAATATCCACTGCAACTTAGAAAAAAGTCCCCATTGTATCAGGCTTGATGGAGTATTTAGGTAAGCCCTCAAAGGATTTAAAGCACCATATAAACTTAAATATGAAGTCAAGAGTAAAAAGGCAGCGCTGACTTCACCTAAACGTTTTTTGAACCCTGAGAATACGAATAGTAAGAGCATGGCACCCAGCGATTCGTATAATTGCACCGGATGTACAGCCAAAGGCCCATGTTGAGCTAAATCACCATAGCGCTGAGCATGATAAATATTGATCGTTAACTCATCAGTATATTGCGTCGCCCATGGTAAATGACTGACTTCACCAAAACAGCAACCCGATAACCAACAGCCGATACGCCCCACCATAATGAGAGCAACAAAAGAGCTCACCAAAGGCCAAATGGTTGCGCGCCAAAGTTTGGTTTGCTTACTCAATAGCCTTAAAGTGAACAATAGACTTAAACTACCGCCTGCCAATGCACCTAAAATACTTGGAAAAACGGTCGCACCAATGGAAAGTGTGACAAAAAAAGCGGCAAAGCTCCAAGCTGCTAGTAAAGGACCCACGCGTCTTGCACACACATACAGTGCCGTACATAAGATTAAGATTGTGGGTAGCTTGCCAAAGATAATCCAACCTATTTCATGACTCATACAAACCTCAATAAGTCTTTTTATTTAAATGATTAATAAGCTTTATCACTATTCATAAAAATCTGAAATGAAATAAGAATGTATAGACTTGTAAATTACGGTTAAGCATGAGAGTTTGATGGAAAAAGCGACTTAGCTTTGATCATGTATCATATGTTGAAAGTATTGCCTTGTCGCGTATTTAAGGCTTTTTAGTATTTAATCCGTATCAAACTCTATTTTTAGAATTGAGGTAAGTTATAATGACCAATAAGTATAGATACTTACTTATAGTCCTATCTCTTTTAACCTTGGCGACAAGCTATGTAGAAGCGGCCCCTTTACGGGTCACTGTAGTCCCTTGGATTCCAAGTCAACCAGACTCTCCTCATCTAGCTGTTTCTGGCTTGCCTACCACACTGCAGGCCATTGCTGAAGATGGTGAGTGTAATGGACGTTATGAATATCGGTGGGATTGGAATGGCGATGGTGATTTTGCCGACCCCATGGAGGGTTATCAAGACGCAGATTCTGCTCAATATAACGGTTTTTTTGCTCCTGTTGGTATGACTGTCACCCTACCTATCCATAATGGAGATCGCTTATTCTTACCCAAGTTAGAGGTAAGCTGTGGCGCTGAGAAGATCAGGGTTGTGCAAAAGATTCTCTCTATTGGAGCACAGCTTTGCGGTGATTATTTTAATGGTGCCAATAGCCCCGAATGTGGTTCCAATGAGCGCTTAAACTATACTAGAAGTGTTTATGCAGCCCGAGCGATTGATCAAGCTTTATGGTCCTTGTTTTTGAGCTTTGAACATAGTAGCGGTGATGGTTTTGGACATGATCAAGCCCACTTGTGTATCTTGCCCGCTTCCAAGCCAATGTATGCATTAGGGCATGCTCTAAATGTTTTTAATAGACGTGGACATGGCTTTAGCGATCAACGTGACCAAAACCCTTATTATCGACACGCTAGTCACTGTGGTTTAAACGCAATGTTGAGTACTATGCAACTGAATGCGATTCAGTTTGATGATGAGGATGTCATCGGTCTTGCGGGTCAAGCCCTAGAGTTTAATGCAAATGCTGGATTAAGCTCAAGTTATTGGTTTAGCTATGAGTCCACTGCTTGGGTTGAACCCATCGCATTGTTTGGTTCTGCTGACTATGTCGCTGAAGCAGGTGACAATGGTGTTTTTGGCCGTACATTAACTGTGATTGCACAGGATTTAGCGGATAGTTTTATTCATTGTATGGGCGCTGACTCTGGCTGGTCTTATGTTTGTGCTGGCGGAGTGGGCACAAGTAATGATGCTAGCTCAAATGGATGGGCTCCCGAGGCATTGCGCTTATTGGAGCGTGCCTTTGGCATAGAAACTTATCAAGCCTATCGAGCAGGCCAAAAAACATGGCTAGAAGTGAATTGTCCAAGTGGTATTTGTCCTTACCACGGTGGGGGCAATAAGCTGGCCGGTAATGCTTTGGTTGGTTATGGTTGGGTTGACCAAGAGCTTTTTGATGTACAAAGCGAGTCGGGGGCTGCTTGGCAAAGTCTAGGCGATTGGTATACCGGTGGCCAGCAATGGGGCCTTTACTTCTTATATACGGCAGTCAAGGGGATGCGCTCATTTACTCCTGAATTGAGCATACTACCAAATGGGATTGATTTTGATGCGGCGATGGTTGACTTTTTTGTCACCGGTGAGGAAGCAAGTCACAGCGATGCCACAGCTAAACAAGCTGAAGATGGCTCTTGGAATTGGATTGGTGACTGGGTGTGGGGTGGACAAATCTCGCAAATTGAGCGAACCGCTATCATTACTCAAATGCTCCAAAGTTGGTTAGAAGTCTTTGCCTACGCTCGCGCCTTTCCACAGCGAATTAGCCCCCAAGAAGCGGTGACCTTTGATCATAGTTGGTCTCATTCGGTATCATCCGATGTGGGCATTACTTTATATCAGTGGGATGTCGCCACATACATAGACCCAAACCTGCCTGCATGCCCTCCCAATGTGAGTGGCTGCCAAGACCTAAATGGTGATGGCGATTGTGCTGATCAAGGCGAAATGTGTAACGAGGATCGCAATGGAGACGGTGTTGTAAGCGGAGATGAGATTTTTTGGGAGTTTGAAACCGCTGATCCCGATGAACAGTTTACTCATCGCTATGATGAGGTGATGACTTGGGGAGAATCTAGAACTCACCAAGTGACCCTAAGAATCACGGACTCAAACGGTCGTATTGTTGAGGATAACACCTCAGTCGAAGTGGGGGTTGCTCTAGAAAATCATGCGCCGACCATTGTTTCGCATCCTTTGGGTGATGAAGTCTTTTATACCGGCCATTTGGATGCCTTTGTTACCCTGGATGGACGTGGCTCATATGACTTGGATGCCTTGCGGGCACCATATCCTGGTGATAATGGACGACCGGCAGGCATTAGAGATTCAATTACCTCAATCGATTTTGATCTTAACTTTGATGGTGACTTTAATGACCAAGGAGAACAAGGACTAAACGGACCGGTGAGGGTTTTATTACCCGAAGATCTAGAGCTTGGTGATCTGATCGCCATTCCAATCAGAGTGTGTGATGATGGTCAGTGGAGTAACCTATGCACCGATGGGATTGAGCAAGCGGACTGTAGCTTGTGCAGCTTTGGCCAAGCAATCATCGAGTTTGTGCCCAATCAAAATGCGCCGGTGATTGATACCTGCCCAGAAGGTGAAGACTGTGACAATGGATACACCGCTGAAATAGACGGAAATAATGTTGGTGACGTTCAACTCGATCTAAGTGAAAGCTATGATCCCGATGGTGATTTAGGTTTAACCTATACCTATGAAGTGATCGAGGGTGAAGGTGAGTTTATTGAGGATGGGGACTTTGATGGTGATATGGGTGACCGTCCAATTTATCGACCCATTGGCGAGGGGGAAAGAACCGATCAAATTAGAGTGACGGTGACAGATAGCACCGGTTTAAGTAGCGAAGCTATTATTTTGGTGCATCTCCCCAATATTACCCCAGAAACCTCTTGGGGTGACTTTGATATTCAGCTGAATCCACCTTTGATTATTCGAGCCGAAGGTCGTAATGAGTGGAGTGGGCGCTTTAGAGTTGTTGTTGACGCACGAGTCATTCATGGGGCCGGGGTTGTTGCTCGTCCAATCACCCGTGATGCCGGTGATGATTACACCGTATATCTTGACTTTGATGATGATGGCCAAGCCGATCAAACACTCAGTAAGCAAGAACTTGAAGCCGGCGACTCTCCCTATCCTTTGGATGATGGATATAGCTCCTTGGTCAATGTTTGGTGTATCGATGATGATGCTGCCGAAAGCAATACCTCTACACTACAATTAAATGTCCCAAACAAGAGCGACAATCTGATCTATCGCTTTGATGTAGGTAATGATGGCACTTTTGAAGAAGATGGTACTTTGGACAACTTCTATACTTTCTTTGAGAATGACCCCAATATTCCGTCTATTCCAATCGCGATTGAGGTCATTGATGACTTGGGGGCCACCGCAACAACTGTAGTCGAAGTTTCCCTTCTTAATCGCCCACCAATCTTTATTCAAACCAGTCAAATCGAAGAAGGCTACAGCGTTACTTTTGTGACCTCGGCCACCGACCCCGATCTTGATCGCTTAAGCTATAGTTTTGATGCTGGGCATGGTGCTGCTGAAGAAGTCAATGAGTCCGGCGTGTTTGTCTATACTTATCCGGCTGAACAGGCGAGCTATGAAGCAAGTGTTACCGTCAGTGATGGACGTGGCGGAGAAGCTACACATACCTTTGAAGTTTCATTCTTGCCACCGGTTGACTTACCACCGGTCATTGATCTCTTTAGTGTAACCGCTGCGCCCGGAGGCGAAAGCGAGGCTTTGGTTGAAGCACATGATCCCGAAGGTCAAAACATTGTGGTTTCACTTGATTGGGGCGATGGTGCCGAAAGCTCTCGCGTTGTAGGTGGCCGTGCCTCTCGTCGCTTAGCATACCAAGCTGAAACGTATCGCTTAACAGCCACAGTGACCGACCCAGGTGGCCAAGAAGATATTGCTCAACTCGACTTACAGCTTGAAGACGCACCAACAATCATTAGCTCAGCCCAACAGAGTCAACTCAGCAATGGCGAGCGTATGTTTACGGTTATTGCCCGAGATCTTGATAGCGCTCAGCTTGAATACTATTGGGATTATGATGGTGATGGACAGTGGGATGACGAGGCAACTGCACCCAATGTCGCTAATCATCTCTATCCGGACCGAAACGCTTACACAGCCCGCATTGGGGTGCGTGATCCATGGTCTGGTACCATTACAGAGACCACGATTGAAGTTCCAAGCACCGAGCCCTTACCTCCAGAAATTATTGATGTAAGTCTAACTATTGGCTTTGCCGGTCAAGTCCGTGTGGTCATTGAAGCAAGCGATCCGGAAGGTGAGCGTTTGGACTATTTTGTCACCTGGGGTGATCGTATTAATGAGCAAGCTGAACTTGCCCCCTTGGGGATTGGTACACATGAATATGCTTTACGAGCAAATCCATATGTATTGACCGCAAGAGTGGTGGATCCTGATGGTCTGAGTGCAGAGCGCGAAGTCTTGGTACAAATTCAAGATGCACCTACCATAATTACTGCAAGAGGATCATGGATTGAGGGAACTTTGAACTACAACTTAGGGATTTCAGCAAGTGACCCCGACCAAGAGCAACTCACTTATTTTTGGGACTTCAATAATGATGGACAGTGGGATTTAGCCGATCAAGTTGATCGCACACTCGTTCATGTTTTTGACGACATCGGCCCCTATGAGGTGAGAGTAGGCGCTAAGGATAATTGGTCGGGCGAAATCGCTGAAACTGTGATTAATCTTGAGGCAAATCAAGCACCAAAAATCACAGATATTCGCTTAACATACAGCCCTCGTGGTCATGTCGACTTTGAAGTCGATGCCTATGATCCCGAAGGTACACCCTTAAAGTATGATATTTTATGGGGTGACGAAGAACTGGTTGACGGTGAGCCATTGCCATGGGCAAGACTCAACCGTGATGCTGCAAACCACGATTATGCATATAGTGACAGCAATTATCGCGGAACAATTAAGGTAACTGACGGTAGTGGGCTAAGTGCGCAAGCACCATTTACTGCCACGATTCTTGATGCTTCAACCGAGATCCTAGAATTGACTCTTACTCAATTAGGCGCCGGAGAAGTAGAGCTCAGAGTCAATGCAAGTGATCAGGATAGTCCTGACCAACTTCGCTTTAGTTTTGATATGGATAATTCGGGGATGTGGACTCCTGAGGAACAGCTTGAGCCCTCCACAAGAAGACGCTATGAAAGAGCCGGTGTTTATCCCCTTAAGGTTAAAGTCCTTGACCCTTGGTCGGGCCGAAGCATTGAAGCAGAATTAAACCTAAATCTACCGCCTTGGGTGTCTGAAGCGATTAACGAGGACCATGTGATTGGTGAAGAAGGATCCTGTGTTGTCTTTAGAGCCAATACCGAAGGCAATATTGAATCCAAGGTAGACCCTAGTATTTGTGATCGTCTTTCAGAGTTGGATGATGAAGACCGTCTGTGGATATGGCGCTTTGGTGATGGTGAAGCTCGTGAGGGACAAGAAGTTGGACATCGCTATCAAGATGATGGCGTTTATCAGGTTGAGCTAGAAAAACGAGAACCAACAGCACCGCTGCGTTCGACCATTCAAGCGTATATTTCAAATGTAGCACCTCATTTTACCAGTGAGACAATGACCGATGTTGTGGCCGGCGAAACCTATCGCTATGAAATTACCGCTGATGACCCGGGCTTAAATGATGAACTCAAACTGCAATTTAGTAGTTCGATACCTGAAGGCATGACCTTGAGTCCCATTGAAGGCAGTCCACGATCTTGGGAAATCATTTGGGAGAGTCCAAGGTTAGATACCGGTCGAGAGATCTTTATAGAGCTTAAGTTAATCGATGGGCATCAAACCGGTGATGAGTGGGTTCCTGATGGAGGCGAAGCGTATCAGCGCTTTATCTTAAGGGTTGCACCAAGTCCATTTGATCCCTTTGCCACAGGTGACTTTGCCGGTACCGGTCATGGCCCACAAGGCTGTGATCAAAACACAAGCTCATCAACTTTACCTTTAGTTTTTATCATGTTGTTTGTTCTTTTACTTAAACTTAGAGAAAGTCAGCAAGTGTTCATACACATCATTAAAAAGAGCACTGTTTTTAGTATCTTAGTCTTTAGTTTGATGACTCATTTAGCGGTTTTTTCTCCCAATGCACATGCGCAAGACCTACAGCTTTTCACACCAGCAAGTGGTGATTGGAACTACGTCAGCCTTGATGGTGCACGTCTGATCAAACCGGGTAAATGGGCCCTATCTACGGCGGTGAGTCATGGCCGTAACCCCTTGGTCAAAGTCGATGCAAATGGCAATATTACCGAAATTATAGTCGATTATGTCAGCGCCTTAGAACTAAGCGGAGTAATCGGTTTAACCGATTGGCTAGAAGTGGGCCTTCATGTGCCTTACTTGCATAGTTCTGGGCTAAGTCAGCCTTATCCAGTAGATGATGCCAATGGTGTGGGAGACTTACGCTTAAGTACCAAGTTTGGACTGATTCAAAGCAAGGGCAATGGCTTTGCTTTGGCTCTGAATTGGTTAAATCATCTTCCGGGTGGTGATGGAGAGCGTGAGGGCACTAGACGATTTTTTACTACTGAACCAAGACTAAGTGCTGAATATCGACATAATAAGTTTAGAAGTAGTTTAAACCTAGCTTATCGTTATTTGATGACCAATCGTGAATTAGGCAGATTAGAGGGCTCGAGTGCACCTATGTGGGGCTTGGGCTTGGCCTATCAGATCAAGCCTACACTTGAACTTGTGACCGAAGCACATCAGCGTTTAATGACTTTTGAAAGAAGTCCTTTTGAAAGCTCACTTGCACTGAGAATCCGTCCTAATGACGATAAAGTAAAGAACATCAGTGTCACCCTAGGTGGTGGTTTTGGACTTGGGACCGACATGGGCAGCGTAGAAATGCGTCTATTTGCTATGCTCACCTATCAAGCAAGCGAGCAGGAGCAAACTGTGAATTGCTCGGGCCAAGCGGTCATACACTCTGCGCCAAGCTATGGCGACCAAGATCAAGATGGAATCAGTGACCAATTTGACCGCTGTCCTAAACTTGCTGAAGATCGTGACGGGTTTGAAGACACAGACGGCTGTCCTGATGTTGATAATGATCATGATGGGATTAAGGACCAAGATGATCGCTGTCCAAATCAAGCAGAAACAGTCAATGGGTTTGAAGATACTGATGGCTGCCCGGATCAAAAAGCAAGCGTTGCAAGTACCGTTGAGGATGAGCATGCCGACGAGGGTCAGCTGCTTGATATTACCGAGAGAGTCTTCTTTAAGCATAACGAAAGTGTTTTACTGCCCAAGAGTTATCCCATTCTCAATCAAGTTGCCGCACTTCTGATTAAATACCCTCAAATCGAGGAATTACGGGTAGAAGGCCACACCGATGATACCGGTACTCGTGAAAAGAATTTAAAGCTATCCAATGATCGTGCAGCAGCGGTTAAACAATACTTAATTTCCAAGGGGATTGCGCCAAAGCGACTCATCTCCAAAGGATATGGTGATACTCGCCCAATCGCCTCTAATGATACTGACGCCGGGCGAGCTTTGAATCGACGAGTGAACTTTAGAATTATTAAAGGACCACAAGAAATCTTTGTGATTGCTGAGAGTTCTAATGACCAAGCTAGCAAGGGCCAAGAGAGCCCAGTACCAACCAAAACTCAAGTGACGCCTATTCAGAAGCCCTCTGTGAAGAAAACCGCTCAGTTAAAAGCGGTTAAAGATCCATTTGCAGATGAAGAAGAACCAGCAAAACAGCAAGCTAAGGTTGAAGCAAAGAAGCAAGTAACAAAGAAGCAAGTAACAAAGAAGCAGTCAGTAAAAGCAAAGAAAGCAACAGCCAAAGCTTCAAAAGCTTCTGTTAAAGTCAATAAAATCGCTCGTTATTCAGTGCAAGTTAAAGCGAGTACACGACTAAAAGATGCTCAAAAGTTTACTGCTGATTTGGATAAAGAACGACTTAAAAACTATACCTTAAGTCACCGTGGCTCTGATAAACGTGTGGTCCACCGAGTTAGACTTGGGCCATACAAGACACGGGCCAAAGCTGAAGAAGCGATGGCTCGATATCAAGACCGCTTCCCTAAAAGTGGTGGTTGCTTTATTGTCAAGGTTTCACTCAAAGAGGCCAAAAACGCTCAGTAAATAGGCTTTGGGGGTTTGAACACTTGTTAAAGGTCTTTAAAGGTCTTTTTAAAGGTTGCAGCCTACCCCTTCTTTCTTCTTTAAAGGTTGCAGCCAAATATTTACCCCAAAAAAGTCTTCAAAATTGAAGTAATTCTTTAAAGGTTGCAGCCAAATATTTACCCCAAAAAAGTCTTCAAAATTGAAGTAAAATTACTCTCTTTAAGACTCTTTAAAGGTTGCAGCCAAATATTTACCCCAAAAAAGTCTTCAAAATTGAAGTAAAATTACTCTCTTTAAGACTAAGACTAATCCATTCCCAATGTTTCTTTTAGGTCCTCAAGTAATCCTGTCCAGGTTACATTAGGCTCTACTGCACAATAGGTTACAAACTCAGGCTCAGTTGCTACCGTAATCAGTACAGCCTCTTGCGCCAAAATACGGATGAGTTCGGATGACTCCGGGCGAACCGAACGCAAGGTATTGAAATAGTCGAGGTCAATATCAAGGATAAAAGGTGCTTCTCGGAGTAAAGGCTCATTAAGTGCGATCATCATGTCGTCGAAGCCTTGTAAGCGCTTGGCCAAAAACTCTGTTTCGAGCACATTATTTGGCTGAGGCCGTATTCGCCCGGCACGCTCATATTCATCGACACCACGACAAATAATCTTGTGTTTAAGGTAAACCTCTTGATCAGTATCTGCCGCTCTGTGGGCGATGACAAAGGCTGAACGGATAATGTCAGCACCAATCGCAGCTACCACATGCTCATCATTACCAAGTATATCCATTTTGGCTTCTATCGTACTTGCATCTGAGTAGTTTAGTTGGGTAACTAACTCTTTTGAGATTTGAAGCTCTACTTCATCAGAAAGACGTTGACCTTGCGCTTTTGCTTTCCGTCTCAAGTGTCTTCGAAAGGGCCGGCTTGTATCTGTGTGATGATCGAGGGTCAATAACCTTGGAGCTAAGGGCAGTGTACGTCGGAGTTCGGCCCAATAGGGAAGCACTTCATGGTGATGTTCAACGGTGATCAAGGTGAGAGTCTCCAGAGGTGGGGTCAGGATTTTAAAAGATTTTTAAAGGAAGCAGAAAAATATTTAGCTCGGAAATCTAGGGAAATTTAAACCATATTCAAACTTTTTTCATAATTCCACGCAACAAAACTTAATTTTTGGCGAGAGAGTATATGTCCCCTCTTTACTTCAAGGAGTATATGTATGCCCGCCCATTTGCGTTTCCAATCCCAAGACTGGGCCACTCATCATGTGGTTTCAAGATGTATTCAAGGCTTTGGTTTTTTAAAACCAACTCGAGAAATCCGAGCGATTACTAGAGGTGTTTTGGCCTACTCATTAGAGCAACACCAAGACACAATCGAGCTTCATCATTATGTATTTTTAAGTAATCACTTTCACTTGCTTTTAAGTTCTAAGTCTAGCCCTGATCTTGCTGAGTTTATGTGTCATTTCAAAGGCAACCTAGCCCGAGAGCTTGCTCGTGTTCATAATTGGCATGGGACTTTGTGGCAAAAACGGTATTCAAGTGAGGAGATCCTTGATGAAAATGCACTTGAAGATGTATTTAAGTATATTACTCAAAATTCGGTCAAAGAAGGGCTAGTCGATCACCCAAAAGACTGGACTGGATTGCATGGTTATCGTCAATTAGTTATGGGTAAAAAAGTCAGTGGGCCATGGATTGACCGAACTGCTTATTATCACTCAAAACAACGCCGTGAAGGTAAACTCATTAGCGAGTTTACAACTTTGCATCAAATCAAACTGACTCCGCCACCCATGTGGGCTCAGTTATCCAAATCAGAATACAAACAAAAGTGTATAAAACTGAGTGCCGAAGCTACTCGCGATGCTCGTTTAAAACGTGGTTCAAAACCGGCAATTGGCATGAAGATGGTTCTCAGTGAAAATGTACTCAAGGTAAAGTTTCCCAATTATGGCACTCGGCCTTTATGTCGGACAAAGTGTATTAAAGCACTTAAGGCTTATCAAGCTCTATACTTCCAGTTCAAAGCCAAGTTTCAAGAGGTTTCGGCTGATTTAAGACAGGCGATTCGCTTAGGCTGCGACACTGCTTCAATTTGCTTTCCTGTCGGTGGCGTTCCTTTGTTTGGTGGCCGGTATTCACCTGATTGATTTGAGGTGAGCGATAACGTAGTGGCACTTTGATTAATTGGTAATGGTAAGTTCAATAATATAAGGACAAGTAATACTGAGATAACATTTTAAAGCTTTAACCTATGGTTAAGGCATGGGCGAGATGTATCTGGAATTATGAACGGTTTTCATTTGTGGAATATTTTAATAAAAGGCTGTAACTTTTGAAATATTGCCAAAGTTTTGCTTTAAGATAACTCAGCCAATTATAATTAAGGAGCTTGAATGAGAAAATTCAACTTAACATCCGTATTGCCTGTGCTTTTGAGTATAGTTTTACTAAGCATGACCGCATTTGCGCAAAGTGTACCGGAGCCATTAACTTTGGGGTATCAGGGATATATTAGTAACCTTGATCGCACTGTGGTCAATGGCGAAAGAGATGTGACTTTTAGAATGTATGATGCCTTAACTGAAGGCACTGTGGTTTGGGAAGAAACGCTTGAGTCAGTCTTGGTAAGTGAAGGCTATTTCCAAGTCAGTTTAGGTCTTGAAACAGCGTTGCCAGTGACGACTTCGCCAGATACGCCTCTGTTTATGAGTATACAAGTGCAAGGTGATGTGGAATTGACGCCACGTTTAAGAGTGGGTGCTGCCATTCGCGCGCAATGGGCCGAAAGAGCAGTGCAAGCAGATGTGGCGCAGGTGGCTGATCATGCAACAGATGTTGTGGGTGAAAACATCCACCCTGCTTCAGTGAGTATTGGTGAGCAAGAGGTGATTAATGCTCAAGGTCAGTGGGTGGGTCAGCCTATTGAAGGAACAGGAGGAGGCACTGCAGATTCCACAGAGGTCGCCAATCTGTTAGCAAATGACAGTGACTTTCAAACGGGTTTAGCCGAAACCATTGTGACTGAACAAGCTGATGTTTTGCGTGGAGAGCAAGGTCCACAGGGAGAGCAAGGCTTACAGGGTGAACAAGGCCTACAGGGTGAACAAGGCCCACAAGGTGAGCAAGGCCCAATTGGTCCTGCCGGTCCACAAGGTGAGTCTGGTTTACCTGGCTTGCAGGGTGAGCAAGGCCCAATTGGTCCTGCAGGTCCACAGGGTGAACAGGGTGCGAATGGAGCAAGCATTGACTTGGATCAAGACAGTGATGCTGATGGTTTTCCTGATTGGGTTGAGGCGATGTTAGGATATGCACCGGATATTGCGCTTGATGCACCTGCGGATATTAACGGTGATTTTGTTGCCGATTTGTTGGTTGGTCCCGAAGGTCCCGAAGGTCCTGAAGGCCCACGTGGATTAAGAGGTTTACCTGGAACGCCCGGAGAGCAAGGCCCACAGGGTGAACAAGGTGAGCAAGGTCCAATCGGTCCTGCCGGCCCACAAGGTGAGGCGGCGAATGTAGCTGATGTTTCAGCTGAACTTGCTCAAGATGAAAGTTTTCAAGCAGCGGTGAGTGCAGATTTAGCCACCAATCACAGTGAATTACTAAGAGGTGAGCAAGGTTTACAAGGTGAGCAAGGCCTAATCGGTCCTGCCGGCCCACAAGGTGAGCAAGGTTTACAAGGCCTACAAGGTGAGCAAGGCCCAATCGGTCCTGCCGGCCCACAAGGTGAGCAAGGGGCTATTGGCCCAATCGGTCCTGCCGGCCCACAAGGTGAGCAAGGCCCACAAGGTGAGCAAGGGGCTATTGGTCCAATCGGTCCTGCGGGCGCACAAGGCCCACAAGGTGAGCAAGGCCCACAAGGTGAGCAAGGTCTAATTGGTCCTGCCGGCCCACAAGGTGAGCAAGGCCCACAAGGTGAGCAAGGTCTAATTGGTCCTGCCGGCCCACAAGGTGAGCAAGGTACAAGCGTTGACTCGGCGAATATCAATCAAACCGGTGAGTTAGAGTTAACTCTTAGTGACAGTACTGTGCTTAATGCTGGTCAAGTTGTACCTGATGTTGAGGCAAATAGTCCGCTGACTCGATTGTTTGAGGGAGACGAATTCGATGAGACACTCACCGATATTCCTCGAGCAAATCTAAGTGGAGTAGACTCGGCAGAGCTCGAGATCACCGATAGTGGTCTTTTAACTCAGTTTAGTGTGAGTGTTGATATTACTCATCCGGAAATTAGCTTTTTAAAGCTTGTGCTTATCGCACCAGATGGTACTAGTTTTACTTTACATGATGGACCAAATGGCAGTGCAAGTGGCGTTAACTTGGTCACCACTTATCCTGATTTGACTACACCGGAAACTTCGTTAGATTCGCTTTTTTCGGGGCCAGTTGCTGGTCGGTGGCGTTTGCGTATGATCGATACAGATCTTGATGATCGCAATGGGGCTGTTCGTCGGTTAAACTCATGGAATATTGTGTATGAGCGTGAAGCTGACGATGCATGGCGCTTGCGCGATAATTTAGTGGTTGAAGGCTCGGTAGAGTCCGATACAAACTGTCGCATCAATCCGGTAGTAGTAAATAATCAAGTCATCACCGGAGTGGTTGACCTTGTTTGTGGTTCACAGCCTCCTTTGCGTTTGCAGGCCTTTTTGTGTGGTAATGGTGCCCTTGATCCCGCCGAGCAGTGCGATGACAGTAATTTGTCCGGTGGTGATGGCTGTGACTTTAGATGTCAGTTAGAGTGTGGCAATGGTACGCTTGAGCCCAATGAGGATTGTGATGATGGTAATCGGGTTACCGAAAACTGTGCCTATGGTGAGCAAGCCTGTACTGTGTGTGCCGATGATTGCAGTGAGCAAGCTGGTGCAACGCGTTATTGTGGTGACAATCAAATCAATGGTGGTGAGCAGTGTGATGATGGCAATGCTGTAACTGAAGCCTGTCCTTATGGTGAGCTTAGCTGTACTGTGTGTTCGGCAGGTTGTACCAATGAATCCGGCGCGGTTTCCTTTTGTGGTGATGGCGTTACCAATGGCCCCGAAGCTTGTGATGATGGCAATACTGTGACCGAAAGTTGTGTGTATGGTGAGCAAGCCTGTACTGTATGTGCTGCCGATTGTAGCGAACAAGCGGGTGCGGTAGAATATTGCGGAGACGGGATTGTTAACGGCAACGAAGAATGTGATGGCGAATCATGGTGTTCAAGTTCATGCACCGGTTCGGCTCCACCTTGTGAAAGTCAAGGCGGTTGTCCAAACTTGAATTTTGTAAGAATCCAAGGTGGCAACTTTAGCATGGGTTCAAGCGCTGGTAGCATTAATGAGCTGCCCATTCACAGTGTGACCGTATCAGACTTTGACCTGATGCAAACCGAAGTCACTGTGGCCATGTATAAAATGTGTGTCAGCGCTAGCGCTTGTACTGCGCCTAACTGTACAGGCACTAGCACTTCTACAAGCCCGTACTGCAATTATGGAGCAAATGCTAGTAATCACCCAGTAAATTATATTTCATGGTTCCAGCTCAATGAGTTTGCGGCTTGGGTTGGGGCTCGCTTGCCCACAGAAGCAGAATGGGAATATGCAGCTCGTGGACAAGGCCAAAACAACACCTATCCTTGGGGCAATGCATCGCCAAACTGTACTTATGCTGATTATAACGGATCAACTTGTGGAAATGGCACCTCAAACGCTTGCTCATATTCTAACGGTAACACCGCCCAAGGCCTATGCGATATGGCCGGTAATGTATGGGAATGGGTACAAGACGAATATCATAGTGATTACAACGGTGCGCCCAATGATGGCAGTGGCTGGTGTACTGGTGCCTGTCCTGAAAACGCTAGCGATTCCAATTATAACGCTAGCACAACGGCCCTTCGTGTTCTGCGGGGTGGTGGCTGGTACGACGTCGCGTCCGATATGCGGACTGCCGTACGTTACTACAACAGCCCGTCGGCCCAGCACTTCAACCGCGGTGGTCGTCTCGCCAGATCGATCGACTGACATACTGAACAACTGATCATTAGTACCATTTCTCTATGCAAAAAGTGGGCTGTTAAGTCACAGGGTCGTCTGGCGTAAGCCATGAGACGACACAGGGACTTAATTGCACACGGGGCTTGACAAGTTCATTCAGCTTTAATAGCTAAAGATCCAAAGCCTTTAACTCTTGAAGCTGTTCTGCCGATAGCTTTAAAAACAAAGCGATTTGCTCATCATCCAAACCAGCATCGCTCATATTCTTGATCGTGGTTTTAAGTTGGAGTAATTGACCCTGCTCAATGCCCTGCTCAATGCCCTGCTCAATGCCCTGCTCAATGCCTTTTTCTATTCCCCGCTCAATGCCCCTTTCAAAGGCATCGGACATGTTGCTGTTGTAGGTAATCCGCTCTAATTGCTCACGAAAGTATAAATCTCGCTTACCGGGATCAGCAGCAAAGCGGTGTAGGCGCTCTTGGGCTTCTTTAATGCGCTGCATGGTTTGCTCTGAGGCATTGTTAGGGACAAAATAATAATCACTGTATTCGTTCATTTCATCTCCTTTAGACTCGTCAATAGGGGTATGGGGGTAGGTGGTGGAACTCAGTAAAAACTTAAGCCACATTCTTTGATGATCGCTTAGGCTACTGTCTTTTTTATCAAGCTCAACTAGATAAATTGACAGGTGTTCCAAGGACTTTTCAGCTTCAGTGACGCGCTTTTTAAGTTGAGTATAGCGTGGATGCGTAGCGGGGTCAAAGTCCTTGTTTTTAAAGGCTAATGGCTGTCTTTGTTCATGGTCCTTTAAGTCAAAGGGAACAAGTTTAAAAACCCGCACTGCGCTTTGGTCAGGATAAGTGCTGTAATTACACAGCAAAACGCAGACAACCGGCTCTAAAGCCTTAAACTGTTGGCCTTGACCTAGTTGCTCGGTGGTAAGGCGAGAAGATTGATATATGGCGCGAGTCAAAATTGGGTCAGAATCTCGTCTTTGGACTTCAATGTTGTAGGTTTTGCCTTGCTGATCCTTGACCTTAAGGTCTAAAATCAAACAGCGTCCGCCCTGTCTTTCACTGATAAGCTCAACATTTTCATAGCTCAACTCAATAATCTTTTGCTCATCTTCAAGACACAGCAAGTCGTTTAAAAGTTGAGCAAGAATGGCTTCGGTTTCATTGGGTACAGCAAAGATAAACTTAAAGGATGTATCATAGGTCACTTTAACCTTAAGTGGCTGAAGGTCAAAGCCCTGATCGGGGTGGTGTGGACTCATGGTAAACTCCAAGTTGGATTAAGTGGAGTTTATGGCTTATGAAAGATTGGTGCCAATTAGCTTATTTAGTTTATAAGATACTATAATTAATAACTAATTAAGTAATTGTTAATTTAGATCAAACAACTGTGCTGTTTTTAAAACACTACACTGTTTGCTCTGCTTACACAGGCTGTATGATTTACTTACAGCCGTAAGCCCAACGATTTTACTCACAATCAATCTAAAGATCCAAAGCCTTTAACTCTTGAAGCTGTTCAGGCGATAACTTCAAAAACAAAGCGATTTGCTCATCATCCAAACCAGCATCGCTCATATTCTTGATCGTGGTTTTAAGTTGGAGTAATTG